>NZ_JACJPO010000021.1 GCF_014696105.1 Microcoleus sp. FACHB-1515
TGTTGAGTCATGAGCAGACGGCTAAAGGTGGAGTCAAGGCCAAGCGCAAGAAGGCTGGCTGGAACAATGATTACTTAGCGAAGGTTCTAGCTCAATAAGATGCGTTTGCCCTAGATTTTCCGACTGTAGAGTTGACAAAACTCAAATCGATCGGTTAACTTAATAAAAGTGAACCGGACAGGCCCCCATCGTCTAGAGGCCTAGGACACCTCCCTTTCACGGAGGCGACGGGGATTCGAATTCCCCTGGGGGTATGAATTTAAATTACGAAAGCTTCGCTGTCTCAACAGGACAGCGGGCTTTTCAGTTACAGGCTTTGCTGATCCCAACTTTAGCGGCCATATCGCCAAAAGCGGCGATTGCCTAGGTCAATGTGCCGAAATGAGGTGGCGATGCCAATGCCGCCTGCCTCGCTCGCCTTAATCACCTCGGTTAGCGCAGCCATGTTGCCGTTGATTGGGTAGATGTCCAGCGCACCCGCCCGGATGTGCCAGCTATTGGGCGCACCGCCGACGGCTCGATTGACCGCTGCCGGACGAAAAGCACTCGTTACGCCGATCGCACTGCCAAACTTGCGCCGAATCCAGCCGAAATACTCGGCAATTTGCAGCATATTCCGCACCTGAGCCTCGGTTACGGGAAGGCGTGTTCCACCGTGCGTGAATTCTGCGAACGACAAAAACGAATTTGGCAAAATCCACTCGTTCAGGAACTTTGTCCCAACGATCGGCAGGCTGATTGGTCGTCCCGTCTTGCTGCCTGCATTGGGATCAGGTTTGAGGTTGAGTTGCGAATTTTGTTCGCTAACTGGGTGGGGAGCTTCGAGCCGCGCCAAAGCATCGATCGTGGATGCGCCCAGCCCAAACGGAAACTCAAGATGCGCATCTGCCTTGAATTCAGCCAGCGCTTCCAGAGTGCTGTGTCCAATCAAGCCATTATTTTGGTCAGCCGCAAGATAGCCGCCGATCGCAAGCTGATTCTCAACCCAGCGCAGCACGTCGGGCGATGCTTGACGAACATCAATCGCGCTTTGCAACACAGGAGTATTCATGGAGGGAAGCTGGAGAAAGTAGATGAACTTTTTCAGTGTTCCCCGATCGGGAGCGCGATCGCGAGTTACGCCACGACCCAAGTGTCCTTGCTGCCGCCGCCCTGTGAAGAATTGACGACGAGCGAGCCTTTCTTTAGCGCCACGCGAGTCAAACCGCCTGGATTCACGTAAATTTCTTCGCCATAGAGAATGTACGGACGCAAATCGACGTGTCGCCCTTCAAACCGATCGCCAATCAAAGTTGGCACTCGCGACAAACATAGTGTCGGCTGGGCGATGTAGTTGCGGGGACTCGCCTGAATTCGGTCAGCAAACGCTTCGCGATCGGCCTCGGTCGATTGGGTTCCGATCAGCATTCCGTAGCCGCCGGATTCGTTGGCCGACTTGACAACCAGCGAATCAAGATTTTTCAAGACGTGATCCTGCTGGTCTTTTTCCCAGCAAAGATAGGTCGGCACGTTGGGCAAAATCGCCTCTTCATCCAGATAGTAGCGAATGATCTGCGGCACATAGGCGTAGATTACTTTATCGTCCGCGACTCCGGTTCCGAGGGCATTGGCGATCGCCACTCGTCCCGATCGATATACCTCTGTCAGGCCGGGAACGCCCAGCAGTGAATTCGATCGAAATACTTGAGGATCAATAAAGTCGTCATCAATACGGCGATACACGACATCTACGCGCTTCAAGCCTTTCGTCGTCCGCATCTGCAAGTAGCCATCTGAAACAATGAGATCGCGTCCTTCCACCAGTTCCACGCCCATCTGCTGCGCCAGAAATGAATGCTCAAAATAGGCAGAATTGTAAATTCCTGGCGTCAGCACGACAACGGTGGGATCGGGTAGACCGCTGGGCGCGAGATTGAGCAGCGCTTCAAGCAGTTGTCCAGCATAATCATCAACCGGACGAATTGCCATGCGATCGAACACGAGCGGCAGCGTATTTTTCATCACGCGCCGATTTTCCAGCACATACGACACGCCAGAAGGACAGCGCAAATTGTCTTCCAGCACATACCACTGGCCGGAGCGATCGCGCACCAAATCCGTTCCGGTAATGTGACACCATACGCCTTTGGGCGGCTGCAACCCCATACAGGGCTTGTGAAAACCGCTAGCTGAAAAGATCAGTTCAGCGGGAATCACGTTGTCTTTAAGGATTTTTTGCTCACCGTAGATGTCGCTCAAAAATAAATTCAGCGCGTGAATTCGCTGCTTCAGTCCGCGCTCTAGCCACTCCCATTCGCGACCAGAAATAATGCGCGGGATCAAGTCAAACGGCAAGATTCGCTCGGTTCCCTGATTGTCGCTGTAGACATTGAACGTTACGCCCAGCTTGAACAAAGCAGCTTGGGCGGCTTGCTGGCGGCGCACCACATCTTCGACAGGCAGCGCATTGATTCGATCGATCAGTGCAGCAGCTTCGGGACGCGGCTGTCCGGTCGCTTCAAACAGTTCGTCGTAAAAATCTTCGGGATCGTAAGCTGCAAACACAAGCGATCGCCTCACCCAACGCTAACTAGACTGCCACAAATTCACTGAATCACTGCATTTTTTGAAGCTAATGATTCAATCAAGGTTGGATAAGACTATTTACTGTAGTTTTAGCTACACAATAATTCGGTTTCAAAGTGCTTTTTGATTAAATCTTGTTAATGTTTCACAGCACGATCGCCAAATCGTTTGCGGCACTTGATTGAAAAGCAAGCTACAGAATTGGTAGGCGAGAATCGCTAGCTTCTGCAAATCGATCGAGCAAGTTTTGTTGATTTTGGTAAAGCTCGATCGCTTTTTTCAACGTTTTACGCCCGTTGGCAGACGAGAAAAAGAGCTGTTTTGCTCTGTTGATAGATTAACCAGGCGAATTAATTTGCAATCATAAAATTCAAAAATTACTTTTCCTTTTTGAACTTTATTTAAAACAAGAAATGAGCTTTTTCAATACAGAAGTTCCACTGTTCAGCCGCAAACCGTCTGCCGATGCGATCGTTCAAACGCCCGGATTGTGGCGCATTCACTGGAAGATTGGCAATCGCGTCCTTTGGTCTTCTTTCTACACGCGCCACGATCAAGCCTGCATTTTGTGGGGATTGCTAACGGCTGGAATTTTTGCGATCGCCCAATTTTTGCCGCTAAGCTGGACAATTCAAGCAATTTTTGCCTCACTCATGACGCTACTGGGTGTCGGCGGTATGATTGGCTTAACTTGGTATTTTGCCAAAGTTGAACGGCTCAACTGGGTACTCTATAGCTGGATTGCCTTAATGTTAATTGGAATTTCAATTACAGATTTAGCATTGCTGCAACATTGGGGACAAGTTTTGCTAAACGTCTGTCCGCTGTGGCTGGGTTTAAGTGGAATTGGCTATGCAGTGACGGGAATTGGAATGCGATCGCGCATGTTTCTCTTGCTCGGAGTGCTGCACCTAATCGCTATTTGGCTTTTGCCGCTGGTTGCACCTTGGCAGCAGATTACGACCGGATTTGTGATCAGCTTTAGCGTTCTGCTCATGGCCGAACTACAGTGGGACGCAAACGGCGTCTGTGGCTATCAGACGGCTAGCCAAGAAGCAAATTTAGTAGCAGTCGATTCACTTGTGACTGGAGTTTAGGAGGTGCAAATGCCGATTTCTACTGGTTATTCAGCGATCGTTGCGACCGGACAGCAGCTTTTCATTACGCAGCGCAACGGCCAAACCCAGCTAACCATCACTACAACTGCACCCGGACAGCAGCAAAGCCAAAGCAGCAGTTTGGCAACGGGTGAATGGCGATCGCCTCCCGCGCTCTACTGCACTTCCAGCGGCGTCGTTCTCCAAATTTTCGCTCAACAGCAAGACATTTGGCTTCAGCTTCAAGGTCAACAGATGCAGGCCATGACTTCCGCTCCCACTGTTATGGAGGCCGATCGCGTCACGCTGGAACCAACTGAAGCGCCGTCCGTTATGCAGCCCATGCAGCCGATGGAAATGGGCGACATGGAGATGAAACCGATGCAGATGAAGATGGGCGACATGGAAATGAGCATGGGCAAGCCCGATCGCACGACGAAATTTTGTTCTCAGTGTGGTCAGCCTGTCGAGGCAAGCGATCGCTTTTGTACTCAGTGCGGCCACTCGCTCAGTTAAGAAGGATCGATCGCGCTCGGCTTGCCTGTGGGTAGCTTCCAGCCTGTGATGCTTTGAAAGTAGATGCTGCCGATTGTCAGCAGAAATGTCACATAAGCGATCGCCTGCCACAGATACAGCGTTTGCGTGTAGCCGAAAAACGCCTTGAGCAAAATTCCGGGAAATTGGCGATCGGGCAGCACGTCAGTCAAATCCCAAATCTTTCCGCCAAGAATGCAAGAAGCTCCAGTTCCACATAAATTTGATTCGGGATGCATCTGTGAAAACAGCAGAGCAGCGCGATCGAAATGTCGCAAGGCCGACACCACCAACCCCGAAACAATCAGCAGCAGCAGTACGCCCATCACCTGGAAAAACTGCCGCAGATTAATTTTTACGCCGAGTTTGAACAGCAAAAATCCGATCAATGTCGCGCCAATCAGTCCGGCAACGGCTCCGATCGCGCTCATCCATCCGCTTTGAAACTGGGCGGCGATAAATAAAACTGTCTCGAAGCCTTCGCGCAGAACGGCGATCGCCACCAAGCTAAACACGCCCCAAGCCGCCGATTCACTGGAAATTGCTGCTGTAACGGCTCCTTCCACTTCGCCCTTGAGCGCCTTGGCCTGCCGAGTCATCCACACGAGCATCCAACTGAGTAGGACGATCGCCACCAGCCCAAAACCGCCTTCCAAAAGCTGCTTCAAAATCGGTGCGTAGTCTTGATTCGTCGTTTCAAGCCAGCGAATCATCCCCGTAAACAGTGCGCCGACGAGAACGCTTCCGGCCAGTCCCGCCCCGATGCCTGCATAGACCGATCGATTCAGATAGGAGCGATCGGCTTTTTGCAAATAGGCGAGAACAATTCCAACGACCAGCGCCGCCTCAACTCCTTCGCGCAAGGTGATCACAAACGTTGGAATTGCAGAGCTAAAATCCATGATTTCAGAAGACTCAATAGATTGATTTTAACGGTGATGGAATTGTCTGTCGGGGTACGGCAGTGCCACGCCCCGACGAGATTTATCGCAGGATACTGAATCCTTTATGCCCGAATTTCTTGGGGGAACAGTTCCTTCACATCGCTGGGCATGTTGTGAACAACGTTCTTTGCTTCGCCCTCAGTGACGTGATTTGCCAGCACTTTGAAGACGGCACGGGCAAGTTGTTCGGCATCAATGTCGCCACCGTCGTTCTTGAAGAACTGGTGCATCTGCTCGCGAATCTGGTCGAGAAATGCTTCTTTGGTGCGCGGCGTGATTGTACCGTTCTTTTCGGGCTTCCAATTTTCGTAGTAGAAGCCGGAGAGCAAAATCGGCAGTTGCGAGCCGAGGTTGGCGGCTTCACCTAAGTTCATGCGATCGCGCAGCACATGCAGCACGACGCGCAAGCCCTGAAACGCTTTGTGCTTATCTTCTAGTCCCGTTTCTTTGGCGACTTCGTTCACCCACATTTCTGTTTGCTGAACGGTTTTATCGATGACGCCTAATCCATGCATTGCCATTGTCAAAAGCTCCTGTCAAAATTAGCGACTGCTGAAGTTTTATTAAGTTTGCTTCGCCTAAGCAGTGTAATGAAGAACGTCGAGATTCAACCTCTGACCTGGGAAGGACTAATGTGAGGTCTTGCATGGGTTGCAAGAAGCGCCCTGAATTGAAATTCGGGCTAGTCAGTTTCAACTGACTTAGAAGCAGGTCGTACCAGGGGTGTGACTCGTTTGAATGGGTTTTCGCTTTGAGGCCGGAAATTGATTTCCAGGCGGTGTTGCGACGGATGAAAAATTTTAGCTAACGCAGCAGACAGGCGATCGGAAACAGCAGATATTCCAAAAAGAAAAACCGCCAGATGAGCTGATAAAACTGGGCATAAGAAAGCGTTCCGGTGACGTGCTTGTTCGCCAAATCGACGCGCAAACTGTAGAACCACAAAAGTCCGATCGCCACTGCATGACTGACCACCAGCCCGATCGCATTCGCCTCGGTTGCGATCGCAGGCCAAAACAGCGCAGCGGCAATCATGCCGACGTAGCAGAGCGTCAAAACCCATCGTGCCAGCTTGAAAACCGCCTGCTGACCGAGCCGAATCGTCAAGGTGCGAATGTGATAGCGGCGATCGCCTTCCAAGTCGGGAATGTCTTTGAAGATGGCGATCGCAAAGGTATAGACCAAGATGAAAGCGGTGAGTGCCCAGACGATTGCGGGAACTTGAGCAGGCAGGCCAAACCGCTGCTGATAGTGCAGAAACAATCCCAGGTTGACGATTGCACCGCGCACCGTAAAGATGCAAAACGACGCCCAAAATGGAAACCGCTTCAGGCGAATCGGCGGCAGCGAGTAGGCTGTGCCGATGATCAGGCTGAGTCCGATCGTTGCCAACAGCCAGGGGCCTTGCCAAACTGCGATCGCCACAGCCAAAATTCCAGTGAGCGCAACGATCGATTGTGCTTGCCGTCGAGTCAGTTCGCCGGACGCCAGCGGAAGCTGCGGCTTATTGATGCGATCGATCGCCACGTCTTCAAGCTGATTGAGGCCGACGATGTAAACATTGCCGCTCAAACAGGCAATCAACACCCAAAGGACAAGCTGCAAGTCGCTGAGGGCGAAGCGATCGATTTGCGATAGGGCAATCACAAACAGACCGATCGCGCTCAAGGTCGTGCCGATGATCGTGTGCGGTCGAGAGAATTTCCAAAAGGCGTAGAGCCAGGATAATGCTGTAGCGGGTTGCGAGGAAACCGAGGGTTTTTCCGGTGAAATCTGGCTCATGAATGCCTTAAAGAACGTTCCCGCTTGATTTTACTGGCTGCCGGGCTTCCGTGAGCGTCAGCCGAACGGTGTCGGCTGTTCCCTAACGCCAAAAAAACTGCATACACGATCGCAGCGCGTCTTGATCTGCCGCGCTCGGACTGTCGATCGCCGGACGATAGGCCGACAAATCTAGCAACACGCCATCTTCGTGCATCAAGCGAGCGTCGGGCTGGTAGGGCGGCAGCATCCATGTAGCATTCACGATCATATTGCCGTCAAGCCAGCCGCGAAAGCAAACGGGATCACCGATCGCCTGCAAATCCACGCCGATCGTTGTTCGACCGACTTTGCGTAGCAAAACATGTTGAGGCCGACCTGCACCCGTACTTTCGTAATAATATTCCCCAGTCGGCAGCGTTTCGAGCGTGGGTGTTTGTGCGAGGACGATCGGCAGCAAACTGAGCAGTGGCGGCACAAATTGCATTTCAAATTACTCCAAAAATCTCAGGCAAGCTAGCAGATGAAAGCAGAAAACTTTGAGGGCAACCTGGTCAACATGCCAACGATCGACCTAACCGACGAACTCGCTGGACAAGCGAATGCACAAGTGCGGTTTCGCTCTGATGGCAACTGGGCATTTGCTCCGGGCGTCAACTTGCCGACTGAGCAGGTTGCCGTCAGCGAAACAAACGTGCCCGACCCGCTACGGTTTCAGTTTTCGCTCGACAGCCGCCCGACTGCGAATGTGACACTAAAATTTACTGTCGATGGACAGCAGTTGCAGTCGATCGCGCCGCTCACCTTCACGCCCGACAACTGGAACACGCCGCAAACTTCAATTGTTCGCGCGGTCGCCGACAACGTGGTGGAAGGCGAAGACCAGCGGAGCAACGTTCAGTTCAACATCGTCAGCGCTGACCCCAACTACAACGGGCTGCAAGTCGATCCAGTTTCTATTTCCATCACTGACAGCACAATTCCCAACTTCAACAGCTATCGCGTCGTTGAAGAAACCTACAAGGATTTGGCGAATTTGGCGAAAGCCAACCCCCGTCTTGCCACATGGCGCGACATTGGCGACAGCTACGACAAGGTAGCGGCAGGTGGATCGGAGGGATATGACATCTTTTCGCTGGAGTTAGGCAACAAGCGCACCAATCGCAGCGATCGCGCTTCCCAGCAGCAATACGGTCCCAAAGGAAAGCCGATTCTGTTCATTCAATCCTCGATTCACGCTCGCGAATACACGATAGCCGAACTGGTAACGCGCTTTGCCGAGCAGCTTGTGGCCGGATATGGCAATGATGCGGAAAGCACCTATCTTCTCGACCATTTTGATATTCGTCTTGTCCCCTACGTCAACCCAGACGGGCGCAAGTTTGCTGAGCAGGGCTATTCGTGGCGCAAAAACACCAATTCTAATCCGGATGGAAGTGAAAATCCGGTTCCCTTTCCCAGCTACGGCGTCGATCTCAACCGCAACTACGCCTCAAAGTGGGGTGAAATTCCCGATGGAGCCAGCACCGATCCGGCAGATTTGACGTATCAAGGTCCGGCTCCCTTTTCGGAACCAGAAAGCCAAACGATGCGCGACTACCTGCTGCAAACGTTCCGCGATCGCAAAGGTGACAACGACAGTGATCCGGCCCCGGATGACACAGCAGGCATCTACTACGATGTTCACAGCTTCGGAAATTTATTGCTGTATCCGTTTGGCTGGACAAGCGCTCCGGCTCCAAATCGCGATGGCCTCCGCAGCATGGGCTTGAAGGTCGGCTACTTCACCGGAGTTGATGGCGAAGCGTATGACGTGCAGCAGTCGATCGGTCTCTACCCCACATCCGGCACAACCGACGACTGGGTGTATGACACTTTTGGCAACGCCGCCTACACGATCGAACTTGGCACGGATTTCTTCGAGTCAAACGAGTACTTCGAGAATACGATCGTGCCGGAAATGCTGCCCGCCTTTTTCTATTCGGGCAAAGCCGCCCAAAAGCCGTATCAGCTTTCCAAGGGACCAGATTCGATCGATGCGGCACTCAGCGCCGATCAGGTTGTCAAAGGGCTGAACAATCAGGTGCGGCTGACCATTCGCGCTGACGGCACGCGCTACGACGACGACAACGGCAATTCGGGGACAAATCCGGATAGCCCCAGCTACATCAGCGAAGGTCGCGACCTCCCGACTCCCGTAAATGTAGCAGGTGGCCGCTATTCGATCGATACGCCGTCCTGGATTTCTGGGACGCGCACCTTTAGGATGCAGGCCGCAGACGGCACGTTTGACTCGCCTACCGAAACCCTGACGGCCAACATCAACACGCGCAATCTTAGTATTGGTCGGCATACGGTCTTTGTTGAAAGCCGCGATGCCCAAGGCAACTTCGGCACACCCACGCCGATCTTCTTGGATGTCCTCAATGCGCCCAACAGCGCCAGAGTTTCACGCGGCAACAGCGGCGACAACGTAGTTGTTGGGCGGACTGGCAACGATGTGATTTACGGCAACGGTGGCGACGACACCATTCGAGCACTCAGCGGCGTCGATCTCGTCCTGGCAGGTGATGGAGACGATCGCATCATCGGCGCGACTGGAGATGATATTCTCTATGGCGGCCAAGACCGCGATCGCATCAACGGCGGCGGTGGTGCAGACAAGCTGTATGGCGATGCGGGTGACGATCGAATCGTTGGCGATGCCGGAGACGATGAACTCTGGGGCGGCGAGGGCAGCGACACGTTGACGGGCGGCGAAGGCAAAGACACCTACAAAGTGTTCTTCAGCCAAGGCACCGACACGATCGAAGACTTCCAAGTCGGCCAAGACCGAATCGACTTGGGTGGCACGATCGGCTTTGATCAAGTCAGCGTGGTGCAAGACGGCGACAACACGCGGATCACCTTCCAGAAAGACACTCTGGCAATTCTCAGCGGCGTTGCAGCCAACACGATTACCACGTCTGCGTTCGTTCCAGTGTACTGACTGGGTAGGGGCATGGCGCACTGTGCCCCTAAAAACCGCCTATCGGGTGCAGCGGTCGCCGTCTGCGCGACGCAGTTCTCCCAGCAGCGTTGAAGCCCAAACGCAGCGGCGCAGCGAAGTTCCCTCGATCGCCAGCGTCAACCGCCCCAACAGCCCAACCACATGCCCGTCTTCGTTAAACCGCAGTCGGTAAAATTCGCCTTGGCGCTCCAGTGTCGTATTGGGATCGATCGCCACGCCGTCTGAAAGCGACTGCCAGTCAGCAGGGCGACCGCTGGCCGGATAGACGCTCCACTCAATGCCCGCTGACGTTTGCCGAAACGCGATCGCCTGCTGGGTACGCGACAAACTTGCCTGATGCTGAACACTGCGAATCGCCATTGCCGATCGCTCTTGGGCGGCGACCAGTTGCCGATAGCGAAAAAAGGTCAGCCAGCTTGGAGCCGCGATTGCCAACAGCACACCGAGCAGCGCCATAATACAAACCTGTTCTGCCAAAGTAAAGCCAGCCGATCGCAAAGCGCTCCCGAAACGGTATCGCCTTTGATCTTGATGCAGCCCTTCCATCCAATTCACCCTGAAACGCTGCTGCTAGCGTTCCCACTGCGCTTTTCAGCCGTTTCGGTATTTTTCCGAGAAATCTATCGATCGACAGATTACGGAATCGAGATTGTCCGCAAAAGCCGATCGACGATCGATCGCGCCTGTCGTCCGCCTGCTGGAATGATCCGGTGTGCCAAGACCGCAGGCGCAAGCTGTTTCACGTCATCGGGAATCGCGTAGTTGCGATCGTTGAGGAAGGCGATCGCCTGCGTCGCTCGATGCAACGCAACTGCACCGCGCGGACTCACGCCCAAAACGACATCTTCATCCTGGCGCGTCGCTCGTACCAAATCCAAAATGTATTGCTGAAGATGCGTTTCCACCTTCACCTGAGCGCAATGGCGGCGCAAGGTTTGGATGTCTGCGATCGACAAGCAAGGCTCTAGTTCTGCAAGACCAGTGCGATCGCCCAAGCGCTGAAGCATCAGGAGTTCTTCTGATTCGCTGGGATAGCCAAGGCTAAACGACAAGGCGAACCGATCCATTTGCGCTTCCGGTAAGGGAAACGTGCCCTGATATTCGATCGGGTTTTGCGTGGCAATTACAAAGAACGGATTTGGAACTGGACGCGACACGCCGTCAACAGTCACCTGTTGTTCTTCCATCACTTCCAGCAGCGCAGATTGAGTGCGCGGTGTGGCGCGGTTGATTTCGTCTGCGAGCAAAACGTTGGTAAATACAGGTCCCGGTAAAAAGGTAAATTCGCCGCTGCGAGGATTCCAAACGTTTGTGCCCGTCACATCGCTCGGCAGCAAATCCGGCGTGCATTGAATTCGCTGAAACTGTCCGGCGATCGATCGCGCCAAAGATTTTGCCAGCAGCGTTTTTCCGACGCCTGGCACATCTTCTAACAGCGCATGACCACCAGAGAACAGCGCCACCAGCACCAGCCGAATCGCTTCGCTTTTGCCGACGATCGTGTGGCTGAGGTTTTGCGTAAGTCGCGCCACGCTGTCCATATCACTCTCCTGTGGTGTTGTCCTGATGAGGATGCCCGCTGCAACGGCAAAATCAGGCGCGGGTCGAAAGGATCGATCGCGCTTGGTCGGCATCGCGCTGAATCTGCTGCTTGAGCGCATCGAGCGAGTCAAACTTCTGCTCAGGCCGCAAAAACTTTTCCAAGCTGACCGTCAGCGTTTTGCCATAAAGATCGCCTGACCAGTCCAGCAGGTGAATTTCGATCGTCTGCGCCAGTCCGTTTACGGTCGGTCGCATTCCCAAATTCATTACGCCCGCGATTCGATCGACCTCCGCACCTTCTACCCAAACGCAGTACACGCCGCGCCGAGGCAGAAATTTCTCAGCCGGAACCGTTAAATTTGCGGTCGGGAAATCGATCGTGCGTCCAATCTGCTGACCGTAAACAACTTCGCCCACCAGTGTATAAGGCCGACCAAGCAGGCGCGTCGCCTCCGTCACTTCTCCGAATTCCAACGCTTTGCGGATGGCGGAACTGCTGATGCGCTGATTGTTTTCGGTAAACAGCGGCACGATTTCCACTGCAATGCCAAACGAAGCCGCGATCGCCTGCAAGTCGGCGGAGCTTCCCGATCGCTTATGTCCAAAGCAGAAATCTTGCCCGACGCGAATCTGCTGCACCCGAAGCTGATTCACCAAAATTGACTCAACAAACCTTCGCGGCGACAAACTTGCCAGGTCGCGATCGAACGGTAGCAACACAAGCTGTTCCACGCCGATCGAGCGTAAACACTCAACCTTTTCGGCGATCGGCGTCAGCAGCGGGCGCGACTGACCGGAAAAAAATTCTTGCGGATGCGGCTGAAAGGTTACAACCGTTGAAATGCAGTCGGGCTGTGCAGCCGTCACGATCGGCTCGATGACCTGTCGATGGCCGCGATGCACACCATCGAAGTTTCCCAGGGCAGCGATCGTTGGGGTTTTAGCCGTAGCAAGAGAAGAAGTGACCCACACGCTTTACAGTTTGACACAAACTGCGGCGGGGCGATCGCGTCGTTTTTGGTTGGACAATCGGCAAATCCGTACAATTTCGTTAGCTGAAACCGATCGATCGGTGTAAGCTTCTATCAAAGCGTTCATTTGTTCTAGTTGGGTGGAAACAAATGGTGTTGCTGTCGGCCAAAGATCAAACTAAAGATCAAGCAGTAGAGCAGTTGCGGAGTCGCTTGCGTCCGGGGCAGCAGCGCATCGCCGATTGGCAAGGTGGCTCTTTGGCGGTTTCTGCCGTTCCCGGTGCAGGCAAATCAACGGGCATGGCGATCGCCGCTGCCATCCTGCTTAGCCAGCGCTATCGACAAGCGAAACTTCAGCAGTCCGTCCCAACCGGACAGTTGGTGCTGGTGACGTTTACGCGATCAGCAGTCGCCAACCTCAAAACCAAAGTGCGGCAAGCGCTGCGGCAGCTATCACTCGCGCCCAATGGCTTCGTCGTCCACACGCTACACGGCCTTGCGCTGAACATCGCCACACGTCACCCGGAACTATCGGGCTTGCGGCTCGATCGCATGACGCTAGTTTCAACCCATCAAAGTCATCGTCTGATTCGGCTCAGCGTTGAGCAGTGGCTCGCGACTAATCCACCGATCTATCAGCGCTTGCTAGAAGGGCGATCGTTTGACGGGGAAGAAACCGAGCGGCTCCGGCGGCAATCCGTGTTGCGAACCGAGATTCTGCCTGCTTTGGCGTACACTGCCGTTCACGAAGCAAAAAGCTCTGGCCTGTCGCCTGCCGATTTGCGTGAACTCAGTCAGACGTTGCTCTCAAATGAGTATGACGTGCTGGCGATCGCGGCAGGGCTGTATGAACAGTACGAATCGCTGCTGCGATCGCGCCAACTCATTGACTACGACGATATGATCTTGGCCGCGCTGCGCGTCCTTGAAGATACCGAAACGCGCCGACTCTGGCAGCAGCAAATCTTCGCCGTCTTTGAAGACGAAGCGCAAGATTCGTCTCCGCTGCAATCGCGCCTGCTGGAAATTCTCGCCACTGACCCAACTCCGCCCGCACCCACGCTCAACCTGGTGCGCGTCGGCGATCCGAATCAGGCGATCAACTCAACGTTTACTCCGGCTGACCCAATTTTCTTTCGTCAGTTCTGCGAAACCTGTCAGCGCGAAGGCCGCTTAGCCGAGATGGATCAGGCCGGACGCAGCAGCGAGATCATTATTGATGCAGCAAATTTTATGCTGACCTGGGTGAATCAGCGTTACAGTCGATCGCCCGACGACACGCTGGCCTCGCCCTTTCGCCCACAGCAAATTCATCCGGTTGCGCTTGATGATCCTCAGCCTGACGCTAATCCTGATTCGATCGGGCAGGGGCTGGAGCTTTGTACGCCTCGCGATGTCTATCACACCGTCGAACTGATCGGCCAGCGCATCGCTCAACTGTTCACGCTTGAACCTCAAGCCAAAATTGCGATTTTGGTGCGCGAAAATCGTCAGGGGCAGTTTGTTTCCGACCGCCTGCGCTACCCCGATCGCTACAACCTCAACTTCAATCTCAGCGGCATTGACATCTACGACGTGGGGCAGCAAGACCGCCACTCGCACATTCCCAGCGAAATGCTCGCGCTGTTGCAGTTTCTCGATCGCCCCCATTCGTCCGACGCGCTCAAAGCTGCTTTGCAGGTGATGGTCGATCGCCAACTGATTCCCGCTCAAGACCTGAACAGTCTCGCTGCTCAGCCGGAACAGTTCCTCTATCCTGGCCCGCTCGATCCGCCACAAGCTGACCCGATGCAGCAGGCGCGTCGCTGCTGTACAAGTTTGCTGCGGGCGCGGCTGGAACTGCCTCAGTATCAGCTTATTTCGTTTCTCGCTCTAGCCTTGAAGTACGAGCAGAGCGAACTGGCGACGGCGGATAAGTTGAGCGATCGCCTCGCTCAGCAAACGTTGGGCAACCACTCCATGAGTGTCGTTCTTGCCGCCCTAACTGAAATCGCTGCTTCAGAGCAGTTTGCTCCGGTCGAAACTGACAATGTGGAGGAGCGCTACACGCGATCGCGACAGGTGACGGTAATCACCATGCATAAAGCGAAAGGACTCGATTGGGATTTTGTGTTTTTGCCATTCCTGCATGAGCATCTCATTCCAGGTCGTCCCTGGATTCCGCAGCAGGCGAAATTCTTGGGTGATTTCAGCTTGGCGGAAGTGGCACGGGCACAAATCCGCGCTCACATTCATCAAGAGGATGCACCACCGGAAATCACCGCTGCGTGGCAGCGAGCCGGATACTTGAAAATTGCTGAAGAATTTCGCCTGCTGTATGTTGCGATGACTCGCGCCAAGCGACTGCTGTGGATGTCTGCTGCTCAAAAAGCGCCTACAAGCTGGAACGCGCCCGATCGCCTTGAAGACAAAGCGCCCTGTCCGGTCTTCACGGCGTTGCGACAGCGCTATCCGCAGTCTGTTTTGCCCATACGATAAATGCCTGTCAAGACAGGAACGGTTTGCCATCTGACAACTTGCGCCCCTGCCCCGACAGGCATTCGTCTATTCGGCTCTGGTGAAGGTGCGATCGCCTAGGAGTTAGCGGCTTGCGCGGCTAAAAGCTGCTTGAGCTTCTCTAGGTCTTGCGCCCAGCGTGGATCAGGCTGCACGGCTTCGGGTTCCGAGGACGTGGTGGAGCGCTTGTTGGCTTTGTTGCCGCCGTTGCTGCCACCTTTGCGGCGATTGCCGCCTTGGGAGGGAGCACTCGTGGCGGCAACAGGGCGGGGAGGAGCCGATTCATCTTCGCCCTTGGTGCGAGGCAGCGCTTTCTCGATTTTGATCGCGCTGTCCTTCAGTTGATAGCCATTGAATTTCTCGATCAGTTGGTCGGCTTCTTCGTCCGTTTTCACGGTGACAAAGCCAAAACCGCGACACTTGCCCGTTTTGCGATCGGTGATAATCTTGGTCGAAACGGACGGCTCGAAATCAGCAAACACAGACTCTAGCTCTTGGCGCTCTAGATCTTTGGGCAAATTACCCACATAGAGACGAATAGACATGACGGAGACCTCCAGACTTGGTTCAGACAAACTTGGGTGGCGGCATCAAATTTGACACAAAGGGTCATGACGCACAAAGACTTCGATAACGCTGCAAGTCGATGGACGGCACCACAGGGAACGAATTTCCGCACAAGTGGCGTATCGGCCTTGACGATGTCATCTACTCAAAATGTTACGTAACATCCTGCAATCAACTCGTCATGCTGGGGAGAGAACCTGACAAACTCCAGTCACAGCTACTCTGCCAAAGCTACCTACCGTGAAGATGAAACCATTGCGGTCGATGCAGCTTCGGATACGCACGCCATCCACTAAGTTACCACGCTAGCAGCTCGATCGGTAGCCAAGGTGACGAATTTAGAATGGATTTGATGAAAAACTTGCATATTCTCGGTTAGCTGCAATTTCAATCAGGTCTAAAGAAAAGCCAGTCCTGGCTTGAGAACTGGCCTGTGTTGCTGTGTTGGGAGGAAAACCTGATACCGAGACGCTTCTCCGATCGCGCAATGCGCCTACAGGAGTTTCGACTACGCCTAGATAACCTGTTTTATGTGTAGAAATGTAACACAACTGCGGCTAAAATGACAACAATTTGTAACAAATTGTTCTTCGGCTAGCAAATTCTAGCGCTGCAAGATCAAATAAGTACCCAGTAGCGCCGCTGCGATCGCCAGTATCGTTGACCACACCGGATGACCACTGCGAAACGTTACACCGCCTGACGATCGCATCGATTCGACATCAATCCAAACGGTTGCGCCGCGCCGAAACCACCCTGTAACCGTAATCGATCGTCCGACCCAAATATCCGGACGATGCGGATGCAGCAGCAAATTTCCGGCTGCGCCCAGTTGCGACAAATAGTGCAGCTTAATCAAACCGTCTTCGGTTTGCAGCAGCAAATCTTGCACCAGCCAGTTGCGAATGCCCGACCGTCCCAGCAGTTTGCCCTGCATACGCACAGGTTGACTGTCAATGGGCAGCTTGACTGGATCGCTCAGCAAGGCTAACAGCAATGGATCGGTTTGAGTATTGGTCGATCGAATATCAGGAAAAAAGGCATTAATCCGCAGGATGGTTCCGATGCTCAAGCCCATTAACACCAAGCCCCACAGCAAGCCGCGATCGCCGCTGAACCAATCGATCGATTGCCACTCAAGCTCTTGCGCCACCCGACCGACCAGCCACAGCAGCAGCGCGATCGCCAATCCCAAAACTGCACCCAGAAATGGAGCCGCTTGCAGCCGCAGTCGCGAAGAACGAACGGGCAGCGATCGCAAACTGACAGATGGAACCAGCCGCCACTGCCGCGCATAGCCAGCGAGCAGCGCCAGTCGATCGCCCAGTCGCGGATGCGAATTGTTCAGCGTCAGCCAGTGCCGACCAGGATTGCTGATGTCCCACTCCAGCCCGGATTGTAGAATGCGCGGGTCTGGACTGATGGCGGCGCGAGGCGCGATCGGCAGCAGCAGATCAAAACTTTCCAGCAGTGGATGCGTATAGCTTCGCTGTTCGATGGCGCTGGCTGTGATGCCAGAAAGCTCCAGCAGAGCGGTCGCAAGACCGTTCGGATTGCCAGTCAGGTTGCAGGCAAATCGATCGCTGTAATATTGTCGCACTCGCGCCAGCCACAGCCCCGGCCAGCGCAGCAGCCAGTAGAGTCCGTAGCTGATGGCAGATGTAATTGCGGCGATCGATCGCAGAATCACATTCTGAGCGCGATCGCCCCAGCCTGCCACCTGCCAGTACACCCAGTAGGGAATCTGCGCCACCAAAACGACGAGCGTCATCGGCACAAAATCCCAGTACACAATATGAGCGAGTTCGCCTGCATAAAGGGCAGCCAGTTCCGCTTCGCCAAGCTGGGCAAGCAAACCGCGACTGAGAACGATACGAGCCGTGCGCTGAAGGTCGCCGTAGGTAAAAATTAAGGGTGTATCGATCGCCAGCACCCCCAACTGCGGCACAGCTATCCGCCGCTGAGTGCACCCCCGCTTCAAGAGGCGACTCGCCTCTGGACTGTAGTTTTCTAGCTCTGTCAGGGAGAACGGCTTGAGGCTATGGAAGCGTTGCAGAAAAGCATCGATCAGCCAGGGAGCGATCGCCATCAGCACGGCTAGCCCAAAAATAATCGGCCAAATCGAAACTCTATAGAAGACGGCAAGCGATCGCAAATCAAACGGCCAAACGGCAACGGCCAGATAGCGGTTAAGCTGCGTCAAAGTGAGCCAAGCAACACCATAGACAGCGTAGATTGCGGCGATCGCTGTGCCGACTTGCAGCGCGGCCAACTGGCTGAGATCGCCTGAACCCAGCGATGTCCACTTTTGCGATCGCTGAGTTGATGGCGTGCTTGTCGCTTGACTCAAGCGATTCTCGGTGGCGACGGGTTCCAATGGCTCAGCGATCGCCTGCTCAGGAAGCTGAAATGGATTTTCGATCTGCTCATCCGCGATCGCTTCGCTGGCAGGCTCAACAGGCTCCACCTGTTCACGCCAAACTTCATCAGGTGGAGCCGTCAGCGGCACAAATCCAGTTTGATCGGCTTCTAGGCGATCGATTTTTGTGAGATTTTCGGCTGCCCAATCACGAATTTTGCGGCTGGAGCTTTGGCTGAGAGTTTCACACAGCGATCGCGCCTGCTGCAAATTGCCGCTGCGTCGGTATGCCTTGACCAGCGCCATTTGCGCCTGAACTTGCTTAACGCGGTCTGGTTCGGTTTGGCAAACTTTGGTCAGGTGAGCGATCGCGGTTGAATAGTCTTTACGTCGCAGGGCACTAAGCCCCAACTCGAAAGGCGATCGACTGCGGGCTGGGATTGAAGAATCGCTCATTTTAGCCTCCATCAGGCTGCTGTCCAAACAAGGTCAGCGATGGTAGATGCACAACCTGATGGATTGGACAGATTTTCAGGAATCTAACCCTAACCACTTCTACCAGAATCAGCAAACGATCGCGACGGTATTTTCTCCCATTTTGGAAAAAATTATGATGTAGGTTCTTGCCCAGACACGACGGGCGCGATCGACTTCAGTTGCAGTTCCGGGAATTCGCCTTCCACCTGCTGACAGTTCCACTCGTTGCGGAACAAGAGGACGGGGCGATCGTAGCTGTCTTTCACGGTGACGGTGTTGAACAGGCGTCCGACTTTTTTGAGCGCATCCCAACCGCCGCCGACCCAACGCGCCACGCTGTAGGGCAACAGTTCGATTTGCGTTTCGACGTTGTATTCGCTTTGCATTCGGAACTGCACCACTTCAAACTGCAACTGACCGACAGCAGCAAGAATCGGTTCACGGCGCAGGTCGTCAGCGGAATACATGATTTGGACTGCGCCTTCTTCGCGCAGTTCGCTTACCCCTTTTTGGAACTGCTTAAATTTGGATGGATTCGGATTTTTCAGATAGGCGAACAGTTCCGGCGAGAACGAGGGAATGCCTTCATATTCCAGCTTTTGGCCGCTGTAGATCGTGTCACCGATCGCAAATACGCCCGGATTGTTCAGGCCAATCACATCACCGGGATACGCCTCGTCCAGCGACTCGCGCCCCTGTCCGAATAATTTTTGCGGATGGGAGAGGCGAACCGTTTTGCCCGATCGGGCATGGCTAACGACCATATCCTTCTCGAATTTGCCGGAACAGACGCGCACAAAGGCGACGCGATCGCGATGCTTCGGATCCATATTCGCCTGAAGTTTGAAGACGAAGCCGGAAAAATCTGGGTATGTCGGGTCGATTTCGCCCTGCGTACTGCGGCGCGATCCCGGTTTGAGAGCGTAGTCGAGAAACGCATCGAGAAATAGCTCGACGCCAAAGTTGGTCATGGCGCTGCCGAAAAATACGGGCGTCATTTTGCCAGCGTGAACCAGATCGAGATCGAGTTCCGAGCCTGCGCCTTCGAGCAGTTCGAGTTCTTCTTTGAACTGATAGTACAAATCTTGATCGAGCAGTTCTTCAATGCGGGGATCGCCCAGATCAATCACGGTATCGACAGCTTCGCGGCTGCCATGCGCCGATCGCTCAAACAGATGAATCTGGCGATGACGGCGATCGAACACGCCTTTGAAGCGATCGCCCATGCCGATCGGCCAGTTGACCGCATAGGTTTGCAGTCCCAATTCCGATTCGATTTCGTCCATCAGCTCAAACGGGTCACGTCCGGGGCGATCGAGCTTGTTAAAGAAGGTGAAAATCGGAATGCCACGCATCCGGCAAACTTCAAATAATTTGCGCGTCTGCGGCTCCAAACCTTTTGCGGCGTCTTCCAGCATCACGGCATTGTCCGCTGCGGCCAAGGTGCGGTAGGTGTCTTCGCTGAAGTCTTGGTGTCCAGGCGTGTCGAGCAGGTTGATGTAGTAGTCGTGGTAGTTGAATTGCAGGACGGTGGACGTAATCGAAATGCCGCGCTGCTGCTCCATTGCCATCCAGTCCGACGTTGCGTGTCGCTGTGCCCGCCGCGCTTTGACCGCTCCCGCTTCGTGAATCGCGCCTCCGTAGAGCAAGAGCTTTTCGGTCAAGGTTGTTTTACCTGCGTCGGGGTGCGAGATGATCGCGAAATTTCGCCGTGCTTCGACTGCTGAGGCCAGTTCTGCCTGAATTTCTGTTGACATTGAGTAGAGGAACGATCCTACCTTGAATAACACAGCACTACCCACATTATAGGTTGATGCCGCTGCCTGACAGGATTTGCTTGAGACGGATGACCGATCGCATCGCCTGAAGCTGACAGGCTAGAGTGCATTTTAACAGCCGCTCCTCCCCCGCCCTCCTTAGCAAGGAGGGAGTCGAACTGCTCTTCAAAGTCCCCCTTTTGAAGGGCAGGGCTGATTCATTGGCAGAAGGAAAATAGACGGTGGACGTCGTGCGCGAGTTGTCGAATGGCAGTGGTGAGTGAGGCAAATCCGTGTTGACGCAGGAGGTTGAGCGCAATTGTCCGCAAGATGGCCGCGTTAACCAGGCCATGACCGTCGCACAAG
>NZ_JACJPO010000022.1 GCF_014696105.1 Microcoleus sp. FACHB-1515
CAGCAAAAGGCCGCTCCAGCCGATGAAGACGAATCTGTCGCGCTTGAGCCAGTCGTCGAGGGCGTCGAACCACCCGCGACCCGCTGCCGCGCGTCCCATTGCTATGGTCATTTCACAACCTCTTAATATTGCATTAAACCCAAACGGGTTCGGTTGTACGGCGATTTCTGAGGAAGTCAGAGCGCCGTGATGGATGAGAGCGAGTTTTAAGTTTAGCGTCGGCGCGATCGCCACCTTTGGCAGAAGCCTCTAGCGGTTGATCTCTCTCGCTTGTCTGATGTAGACAACCGACGGTTCCGTTACCGAGAAGGATTCAACGTTTTTACATGATAGAGAGAGACGCAAAATTTTACAATCCGCAACTTTACTCTCAGGCAAGAATTTCGCCAAATTCGATCGCGATCGCTCCGCTAGCAGTCCGTCCAAACGACGGAGAAGATTGGATAATGGGAGATTGAAGGCATTGCCCTCGATCGTCGTTGCGTTTCACTTTTAACCTCATGGCTGCGTCAACAGCATCTGTTCCTCAAAGCGATGGCTTCGCCTCCTCTGGGCGTGTCCTGCGTCAACCCGTACTCGGTTCGCGCCGATTTAGTAACTACTGGTGGGCATCCGTGATTCTGATTGGTTCGCTCGGATTTGTCCTGTCGAGCATTTCGAGCTACACCAAAATCAATTTGCTGCCATTTTCCAACCCGACTGAACTGCTGTTTTTGCCGCAAGGTGCAGTCATGGGTTTCTACGGCACAGCAGGACTGCTGCTGTCAATCTATCTGTGGCTGCTCATCCTGTGGAATGTAGGAGGTGGCTACAACGAGTTCAATGCGGAAACCGGAATGCTGAAAATTTTCCGATGGGGCTATCCTGGCAAGAATCGCCGCGTGGAAGTGACCAATCGGCTTGACGAAGTGCAGTCGGTTCGTGTCGATATCAAAGAAGGCCTAAATCCGCGTCGTGCTTTGTATCTACGCATCAAAGGCAAAGGTGATATTCCCCTGACCCGTGTTGGACAGCCGCTTTCGTTGACTGCGTTAGAAAGCCAGGGTGCAGAACTCGCCCGCTTTTTGAATGTGCCGCTCGAAGGACTCTAGGCCGTGTGTTAGAAGGCAGTGATCCTCCCCAACCCTCCTTGGCAAGGAGGGAGCCGAGCCGCTCCTCAAAGTCCCTCTTTTCAAGGGGGATTTGGGGGGATCGGTCACACAATTCACTCATTCCATAGCTTTGAAAACACGCACTAGACGGTCTTGTCCCATTTTTAGAAACGAAAACATGATGCAGATTAAGATTTCACGCTGGTTTGCAGCGCTTTTGCTGGTGGGTACGATCGCGCTAACAAGCTGCACAGGCTCCAATACAGGCACGGCGACTTCAGACACGGCAACTGCACCCACTCCAGCCGCGACTGCTTCTGCGCCCAGTGCGATCGCCAGTTTGCCGCGCTTGAACGGAGAAGCCACCGTTGAAATCACTGTCAAAGGTTCGCCAATTCGCATCCGCGTCGATGGAGCAAACGCTCCGATTACCGCAGGTAATTTTGTGGATTTGGTGAATCGCAAAGTTTATGACGGAACATTGTTTCATCGCGTCGTCAGGACACCGCAGCCTTTTGTGGTGCAGGGAGGCGATCCCTTGAGTAAAGACGCGAATGTGCCAGCTCAACTTCTGGGAACAGGTAGTTTTGTCGATCCCAAGACTGAGCAGCCGCGCTATGTGCCTTTGGAAATTAAGCCCGTCGGAGCGCAAGAACCTGTTTATAGTCAAACGCTGGGTCAAGCCGGAATCACGCAGCCGCCCGTGCTGAAGCATACACGCGGAGCAGTGGCAATGGCGCGATCGCAGTTTCCCGATTCGGCTTCGTCCCAGTTCTACTTTGCCCTTGCTGACCTTGCCCCGCTCGATGGTGACTATGCTGTCTTCGGCTATGTAACAGAAGGGATGGATGTGGTAGACCAAATTGAACAGGGAGATGCGATCGAATCGGCCAAAGTTACCAGCGGACTCGATCGACTTGAAAATGGCGGCCAGTAGCAGCGTCGAATCCGTCTTGGCACAAATTTCCAGTAACGCACTGGGCAGTTTGCGCCGTGCGGATGATCTATGGCAGCGTCATCGGACAGGTGAAATTCCCGCAGCGATCGCCGTTCAAACCAGTTCCGAACTCTTGAGCGCGATCGATCTCGATGTCGTAATCTGTGGCGGCACGTTGGGCATTCTCGTCGGCTGCGTTCTGGTTCAGCGCGGCTGGCGAGTTGCGGTTTTGGAGCGAGGTCAGCTTCGCGGGCGCGATCAGGAATGGAATATTTCGCGATCGGAACTCGATGTGCTGCTCGATCTTGATCTGCTGACCGTAGAGGAATTAGAGCAGGCGATCGCCACTCGGTTCGATGCTGCCCGAATCTGCTTTGAGGGCAGTTCGGAATTTTGGGTGAAAGATGTCCTCAATCTCGGTGTTGATCCGGTTTTTCTACTCGACAGGCTGAAGGCGAAATTTCTGCAAGCGGGCGGGCGATTGCTGGAGCAAACGGCGTTTGAGGAGGCGATCGTGCATCCAAACGGCGTCACGATTCAAGCAGGTGAAACCTTGACGGCGCGATTGCTGATTGATGCAATGGGCTATTTCTCGCCGATTGTTCAGCAGATTCGGCAAGGCAAAAAGCCCGATTCGGTTTGTCTTGTCGTCGGAACTTGCGCCCAAGGATTTCCTGAAAGTCAGACGGGCGATTTGTTCGCCACATTTACGCCCTTGCAAAATCAGTGTCAGTATTTCTGGGAAGCATTTCCCGCCCGTGACGGTCGAACAACCTACCTGTTTACCTACCTCGACGCGCATCCCGATCGCCCCAGCCTCGAAGATCTGTTCGCCGATTACCTGCGTCTTCTACCGGAATATCAAGGTGTGGCAATCGATCAACTCACCTTCAAGCGTGCTCTGTTTGGCTTGTTTCCCGGATATCGATCGCGCCTGCGAGTTCCCTGGAATCGAATTTTGCCGATCGGAGACAGCAGCGGCCAGCAGTCGCCGTTAAGCTTTGGTGGATTTGGGGCGATAATGCGGCATTTACGCAGGCTGAGTCAGGGAATTGATGAAGCACTGAGAGTGGATTTGCTCGATCGATCTGCCCTCGCTCTCCTTCAGCCTTACCAGCCGAATCTCGCCGTCACCTGGCTATTTCAGCGGGCGATGAGTGTGCGGATGGATCAGCGTGTGGCGAACGATCAAATTAACGCGCTGCTGGCGGCTGTGTTCCAAGAAATGAGTCAGCTCGGCGATCCGGTCTTGAAGCCGTTTTTGCAAGATGTCGTCCAGTTTTCGGGGCTGTCGCAGACAATGATGTGGACGGCGTTGCGGCATTTCGATCGCGTCCTTCCCGTCATTCCACAAGTTGGTTTGCCGATGCTGATCGACTGGCTGAGACACTATGCAAATTTGGGGATCTACAGTGGATTAGATGCGGTTGCTGGAGCGATCGTCGCGTCCCAGAACGGTATCGCGCCTCGACTGACAAATTCTCAACATCAGTATTACGTTCATCGCTGGCTCGACGCTTGGCACTATGGCGCGGGCGGCGACTATCACGGTTAGATATGGACTTTCCTCGCGCTCGTCAGCAGTTTTTACAGGAAATTCAGCAGCCCGAAATCGATTTGGCGCGGGCAGCACTGTTTTTGGCGCAAGAGGAATATCCCGACCTTGACCCGGACGTGTATCTGAGCCGGATTGATGCGATCGCTGCTCAAATCCGCGATCGTCTCCCTGCCGAACGCTATCCGATGCGAATGATTCAAACGATCAACGGCTATCTGTATGAAGAACTGCTGTTTTCGGGGAATCAGGCGGACTATTACGATCCGCGCAACAGCTATTTGAACGAGGTGATCGATCGCCGCACCGGAATTCCGATTACGCTTTCGCTACTTTATTTGGAAGTGGCGAAGCGGCTCGATTTTCCGATGGAAGGCGTGGGACTGCCGGGACACTTCATCATTCGGCCTGCTCTAGCGGAAATGGAAATTTTTGTCGATCCGTTTCATCGCGGCGAAGTGCTGTTTCCCGAAGACGCACAAGAGCGATTGAGTCAAATTTATGGGCGATCGATTCCCATGCAGCCCGAATTTCTCGAAGCCACCAGCCCGCGCCAATTTCTCGCTCGAATGCTGAACAACCTCAAGGTCATTTACCTGAATGGCGGCGATTTGCAGCGCGGACTGGCGCAGGTCGATCGCATCTTGCTGTTGTTTCCCGATGCGGCTTATGAACGGCGCGATCGCGGCCTGATCGCTTATCAGCAGGGCAACTGGGCACAGGCACGAATCGACCTACAGCAGTACGTGGAACAGATGCCGACCGCATCCGATGCGAATACAATTCGGCAACTGCTCGATCGCATCAACGAAGGTTAGGACGCAGGCTGGCGCGTTACCAATGTCCAGCCGTCGGTTGAACCGAGCTTCTGGGTGCGATCGAGGTTGAGCGACTTGAGCGTTTCAGCATCCAGCAGCAGGTAGGGCTGTTTGGGACGCTGCCACTGTCGCTGAATCTTTTGTCGGGAGGCTGGTTCGACCGAGCGATCGCTATAGAAATTGAGTGACGGTCGGTAGTTGGGATAGGAAGTCAAAATCGTCGCATTGGCGGGCGTATGCTTGTTGATCAGCGCGGCGACAGGCTTGACCGGATAAGTTTCAGATAATTCCCAAATCCAGTGCGGCGAGAGCATCAGCAGCAACAGCGTCACGAACGTTCCCCAAGTCAGGACGGCCAGAAATTCCGGGTCTTGTCGCACGACGAGAATCGCCGTCACGCTGAGGGTCAACGCCATTGCTGCCAAAAGTGATGCCAGCGCAAAATCAGGCTGAGTGCGCGTTCCAAAATAGAAGCTGGCCGCCCAAGCTGCGATCGCAAACAGGCCAAACACAACCACCCACGATCGCGAATAGCCTGGCTCTTTCTGTCGAATACCTGGATGCAATCCTCGCTGCCACAGGGAAGACAGTTGCCAACCGATCGCCAACGCCAAAGCCGGATACAGCGGCAAAGCGTACCAAGGCAGTTTCGTTCCCATCAGCGAAATTGCTGTGAAGTACAAGCCTGCCCAGACGAGCACGAGCTTTGCCCAACTGAGGTTGCGATTTTCCCACGTAAGCTTGAGGGCGATCGGCACAAACAGCACCCAGGGAAATCCATTTTTCGCCACTTCCAGCAGGTAGTACCAGGGTGGGCCACTGTTGCTTTCAACGGATGACCAGATGCGGCTGAACGATTGTTCGACGAGATTGCGATCGAAAAACGCCAAACCGTACTCCTGCCACTGCGCGACATACCACAAGGCGATCGGCACGACTCCCAAAATCATGCCGCCCCACAGATAAGGCAGCTTCAGCAAGCGCGGCGTATCCCAAGCGAGGAAGGCGATCGCGATCGTCCCAAACAGCACACCGAGCATGATTCCCTTCGTCAAGCAAATCAGGCCGAGGCCGATACCGATGCCGATCGCAAAGCGGCTGTTGCGGCGCGATCGCAGCAAACACCAAATCGTCATCAGCAAAAAGCACAAGATCGCTCCGTCCAGCATTGCCAGCCGTCCCTGCCGCACGACCGGAAGCCAGGTAAGATAGACCAGCGCGGCAAACGCTGCCGGAGTGCGACGGTGAAACAGTTCGCGCCCCAAGCCATACAGCAGCGGCACGGAAAGCGCTGTTAGGAGCGCTCCAGGAAGGCGGGCTGTCCACTCGTTGATGCCGCCGAAGTGAAAGGCATTGGCGATCAAGACATGGACGAGCGGCGGCTTGTTGAGATAGGGCTGGCCTGCGATCGAGGGAAACAGCCATGAATCGGTCGATCGAGCAATTTCGCGGGCAACCTGGGCGACGAGTCCTTCATCCCAATCGCGCAAGGGCAGTTCGCCCAAATTGACGCAGTAGAGTACAAGAGCGGCCAGCAGCAGCGATAAGCCCCACAGCCAATCGATCGAACTGATGGATTGCACAATCCAGCCTTGTCTGAAAATAAATGCTTTTTGACTCATGGGTAGAAGGAAGCGAGGAGCGGTCAATCTTCGGGGACAATTTTGAACTGGAGATAGACGAGTCCAAAGGTGAAGGCAAGCAGGACGATCGCCATTGCCGCAGCATAGCCAAAGTCAAACTGAGCAAATGCCTGAGTGTAGATGTAATACACCAGCAGGTTTGTCGAGCCAAGCGGTCCGCCCCCGGTCATGACGTAGGGCTGCTCGAAGCTACGCAGGGTAAAAATGGCCGTTGTGACGATCGCAAAAATCAGGGTAGGCCGCAATCCGGGTAAAGTAATATGCCAAAACTGCTGCCACTGATTTGCACCGTCCAGTTCAGCCGCCTCATAGCGACTGGCTGGGATTGTTTGCAGTCCGGCCAGGAAGACTACTAAGTTAAATCCTAGCTGCTTCCAGATGGAGAGCAAGATCAAAACGGGCATTGCCCAAATCGTGCTGCCCAGCCAGGGGATCGCAGGAAGACCGAGCGAACTGAGCCAGCCATTGACAACGCCCTCAGTTTGAAACAGCCAGCGAAACCCCAGCCCGACCGCAACCAGCGAAGTAATTGAGGGAATGAAATAGGCCGTTCGCAGAAAATCGCGTCCGACGATCGCCCCGTTCAGCCAAACCGCCAGAGCTAGCGGAATCGCGAGACTCGGTAGGACAGTGGCGATCGTAAAATATGCCGTATTGCCGATCACCTGCCAAAAATCCGCATCCAGCAGCAAGCGCCAGTAGTTTCGCACTCCGACCCAGACGGCTCCCGATCGCGTAAAGCTGCCTGCCGTGAAGCTGAGCCAGAACAGGTAGGCGATCGGCCACAGCAAAAAAATCCCCAGCAGCAGCAGGGCGGGCGCGAGAAACAGCCAGGGCGTGAGCGGACGCAGCGATTTCATGAAAGTAAGAAATAATCCCTCATCTACCGTAGGGCATAGCTTCGAGTCATGGTAGGGTAGCTGCGGGAAAATATCGGTATCGGCTGAACAATTTTGACTTTATGAATGCGGAAGCGATCGATAAAACCAGCTTAATTTCGCCACAACTGCCGATGCCGCGCTTTCAGACTCCGCTCAAGTTGGGCGTTCTCGCATCGGGAAGCGGCAGTAATTTTGCAGCCATTGCCGATGCGATCGCCACAGGTGAACTGAACGCGCAAATTCAAGTGTTGATCTATAACAATCCGGACGCGATCGCCGCTCAACGTGCCCAAGCCCGCAACATTCCAACTGTTCTGCTGAATCATCGCGAGTTCGCCACGCGAGAAGATTTGGATGCGGCGATCGCTCAAACGCTGCGCCAGCATTCGGTGGACTGGGTGATCATGGCAGGCTGGATGCGGCGCGTAACTAAAGTATTAATTGGTGCCTTTCCCGATCGCATTCTCAACATTCATCCCAGCCTGTTACCCAGTTTTCCGGGTATTCGAGCGATCGAGCAGGCTTTAGCGGCAGGCGTAAAAATCACAGGCTGCACCGTGCATTTTGTGGAGCTTGAAGTGGACAGTGGGCCGATCGTCCTGCAAGCCGCTGTGCCCGTTTTGCCGGATGACACGGCGGAAACGCTGCATCAGCGAGTGCAGGTGCAAGAGCATCGGATTTTTCCATTGGGAATTGCGATCGCCGCTAGCCAAACCTAGCCTTCTCTGTTGCTGAATCCCTGAATTTGCAACGATTTTGATGTCAGAGTGTAACGGTTTGAAACATATAATGAGGGCAGATCCCATCCTTTCGTGTTTGAGAAGGTAGAACCCCGACATGCGCGTTGCAATCGCCGGAGGCGGCTTAGCAGGTTTGGCCTGCGCCAAGTATCTCGTTGATGCCGGACACACCCCGATCGTCCTTGAAAGCCGAGATGTATTAGGCGGTTTGGTCGCCGCTTGGAAAGACGAAGACGGCGACTGGTACGAAACCGGACTGCACGCCTTTTTCGGCGCATATCCCAACATGCTGCAACTGATGAACGAGTTGGGCATCTCCGATCGCTTGCAGTGGAAGCAGCACACCTTGATTTTTAACCAGCCGGAGAAACCCGGAACCTATTCGCGCTTTGACGTGCCGGATATTCCCGCGCCGATTAACGTGATCATGTCGATTTTGAAGAATAACGACATGCTGACCTGGGAGCAGAAGATTCGGTTTGCGATCGGTCTGACTCCCGCTATTGTCCGAGGCCAAAAGTACGTCGAGGAAATGGACAAGTATTCGTTCCTCGAATGGCTGAAGCGGCAGGGAATTGGCGAAGACATCACCAGCGACGTGTTCATTGCCGCGACGAAAGCGCTGACGTTCATCAATCCGGATGAAGTTTCTTCGACAATTTTGCTGACCGCTCTGAATCGTTTTTTGCAAGAGCGCTACGGATCGAAGATTGCGTTTCTCGATGGTTCACCCACAGAACGGTTATGCCAGCCGATCGTCGATTACGTGATCGATCGCGGCGGCGAAGTTCACCTCAATTCGCCCCTGAAAGAAATTGTGCTGAACGAAGACGGTACGGTGAAATATTTCGCGATTCGCGGCGTGAACGGACAGAGCGATCGCACCCTCACAGCCGATGCTTACGTTTCCGCGATGTCCGTTGATGTGATGAAAGTCCTCCGTCCTGAAGCCTGGAAAAAAATGGAATTTTTCCAAAAGCTCGACGGGCTGGAAGGCGTTCCCGTCATCAACCTGCATCTGTGGTTCGATCGCAAGCTCACCGACATCGATCAGCTTTTGTTCTCGCGATCGCCGCTGCTCAGCGTTTATGCGGACATGAGCATCACCTGCAAAGAATATGAAGACCCGGATCGATCGATGCTTGAACTAGTTCTTGCACCTGCAAAAGACTGGATCGACAAGTCGGATGACGAGATTATTGCGGCGACGATGGAAGAGTTGAAAAAACTGTTTCCGCAGCACTTGACCGGGGAAAATCCGGCAAAATTGCGGAAATTTAAGGTCGTCAAGACGCCGCGATCGGTCTACACGGCTTCTCCGGGACGGCAGGCGTATCGACCGACACAAATTACGCCCATTTCAAATTTCTTCCTTTCGGGCAGCTATACGATGCAGCGGTATCTCGGCAGTATGGAGGGAGCCGTACTTTCTGGTAAGCTGACAGCGCAGGCCATTTGCGATCAGCCGCCAGTCCTTCGGGATCAGCCCGCAGCCAGCAGCCAACCCGTAGCCGCTTCCTAAGCGCGATCGACTTGACTGTTGACTTGGCGGACTCTTTCATTGTGAAATTTTTGCCGATCGTGCCCTCAATTTTGCCTGCGACGCAATGCTGCAACTGCCTGAAACCCCTCGCATGACCACATTGGCCTCTCTGGAGGACGCTTACGAGCTTTGCCGCCAAATCACCGCAAAGTACTCCAAAACTTTCTATCTGGGTACGATGCTGATGCCAGAAGCCAAGCGTCGCGCAATCTGGGCGATCTACGTTTGGTGTCGCCGCACCGATGAACTGGTGGACGGCCCCAGAGCCGAACTGACGACCGAAGACACACTCGACCAGTGGGAACGCAACGTCGAAACGATTTTCTCCGGAGAACCGATCGACAGCTACGATGTTGCCCTGGTTGACACGCTCAATCGGTTTCCGATCGACATTCAGCCGTTCCGCGACATGATCGAAGGTCAGCGCATGGATTTGTATCGATCGCGCTACCAAACGTTCGACGAGCTAAATCTCTACTGCTATCGTGTCGCCGGAACAGTTGGCCTGATGTCTACTGCCGTCATGGGCGTGGATGGCGATCCGACCACGCCTTGGCAATGCAACAAAAGCGGCGATCCGCAGGAAGAAGCGATCGCCCTTGGAGTCGCCAATCAACTGACCAACATTCTGCGCGATGTGGGAGAAGATGCGAGGCGCGGCAGAATTTACATCCCCTTGGAAGAACTGGCGTTGTTTGACTACACCGAAGCAGATTTGATGAAGGGCGTGGTGGACGATCGCTGGCGCGAACTGATGCGCTTTCAGATTGGCCGCGCCCGCAAATTTTTCGCCACAGCCGAAAGTGGAATCAGCCGCCTCAGCCCGGATGCCCGCTTTCCTGTTTGGGCAGCCTTGATGCTCTATCGCCAAATTCTTGACGTGATTGAGCGCAACGATTACGACGTGTTCACCAAACGCGCCTACGTGCCCGGACTGCGGAAGATGCTGTGTCTGCCGATCGCCCGCATCCGAGCCGAAGTTCTCTAGCTGAGTTGCACCAATTTCAACAACGCCCTGAAATCAAGTTCGGGCTGAAAGCTGAAACCCCAGAACGAGTTAAAGCTCCGGCGCACCTGCTGTTCAGTCAGTTTCAACTGACTTGAGCGATTAGCCCAAATTTTAATTCAGGGCGGGTCAGGCAACTGGTGCAAGACCTTAGCTAGCTCAGGCTAGACTAGCGAGGTAAACTGCGCGACAAAGCCGACGATCGCACCTGCCAAAACCAGCCAAGCCGAGTTGACGCGCAGCCGGAAGACGACGATCGCACTAACGATCGCCACAATCGCCGTTAGCCAATCAACCAGAGCCGCCCGACCGAGTTCAAACGTCACAGCAGCCATCAGTCCCAGCGAGGCAGCGTTGACGCCGTTGAGAAAGCTGCTCAGCCAGCGCGATCGCCGCAGACGCGGAACCCAAGGATTTACAATCCCAACTAGCAAAAAGGCGGGCAGAAAAATGCCGATCGTTCCCGCAATTGCCCCCGCATTTCCGGCTAGCAGGTAGCCGATAAACGTGGCAGTGGTGAAAACGGGACCCGGCGTAAGCTGACCGATCGCGATCGCATCCAAAAGCTGCTGAGAAGTCAGCCAAGCGTTGCGATCGACCAGTTCGCGCTGCAAAAACGCCAGCAGCACATAGCCACTGCCATACAGAACCGAGCCGATTTTGAGAAAGATCAAAAAGACGCTCAGCCAGTTGGCTTCAGTGGTGGAAGTGGGTGCAGGGGCGACGGTGGCGATCGTCAGGGGCAGCATTCCCGCCGCTGCCAATCGTCTCGCCTGCTGCGCCAGCATCACCAAACCGCCCGCCAGCAGCAGCAACAGCAGTTCATTGATGCCAAAAAAGTACAGCGCAATTACAGCCGCAGCCGCGATCGCCGTCCAATAATCTTTAATGGCCGATTTACCCAGCTTCCACAAGGCTTGCAGCACGATCGCGATGATCACAGGCTTGATGCCGTAGAGCAGCCACTCAAATTGGGGAATCGCTTGCGATCGCACATACAGCGCGGCGAGTGCCCAAACAATCAGCATGGCAGGCAAAATAAAGCAGCTTCCCGCCACCAATAAACCGCGCCATCCGGCTCGCTCATAGCCAATGTGGATCGCCAGTTCGGTCGAGTTGGGACCCGGAAGCAAATTGGTGATGCCCAGCAAATCCATTAGTTTCTCATTGCTGAACCACTGCCTGCGCTGCACAACTTCATCATTCATCATGGCGATGTGCGCGGCAGGGCCACCAAAGGCGATCGTGCCCAATTTCAGAAAAACGCTGGCGAGTTCTTTGAGGCGATGATTTTGTTCAGCAGGCGGCAGCGATCGAAAATCAGTTTCAACGGGGCGATCGTCTAAAGACACAGTAAGAAATTTCCTTTTGACAAAATACGCAGCGGCTTGACTTTACTCGATCGCAGCAAAAGCTGTCAGGACTAAAGCGATACATTTTCCAGCCGTCTTTTGTATTTTTTCAGGTCGAGATTAGCAAAACATTAAGAATGATAAAAAGCAAAAAATAAGGCCGTTCTCGCATAAAGAACAGCCTTAATTCTTCAATTGCAAAAAGCTTGAAGACCAGTGTTAATGTTCAGCCTAAATCAAATCGTTGATCTGCTCGGTGAGTTCCTGCAAGTTGTCCGGATCGACGTAATGGCAAGTTGCATCATCAATGCAGATTAGCGCCCAGCCCGATCGATCCACACCCATGAATTTATAGTTCGCTTCTTGAACAAAGCAGCCTCTGTGGTTACGAGTATCCGGCTTGACTACGACTTGATTAGTCAACATGGTTCCAACTCCTTGAATTTTAAAAAGACTGAATCGATGGGCGACGATTAGCAACACTAATCATCTAATAAAGAAAATATTATCACCCACTTCACAGGAGAATCATTAAATATCTTGAGTAATCATTACGAACTCTCAATACCAAGACAACAGTACGAAATTACTATCAAAAGCGCGATCGCACTCTATGCAAGCCATTGAAGTTTTGCGGCTGCTTGCCAAAGATCGATCGCGCTTTTAGAGATTTGTTAATTTTTACAAATTAGCTTTCAAACAGCCAAGCCTGCACACGCTGCAACGCCTTCCAGTCTGGTTTGCGCTTCAAGCCTTCTTCAAAATTGCGCTGCACTTCTTCGCGCAGTTCCGGCACGGCCATCACAAGTTGCTGAGCCAGTTCCACATGCTGCCGGACGCCTTTTTGCGCGGTTTCCAGCATAGCGATCGACAAATTCACCCGCGCCTGAGCATCTTGCGGATTCAGCTTCACGGCTTTTTGTCCGGCTTTCATTGCCTGCGTCGGCTTGTTGTCGAGCAGGTAGAGCCACGCGAGGCAAGTCCAAGCTGCACTGCTTTTGCCCGATCGATCGCACACCTGCTTAAAAAGCGGAATTAATTCTGCTGGAGGTTCACCCGCCTGATAGCGCTCGACACCTTGATCAAATAATGCTTCTACCGTTTCCACCATGACCGCGATCGGGGCGATAACTCAACTTCAAAACTATAGCAAATTGGCGATCGACGATCGGCTAGCTGCTGGATTCGAGGCGCGAGATTGCAGTCATGGCAGCGAGGATTAGTGCGGCTCCGATCCACTGAACGAGCGTGAGCTGTTCATGGAGAAATAGAAATGCGCCGCCAATTGTGAAGAGGGGAATGAGTGTGAGAAAGAGGGCAGCGAGACCAGCGGGAAGCGATCGGAGGACGATCGTATGCAGCCAAAAGGGAAGGCCGTGCAGCAAAATTCCAGACAGAGCGGCGAGCAGCCAGATTTGCCAAGGAATTTGCGTCAGGTTTAGCGTAGCTTGCCAGCGCAAACTGAGAAGCCAGATGACGAAAACGCCTGCTAGTCCGATCGCCTGATTGAGCGCAACGAGCAGCAGCGAATTGGTTTTCGGCGCGTGACGCCGCACCAGCACGGTGTAGAGCGCCGCGCAGAAGGTCGCCGCCAAAATCAGCACATTGCCCAAGAGTGAGCTATCTGCGGTCTCTGCGCCTGCGGTGTTGACGAGAACGACACCGACAACGGCGAGACTGGCGAGACTAACGATCGCCGCGCTCACCCGTTCTCCCAACAGGAACCACGCCAGCCCAATAATAAACAAGGTCTCAGTAGACCAAATCAGCGCTTCCACACTGGCGGAAGTCATCGACAAACCAATGAGTCCGAGCGTAAAGGACAATCCGGGCTGAATGAATCCGGGCAGTCCCAACCGCAGCATTTGACGAGGGTTGGGAAGGGAAATCTTTTGGCAAAGGGCGATCGACCACAACAAAAGATTGCTGCACAACAGTTGCACCACCAACAGCGTTAGCGGCGGAAAAAACGCTAATGCTCCTTTGCTCATCACGGTGGAAATGCCCCAGCAGGCAGCGGCTCCGACTCCGGCTAGAAGAGTTTGAGGCGCAAGGAATTTTGCGGGATTTGACAATTTTACAATAAAAATAGCGGCAAACTTTGAGCTTACCGCAAGTGCAACTGAAGAGGCGATCGATTTACGAGAACGATTTGCCGCAGCCGCAGGTTTGATTCGCGTTCGGATTGGTGAACTGAAAGCCACCACCGATCATCGCGTCGCTGTAGTCCAGCACCAAGCCGTAGAGATACAGCATACTTTTGGGGTCACACACAACGCGGAACCCGTCATATTCAAACACTTCGTCGTTCTCGCGAATGTTGCTGGGATCTTCAAAATCCATCATGTAGGACATGCCAGAGCAGCCGCCCTGCCGAACGCCAACGCGCAGACACAAATCTTTGCCTTGCTTGTCGCGGAGAAACAGCACATGCTTCATCGCTGCCTCAGTCATTTGAATGCCGCGAGCTTGAGCTTGAGTTGCTTGAGTCATGAGTGGGATCTCTCGGTCGATCGATTTGCTTCTAGTGTATCAAACGGGTGTCGGCAACTGCCGCAGCCTGCTCGATCGTGCGATCGAGCAGGCTAAAAACTAGCTGGCAGCGTACTCATGGACAGCGGCAACCAGTCGATCCGTCCAATGATTTACCAAATCGGCATTGGCGGCTTCCACCATGACGCGAATCAGCGGTTCTGTGCCAGATGCTCGCACAAGGACGCGGCCTTGATCGCCCATTGCAGCTTCGGCCTGTGCGATCGCACTCGTCAGCAATGCGTCTTGCTGCCAGTTGAGGCGGCGATCGCGATCGTCCACGCGCACATTCTTCAATAGCTGCGGATAAGTTTGGAAGCTGGCATCGACCAGTTCCGTCAGAGGAACGCCTGCTTGCTGCACCAAAGCGGCAAGGTGCAAAGCCGTCAGCAGGCCGTCACCAGAAACGCCGTAGTGCCGACACAAGATGTGGCCGGACTGTTCGCCACCAAGCATCGAGCCGAGCCTGAGCATTTCGGCATGGACGTATTGATCGCCGACTGCCGTGCGAATCAGTTTGCCGCCTTGCTGCTGCCACGCCCGCTCAAAACCAAGGTTTGCCATCACGGTTGAGATGATTGTGTCACCGGGAAGCTGGTCAGCTTGGCGCAGGGCTTGACCCCAAAAATACAAAATGTAGTCACCATCCACGACGCGACCTTGAGCATCAACGGCCATGACGCGATCGGCATCGCCATCAAACGCAAACCCCATATCGGCTTGATGTTCAGCAACGGCAGCTTGCAGCGCGGCCAAGTGAGTCGAACCGCAGTTGACGTTGATCCGATCGCCATCCGGTCGATCGTGCAGACAAATCACAGTTGCGCCAAGCTGCTCAAAGGCGATCGGCGCAACGTTGGCAGCCGCTCCCCAAGCGAGATCCAGCACGATTTTCATGCCTTGCAAATTCCCAGGCAGCAGCGGATTGGCGAGGCTGGCAAGATAAGTTTCAACCAGTTCCGGACGATGGTGATAGCGGCCTTGGCGGGCGGGGACAGGCATCTCGCCCCAGCCATTTTCGCCGCGCAGGGCGGCTTCGATTTGCTGCTGCACCTCGATCGACAGCTTCGAGCCGTTGCCGCCAAAAAACTTGATGCCGTTGTCTTCCGGCGGATTGTGGCTGGCCGAAATCATCACGCCGCCGATCGCCTCTGATGCGTTGGCGAGGTAGGCAACGGTCGGAGTCGGACACAAGCCGAGATTCCATACTTCCAGTCCGGCAGCGGTCAAGCCCGCAGACAACGCGAGCGACAGCATATCGCTGGAGTTGCGCGAATCTTGCCCTAGCACGATCGCTCCTGTCTTGGGTGCGTTGGCCTGCAAGACTTGCCCCGCCCAAAATCCGACTTGCAGGGCAAGCGGTGCGGTCAGCAGTTCTCCGACATGGCCGCGAATGCCGTCAGTGCCAAACAAGCGCGGCGGCAAAATGGGATTAGGGCTGAAGCGATCGCGGCGGACAGGCAGTTGAATCGGTGCATTACTGACCACTCGATCGGACGGAAAAGACAAAACCATAAGACGATTCACTCCACACATCACACTCAAGTGGAGAATAGCACCAATATCAAGAATTTTTATGTCTCTCTAGCGATGGATCATAAGCTTGGTGATAAGATGCCACAGATTTAGCTCGACAGTTGCGGCTTAAACGCCGACTGCTGCCAGCAGCATTTGCATCGCATCCCAATCGATCGCCTGTTGAATGTAGCGCGGATCAGCCGGATTAAACGGCGCTTCTAGCCGATCGATCGTCAAAATCTTGGCGGATTCCGGCAAAACGGGCACATCCGGATCGAAGGCAGTCGATCGTACCAGCGAACTTGAAAATCCTTTGAAAATAGCAATTTGATCCGGTTCGCCGTCAATTTCGGCATTAACTAGCAGCACTTCACCCGGACGCTTGAGCGTGTACTGCTCTAGCCGTTGCGCGATCGATACCATTGGTTACTCCTACTGCTCCAAGGCCGATCGTCCCTGCTTGCCCAGTCGGAAAATGACGAAATACAACAGGCACAGCACATAAACGCCCAGCCCCAAAATTCCCAAAAATCCAAGAAACTGCGGCGTCGATCCGGCATGGAAAAATTGCTTATACAGCAGCGGTGGCTCTGCCCAAACTTGGCAGAACGGCGTGCTGAACGTGGCGCGGGAAAAAGCACACTGCAAAAAGGGCAGCGTTCCCAGCACACCCAACACGCAATAGACCGAAACGGCCCAGCGCCATGCGGTGAAGGCAAGCTTGAGAGGCGATCGCCGCTGTTCCGAAATTTCTTCGTTTAGATCAACCCAAAACCACAGGCTAATCGGAATCAGCACGCGAGCCAACGGGCCAGAGAGAAAACTGACAAGCGCACCGCCAATCAGCAAATACACCGTCACGGCTAGCAGACTGGAAACGCGCCAGTAAATGATCAAAAGCCGCTGTATCGCTTCGTTTTTTTGCACAAATGCCCAGATCAGCAGGACAAGCGGCAAAAGGACGGTGAACAAAACGGCAAGGCGAAAGTCTAGCCACACAAGCGATCGCAGTAGTGCTTCTGACATAAATTCGGCGCGGGTTCAGCCCTAGGATTACTGCTAGCTTATCACTCCCGCTTTGGTTAGAGGCTGTAGCGATCGATCGCCGTTTAGCTTGGGGCAATTTCTTGAACTGTGGACTAGTCGATCGAGATTCGCGGCCACACGGATTCAAAGGGCGAGGATTATCTAATCAGGCACTATCTAAACGACGGGCAACTGCGATTCAGCAGTAGTTCAGTAGGCAAAGTGACATTTCCCTTGCTCAAATGACGACTCAAGGATTCGGTGAAGCAAATCCAATTGCGCCGAATACAAATAACAGATGGCTCGGATAATCCGCAGGGCAGACAGCAGAATCGTCGCGTCGAAATTGTGATGCGCTGAAGCTACTTCGCAAACTTCCTTTGAGCAGATGGCGAATTGATTTTGCCTGCGCTATTCCAAAAGGGTACGACTGCGGCAGTTGTCCAGCACTCAAGTTCTAGTGGATTGGGCAACGTGGCGGCAAAATTAGGAGAATTCACTGTGGTTGGAACTTCAACATCAATTTGGCAGGCGATCGCAGCCCCGACCACTTATCCACCGCTGGCTCGCGATTTGGCTGTGGACGTGGCGATCGTCGGTGGCGGCATTACCGGATTGACAACGGCTCTGTTGCTGAAGCGGGCGGGACTGTCGGTTGCCGTTTTGGAAGCGCTGGAAATCGAAACAAGCGCGACGAGCCACACCACCGGACATATCAGCGAAGTTCCCGACATCGGCTATCGAGAACTGATCGCGAATTTTGGTGAAGATGCTGCACGGCTGGCCGTTCAGTCGAGACGAGCCGCGATCGATCGCATCGCCAGCATTGTGCAGGAAGAACAAATCGACTGCGGCTTCGAGTATCTTCCCGGCTATCTCTACAGCGAATCCTATTCGGATCTTGACTCGATCGACGCAGAAGCCAAAGCCGCCCGCAAGCTGGGCGTTCAGGTCAACACAACCACCAGCCTGCCGCTGCCGTTTCCCACCACCAAAGGCATTGTGTTTCCCAATCAGGCACAGTTTGACGGCGTCGCCTATGTGCAGGCGCTGGCGCGATCGATCGATGGCGGCGGCAGCTATGTTTTCGAGCAAACTCGTGTGGTGGATATCTCCGGCGATTCCCCGACTCGCGTTTACACTCGGCAGGGCACGATCGCCGCGCAAAAAGTTGTCCTCGCCACGCACACGCCGATTCACGACATCACTAAGTTGCAAGATGTCTACCTTGCTGCCGTTCGCGCCATTCCCTATCAGTCCTATGTGCTGGGCGTGAAAACGACTTCGCCACTTGCCGCCGGACTGTTTTGGGACACGGCAGACCCGTACCACTACACGCGCCGATACAACCATCCCGAACTCGGTGAACTGCTGATCGTCGGCGGCGCAGACCACCGAACGGGCGCAGCAGAAAATACGCTCAAGCCTTATGAACAGCTTGAGGACTATGTGCGATCGCGCTATCACGTCGAGTCGATTCCGTTTCGCTGGTCGTCGCAGTGGTTTGAGCCGACGGACGGACTGCCGTTTATCGGCACCGCCGCGCTGCATCCTCACATCTACTTGGCAACTGGATTTTCCGGTAACGGCATCAGCTACGGCACGATCGCCGCGATCACGATTTCTGACAGCATCCTCAACCGCAGCAATCCCTGGATCGATTTGTACAGTCCTGGTCGCATCAAACCAATCGCCACTGCCGCCCGCTTCATCGCCCAAAACCTAAATATTTCCAGCCATTTTGTGCTCGATCGCTTTAAGCGCGATGTCAAAACGGCGGCAGAGATTCCTCCGGGTTCTGGCAAAGTGCTGGAAATCAAAGGCGAACAGATCGCTGCCTATCGCGATGAATCGGGCACGCTGCACGCGCGATCGGCGGTTTGCACCCACTTGGGCTGCATCGTCAACTGGAACGCTGCCGAAAAAAGCTGGGATTGTCCGTGTCATGGCGGACGCTTTACCTGCACGGGCGAAGTGTTGACCGGGCCACAGGTGAAAGATTTAGACGTGAAATCGATTTCCCAATAAGGACAGATTGACGCGATCGCCCCTTCCAAAGCTATGCTGATGCTCAGCTTTTTGGAGGCAGTAGCGGTGCAAGCGTGGCAACTGGGATTCATCGGATTTTTGCTGATGGCAACGCCTGTCTGGGCGCAAGTGCCAAGTGCCGCTCCGGGCGGCTTTGAAGCGCAACCGCCCCCGCCCGCCGTTCCACCCTCGACGCAGCTAGAGCAGGACTACCGCGTCCCTGCCCTTCAGCGCAACGTTCAGGGAAATCTGTGGGTCGGCTCGTGGCAGGGCTTGGCGCAAATTGACCCGAATACTGGACGAGTCCTCAGCCGAATTAATCTGCCCAATCGCTTGATTGGCGCGTTAGCCGAAGATCGAGTCGGACGCATCTGGGTTGGAACCTATCAGGGTCTTCAGCGCGTTGATCCACGCAGCAACGAGATTACCGCCCAAAACTTCGCCTTGCCGTCAAATCGCGTCCTTTCGCTTCTGGTAGACAATCGCGGCTACCTGTGGGTCGGTTCCGATCGCGGCCTTGCCCTGATCAGTCCCGACCAAGGCTTGCTGATGACCACGCTGCAAGACCTTCCCGGCATCAGCGCGAACGCAATGGCACTGGATGCCTTCGGCCAGCTTTGGGTCGGCACGCTCGAAGGCTTGGTGCAGATTGATACGGCGAGCGCTTTGATTCTTCGCCGCGTTGTTGATCTGCCGGGAAGCACCGTGCAGGCCATGACGCGATCGCCCGAAGGGGATTTGTGGATTGGCACTCCGGGGGGATTGCTGGTGGTGGATTCGCTTTCTGGGCAGGTGCAGCGATCGGTCACGGAGTTTCGTGGGCGCAATGTGACCGCTGTGAGCTTCGATCGCTTGGGCAATCTTTGGGTTGGCACGTCCGACGGTCTATTCGTCGTCAACCGCTACAACGGTGCAGTTCTCCGCAGCATTCCGGGTTTACCTTCTAGTCGCGTCCTCGCCATCTCGCCCGATACTGGAAACAAAGTTTGGGTTGGCACATCCGAAGGCTTGGGCTGGGTCAGCCTGACAACAGGCGTAGCGCGATCGAGCCAAGCGTTTAGTCGTCCTTGATTGAGGGTTGGCAAACCGGATTAAGTGTTGACAAACAGCCTTGTGCGATCGCTTCAGTTCTCAGTTTTGAGCAGAACGCGCGATCGAATTGGTGCTATGTTGATTGGCTGAAAATGGAGCACAGCCATGTCAAAACTTTTGATCTTGATGGATCACGATGGCGCGGTGGATGACTACCTTGCGGTGTTGCTGTTGACCACGATGGATCACGTCGAGATATTAGGGATCACGGTGACGCCTGCCGACTGCTACATTGAACCTGCGATCGGCATCACGCGCAAAATTCTCGATCTGGTTGGACAGACGCAAATCCCCGTTGCAGAAAGCCGAGTGCGCGGCATCAATCCGTTTCCACAGCTTTATCGCCGCGATTCGCTTGTGATCGACTGCTTTCCAATTTTGAACGAGCCAGATCAAATCACCACGCCGCTGCTGGAAGCATCGGGACAGGAGTTGATGGTGCGCGTTTTGAGGGAGGCGATCGAACCTGTCACGCTGCTGATGACTGGTCCCTTGACGACGCTGGCGGTTGCGCTCGACATGGCTCCCGACATCGAAGCGAAAGTTAAGGAACTCGTTTGGATGGGCGGAGCGCTGAACGTTCCGGGCAACATCGCGATCGACCTGGAAGCGGGGCAGGACGGTACGGCGGAATGGAATGCCTACTGGGATGCCGAAGCGATCGATCGCGTTTGGAGAACTGGAATTTCGATCGTCATGTGCCCGCTCGATATCACCAACAACGTTCCCGTCACGCCCAACTTTATTCGCAAGCTGGCAAAACAGCGACGCTATCCACTGTCTGACTTGGCCGGACAGTGCTACTCGCTGGTGATTCCGCAAGACTATTATTTTTGGGATGTGCTGGCAACTTCGTATCTCGCGCATCCCGAATTTTTTCAACTGCGCGAATGGGAAACGGAAATTATTACCAAAGGCCGCGCTCAGGGTCGCACGAAAGTTGCGGCGGGTGGACGTAAAGTTTTAGCGTTAGACACTGTGGATGTCGATCGATTTTACGCCTACATTTTGCAGCAGTGGGCACGTTGAAAACTAATCGCCTCCGGGCATATCGAGAAGCTGCCACTGACCATCGACTTTGCCAAAAACTGCACGGGTTCCAAGCGGAAAATAAGCATAGCGATTCGAGACATATCCAGATTTGTCATCTGGCAAAATTACGGGCGTCCAGCCTTCGGGCATTTCAAAAAGCGCCATTCGTTCTTCTTCTGAAAGATTTTCCAGTGTGGCGCGATCGAGTTCCACAATTTCATTTGAGAGCGTATTGATTACGGCGCTATTGCTGTCCGCCTGCTCGTGAACATTAACATTTTCGCCCACAACAATCACACGGCTCATTTCATAAGAAACGCCTTCTGCATCTTTTGGTGGGGGATACTGTCGATAGAATTCACTAGTTGTATTTGGGCAGGTATAAACCAAAGTATTTTCATCAACCGTTGGGTAGTCCTGCGGTACTGAAACGTCGCAGCCGATCGCGATCGCATGTTCTAATAAACTCCACACCGTTTTGCCCACGCCCGTATCAATGTCATCGAATGCCTCTCTTGAAATTGGCGCTCCAAAGCCCAAAGCAACTCCTTGATCTGGAATCAACGCTTTCACAAATTCGACATCCCGATCGCGAACTGCTTGCCGCAAACGCGATCGAAACGCATCAAATTCACTGCCCGGTTCAACGCGATCGGGCAGTGAAATCCGCTGGCGGGGAAACTGATTGTCTGGAGAAGCAATTGGCTGAGGTGTTTCACTAGGCGACTGCGGCGATCGCACACAAGCCAAATTGATTGTTGAAAGAGCAACAATTACCAGCGCTGCAAAATAGTATTTCTTCATGACAAGCCTCACTGCCAAAAACGAGCAATTCACTTCAGTGAATGACGACAAGAAGCAATAGGCAGTTTCCCTAGCGGATTTCATATCGAACAAATGCCCGAAGGGAACAGATCCTCGTGGGAACGCAGCAATGCCATGCCTCAACCGTTTATGCATCTGACTTGTGTTCTCAGGCAAGCGGTATCAAAACGAGCGACGATCGCCGCTTGAGTGACATACTTGGTGCGGTGCAATGACTCAACATTGGTGCAATTATTTGTGCAAAAGTGTCCTGATGGCGTTGCCTGGTTGCGGATCATGCTGGCAATGGTATGGTAAAGGACGGCACATCCGGTTGAAGCCGTGATTCACCCGCCAAACTTCGATCGCTCCTGTCCACTTTGATGTTGATGCGCTTGTCCTGATGTCGCTGCTGTCGCTGTTCTCGATCGCTCAAATTACCCTTCCGATTCCAATTCCGGTTACGCCACCGCCCGCTCCGGCACCGCCACCTGCCCGCGTTCAACGACAAATCGTGCAGCCTCAGCAGGTGCGACCGCTCCCCGGTGGGCTAGACAACATTCCGGTCGTCAACAGCAACAGTCCCGAACTTGTGCTAAACGAAGGAATTTTGCTGTCCACCTTTCCGCCGGACGGAATGCTGGTTCCCAATGCACACCTGAACTATCCACTGTCGGGACGGTTCGACTTTTTTGCTCATCACATCGCCAGAGGTCGCACGCCCGACGATAGCCGTCCGCTGTATCAAGGTGTGATTGTCTACAATCCCGGTCAGCGAACGGTGAATCTCGATGTTTTGCAGGGCGCAAGCTATCTGAGCCAGGAAGCACCGTTCAATAATTTGCCAGCCTATGTCGCCAATCCGCTTGGTACGGTTTTTGCGGGACCGGGAAGTCGCGTCATGGATGACTTGCTGCGCGGCGAACGCCAAAGCTCGTTTCCAGCCAGAATTGTGATTCCACCCCGTCGAGCGCAACTGCTGATGAACGCGCCGATTCCGCTGCGGCGATCGCTGCCCAACGTTACGCTTGCCCCGCCCGAAGCGCTGACGCCTCCGGGTGTGACGCCTGCACCGATTACCGGGCCACTGCCCCTAAATGGGCGATCGACGCTTTTACACCTCAACAGCAGCGGCCCCGTCTATGTGGCAAGCTTGGCGCTGTTCGGTCAACCTGTGCCGAGTCTAAATCCGCTCAATCCCATTCCAACCTTTCGCGCTCCCACACCCCAAGAATGGGTGACGCTGCTCAATCGTGGCGGTTTGGCTGGCCCTCGCGACATCGCACCGACGCCGCCCGATCGCATTAATGCCCGCCCTTTCTATTACGGTCGCGTGGCTGGTGTGTCTCAGGGGTCGCAGTGGGTAGCACGGCTGACCGATGAACCGAATGGCGATCGCCTCAGCATTCCCGCAGCGGGACAAGCGTTTTCTTATGCGCTCAGCACCCTGGATAATGGCACGCTGGGCACAAGGCAAATTCAAAGCGCTCCAATGCTAGCTCGCTATCCGGATACGGCATTTCGGGCGCACGGCAACTACGGCACGCTGTATGACCTGACGATGCCGCTCCATAACAATACGAATGCGGTACAGAATGTCGTGGTGATGTTTCAAACGCCGCTCAAAGAAGACACGCTGACATCCGGCGGATTGCGCTTTCTCGATCCGCCTGCCGATCAAATTTTCTTTCGCGGCACGATTCGCATTCGCTATACCGACGACTTTGGCATTCCAGAAACACGGTACCTGCATTTGATCCAGCGACGCGGACAAGCCGGACAGCCCTTGATTCGCCTCAGAATGCCTGCGGGCGATCGCCGCTTGGTGCAGGTGCAGTTCCTCTACCCGCCCGATTCCACACCGCCGCAGGTGTTGACCGTGCAAACAATTCCGCAGGCCACACCGCTTTTACCACCACGATAGGCGTGTTTAAAAGTGTTGAGGACTGAGGGCTGAGTTCATCATGAAAGCTCAGCCCTCAGTCCTGATGCGTGAGTGAAGCACTAAAAGGAAGCGTCATCGCTATCTTCAGATCGATCGGCTTCACGATAGAGCGAGAGCGATCCCGCCATGTTGTCTTCTAGCTCCATCCGCTGCTCCATCCGCCGCAGAAAATACCCGGTCATCATGGCGGAGGCCAACAACCCTGCAAGATTTTCGCGATCGGTTGTGATCTGCACGTTAAAGGCTTCGTTGGGCAGCACGCCCACCAAACCCTGAACGTTTTGCGAAATGATCTGCTTAATCTCTGGGCTGACCGATTTGGCAACCCGCGCCAAAACTTCAGGGGATTGGTGCTGGAGATATTTCAGCAACGGGTTGGGCTGGTCGTCCTCGGCATTGCCACTAAAGAACTGGGCATTGTCTGGATTGAAGACCATAAGAAAGATAAAGAAATTGTTGACAGAGTTTGATCTATTGTGGCATCTCTCGCCGCAAATGTGCCTAGTAGTCTTGCGGTAGAAATCGCCGTAATTGGAGGTCGGCTGAAAGCAGCGAAAGGCAGTTGAGTGGCGCGATCGCCCCGCTTAAAAAAATTCCCCCAATCGGGGGAGAATCGACCAATCTCTTCAAAATTGCACCACTCTAGCGTGCGAGTTCTGCCAAGAGTTCGCTGGCGTGGGTGTCGGTTTTGATGTTTTCGTAGACTTTGACGATCGTGCCGTCTGGGTCAATCACATAGGTGACGCGCTTGGCATAGCCGCCGCCATCGACATCGTAAGCTTTGGCGATCGCGCCGTCCGTGTCAGCCAGGAGGGGAAAGGGCAAGCTGTATTTTTCAGTGAAAGCTTGGTGAGAAGCTTCGTCGTCGCGGCTGATGCCAAAGATTTTGATTTCTTGGCCGAGGTAGTCATCGTAGTGGTCGCGAAAGCCGCAAGCCTGCTTGGTGCATCCGGGCGTGTCGTCTTTGGGGTAGAAATACAAGATCACCACTTGGCCTGCTTGGTCAGAAAGTTTGACCGTGTTGCCGTTCGTGTCTTTGACGGTGAAATCAGGAGCGGTTGTGCCAACTGAAAGCGCCATTGCAAAAATTTCCTTGAATTCGCCGTGATCGATCCTAGCGTGGCGTGACGGGTTCCGCTTCGCCTCGCAGCAGCGACATAATTTCCTCGCGGCAATCTTGAAAGGCCGAATTGCGCTTGAAGGTGTAGGTGCGATCGATCGGCCAGTCCAAATTCACTTCGCGCTGCACTCTGCCGGGATGCGCGGTCAAAACATAAATTCGCTGCGCCAGAAAAACCGCTTCCTCAACATCATGCGTAATCATCAAAATCGACGTTTGCGTCCGCCGCCACAGATCGAGCATAAATTCCTGCATCGTTTCTTTTGTCTGCACATCCAGCGCTCCAAACGGCTCGTCCATCAGCAAAATTTTGGGACGCGAGGCGAGGGCACGGGCGATCGCGACGCGCTGCTTCATCCCGCCTGACAGTTCTTTTGGTAGGGACTGCGCGAATTTTGTCAGACCAACGACATCAAGATAGTAAGCGACGGTTTGCTGACGCTCTTGCGGACTAATGCCGCGCAGCTTGAGGCCAAAGCCGACATTTTGCGCCACGCTCATCCAGGGATAGAGCGTGTAGTTTTGAAAGACCATGCCGCGATCGGCTCCTGGTCCCGTAACGCGCATTCCATCTACCAAGATTTCACCGGATGTCGGCGTTTCCAGCCCAGCTACGAGGCGCAATAGAGTCGATTTTCCGGAACCGGACGCGCCGACCGCACACACGAATTCACCCGTTTCGACATGCAAACTGATGTCTTCGAGGGCGACGATCGAACGGGGACGCGCCGCAAACGACTTGTAGAGATGATTGACTTCGAGGTGCATTTTGAATGTTGAAAGTGAGCTAGGGTGAGTTTTAAGCTAAGATCCTCCCCAACCCTCCTTGTCAAGGAGGGAGCCAAACCACCCCTCAAAGTCCCCCTTGTTATGGGGATTTAGGGGGATCAACCAACGGCCATGCGATTCACCAGAAGGGTTTAAAGCACACCCTAGCGTGCCCAGCGGCAGGTGAGGCGCAGGAGCAGGCGAAAGAACAAATCGATCGCCAACCCAATCAGCCCAATCACAATCAATCCCACAAAAATTTCATCCGTCTTCAAAAACCGCTGGGCGACGCTAATGCGCTTCCCCAACCCTTCCGTCGCCGCCACCAGTTCCGCCACAATCACCAGGTTCCACGAAGCCGCCATATTTACCCGAAAGGCATCGATAATGCTCGGCACAATATAGGGCAAAATCACCTGTAAGACGACCTGCGATCGACTGCCGCCCAAGGTGTAGGTCGCCTCGATCAAATCCTTGGGGACGAACTTGACCGCATCCATGATCATCAGCGTGTTGAAAAACAGCGTGCCGATGAAAATCAGCAGAATTTTCGGTTCTTCGCCCAGGCCAAAGTAGAGAATCAAAAGCGGAATGAAGGCAGGAGCAGGCATGTAGCGCAGGATGCCGATGATCGGTTCCAGCAGGGATCGCACGCTCGCAAACGTTCCCATCAACATGCCCAATGGCACGGAAATCACAGCGGCCAGCAAAAAGCCACTCAGAACGCGAAACAAGCTGAAGCCAATATCAACGGGCAAAGTACCATCCGTCCACATTCGCCCCAGCGCACCAAAAACAGCGGCAGGAGTCGGTAAAAACATCGGCTGCACGATGCCCGACTGCGCGATCGCCCACCACAAAATCAGCGGCACGGCGATCGACAGCACCATTAAGATCAACGCAACCCGACGGGGAATGTCGTCTGCGATTCGCCAAAAGACAGTTGGCGGCAACATTCGGGGGCGATCGTCACTCAGCTTGGAATCGATCGGGTCTAATGTTTGGCTCATGGTTTCCACCTAGGCGGGATTGGCGGCGGCGTAGGCTTTGATGAAGCGATCGTCAAACAAACGGCTGTAGTCGGGCGGTTGCTGAGCAAGACCCGCTTCCACAAGGAAGTCGCTGATCGAACTAGCGGCATATTGCAGCGAGGTCATATCGTTTCCGGGCTGCATCGCCTTGAGGTTTTCCTCGATGTGAAAAATTTTGGTTCCGGCTTCGTATTCTTTGTAGTCTTCAACCGAAACGGCGGCGCGTTTTGCCATGATTTCCAAAGATCGATCGCGATTTTCCTCGATGTGATCGATCGTGTTGAACCAGGTGTTGACGATCGCCTGCACGTCATCGGGACGCTCATCAACGAGCTTGCGCTGCACAACCAGGTGATCGGAAATTGCCCCCGGAAAATCCTTGGAGCTAAACAGTTCTTTGCTGCCTGGACGTTCTAGTGCTTTTGTTGTGAACGGGGCAAACACGCCAACCGCATCCACCTGACCCGCGACAAATGCCGCTGCTGCCGCTCCGGTTTCAAGCGGCTGAAATTCAATATCAGCCTGAGTCATTCCCGCTTTCTCTAATCCCAGTAAGAGCAGGAAATGATCGACCGTGCCTTCTTCTGCCGCAACTTTTTTGCCCCACAGATCTTCAACGCTGTTGATTTCTTCTGCCGCAATAATTTTGTCATTTCCAGTTGAGTTGTCGTTCGTTAGCACAACCACCAGATCAGCGCCAGCAGAAATGGAACTGAGTGTATCGTTGAGCGTTTGACTGTTGCCGTCAAGCTGTCTCGCTGTAAGGGCGTTAATTGAGTCGAGGTAGCCGTCAAACCACTTCATCTCAACGTTGACGTTGTTTTTAGCAAACAAGCCTTCCTCGGTTGCCACCTGCCAGGGAAACCATCCCGGCCACGCGCTAAACCCGATCGAAATCGGCGCACCACCCACAGAAGCCGCACCACCAGTAGGCGCAGTTTGAGCGCAGCCAACGCTAACAAATAAGCTCAGGAGAAATACGGCTCCGAGCAACGGCCAACGACGGAGTTTCATGAAGTTCTAATGGTGAGGAAAATTAATGCGATCTGCTTGACTTTAATAAAGGCGCAATTACTGAGATGAAGCAGTAGCGATCGCAACAGAATTCCGCTGACGTAGATTCGATCGCACCCAGTCAAACCATTGATCCAATCCTTCGCCCGTCTTGGCTGAAACCGGAATGATCGTGACGTGTGGATTCATCTGGCGAACGTTGGCGGCAATTCGATCGATCTCGACATCCAAATACGGCGCAAGGTCAGTTTTGGTAATTAACAAACAGTCCGCCGCCTGAAACATGACCGGATATTTCAGCGGTTTATCTTCACCTTCCGTCACGCTGAGCAAAGCAACTTTCGCATGTTCCCCGACTTCAAACTCTGCCGGACACACGAGATTGCCCACGTTTTCAACCAGCATCAGATCAAACTTATTTGGGTTGTAATTCTGTTCAAACTGGTGAATGCCGCCTGCGACCATTTTGGAATCGAGATGGCACGATCGACCCGTGTTAATCGCGATGACGGGAACGCCATACTGTCGGAGGCGATCGGCATCCAATTCAGTCGTCATGTCGCCTTCGATCACGGCGATTTGCAGTTCGGAACTGAGGGCAGCAAGAGTGCGTTCCAGCAAAACGGTTTTTCCGGCTCCCGGACTGCTCATGATGTTGAGGCAGGTGATTCCCCATTCGTCAAAGTGAGCGCGATTGTGGTCTGCGCCTTGCTGGTTAGCGTGGAGCAGGTTGATTTCGAGAGCGGCGTCAAAAGTTTGGTGCATAGGAGTCGATCGAAATAGAAGTGGACAAATCGTTTGGTTAGGGGCTACACCATTCCGTGTTGTTGTACGGACAACCCTCAACGTATTCTGGCGAAGGGGGGACGGTAACGGGTGTGTCGATATCGGGACGATCCAGATTCAATGGGCGATACCCTTCGGGGAGCGCTTCGCGATCGGGCATCGGCAGTTCGTCGCGACTGAGGACATATCGGTAGTAGCCACGCTGTTCCACTCGCTTGATCCGGCGGCGCAATTCGTCAACGGCGATCGTCAATCCATATTCCGCCGCCCGCTGAAGAATGTTTCGCACCGTGCCTTCTTCGGTGTAGCCCGCCATCTGAAAGCGCGGATCAAAATGCTGCCGTCGGTTCGTCAGCCAAAACAGCCGATCGAAATCGCTCATCGTCGATTCAGATAGCAGAACTGCTCGACGGTTGCGATGCACATAGATTTTGCTGTTGCTCACAACGAGGCTGTAGCTGTCGGGGCTAAGGGCGATCGGTTGAAAATAGGGCGTGTCTTTATCCACCACGCCCAACAGCTCCCCGGTGGCAAGACTGCGAATTTTGACAAATCCGCAATTGAGGACAACCACTTGTCCATCCGCACTCACCACCAAACTCGAGATTGAATTTTTCTCTTCAAACTGATGCAGCAGTTCTCCCGTTTGCACCTGCCAGACTTGCACCTGATGAGCAGTGCAAGTCACAATCGTCTGACTGTCTGGCATAAACGCCATTCTGCTACCGGGCAGCGATCGTAACCAGTTGCCTTGCGTATCCCAAAGCGACACCGATACACCGCTGCAAGTGGCGATCGCAGATCCATCTGGCGCGATCGCCACTTCTTGAGCCATCTGCTTGAAATGCGCCTGCACGGTATTCGTGGTCAAATTCCAAAGATCGACTCCTGCTTCTACCAAGTTGCCGCCGACTAACAGCAGTTGTCCGGCAGCATCGATCGCCATCGATCGCATATGTTTGATGCCTTGCAGGGTGCGAACCGACTCGCCCGTTGTCAAACTGCGCTGTTCGATCGTGCCGTTTGCGGTGGCGATCCAGATCGTCTGACCGTCGGGGTGGATGGCGATCGCACCCAACGTTTTCGAGGCAACGTAGGGATTTTTGCTGAAGCCGAAACTGCCGTCTCCGGGCAAGCTGCCAACCAGTTCTCCAGATTTCAAATTCCAAACTTGAATTGTGCCGTGAAAATCCACAACGACTAATTCTTGGCTATCGGGCGCGATCGCAAAAAGATTGTCGTTCCCAGCAGTTCTGCCTTCCACCTGAAATTGGGGACGGAGCGCATGGTAGGGTGCGTCCCACAATCGCGCAAATTGAATGCTAGGTTCTGGACGATCACTGAGCAGATGATAAGCCGCTGTCTGAATGGCAACATTCGGATGATGAAGCGACTGCACGACCAGATCTAAGCCTGCCTCCCCTAGCTGTAGTGCTTGGGTGAGCAGTTGAGTTGCTTGTGAAGATTCAGCCAGTGATGCCATACTTAACTGCACGTTGAGGACGAGTCTAATCTGGCACACTCGACGCGATCGATCTTCAACTCCCGTCCCGATCGAATATCCTCCATCGGTGCATGGCAGGTCGGGCACGCATATTGAATGCCAATTTCCGGACGATACTCTTGCTGGCAGGTGTGGCAAAAGGCGATTAAGGGCGTTTCGGAAATCACGAGTTCTGCGCCTTCCAGGAATGTGCCGCGAGTTTGTACTTCAAAGGCGAATTGCAGGCTGACAGGTTCGACGCAGGTGAACTGGCCGATCGTCAGGTGGACGCGATCGATCTGTGGGCGATCGGGCTGCTCGTTCCACCAGTTGCGGACGGTGACGATCAGCGCTTTGGTCATGTCGGTTTCGTGCATGGCTCACGTCCAAGCTGCGTCAACGTTCATGTTTGCTTCGGCGTGAATGTAGGCGGGCTTTTCACGGCGCGGCAATTGACCGGACAGCACCAAATTCGCCATCGTGTCGCAAACGAGCCGCGTTGCCATCAAAGCGGTGATGTCGCTGATGTCGTAGGGCGGGGAAACTTCGACAATTTCCAGTCCGCAAACCGGAGCGCGACGAATGATTTTTGCCAGCAGTGCCAAAGCCTCGCGAGGCAAAAGTCCGCCGGGTTCTGGCCAGCCTGTGCCGGGGACAAATCCCGCGTCGATGCAGTCGATGTCGAAGCTGATGTAGACGCAATCGGTTCCGTCTAGAGCGCGATCGAGGGCGAAATCAACGGCGGCATCGATGCCGCGCTCCACGATGTCCGTGACTGTCAGAATGTTGGTTTCGCGTTCGCGGCAAACCTTGACGCCATCGCGAGGAACCTGCCAGCCACCGATGCCAAGCTGGACAAGATTTTTGGCGGGTGCGTTCGCCATGTTGGTGGCATGGAACCAGGGGCAGGTGTGCATCCGCTCGTCAAGGTCGGTTTCCTGTGTGTCGGCGTGGCGATCGAAGTGAATAATTCCGACTTTCTTATCGCCCAGATGCCGACACACGCCGCGCACAGTTGGAAATCCGATCGAATGATCGCCACCCAAAATAATCGGAAATGCGCCAGAACTGAAGATATGCGCGATGCCTTTTGAGATTTGGTCGAACGACTTCTCGTTGTTGGCGGGAATCGTGAAGATGTCGCCCACGTCGCACAGGGTAATCTGTTCGCGCAAGTCGATTCCCAGCTCGAAGTTGTAGGGTGTGTAGAGCGCGGAAATCCGGCGAATTCCCTGTGGCCCAAAGCGCGTTCCGGGTCGGTAGGTCGTACCGGAATCGTGCGGAACGCCGACGATCGCCACATCGTACTCACCCACCCGCCGCACATCTTCTAGATACGGCGCTTTGAGAAACGTGTTGATTCCGGCAAAGTGCGGCAGTTCGCCCCGCGAAAAGGTGGGGATGCGGCGGTCTTTGATGCTGTGAGCGCCTTCTAAGCCGTATTCGAGTCCTTTGGCGACTTCCTGCTGCCATCCGGTGAACGGCAAGCGGGCTTCGGCTTCAACGGCGCGTTGGGCTTCCGATCGCCCGTCGTTGCCGTCTGGACTTTGGAATAAAGGAGTTTCTGTCATAAATCTCGCTCGTTTTAGGTGTCTATGCTTGGGGGCTGACTCCTAAACCAAACGCAAGAGATCAGCCACAGCCATTGCGACTGCTGCATCTCCCGGGCTTTTGTCCCGCCGTGTAGCTGGCTTGTCACCAGCTTCGCTTCTCTTGGACCAGTCGATCGCCAGATCCGGAACCCTAGAAGCTAAAGTTCTTCAGTTTTTCGGTGTTCTCCCGGTGGGGAATTGCCAATAGTTAATGAAATATCAGCGAACCAGCAGAGGAATTGTGTAGGACGCTACGAAATCTTGAATTTCAGTAGTGCCGCGATTGCACTGTAATTTGTCAATCTGTAATCTCTCGATCGGGCGAAATTTCCTGAGAAACGCCTAAGATAGACGAGAAGAGATAAAGGCTTCATCATTTCTTTGCATTTGTTCGATGCCAACCGTAAATCTACGGAAGCGATCGAACCAGTGCGCCACTCCAGAAACGTGAACTTCTCTTGATCAATTCATGAACTTTGCCTCGATGCAATCGATCTCTTATCCGCGCCGCACGATCGAACGGGCAGAACGCGCCGTTCGCTGTACGCCATTTTTGCTGCCGCTGTTTGATACGATGCGCTACCAAAGCGTTGACCTGCGGTCGATCGCCGGAAGTGCCGGAGTTGCCAATCGCTATACCCGCCGTCCCATTGCAGAACTAGCGGCGGAAGTCGATTTGCTGTGGCTGATCGAAGTGGGACTGTTGCGGCGCGAAGTGGATGGGCAAGGCTTGACCGACAGCTTTCGGCTGACGCCCTTGGGTCGGCAACTGGTAGAGAAGTGGCAGCACGGCGGCTGGACAAAACCAAGCTTGATCGATCGCTTGCTGAACCTGCTAAATCGCTGGGTTCGCCTACCAAGCTGGCTGCAATAAACATCGATGCCTGAGCAAGAGGGGAGATTTCAAATGAAAGCAATCATGGTGGTGGGCACAACATCCAACGCAGGTAAATCGCTGCTGACAGCGGCGATTTGCCGAATTTTAAGCCGCCGCAGTTGGCGCGTTGCCCCGTTCAAAGGGCAAAACATGGCGCTCAACGCCTATGTGACCGGAAACGGTGGTGAAATCGGTCACGCGCAGGCAGTGCAGGCTTGGGCGGCAGGGGTCGCGCCGAAAGTTGAAATGAATCCGATTTTGCTCAAGCCGCAGGGCGACGCAACTTCGCAAGTCATTCTCAAAGGTCGTCCGATCGGGCGGATCAACGCTGCCGATTACTACGAGCAGTTTTTTGACACGGGCTGGCAGGCGATCGAAGAATCGCTCAGCCGACTCAGCGAAGAATTTGATCTGCTGGTTTGCGAGGGCGCAGGCAGTCCGGCAGAAATCAACCTCAAGCATCGCGACCTCACCAACATGCGCGTCGCCAAACACCTCAACGCTCCGACCATTTTGGTGGTGGATATCGATCGCGGCGGCGCATTTGCTCATGTTGTCGGCACGCTGGAACTGCTTGATCCAGACGAGCGCGATTTGGTGAAAGGCGTGGTGATCAACAAGTTTCGGGGGCAGCGATCGCTCCTGCAACCGGGAATCGACTGGCTGCAAGAGCGCACAGGAATTCCGGTCATCGGTGTGATTCCCTATCTCGATCAGTCCTTTCCCGCTGAAGATTCGCTGGCGTTGCTTGACCGACAAACCAGCAGCACGACAAAGGATTTGACGATCGCCGTCATCCGTCTGCCCCGCATTTCCAACTTCACGGATTTCGACCCGCTCGAAGCGGAGCCAACCGTCAACGTCCGCTATGTCGGCCCCAAAGATTCGCTCGGCTATCCGGACGCGGTGATTATTCCCGGATCAAAAACGACGATCGCAGATTTGATCGCCCTTCAGCGGACAGGACTGGCGGAAGCGATTCAAAACTATGCGACCGCAGGCGGCACGGTTTTGGGCATCTGCGGCGGCTATCAGATCATGGGCAAAATGCTGGCCGATCCGGAAGGCATCGAAGGGCAAGAAGGCCGCTATCGCGGCTTGAGCCTGCTGCCCCTACGGACGGTGATCACCGGACAGAAAATTGCGCGTCAGCGCTTGGTTAGCTCGAATTTTCCGCAGGCAGGGTTGCCCGTGTCGGGCTACGAAATTCATCAGGGACGCAGCCATCTAGAGCCGAGCGATGCAGAAGGTGGCATTGCCTACCGACCGATGTTCGACGATCAAAATTTGGGCGTTGTGGATGTCACGCAGTCGATTTGGGGAACGTATCTGCACGGCATTTTTGATAACGGTCCTTGGCGGCGAGCTTGGCTGAATCGGCTGAGGCAGCAGCGCGGTTTGAAGTCGTTGCCGACCGGAATTTCTAACTATCGCGATCAGCGCGAAGCAATGCTAGAAGCTTTGGCCGATGCGATCGATCCGCATCTCGACCTGACGCCGATTATGAAAGCGATCGATGCCGCACAAACCAGCGAAGCAAAAAAATAAGCGCACTGGTCAATTCCAAATGCGCTTACTATCCCTAACCCTTTCGGTGCAACGTACCGATCTGTCTGAAGAAACAACAGTTGCTGATGCACAGGCGGCTTGACTTGGAATTTCAAGCAAGGCTCGATCGAACCGCTTGAATTCAAGAAAAGCCTAAGTTTTTCTACCTATTGCCTGAGCGTAAAATATTACTCATTGGCTGCTGTTTGTTCAAAATCTTACCATTCTTGAAAACGCGATCGCGCTTCGTTCTGATCAACTTTTTGGTGTCAAAATGATTGAGCGATCGACCTTTTTGGCGATCAAACTTTTATTTCGCAGCCGCGAACAAATTCCAGAAGTTTTTAGAATTGAGTTATGAGTGTTCACATTCACTTTTTGCCGGATGACGTTTCGATCGAAGCCGAAGTCGGGGAACCGCTGTTGCGCGTTGCCAGTCGTGCCGGACTGACTATTCCCACTGGATGCCTGATGGGGTCTTGCCACGCTTGCGAAGTCGAAATCAACGAAGGTGAATTGATCTGCGCCTGCATTTCTGCCGTTCCTGCCGGACAAGCGCAGTTGACGATTAATCTATTTGTTGACCCTACCTGGTAGAACGCTTGAGCATTTTTGTTTCCGCCACTCCCGTCGCGATCGCCATTGGCAGCAACTTAGGAGATTCAAAGGCGATCGTAGACGCGGCGATCGAGCGACTGGCAAGAACGCCAAAGATTCGCCTCGACGCTTATTCTCATCAATATCAAACGGTTGCCGTTGGCCCACCACAGCCGGACTATATCAACGCCTGCGCCCTGCTGACCACGACGCTTGAGCCGCTGGAACTTTTGCAAACGCTGCTGACGATCGAAGCGCAATTTGGTCGCATCCGCCGCGAACGCTGGGGCGCTCGATCGCTCGACCTCGACTTGTTGCTGTATGGCGACGTGATCCTTGACCTGCCGCAACTGCAAATTCCCCATCCCCGCATGATCGATCGCGCCTTTGTCCTCGTCCCGCTTGCAGAAATCGCTCCGGACTGGATCGAACCCGTCTCCGGGCAATCGATCGCTACCCTTGCCCAAGCAGTAGACTGTTCTGGCGTTCACCTCGCGCAGCCCCAACCCCTCACCCCGAATTCTTAACTCTATGCCTACAGGCTCCGAACCGCCCCAACTCCTCAAGCAGCGCTTGTTCTATCAAGGCCGCAAGTTCAACTTTGAAGTCAATCGGCTGCGCTTGCCGAATCGATCGGAAGGCGAATGGGAATGCGTTCGGCATCCGGGCGGCGCACTGGCCGTACCCGTCACGCCTGAGGGCAAACTCGTGTTGGTGCGGCAATATCGCTTTGCTGCTCAGGGCAGACTGCTCGAATTTCCCGCAGGCACGATCGAAAAACACGAAGACCCCGAAACCACCATTCGCCGCGAAATCGAAGAAGAAACCGGATATCGCGCTCAAACCTGGCAGAAATTAGGCGAATTCTTTCTGGCTCCAGGCTACTCGGATGAAATTATCTACGCCTACCTTGCCACCGATTTAGAAAAGCTTGAAGCGCCACCCAATCAAGATGATGACGAAGATCTTGAACCGATTTTGATGACACCAGAAGAACTCGAAAAAGCGATCGCCCAAGGTGAATCGATCGATGCCAAATCAATCTGTAGTTTCTTCCTCGCCCGCCCCTTTCTAAAATGATTGTTGCTGAAACGTCCCGATTAATTTTGCGCCACTTTCAGCCAGACGATGCTGAAGATCTGCAAGCCGTTTTTGGCGATGCGGAGGTGATGCGATTTTCAACGACGGGTGCATTTAACCTTGATCAAATTCGAGCATGGCTGGATCGCGCCCCGATTGCTTACGAGAAAAATGGCTATGGCCTCAATGCCGTAATCGAAAAAACGAGCAATCAGTTAATTGGCCTATGCGGACTGCTCGTTTGGGAAGATTTAGACGGTCAGCACGAAGATGAAATTGGCTATCGATTTGCTCGTGCTTGGTGGGGCAAAGGATTGGCAACTGAAGCCGCCTGCGCCACACGAGATTTTGGCTTCGGGCAGTTAGGACGGAATCGACTAATCAGCATTATTGAGCCGGAAAATGTGCGATCGATTCGTGTTGCTCAGCGAGTCGGAATGCAATACGAACGATCGACAAAATTTAAGAATTTGGATGTGGGAATTTACGCGATGAATCGATCGAGTTGGGAGAATTTGAGGTGAGCAATTTCGTCTTTTTCTATAGAAGAACCGCTTGCGCCGATTCCCGATGTTTAACTAAAGTTGCAGCGGGCAACGCGCCTTGAATGTGGCTCCAGGGCAGAACGCGATCGATTTTCCAGTCATCATGCACGTAGAATTCGATCGGCGGCAACTGTCCCCGCAGTTCCTTGAAAGCGCGGCGATAGCTGCCTAAAGTATCTCCGTAGTGGCGCACTAATTCGAGTAGTTTGGCAATGCGGCGATCGCCTCGTGAAATCAAAGCTTGAATCACCGACCAGCTATAGCTTTCGGGGCGAAAATCAATGCCGTGTGGACGCAATTGCTTCTGCAAAGATTTCAACCGCTTTTCCGCTTCCAAATTCACGCCATACCACTGAAATGGCGTATGCGCCTTGGGAACGAACGTGCTGCATCCTAATGTTAACCGCAGTCCCGGCGCGGCTTTTTTGACATCACGCATCATTGCGACTGTGCGATCGAGATCGTCAGAAGTTTCTCCAGGCAAGCCCACCATGCCGTAAAGTTTTAGCGCTTTGAGTCCGCCTGCTTTGGCGTTGATTGCCGCCTGAATAATTTCGTCATTCGTTAGCTTTTTGTTAATCGATTCGCGCAGGCGATCGCTTCCCGTTTCGACGGCGATCGTAATCGAATTCGTGTCATGTTTGACCAGCGTTTTCGTAAGTTTCGGCGTCACAGTATTCGTGCGAACCGAGGCAAGACTGAGGCGAACATCATCAAACTGTGGCTGATTGAGATAGTCCAAAAGCGCATCAAATTCTGGATGCTGCGTAACGGATGCACCCAACAAACCGAGGCGATTGGTGACAGCAAGGCCGCGATCGATCGCTGGAATTAATGATTCTTCCAAACTCGCCGTCCGAAACGGTAGCGTCAAATAGCTCGCCAAACAAAAGCGGCACATCTCCGGGCAGCTTCGCACAACCTCGACCATGTAAATATTTTCCCAGGCCGCTTTTTCCGTCACAACGGTTGAAGCAGACAGCACATTTCCGCGATAGGTTTGCTTCATCACCTGAGTTGGAATGTCTGGACGAACGGGAGCGATCGATCGGATTTCGCCATCCGCTCCTTCGTATATCACCTCATACAAACTGGGAACATAAACGCCCGGAACTTGTGCGAGATGTCGAAGCTGTTCAGCGCGATCGACAAAGCGAACCTGTCCGTAAGCTGCAATCAATTCACCCAGTAAATTTTCACCATCACCAAGCAGAATGACATCAAAAAAATCGGCAAACGGCTCAGGATTTGCAGTCAAAACCGGACCGCCGCCAAACACAATTGGATGTGCCTCAGTGCGATCGCGACTGGCGATCGGAATGTCGTTCGACTCCAGCAAATTCAAGACATTGACGTAATCGAGTTCCCAAGACAGCGAAAAGCCAAACAGTTCCGGTTCAGTCGGCAGCGGTTCATGCAAATCGGTAAACAGGCGACTCACCTGCACATCCGATCGCATTGCCAACGTCGCCCAAACAATTTGATAGCCCAAGCTAGTAATGCCGACGCTGTATTCATTTGGAAACGCAAAAATCACCGGAATTGCATCCGGCGCGGCAACAGCAGGCGTAAACAAAAGCTGCTCAGCAGCGAAAACAGAAGACACAGGCGATCGCAAAACACTATCTTCAGGCTAACACTTGGCCGAGAAATTCGTCCGACATCAGGATTTCAAAGCGCCTGCTGTGAAGAGTAAATGAGACGATGGTGAAATCGGTCTGAAATTGAGCCAAACAAAAATGCAAAACTATCCGAGAGACCACTTCGAGCATTTTATTGAAATCACAAATTATTTTACTGGTTTAGAGGCGACCTTTTTCTATTACAGTCCAGGTCTTCGTGATTTGTATGTGGGTGTACAGAGCGAATCTAAATATTTTCTGATAAAGTGCACAGGAGTTAAGTACGCTCAAACCTCGGCAAGCTGGACGTTCAATAACCTCAGCGTCAGCTATGTAGAAGGTATTAATGGAGAATATAAAATTTCTGACCGAGATTGCTTCGAGGTAATGTGTAGAACTGCTTTTGTTATTGAACTGTTTAATTATCAAGAGGTCATTGGAATTGAATCGCTTCTTAAGAAGATGTTGATTACTTCTCATCTAGATTCCGCCAGCAGGAAAAAACTGAGTGAAGTAAGCCTGCTCGATGACATTCCTTTGCTGGCAAATGGAACGGTTTACCCTTTCCGTTACGATCGAGGGAAGGGCATGTTTTTTCTGGAAGTGATTACGATTCTCAAGCGAAGATTTTTCTTGGCCTGTTACGACTGCAAATTTCTGAAATTTCCTCAATTCGTTCCTGTCGAGCAACTTCGGTTAATTAGAGAAGCTGGAAGCTTATTGCTTGTTCAAGAAGCGCATGAATTCTTGCTCAAGTTCGCTTCGATCGAGCTATACAGTGACTCCGAGTTCTGGAGCTACGACCTTGAGCGCTTTAAGCAATTTAGCGATCGAGAAATGTTCATTGGAAAGTCAATTCTTTCTGTCGATGAGTTTCAAGCTTCACGTTTACTGGAATAGAAGCGATCGCTACAGCGCGTAAATTTCTTCAGCCTCAGTTGGATGAATCCCGATCGTCTGCTGCAACTGTTCATGAGTCACGCCTAACTTAATCGCAGCCGTCAAGGTTTGAATAATTTCGGCAGCGCGATCGCCCACCATGTGAGCGCCCAAAACTTTGTCAGAATGGCGATCGACAATCAGCTTAATTTGTGCCGTTTCATCGGCAGCAAGGGCGTGAAATAGCGGTTCAAATGAAGTACGATAACACTCGATCGCATCGCCAAACTTTTCGCGAGCGGCGTCTTCCGTCATGCCGATCGAAGCGGCTTCGGGACGGGCACAAATTGCAAATGGAACCATGTTGTAATCGACGGTTTGTCGTTTGCCAAACATTGTGTCGATCGCGGCTTTTCCTTCCGCTTTGGCGACCGGAGTTAGCTGCAATCGATCGGTGCAGTCGCCAACTGCAAAGATATTGGATTGAGAAGTGCGGCTGAGAGCATCAACTGCGATCGCGCCTTCTTTCACTTCCACGCCAGCCGATTCTAAGCCAAGATTTTCAAGATTGGGTTGGCGACCGATCGCGCACAAAACAAGGTCAGCGGTTATTGTTTTAGATCCGTCGTTGCCATCGATCGACAGGCGAATCGCATTGCCATCTTTTTCTAATCCTTTGACTTTTGATCCGGTGATGAACTGAACACCGCGATCGCTCATGCCCTGCTGTACTGCGATTTGAATATCGAAATCAAAGCCATCTAGAATGCGATCGTTTGCTTCAATGATCGTGACTTCACAGTTTAAATTGCGAAGAACACTACCAAACTCAACGCCAATATAGCCACCGCCCATAATTGCAATGTGGCGAGGCAATTTTTCCAGATCAAACATTTGATCGGAGATTAACGCGAGTTCAATGCCAGGAATTTTGGGGCGGGTGGGTTTGCCGCCAACGGCAATCAGAATTTTGTCAGTTGTGACCTGTCGATCGCTCAACTTCACCGTATGCGAATCGACGAGCGTGGCGCGATCGACAAAAATTTCAATTCCGTTTTTCTTCAGGTTTTCGAGCGAAGATTGACTCAATTTCTGCAAATATTCGCGCATTGCTTTCGAGAAATTTTGCCAGTCAAAATCTGCTTGACATTCGCTCCAGCCATAGCGTTTGGCAGCGGCAAAATGACGGGGAAAATCTGAAGCATAAACCATCAATCGCTTCGCGATACAGCCGCGATTAACGCAGGTTCCGCCAAAATCTTTTGATTCTGCAATTGCTACTTTCGCGCCGTAAGCCGCCGCTCGTTTCGCCGCTGCAACGCCACCGGAGCCGCCACCAATGATGAAGAGATCGTAGTCAAATTGTGCGCTGGTCATCGCTCTAGCTGTGAATTGGACATACAGCAACAGGGGCGTAGCCTATACGCCCCTGTCAGTTCAATCAAGGCATCAAGTTAATTCCTATTTGGAATTGGTCGTCGAGCCGACGGGAGTTTTGCTTTCTTCGTAGGGGTTGCTGTGCACGGTTTCGATCGGCTCACCATCCACAAACGATCGCAGCATCCACGCCATTTCTTCGTGTGCTTCCATCAGTCCGGTGAGGAAGTCAGCCGTACCTTCATCATGGAAATCATCCGAGCAGGTGTCGATGTGCTGGCGCAGCGTGCGGATGATGTGTTCGTGGTCGCTTTGCAGACGTTGAATCATTTCAGTCGCCATTGGGATATCGCCCGGATGTTCCTTGAGCGAACCGACTTCAACAAATTCACGAGCCGTTCCCAAGGGGAAGAAACCAAGGGCGCGGGTACGTTCGGCGATCGCATCAATGTTTTGCGACAGCGCTTGATATTGCTCTTCTAACAAGGTATGAACCGATTGGAACTGCGGCCCGGTCACATCCCAGTGATATTTCTTGGTTTTAATTTGCAGCAAATAGGAATTTGCCAAATTTTCGTTCAGCAATTTGCAAACGCCTTCGCGCTGCTCGTCGCTCAAACCGATATTTACACGTCGCATGGGCATCGCTGAAATTCCCGTTTCGTTAACTAACTTCATTTATTAGTTGACCGAATTTTCCCTACTTCCGCCATCTATCAACTGAGAGATCATCGAGCGTGGATTTTTTGATGGATTAACCCCTTTGGAAAGAGGCAAGCCAGGCGATCGACCCTCAGTCAAACTTATGCGGCTCGTTCCCGTAGTTTTTGGATTGATGAGTGTATAGAAGAACACAAAAATGACAGGCGATCGCCCTACCGAAACGGTGAAGTTTGCCGTACTCAAACCCTACCTTAAAATGGCGGAAATCCGCTTGCCGTGCGCCTTTCAAACCTTTTGCGATCGGTCACAATAGAACTATAGAAGAGCTTTCCAGCAGTATGAGAATTCAGTCATCGGTACTCGTTCATCTCGGTTACGGTAAGTATGTGCGATCGGATCAGGTGACTTCCGTGCTTCCCATTGACGAAGATCGCGGCCCCGGTCGTCGGACGTTTGTGCATGTGCAGGGTCAGCAAGATCCGCTGGTGGCTTCGCGGGCGGAAGATTCGATCGTGCGCGATCTCGTCCAAGAGCCGCGCGAGGTTACGCAGTCACGCCAGCAGCAAGAGATTCTCAGCGATTTGCTCACTGAGTTAAACAACGTCAATGCCACTGTTCGCCGCATTGCTCGCGACGAGGGCGGACTTGACCTAGAGCGCCTAGAGCGTCGTATCCGCACCGTTCTCGAAGAGTAGTTTGATTGTGGGCTGAAGCATTTTCCGCCTTCAGCCCAATCGCTTCACTCGTCCTTTATCGATTTTTTCATGCAAGCTTCTACGATCGATCGCTCGTCCACTCGTCCGACTCGTCTCTGGATGCCGGAGCGCGTCGTATTCACCCCCGCCGCCCTGGAGCAGCCCTGGGGTCAGCAGATTTTGGAGCGCGTTCAGGCGTTGAATTTGCCTGTTGAGGAGTTGCCGCGCAACCGCTTGACCGGAGTGCGGGGCGAAGATGAGCGCGAGACTTATGCGATCGCCAAGCGTACCTTTGCCGTTGTGACGGCTCCACCGAGCCAGTTGAAGCTCAGCCCAATTCCGCCGTCTGCCGACTGGCAGTTTCACCTGGCGGAGGGCTGTCCCGCCCACTGTCAGTATTGCTATTTGGCCGGAAGTTTGTCTGGCCCGCCTGTGATTCGCGCTTATGCGAATCTGCCACAGATTCTTGAGAATTTAGGCGGCTACGAGAACAAAGCGCAGACGAGCTTTGAGGTAAGCTGCTACACCGATCCGCTGGGAATCGAACATTTGACCGGAAGTTTGGCCGAGTGCATTCGCTATTTTGGCACGCGCGATCGCGCTCAACTGCGCTGGGTGTCGAAGTTCGATGCGGTTGATGGTCTGCTCGACCTGCCGCACAACGGGCGGACGCGCTGTCGAGTCAGCGTTAATGCTGCCCCCATTTCGACCAAGCTTGAAGGCGGCACGGCCACTGTTGCCAATCGGCTGCAAGGACTGCGGAAGCTGGCTCAGGCGGACTATCCGATCGGTTTGGTGATTGCGCCGATTATGCCTGTGGAAGATTGGGAGCAGCACTACCGCGATTTGTTTGACGCGATCGAGTCTGCTTTAGACTTCGATTGCGATCTCACCTTTGAGCTGATTTCACACCGCTTCACGCCCGGATCAAAGGAAGTCTTACAGTCCTGGTATCCCAACAGCAAGCTTGATCTGGACGAGGCAGGCCGCGTAATCAAGCGCAACAAGTTCGGCGGCGTCAAGTATGTGTATGACGGCGAGACGATGAAGACGCTAAAGGCGTTCTTTGAGCGCGAGATCGATCGCCGCTTCCCGCAAGCCAAGATTTTGTATTGGACGTGATGCATTAATCTCCGTAGGGGCACGGCCTTGTCATGCCCTTACTCATCCTTCAGCCTGCTATCGATAAAACTCGACTTCATTTGGCAACAGACGGACGTGATAGCCGCTTAAGAAGTCTTGTCCGAGCAGCGCTTCCACCTCGGACGGCGCGATCATCACCTCAATGTCTTTGGCGATCGCGCCGCCAACCGCGATCGATCGTACCCAGCCCGAATCAAACTCGACATATCGCCCATCGGCCAGTCGTCCCCACGCGCGTCCGGTGGGCTGAATGTTGAGGGCATACGCCATTTTTTGCGAAATGAGCGATCGCCCCGCCCCGGTATCTAGCACGACATCAAAGGTATATTGACCGTTGAACACAGCTTCAATTACGGGAATGCCGCCGATGCGATATTTGATTGGGACGCGAATGATCGCGGCTTCTGCGGCTGCTTTTGCTTTTTGGGTGTCTCGCAGTGAATTCGCTTGCGCCAAGGCTTTTTGATGCATCGCCGCATCGCTGCGATCGAACCAGATCGAAGCGGCCTGCTGATAGTCGGCAATGCTGCCGTCCAGTTCGCCCATTTCTTGCTGAACAGAAGCTCGCGCAAAGTAAGCAGCGGCATTTTGGGGCGCAATTCCGATCGCATTGGAGTAGTCCTTAAAGGCGTTTTCCCAATCGCCTGCTCGTCCATGCGCCTGAGCGCGTTGCAGGTACAGTTCGGCGTTGCTGCTGTCCTCGCGAATCAGCGTGGTGAAGTCAGCGATCGCGCCTGCCGCATCACCGATCAGCGATCGCACAATTGCCCGCTGCATTTGAATGTCGCGATTTTTGGCATCGAGCTTTTGCGCTTTGGTGATCGTGGCGATCGCCGCTGCTGCATCACCCAATTTGGCCTGAACTTGACTGAGCAAGCAAAGTGCTTCAATGTGATGCGGCTCCAGGTTCAGCAGCCAGGTTAAATCAAACTGAGCCTCTTGATAGTTTCCCTGCTCAATTTTCGATCGAATTTTCTCCAAGAAATCCGGTATGGAAACGGGATCAAACGTGAATTGGCGCGGAGCAGGCAGAACGATTTGAGTCGATTGCCGCTGAGATTCCAACCGCTGCAACGTCTGAATTTGATCGAGGCAAAGTCGCGCATGGTCTTTGTTGGCTCGATCGAGATGAAGCTGGGCGGCTTGCTTGTAGGCAGCGATCGCGTCGGCGAATTTTTCCTGCTGAGCGTAGGCTTTGCCCAAAAGCTGATAGGCCGCAGCGGATTTTTCAAGCTGAAGGGCGCGTTGAGCATCCGCGATCGCCTGTCCGGGATTGCCCTCGATCAAATACAGCATTCCGCGCTGCAAAAACGCTGCCGCTGTCGGCTTAAATCGAATCGATTTGCTGTAGTCGGCGATCGCATCGGCAACGCGATTCAGCTTGGCGTGAATGCGACCGCGCTGATAGAACGCATCCGGGTCTGGAGTTTGGCGCAGCTTTTGATCGAGCGCGTTCAAGGCTGCCACCAAATCGATCGAAGGTTCCGATAAGCTCATAGGCCGAACTCCACATCTTTTTGAAGTCTCAGCGATGACTTCAGGGATTGTCAATGATTTTTCGCACAGCGGTCAGGGAGCAGACAGTCCAGCATTTTGACGAGTCAAACACGCGATCGCTTCTTCCATGCTCACTTGCGGAAACGCCGTATAGAAGCGGCTGACGCTGCTAAATTGACTGGGTGCGGTGAGAACAACGACGCGATCGCCCCACTGCTGCAACAAATTCAGCATCCGCAGCGGCGCAACCGGAGCGCAAATCAGCAGGGCAGCAGGATGTTTGTGGCGCAGGGCGCGGGCAGCAACAGCGATCGTCAAACCCGTAGCAATGCCGTCATCTACCAAAATGGCGATCGTCCCTGCCAGATCAATTTGCGGGCGCAGCGGGGCGAACTGCTCAAGCTGATCTTTGGCTTTGGCTTGTGCCTCAGTCAATGCGGTGCGCCACGACCCGGACTGCCAAAGTGTGAAGGTCTCCTGACGCGATCGCAAAATATGTCCATCAGCGGTGACGGCTCCGATCGCCAATTCCGGATTTTCGGGGCGCGTTACTTTTTTGGCAACGATCACATCTAGCGGACAGTTCAAGGCTTGGGCGATCGGGGCGGCAACGGGCAAACCGCCTCTGGGCAAGGCACAGACGATCGAACGCGCCACAATGCCCAGCTTGTCCACTTCGGCGCGAACTGCCTCGGCAAGCTGCACCCCAGCATCATGTCGGTCGTCAAATCGCAGCGATCGAGCCATTGCACTTCCTGTCAGATACTTCCGATCATGCCTGATTCGCGATCGAACGGTATCTCTCTGTAACAATCCGTCTTGCGGAGCGCGATCGCGCAGGCAACCCAGGTTCTAGAATGGATAAGCTCTACCGTAGCGCGATCGGTTTGATAGACTGCCGACACTCAACACCCGTAGTTTTTGCGATCTCTATGCCTCCTTCCAACGAAGCGAACCAAATCGATTTATTTAACCTGGCAGAAGTTGCAACCCCGACTCCTGCTGTCGATTTCGATGCGATTCCGACCAGTGCTGCTGTGCCGATTCCGCCAGGAACATATGAAACGTTGGAACCGATCGTGACGCACTGCAATCAGTGTCATCGCTGCCGACTGGGTGAGACGCGCACTCATGCGGTTGTGGGTCGCGGCAATCCCAAAGCGCCGATTATGGTCGTGGGTGAAGGGCCAGGGCAAAATGAAGACGAAACCGGACTGCCGTTTGTGGGACGCGCTGGACAACTGCTCACCAAAATTCTTGAATCGGTTCGGCTTGGCGATGACGACATCTACGTCACCAACATTGTCAAGTGCCGCCCGCCCGGAAACCGCACGCCAGAAGCAGATGAACTCGCGGCCTGCCGTCCCTATTTGATCGAACAGATTCGCCTGGTAGACCCCAAGATCATTCTGTTGACGGGAGCCTCTGCCGTGCGCGGCTTGACCGGAGACAAGCGCGGAATCACGAAAATTCGCGGCCAGTGGATCGAGTGGGAAGGACGACTGTGTATGCCTGTGCTGCATCCGGCTTATCTGCTGCGGAATCCTTCGCGTGAGCAGGGAAGCCCGAAATGGCTGATGTGGCAGGATATTCAGCTTGTGCGACAAAAGCTTGACGAAATTCGATCGAGCTAGACCGATCGCCCCCGTCCCCGTCGCGATCGCAGCAGCAATCCGCCCGCGATCGCTAAACCTGCAATCATTCCCGGTTCTGGAACCGAAGCCGTTCCCACCACTTTGAAATCTGCACCGTTGTAGTCGGCATTGCTGGTGACGCGAATGCTCGAAATTGGAGCGGAAACGCCCAAGTCGCTGAGCCGAATGCCGATCGATCGAACAGGCTGGGCGCTGTCAATCTCTGTTGTGTCGAGCGTGAAGTTGGCTGGTTGCCAGGTGTCGGAGGAAAGCGTTATCAACTGACCGATCGGATTGCCCGCCGAGTCGATCGCCTGCAAATCCAGCTTGCTGTTGCCGCCGCGCTCCCAAAACAGCAAATTGGAGACAGGCGAATCAAAGCCAAGATCGATCGAAAATTTGCCGAAATCTTCGCTGTCCAAAATGCTGCTGAGATAGCGATTTCCCAAAGATGCGACAACATCAGCATTGTCGATCGCCTGCTCAGCCAGTCCGACCGTCGCCTGGTCGCCCAAATCGGAACTTGCCCCGCCTGTATCTCCGCCAGTGTAGCGGTCGTTAAACAAAATGTTGGCGCGGTTCACCAGGGAAAAATTGCCGATCGTTCTGTTATTGTCCAGCGCGATCGAATCGAGAAAAATATCTTCAGTCGGCAGATTGCCGCTGTAGCGAGTGGTGAAAGAAAACTCAGCCGCTTGTGCCGAACCGATCGCCGCAGCCAGCAGGCCAGCGGTGCAGAGCGCGATCGAAACGGTCGGATGCAGCTTCATCAGTTCTTAACAGGTTGCCTGACGATTTTACTGAAGCATTTGACCGTCATGCTAGCGAATTCGACTGACAAAAACAACCGCGATCGCAATGGCTGCAACATTGGGAGGCGAGGAAATCATGCCTCCCAATGTTTGTGATGCTTAAGCTATGCCTGCCCAAATCGCAGCGTCATAAACACAAAGCGAGCCACGAAAATTGCAGCGATGACCCAAGTGGCGATCGGCACTTCGCGAGCTTTGCCCTGAAAAGCTTTGACAACCGGATAGAAGATAAAGCCGATCGCCAGTCCTTCTGCGATCGAGTAGGTGAGCGGAATCATGAACACGGTCAAAAAGGCAGGAATCACTTCGGCCATGTCGCCCCAGCGAATTTCGCGCACCTCGGCCAGCATCATTGCGCCGACGATTACCAAGGTGGGCGTCGTGGCAAAGGCAGGAATGGCGCTGAACAGCGGAATGAAAAACAGCGAAATCAGGAACAGCAGCCCGATCACGACAGCCGTAAATCCAGTGCGTCCGCCTTCTGTCACGCCCGCTACCGATTCGACGTAGGCCGTGACGCTGGACGTGCCGAACAAGGGTCCGACCGTGCTGCCCACTGCATCCGACATTAAGGCGCGATTGGCGCGGGGCAGTTCGCCATCTGCGCCGATGTATCCCGCTCGCATTCCGACTCCGGTGAGTGTCCCGATCGTGTCAAAAATGTCTACAAACAAAAACACCAGCAGCACAGCAAACCAGTCGAGGAAGTTTCCGGCGTTGAGATTTTGCAGGCCAGCGATCGCCTGGCCTGCAATGTCAGTGGGCAGCGGCGGCACCGCAAATAACCCGGTCGGCCAAGGCGAAACGCCCAAGATCCAAGCGAGTAGCGCGGTGGCAAAAATGCCGATCAGCAGTGCGCCTCGCACCTGCCGGACGATCAGGGCGGCGGTGATGAACAATCCAGCGATCGCCATCAGGGTATTTGGCTGCGTTAAACTGCCAAGTGCAGTTTTGGTGGCTTCATCCGCAACAATCAGTCCGGCTCCACCCGCCTGCACATCTCCAGACAAGCCAATGTAAGCGATGAATAATCCGATGCCGCCCGCTGTGGCGTGTTTGAGCGAGGCAGGAATCGCCAAGATCAGCAGGCGGCGAATGTCGGTGAAGGTCAAAATGATAAAGATGATTCCCTGCACGAAGACGCAGGACAGGGCGAGTCGCCAATCGATTCCCAGTCCCAACACAACTCCGTAGGCAAAGAAAGCATTCGTGCCCATGCCCGGAGCAAGACCAAACGGATAGTTGGCAAAAAGCGCCATCACAAACGTGCCGATCGCCGCCGAAATCGCCGTTGCAAAGGCAATTTGCGGAAATAGATCGCCCGACTCATTCAAGAAAATGGCGTTGGACAAAATCAGCGGGTTGACGACGAGAATGTATCCCATCGTCATAAAAGTTGTCACTCCGGCTAGAATTTCGGTTTTGAGGTTGGTTTGGTAAAAATCAAACTGAAACCGACGGGCGATCGCGCCCTGCCAACCGCTCTGCTCCGGTTCCGGTGGCCTCGGTTGAACGTCTAAATTACTGCTCATTCAAAATTTCCTTCGAGTCGATGCGGACTGCACCAGCGATTACCAGCGTTTGATTTTACAGAAATGCTGTTTGAAACACTGCGTTCAAAACAACATTTTGGGGGTTGGCGCAGAGCTAGGAGCGATCGCCAGCGGCACGACGATATAGCCTTCGGTGGCATCGCCCAAAACCAGATTTCGATTGAGTCCCCAATACCACCAGTGCGCTGCCACATACGCGCAAATCAAGCTGTCAAGTCGATCTTCCAAATTTTTCAAGGCTGTGCCCGTGCGGGGAATTTCGGGTAGGTCGGCCTCTGTGATTTGCAGGCTTGGCTCAAGCTGCGGCAGCACGTCGAGAATGAGCGATCGCAGCTTCAAAAGTTCAGCAGCGCGATCGGCCAAGCGGCCTTTTTTGTATTTGAGAATGCGATCGAGGCCAAACAAATTCACGGTCGCCGGATGGGGAAACACTTCGATTTGATAGCGTCCGAGCGTTTGCGGAGCGATCGTCGGAGCATGAAGAAAGCCGCGAGCCTCTAGGCTGAGTCCCAGCCCGACCGTGCGATCGGCAAACGGACGATTGAGATTGGCCGGATAGCAGCCTGCATGATATTTGCCAAAATGCTGATGCGTGAGGCGATCGGGCAGCCGCATTCCCGTTGCGTTTGGAATCAAGGTCGGCGCATCAACGGCAATTAAAGCAGGCGCATCGCTTTCGGTTTGCGCGTCCACCCAGGCAAGAATGTCAGCCACCGCATCGAGCCGCCGCAGATCCTGAAGATGCAGCTTATTCTCCTGCCAGCGCAGGCAGCAAAGGCCGCTCGGTTGCGATCGCCAGCCAAAATCAATCCCCAAAAACTGCATTGTCGCTTTCATTCCGTTCACTGCATCCTCGCATTTTGTGCTTTATCAAATTCTCATGTTGATACGATTGCAATCTCGGCAAGGCTGAGATAGTTTATTGAGGACTTTCACCAGTCGCACCATTCAAGTGGCGATCACGCAACCGCCGAAATTGCAGCGGCAGGCGCATTTGAAGCTCAAGTGGTGCAGTTGGGTTCGCGCTGCAAGGTTTCGATCGAGGTTGACATGCGAGATTGGGAATTTCTGCTGCAAAAAGAAGGCGATCGATCGTGGCTGCCGCTAGAGTCTCCGACCGTTGAGATTTTGGAAGGCCGCTATCGCGTGGTGGCACAATCGCGTCGCGAGAATGCCACTGTTGAAATTCGGATTGTGCATCAATCGCTCGATGACAATCCGTCTCGACGTCGCCTGCAAATGCGATCGGCACAAACCAACGATCGCGGCTTGGTCGTAGTCATGCCCTACACGCACCTTCAGCCTGGACGCTGGGAGCTGCGCGCCCAAGGCGACTTGATGGCCGATATGCTGGGCGAAAGCTGGCAGGCCACTGTGGAACTTCAAGTGTTTGCCCAAGAAGCCGATTGGGAATGGCCGCAGACGAATCAACCCGCTGCAAATACCGCGCAGCCTTCGGAGTTGGTGGCGGTTGCTGCCGCTGAAGCGCTGCCGCTGCCGATCGAATCTGCGGTTGCCCGATCGTCTGGGGAGCGCGCTGCGGCGCTACAGTCTGACGCCCGCATGCCAGAACCAGAAGCGATTCCGGCAACCGTTGCTGAAGCGGTTCAGCGGTTTGATGAACGCTCGGTCGAACCCGATCGCCTTTGGGAAGCGGCGGATGCTGTGAATCAAGCGATCGCGCCACAGGCTGAACCAGCCGCACCTCAACCCAGCTTCAATCCATCGCCAGAACCAACTGATCTCGCCAGCCTGAGCGAACTGCGGCTGCTGCTGACGCAAACCAGCTTTGTGGCGCGACCTGGTGAACTGCTCAAGCTGCACGGACAGATTGCAGCCTCCACCTCGGCAATTCCTCCTGGCCTGACGATGGAAGTGGTGTTGCGCGATCCGCAGCAGTCGCAGGTGTTGGCTGAAGTGCGCGAACCGCTTCCGGTGCAGTCGTTGCCGCTGCCGTTTGAATGCGAAATTGAAATTCCAAACAACGCACAGACGCATCTGCTGCTGGGTGAACTGACGATCGCCACCGCAACTGGAGCGATCGTGGCGCGGTTCTCGTTCACCGTCACGATCGCGCTAGAGCAACTGCTGGCAACGCTCAACGGCAACTTACCGGAAGCCGACTGGCTCCAGCCGCCGCTTCAGTTTGCCGAGCCAGAAACGCCCGATTTAAATTTGTCGCTGCTCGATCTGGTTGGAACGCCGAAACCAACGCAGTTCCAAGCACTCCAGCCGACGAATTCGCCTGCCATTCCGCCGCAACTGGTTCAGCCCGAACCGACTCGCGCCCCCAAACCGCTTCAGCTTCCGTTTGCCGATCGCACTCGTCCTCGTCCTGTCGAAGCTGCTGAAATTCAAGAAGCCCAGCGATCGACTGACCCCAATCCGCTGCCTGCTCTTGAACCAGAGGTCGCCCAATCGACTGCAATCGAGCCAGCTACCCCAGAACCGCTGGCGATCGAACCTGTAGATCTGCCGATGGAGCTGCCGATGGAGCTGATGATGCCGTCTGACCCGATTCGATCGCCGCTCGCGCCGCCTGCTCGCTGTGAAGATGCGGCTTTTCGATCGCTCAATCTTCAGCAGCGCTTTTGGTCGCGGCTCAATTCGCTTGCCTCGGATGATGAGCTTTCCGGCTGGCTGGGCAAAGCTTCTCCAGAGCAATCGGGAGCAAACCACTTGCCCGAAGCGGATGCTGAAGTTGCCGCGCAAGAATTTGTGGTCGAAGATGAATACCCGATGCGCTCTGCACCGTCCGCTCCGATCGAGCCGTCATCAATGGTGGTTCCTGAAGAAGAAGCAATTCCACTGCCGGAGCTTGAACTGCCACCCGGAGAATTAACGGCGGGTGCAGCCCTGTTGCTGCGCGTCAAACTGCCAGATGTTGCGCCGCGCATCTACGTGAAGCTGTGGCTGCGCGATGCTCAATCGCGATCGCTGCTCGATGGCCCCCGCTGGCTTGTCGATTTTGCTCCGGATGGACACGGTAATTTGGAAGCGCGGCTGTCGCTCAAGGTTCCGTTTGGCTGCGTTGAGTTGCAGTTTGAGGCGATCGCCGTTGAAATGGCAACGCAGCGCGAAAGTCACAAATCGATCGCGCTGCGTCCGGTTGTGCCGCCGGATTTGTCGGTGATGTCGGTCGATCTCGATTTTTAGCACGCAGATCCCCTGTGTCCCCCTTAGCAAGGGGGAGAGTGCCTGGTTTGGCTCCCTGGCGGGGGAGGATCAGTGCCTGTTGAAGCACACGCTAGCTTGATTCGCCAAATCGTCCCCGCCGCTTGCGAGCTTCCATTGCTTTTTCCAGCAGATCGAGCAGTCCGGGCGCTTCTTCTTGCAGCGTCAGCAGCAGGCGTTCGCCCGTGTCAATGTCGCCCGGATCTTTGCCCGTTTCCATCACGGTTTGCAAACGAGGCATCGCCATTTCATCAACAATTTGCACCAAACCTTGCAAGCAGCGATTGAACTGTCGCTGTGTCAGGTCAGCATCTTCGAGCGGAAATTCGATAATGGCACGGATTTCGCCATCGGTCGGATCATATTCCCATTGCAGCATTTTGGTTTCCCAGGAAATGCTGAGCATCGTTTGCAAAATCGCTTCTTTGTACTCGTGGTCTTTGACGCCGCTGAGGACGCGAGGCGCAAACAGCTTGAAAAATTCGCCGTCCTCGTCAAGCTGCACCACGATTAAAAAATCGTCAACATTTTCAACATAAGCCGTTGTGACGATGCGCGATTTGTCTTCGTCGATGCGATAGTCCCAGCCGAGATCATCAAGGTAGAGCGCAATTTGGTTTAGCGTTGCAGCCATTCCCGTTTCCCTTCCAAATTTCCTAGATCAGAGTGGCATATTTGACGCGATCGCGGTAGAGGTGCGGAGTGTGGAAGAGCGACGGTTCAACTGGTCACCTGTCCGCCACGATCGCGCGATCGACCTGCTCAAACAGCGCTTCGAGCGTGAAGCGATTGTCCAAAATTACATCTGCACGATCGAGCTTTTTTTCGATCGGCATTTGGCTGTCGATGCGGGCGATGATTTGACTGAGATCGAGTTGATCTCGTTCTTGCAGGCGAGCGATTTGCTGCTGAGGAGTCGATCGCACCACCCAAATTTCGGTGACTAAATCGGTCATGCGAGCTTCAAATAAAAGCGGCACGACAAGAACGGCAACGGGTTTTCCTTCGGCAGCCAGCGATTTGAGTTTGCAAACGAAGCGATCGCGCACAAACGGGTGGATTTGCTGCTCGACCCACAATCGTTCGGCACTGCTGCTGAAAATGACTTGGGCAAGGCGGGCGCGATCCAGGCTGCGATCGGGCTGGAGAATGCTGGCCCCATAGCGTTCGACGATTTCCGCCAGAATGGGTGAATGAGGAGCGACGGCTTCGCGAGCAAAAATGTCGGCGTCAAGAATCGGTAGATTGTAAGCAGTGGCAAGGTAGTTAGAGATTGTTGTTTTACCCATCCCGACGCCACCTGTCAGGCCAATGATGCGGCGGAGTGGATCGGGAGGAAACCGATTGACCATAGCGATGCAAAAAAAGAAACACGATCAAAAGCTTCTTTCATCTTGCCTGACTGAATCAATATCGATCTGCTGGGCGATCGCCTCCGTCAAGCCTGCCAGCGTGTAAGTGGTCGCCTCAACATCCACGCGCCCCAAACAGCGCTGACAATCAGCGGAAGTTTGCGGCCCGATCGAAGCTACGATCGGCAATTTCGGTAAATTTGCCCAGTCCACCAGCTTCGCAAAGCACTTCACCGTCTTGGAACTGGCAAACGTCACAATATCGATTTGGCCGGACATCAGCGCATCGGCAACGGCAGGATCGATCGATCGCGGACAAGCTGACTGATAGGCTGGAACTTCCGTGACGATCGCGCCCGCTGCCGAAAATTCCTGCATCAGCACTTCGCGGCCACCCGACTCGACACGCGGAAACAGCACTTTCAATTCAGTCAGCGGATCGGGAAAATGCGCGATCAGCGAATCGGCCACGAAATCCGGTGGAATAAAATCTGGCTGAAGTCCGCGCTGCTGAAGGCTGGCAGCAGTTTTTTGGCCGACAACGGCAATTTTGAGACCAGCCAGAGCGCGGACATCTTGACCGGACTGGAAGAGGCGATCGAAAAAATAATCCACACCGTTTGTCGAGGTGAGAATTAGCCAGTCAAAGCGGCTCAAATCAGCCAGTGCGCGATCGAGCGGCTCCCAGCTTGACGGCGGCTGAATTTCGATCGCAGGCATTTCAATTACGGTTGCGCCCTGCGCCTCCAGCAGCGTCGTAAACTGGCTGGACTGGCTTGCCGCACGAGTCACCAAAATTGTTTTGCCGCTTAGCGGTCGAGGAGCAGGCATCAGATAAGGCCGCAGATTCACCACTTCTCCGATGATAATCACGGCGGGTGAAAGCGATTGGCCTGCGGTCGTTCGAGCGATCGCCCCCAGCGTTCCCGTCCAAATTTGCTGCTGCGGCTGCGATGCCCACTGCACGATTGCCACAGGCGTTTCCGACGATCGGCCTTGAGCTTGCAGGCGATCGGTGATGTCTCCCAGATGCTTTGCGCCCATCAAAATCACGATCGTATCGAGGCGGGCGAGGGCTGACCAGTCGATCGCGTCCAAGTCATGAGCACTCAACACGGCAAAGCAGCGGCTCAAGACCGGATCGGTCAGCGGAATACTAGCTAAGAGTGGTGCGGCCAAGGCTGAGGAAATTCCTGGCACAACTTCAAATCGACAGCCCGCCTGCTGAAGCGCTTCAATTTCGGCACTCGCCCGTCCAAAAATGAAGGGATCGCCGCTTTTGAGCCGGACGACTTGGCGATCGCGGCCATGCTCGACCAGCAGCCGATTAATCTCTGCTTGCGAAGCGCTGGGTTGGCCGCCTCGCTTGCCCACGTCGAGCTTGAGGCAATTGGGTGGCACGAGTGCAAGCAGAGCGCTATCTACCAGCGCATCGTAAATGAGCACTTCGGCCTGTGCGAGAAGTTGCTGAGCGCGAACGGTGAGGTAGTGCGGATGGCCGGGACCAGAGCCGACGAGAGCAACGAATCCCATGAAGGCGTTGGGGGGTTGGGCGATCGAACCGGATGCGATTCAAGATACAGCGATTTGGGCATTAAAATATGAGCGATCGCCGCTCGATAAAAATCAGGATGGTACACTCTTCGTAGCCATCCTACGGTTGAAACTCAAGCCTTGTGCAAAAGCTTTGTACGAAACCGTGTTTTGCCGTTCGATTCGAGTTGCCCCTTGCGTTGAGTTCCCGACTATGGTTTCTAAGAAAGACGCTTCGGTCGTCCTCCTGGCATTACTGGTTGCTTTATCTGCCGCACCTCGATCTGCCGAGGGGCAAAATGCCGCTTTGTCAACTTCACCTGTGTTCGCGTCTGCACCTTCCAGTTTTCCTTTGCCGAGCGCTGTGCCAAGCGGAACCACCGTGCGCGTGGATGGCTCAGACAGCATGAGCGCGATCAATCAATCGCTCAAGCAAGCCTTCGAGCAGCAATACACAGGCACAACGGTAAATTTAGCGGCGACAGGAACCGATGCTGCTTTGCGATCGCTGCTGGCCGAGGAAATTGATTTGGCCGCTGTGGGGCGATCGCTGACGCCTCAAGAAAAAGCGCAAGGTTTGGTCGAAACGATTCTGAGCCGCGAAAAAATCGCGATGATCGTCGGGGCAGACAATCCCTTTGCCAAAGGCTTGACTTCAGAACAGTTTGCCCGCATCTTCCGAGGCGAAATCACCAACTGGTCGCAGGTCGGCGGCGAAAATTTGCCAATTCGCTTTCTCGATCGCCCCGACAGCAGCGACACGCGATCGGCACTGGGCAACTATCCGGTCTTTCAATCGGCTCCCTTCCAAACGGGTCGAACGGCCACACAGCTTGACCAAGACAGCACAGCGGCGATCGTCGATCAGCTTGGACGCGACGGCATCAGCTATGCGCTTGTCTCGCAGGTGCAAAATTTGCCCAACGTTCGCATCTTGCCGATGCACAACACGCCACCGACCGATCCGCGCTATCCGTTTTCGCAACCGCGTGGCTATGTCTATCAACAGTCTGCCTCGCCTGCTGTCGCAGCGTTCTTGGGCTTTGCGGGTTCTGCGGCAGGTCAAGCGGCGATCGCGGCTGCCAACACCGCTGAAACCGCTTCTGGTGCGGTGACGGCATCGCCGACGGACACTGCGGCAGGTGGCGCGATCGCCCCGACGGACACTGCAACCGCACCTGCAACCAGCGAAACGACTGCCGCCGCACCTGCTGAGGCTGCTCCGCCACCCACTGGACTAGCAACCGATACGGCTACTCAGACGACAGGATTACCTGGCTGGCTGTGGCTGCTGCCCTTGATATTGCTGGGGGGTGGCCTTTGGTGGCTGTTGCGGCAGCGTCGGCAAACTGAAGCGGATCCGCCTCCGGTCGTGCGTTCCACCACTCCGCCGCCCACCCCGCCGCCTGCACCCATCCCAGCAGTTGACGATTCACCCAGCCTCGCCGCTCGCACCGAATCGATTATTGCGTCTGACCGTGCCGCACGATCGCCGCTCGCGAACGAACCCGATGCGTCTTCACCCGCCGCGATCGATCCTCCTCCGCCAGCAGTCAATCCGCTGGGTGCAGCGGCACTGGCAGGCGGAGCAATTTTTGGGGCAGGCGCGATCGCTGATGCCATGCACGAAGCTGATGAAGAAACCGAACCTGTCTTGGATGTGACGCCCGACAGCGATGTGAGCGGTGATGCTTGGGCAGATGCGCCCGGTGAAAATTTCAACACGGTTCCGCTAGCTGCCTCGGACGATCGCCTGGTTGATTCGGCTGTGCCCGAAGCGATCGCTGACGATCCGCTAGTTCCGCCTGCTGTTGAGCCGATCGCCGCTGATTTAGCCGCTGACTCAGTTGAGATGGAATCGACTGAAGTGCCGATCGATCCGGTGATTGCGGCTTCGCTGACGAATGCGATCGCTGCGACGGAAGAACCTAATGTTGCTGCTGCACCCGAAACGGCAGAGCTGGACGCTGCCAATTTTGCCGCTGTCGAACTGCCCGAAGAACCGCTGATCGCTCCGGAAATTCCGCCTGCGATCGCAGACGAAGCCATTGCCGCCAGCGAACCAGAAATACTTGAGCCATCCGGTGATGCTGCGACGCTTGCCGCAGTGAGTGGATTGGGCGCAGTCGCAGCAGCAAATCTAGCCAACCAATCTGCTGAACCTCTGGAAGCGATCGAACCTGTAGAGGCGATCGAAGAGGAAGCGATCCTGCTTGACCCGCTGCCGATCGAATCGGTCGGAGATGTGGACGAACTGACGCTTGCCCCAGAGCCGATCATTGACTCGATCGATCCGGTTGCGCCAGAGCCAGATATTGTGCTGATTTCAACGGCTGATCAGGTTGCGATCGATCCGCCTGCCGAGCCTGAATCTGAACTAACGCTGGATGAAACGGCGATGCTCGATGCGATCGAAGATGAAGTCGAAGCGCTGCCGCTGCCCGAAGAAGTTGCCGCTAGCGAATCGGAACCGTCGATCGATTTGTCGGAACAGATGATCTTGGCAGGCGGTGCGGCCTTAGCAATGGGCGGAATGCGAATGGTCGGCGGCGATCGTGAGCAGTCGGCGATCGAAGCCGCTCGGTTTGACGTGGGAACGACTGAAGATGACGCGCTCGATTTGTCTGCCGTTGATGCTGACCTGCCCGATCTGCCAGAAGGCTACGGCGAAAGCCGCATTGTGCTGATGCCCCGCGATCCGCAATGGGCATATGCCTATTGGGATGTGCCCAACGATCACAAAGCGGCTTTACGCAGTCAGGGCGGCACACGGTTGGCGGTGCGGCTGTATGACGTGACCGATTTGGATTTGGCAACGCAGCGACCGCACAGCTTGCAGCAGTATGAATGTGACGAACTGGCTCGCGATTGGTATTTGGCCGTTCCGGTCAGCGATCGCGACTACATTGCCGAAATTGGCTACGTGACCGAAGATGGCCGCTGGCTGATGCTGGCGCGATCGGCTCCGGTTCGCATTCCACCCGTCTATCCGTCTGACTGGTTTGAAGATCAGTTCTTGACGATCGAATGGGAAGAAGACTTGCAGGGCAAGACGTTCCTGGAACTGATTCCGCCAGAGCAAAAAGCCGCCAGAGCCGTCAGCAGTCCGGTCTACAGCCAGATTTTTGATTTGGCGCAGTCGATCGAAATGCAGCGGATCGCCGGATCGCTGTTCGGCTCGATGCAGCAAGTTCCCCAATCCGTAATTAGCTCGTTCATCTTCCCCTCTGGCGTCGGTCAGTGGGCGGCTCCGTTTGAACTGCTGCCGCTACCGACTCCATCCGGCATGGGAATGTCGGGAATCGGCATGTCGGGCGTTGGCTTCTCTGCGTCGATGCCGCCAATTCGTCCGCGCCAGTTCTGGCTAGTTGCCGATGCGGAACTGATTGTCTATGGGGCAACGGAACCGGATGCCACCGTGACGATCGGCGGACGCCCGATCAAGCTCAACCCGGACGGCACGTTCCGCTTCCAAATGTCCTTCCAAGATGGCCTGATTGACTTTCCGATCATGGCCGTTGCCGCCGATGGCGAACAAACGCGATCGATTCACATGGAATTCACCCGCGAAACGCCAGAGCGGAATACGAATACAAAGGATGAAGCGATCGACGAGTGGCCTTAGTTCCGGCGTTTGGGGTTAGTCAGCAGCCTGCTTCTAACCCCCAGGTAACTTTTTTATCTCAAACTTTCCATGTCCCAACTGTCAGAATTTCTCGAAGCCTGCGAAACCCTTGGCCTGCTGCGGATGATCGTGACGAGCAACGCGGCTGTGCTGGAAGTGCGCGGCTCGATCGAAAAGCTCTTCTATGCCGAACTGCCGAAAGGCCACTACGCCAACATGCATCAGGAAGGCTTTGAATTTCACCTCAACATGGATCGCATTACGCAGGTGAAATTTGAAACCGGAGAAGCCAAGCGCGGCAACTTCACCACCTACGCGATTCGCTTTTTGGACGATTCGGGCGAACCTGCGCTGAGCTTGTTTTTGCAGTGGGGCAAGCCCGGAGAATATGCGCCCGGACAGGTCGAGGCGTGGCACAGTCTGCGCGATCGCTACGGCGAACAGTGGCAACCCGCATGATCCGCAAAGCGTTACTGAGCCTGATTTGTAGTGCGATCGTGCTGTTCTGGAGTGGAATTGCTGTTGCCAGTCCACTCAGCGATCGACTTGCTCAATTTCCCGACTGGCAAACCAAACCGCCTGTGCAAGCGGCAAAAGGCGATCTTGGCTATCCTGACTGGTTTGCAGGTGATTGGCAGGTGACAACGACGCTGATCGATTTGGCTGCGCCGATCGCCCCGGATGTCGTTACGCCCGGATTCGAGAGCAATCGCGCTTACCTAGATCAGCCCATTCCGTTTGCTGTCCGATTTGTCAAAGCTGGCCGACAGTTGGTCTCCGATCGCGCCTACAACGGCTTGAATTTGGCAAAGGCCTATCTGGGCGATCGCTCGGTTCTTGCTGTGAAAGTTGATCCGAGCAATCCGAATCGGCAAATTACGATTCTCAGGGGCGATCGTCAACTCGTTTCTACCGTGACGGGACGCGCTACCGAGTCACCCAACGCCGAAACGTTTCTCACCAGCGAAGTGTTTCAGCAGGAATTTCGCGGCGCACCGCAGCTTTATTTCAACACGGTCGAAACTACCACCGCCTATCAGCACTTGGTCGGAACGCCGGAAATCACCGCCGATCAGGTGACGGCGATCTATCTCTCGCCCCAAGACCCCGATTATTTTAAGGCAGGCGATCGCCCCGTCGCCCTCTACCGCTATCGACTCGAATTTCAGCGCGGTTAGGTAACGGGATGCTGACCGTAGAACGGCAGAGCGATCGACCAGTCAGGCCGCTCTCCGGCTTGGAATTGGGCGTGGGCGATCGCTAACAAATCCGTCACCGTTCCGCCTTGATTTTCCGGTGCGGAAATTAGCTTAAGCGGGCGCGACCAGTTTTTCTGACGCTCCTCCCATTCCGCAGCACTCATCACCGCATCAGGCAGCAGCGCAACAGGTTGGTTGTCTTCAATCGAATAGATCGCCGCAAACAGTTCGCCACGACTGGCAGGCATTTGGACGGCAATCTCGCGATCGCGAAGCGCTCCCCGAAGGGTATCGATCGCCAGATGCGGATACGCAATGGCCGCCAAACTCGACACCGCAAACAGCGGAATTTCCAACTGCTGCGCTAATGTCCGCGCCGTCACCATGCCGATGCGCGTTCCCGTAAAGCTGCCTGGCCCCTTGGAAACTGCAAGAAAGGCGAGGTCTTGCCACGATCGCGGCGCAAGAAATTCCTGCAAATGCACATGCAATTCGGTTGAAAGCGCCAGCCCTAAATTCCAAGTTTGCTGCCGCTGATCGCCTGCAAAATTGCTCAAGGCCAATCCGAGTTGTGGGCTGCTGGTGTGGAGGGCAAAACCGTAAATAGACATTGCTTTCATCAATTCTCGATAGGTTGCCAAAGTCGGATCGTGCTGTCTTGGCTACCGCTGAGCAGTCCGGTTTCGTGAAAAGCGATCGCGCTCACTGTGGCCGCATGACCTTTCAACACATCTTGAAGCTGACCGTCGCGCCAAAGTCGGATCGTGCTGTCATGACTGCCACTCGCGCACAAATTTTTCTGGACTGCAAGCGCCACAACAGGCAACAAATGACCTGTGAGCGATTGCCGCAAGCCGCCCGTATGCAGATGGCGCACTTGCAGCGATCGATCCCAACTGCTGCTAATCAAGGTATCGCCTGAGATGGCAATCGCTTCGACAGCGGCAGTATGAGGCATCAAAGTTCTGAGTGATTCCAACGTTTCGCTGTGCCAAATCGCGATGCTGCCGTTGGCAAAACCGCAGGCGATCGACTGATTTGCCCAAGCGATCGACTCGATCGGCTGTTCACAATCAAACGTGTGCAGCAGTTTTCTCGCGGCGAGATCCCAGAGTTTGAGTTGCCGATCGCGTCCACCGCTCACCAACCGCAGGCGATCGGGACTCAGCGCAATTGCCGTTACAGGTGCAGATTCGATCGTGAGAGTTTGCGATCGATCGTCTTGCCACACCAAAATTTTGCCGTCCAAACTGCTGCTGATTAGTAAATCATCCGCGAAGGCAAGTGCGGTAATCGGCTGCGTATAATTTTTGAGGGGCGATCGTTCCTCAAAATTTGGCAAACTCCAGCGGTGAATTGTGCCTTGACTATCGCCCGCTGCAAGCTGATTGGATTGAGTGGCGATCGCGGCGATCGGAGCTTTGGTTGAAATCCTGCGGACACAATCCCATAGTTGCGGCGGCAGTGGGGCGGGCTGCGACTGAACGATCGTTGCGCCAAAAGCCGAGATGCTCAACACCTGCATCACTTTGTTCGCGGACTGATAGCGCTGGCTGGCTGAATTTTGCAAAAGTCGATCGAGCGTGTCGGCCAAATTATCGCTGAGGTCGATCGCTGCGCTGCGCCAAATCCACGTGCCGATCGCGCTGTTGTACAAATCGAACGGCGCAAGTCCGGTCAAAAGCTGGATGCAAGAAACAGCGAGGCTGTAGAGATCGCTGGCGGGAATTGCTTTGCCGACAAGCTGTTCGGGTGCGGCATATTCGGCACTGCCCAGCACGGTTCCGGTTTTGGCAAGCGCAGATTTGGTCGCGTGTTTGGCCGTTCCAAAATCAACCAGCATCAGCGTGTGATCGCGGCGCAGGAAGTTGGCGGGCTTGATGTCGCGATGAACGACTTGGCGATCGTGCAGAAATTGCAAGAGCGGCAAAACCTCCTGCAACACTTCGCGCACCTGTTTCTCGCTGAAGGTTCCGGTTGCTTGCAGTTCGGTGAGGAGCGATTGCCCTTCGACAAATTCCTGCACGACGTACTGCTGCGACTCGCGCTCAAAGTAGGCTAGCAAATTTGGAATCTGCGGATGTTCGCCTAGCTGATTGAGTCGGGCGACATCTTGGCGAAACGTTGCCAGTTTTTCACCGACTGCGTACTGTTTGAAGACGACGCGATCGCCTGTTTGCAAATCAATTCCCCGGAGGGTGCTGCCAGATTCGGAGGTGAGGCGATTGCCAGCGAGGTAGCGATCGCCCAGTCGCAACCGAGTTCCGCAGGTTTGACAAAAGCGGGCATTGTCGGGATTTTGCGGCCTCGGACAGGTTCGATTCAGGCAAAAGCTCATTGCGCTTAGACGTTGAAGCGGAACAGCAGCACATCGCCTTCTTGCACAACATATTCCTTGCCTTCACTCCGCACCAAGCCTTTTTCTTTCGCCGCGCCCATCGAGCCTGTTGCCACCAAATCTTGATAGGCAACGGTTTCAGCTCGAATAAAGCCGCGCTCGAAATCCGTGTGAATGACGCCTGCGGCTTGTGGCGCGAGCATTCCCGCCCGAATCGTCCAGGCGCGAGTTTCCTTGGGGCCACTGGTGAAGTAGGTTCTCAGTCCCAATAATTCATAAGTAGCGCGAATCAGCGACTTCAAGCCGCCTTCTTCCACGCCCAGCGATTCGAGAAAATCTTTGACTTCTTCGGGTGAAAGCTCGATTAGTTCTGATTCCACCTGAGCCGACACGACAACCACTTGCGCGTCTTCCTGAGCGGCAACGCCGCGAACCTGCTCCACCCAGTCATTGCCCGTCGCCAAATCATCTTCCGAAACATTGGCGGCGTAAATAATCGGCTTGCGCGTCAGCAGTCCGAGCGGCTTAATCAAAATTTCTTCGTCTTCAGTCAGACTGACCGATCGCGCCTGCTTGCCTGCATCCAAAACCGCTTGCAGCTTTTCCAGGGCGGTCAGTTCTGCCTGTGCGTCTTTGCTGGTGCGGGCTTGCTTGCGGGTGCGATCGATTCGCTTTTCAATCTGCGACAAATCCGCCAGCGCTAACTCCAAGTTAATCACTTCGATATCGCGAACCGGATCGACCGATCCCGCCACGTGAATAATGTCGTCATCATCGAAGCAGCGAACGACATGCACGATCGCATCGACTTCGCGAATGTTGGCAAGAAACTGGTTGCCCAATCCTTCGCCTTGACTTGCACCCTTGACGAGTCCGGCAATATCGACAAATTCGACTCGCGCCGGAACGATTTCGGCTGAACTGGAAATGTCGGCCAAGACCTGCAAGCGCTCATCGGGAACGGCCACGACGCCCGTGTTGGGTTCGATCGTGCAGAACGGAAAATTGGCCGCTTGCGCTTTTGCGTTCGCCACCAAAGCATTAAATAACGTAGATTTCCCGACGTTGGGCAGTCCGACAATTCCGGCTCTTAACATTGCAGTTTCACTGACAGTAGATTCTCGGACGATCGACTCGCAATCGCCCCCCTCCCAGTTTGCCAGTTTTTAACGGCGATCGACTATTCACGCTTCCGGCGGCAGCGTCGTCGGTGTGGGAATCGGTTCGGGCGTTGGGGCGGGCGGCGTGGGATTCGGAGCCGGATCAGGATTGGGAATCGGCTCTGGCTGCGGGGCAGGATTCGGCAGCGGATCAGGGCTTGGCTCAGGTGGATTGGGAATGGCCGGAGGCTGCTCTGGTGGCTGAATTCCGGGAATCTGCGGTTCTGGAACGGCGATCGCAACCAACATGATCAATCTCCACAAACAGCAGATCTATCATCCAGGGCGATCGCGCCTTTCACATCCTCAGCAGGGCACAGAAACGAGCGGTTCCCCCGTCAAGCTAAACGGTCGCACAGTTGTAATCCGGACTTTCACCAGTTCACCTTTCAAAGTGGCAAAATCACCCGTGAAAAACGTCAGCCGATTGCCGCGAGTTCGTCCCATCACCTGCGTCGGGTCTTTCGGATTTTGGCCTTCCACCAAAACTTCTTCAATTCGGCCTTGATAGCGCTGCGATCGATCTGCTGCACTCACCGAGACGAGATGATTGAGTCGCTGGAGGCGATCGCGCTTCACGTCTTCACTCAGTTGATTGTCCCAAATCGCAGCGGGCGTATTCGGACGCGGCGAATAGGCGGCAGTGTTTACCAAATCGAAACCAATGTCTTCCACGAGTTTCAGCGTGTTCTCGAACTGCGCTTCGGTTTCTCCGGGAAAGCCGACGATCGCATCGGCGCTAATCGACGCATCCGGCATGTAGCGGCGGATCGTGTCGATGATGCGGCGATATTTCTCGTGCGTATAGCCTCTGCTCATTGCCTTGAGAATTTCGTTGTCGCCGGACTGAAAGGGAATGTGGAAATGCTCACAGACTTTCGGCAGTTCGGCACAAGCGCGAATTAGACGTTCAGTGAAATAGCGCGGGTGGCTGGTGGCGAAGCGGATGCGATCGATCCCTTCCACATCATGCACAAAATGCAGCAAATCCGTCAGCGTGTGCAGATGCCGACCTTCCGCTGTGGTTCCGGGTAGATCGCGGCCATACGCATCGATATTTTGCCCCAGCAGCGTAATTTCCCGGTAGCCTTGCTGCGCCAACTGCTCAATTTCCGCCCGAATTGCTTCTGGCGATCGCGATTGTTCCACACCCCGCACATTCGGCACGACGCAATAGGTACAGCGCTCATTGCAGCCGTAAATTACGTTTACCCAAGCGCTCACCGTACTATCACGGCGCGGCTGCGTAATATCCTCAACAATGTGAATCGGGTCAGTCGCCACGACCTGAGCGCCCTCAAACACCTGCTCAAGCAGATCGCGCAGGCGATTGGCGTGCTGTGGCCCCATGACCAGATCGAGTTCGGGTACGCGGCGCAGAAGAGCTTCGCCTTCTTGCTGAGCGACGCAGCCTGCAACAATCAGCGTCAAATTCGGTTGAGTGCGCTTGCGATCGGCCTGTCTGCCGAGATACGAATACACCTTCTGTTCGGCGTTGTCGCGAATCGTGCAGGTGTTGTAGAGCACCAAATCGGCGCTTTCGGGTTCGGCTGACCACTCGAAGCCCATTTCTTCGAGAATGCCAGCCATGCGCTCAGAGTCGGCTTTGTTCATTTGACAGCCGAACGTGGTGATGTGATAGCGGCGAGCAGGCGTAGATTCGCAAACAGCCGTAGATTCGCTAGCAGCCATAGATTCGCAAGAGATAAATGAATAAGCGCAGTTTTCTATTATAAGTTTTGCGATCGCTCAGTTGATGGCGTCTGGTCGATCGCCTTTCGTTCAAATTTCTCTCGCTTCATCAAAATTTGATTTGCCCTTCACAAAATCTACGCAAACTTCCGCAGATTCCGTGATCCTGGAACAAAAAAATCTTCTAATATCAGGTAGTGAAGTCACTCAATGACCGCGTTTTCCCTGTTGCTAAATTGATCGCCTGCATCGCGCCTAGCCAAACATTGCGCCTAGCCAAAGAAATAGGCGGATGCATGATGCGACTTTAGAGAATATGACGTAGGTAAGCGCTTTAAAGCCGTCAGGGTCAGATTCGAGCAGCCGTCGCTTCCATCAAGGACATTGCTGCGATCGCGTTTGTAATGCATCACGCTTGTCAAGGTTGAATGACTCGCAATTTTGCTGATTCATTCTGGCTTGTCGATCGCCTGGTTCGGTTTGGTTCTTCCTGAAAATCTCAATTATGAATACTTCATCTACCTGGAAACTCGTTGCGCTTGCAAGCGTAAGCGCGGTTTTCGCGATCGCAGGGCATCCTGCCGCTTTTGCCGTCAGCATTGTGTTTGATGAAAACGATAGCGGCAGCGATGCAGGTAGTTCACTCGATCGTGCCGCACGTGTGTCTCGTCAGGGCGTGGCTGACTTCACCCCGGTTGAAGCGATTACTGGACGGCTTGGCTCTCGTGCCGATTTGTTTCGCGTGTATCTCGACGGCTCAACTTTCCTCGCAACGACCGAAACCGTCATCGGTAACTATCCAGACACACAGCTTTATCTGCTCGACAACAGCGGCGTTGGTTTGTATTTCAACGACAATACGCCCAGAGACGATTTGCGCTATGACGATGCCTCGCAGCGATCGACCATTCGCCTTGCCCCTGGCACGATCGCCCCTGGCGTTTACTATTTGGGCATCTCCGCTTTCAACTGGGATCCGATCGATACAAGCGGCAACTTTATGTTTCCCGATCGACCCCGTCGCGCTTTGTTCACGCCATCCAACTCTTCTAATCTGCCGCTTGGCGGCTGGAGCGAACGCGAAGGCAGCACGGCTCCAAGCGGCCTGAGAGACTACCGAATCTTGCTCAAAGGCGTCACCACCGTTTCTCCCGAAACGCCAACCCCCACACCTAGCCCGACACCAACTCCAGCCCCCAGCCCCACACCCAGTCCGACGCCGACTCCAGCCCCCAGTCCCACACCCAGCCCGACGCCGACACCAATTCCAACCCCCAACCCGACGCCGACGCCAATTCCCACACCGACGCCCAGCCCTGGAACGTCAATTCCTGAGCCGAGCGCGATCGCAGGCATTGCCTTAGGTGCAATCAGTTTGCGGTTGCTCAAACGGAAGCGCTAGGAGGTTGTTTAACAATTGCGCTGCGAGTGAAGGCTGGCTTTCGCGTGGCTGCGTGATCCCCAGGATCGATCGCCCCGCAAATAGAGAGTGCGTCAAATTTCGTAACAAGTGCTGCTTGAGTGATAATCTGAGAATTGAAAACAGCAATGTTTAAGACAGTCTTCAGATTTGCAACGCTGATCACCCGATAGACGCAAGCATGGTCACTACAGCAGAAAAAACCAACGTCGGCTACGTCACCCAGATCATTGGCCCGATCCTGGACGCTAAATTTCCGCCCGGCCAGATGCCCCGCATCTACAACGCCATCATTGTGAAGGGCACGAATTCCAACGGCCAAGAAGTTTCCGTTACCTGCGAAGTGCAGCAGCTATTGGGAGACAACCAGATTCGCGCTGTGTCAATGAGTTCGACCGATGGCTTGGTGCGCGGCATGGAAGTCACCGACACGGGCGCACCGATTAGCGTTCCGGTCGGAACCTCAACGCTCGGTCGCATCTTCAACGTTTTGGGCGAACCCGTAGACAACAAGGGACCTGTTGATAACCAGGAAACCCTGCCGATTCACCGTCCCGCTCCGAAACTGACCGACTTGGAAACCAAGCCTTCCGTGTTTGAAACCGGAATCAAGGTGGTTGACCTGCTCACCCCCTACCGTCGCGGCGGCAAAATCGGTCTGTTCGGCGGTGCAGGTGTCGGCAAAACCGTCATCATGATGGAACTGATCAATAACATCGCCACCCAGCACGGCGGCGTGTCGGTCTTCGGCGGCGTGGGCGAACGCACCCGCGAAGGCAACGACCTCTACAACGAAATGATCGAATCCGGGGTGATCAACAAAGACAACCCCAGCGAATCGAAAATCGCACTCGTCTATGGTCAGATGAACGAGCCGCCCGGAGCGAGAATGCGCGTCGGTTTGTCGGCTTTGACGATGGCCGAATACTTCCGCGACGTGAACAAGCAAGACGTGCTGCTGTTCATCGACAACATCTTCCGATTCGTTCAAGCAGGTTCAGAAGTGTCTGCCCTTCTCGGACGGATGCCTTCCGCTGTGGGCTATCAGCCGACACTGGGAACGGACGTGGGCGATTTGCAAGAGCGTATTACATCCACAACTGAGGGATCGATCACCTCGATTCAAGCGGTCTACGTGCCTGCGGACGATTTGACCGACCCCGCTCCGGCCACAACGTTTGCTCACTTGGACGGAACGACCGTGCTATCTCGCGGTTTGGCCTCGAAAGGAATCTACCCTGCTGTAGACCCGCTCGATTCGACCTCGACCATGCTTCAGCCGAGCATTGTCGGCGACGAACACTACAACACTGCCCGCTCAGTGCAGGCGACCTTGCAGCGCTACAAAGAACTGCAAGACATCATCGCCATTCTCGGTCTTGATGAACTGTCGGAAGACGATCGCCTCACGGTCGCCCGCGCCCGCAAAATCGAGCGCTTCTTGTCGCAGCCGTTCTTCGTCGCAGAAGTGTTCACCGGATCGCCCGGCAAATACGTGACGCTGGAAAAAACGATTAAAGGCTTCCAGCGCATTCTTGCAGGCGAACTCGACGACCTGCCAGAGCAAGCCTTTTACCTCGTCGGTGACATCGACGAAGCGATCGCCAAAGCCGAAAAGATGAAGGCTGAAGGCAAGTAGGGACGATGGGAAGTGAAAATTCGATCTCACTTCCCATCCCCTAACCCCTAATCCCTAACTCCTAACTCCTATGCCCTTAACTGTTCGCGTCGTTGCCCCAGACCGCACCGTCTGGGATGCCAGCGCAGAAGAAGTCATTTTACCAAGTACGACTGGACAGCTTGGCATCTTGAGTGGTCACGCACCACTGTTGACTGCCCTTGATACCGGAGTGCTGCGCGTCCGCGAAAGCCGCGACTGGGTGACGATCGCCCTGCAAGGCGGCTTTGCCGAAGTCGAAGCAGATGAAGTTACGATTCTCGTCAACGGTGCAGAGCGTGGCGACAGCATCGATCGCGCCGAGGCGGAAGCCGAGTACAGCGCTGCACAAGCACGGCTGAACAATGTTTCCGCAGACGATCGCGCCGAGCAAAACCGCGCAACTCAAGCGTTTAAGCGTGCCCGCGCTCGATTGCAGGCGGCGGGTGGATCGGTTTAATCTCGGTCTAACGTTGCTCAAAAATTGAAAAAGCAAGCGGTTTCGATCGCTTGCCTTTTTGCTGCTTTCTGAAGGTTCCGGATATTGGTTACGATCGAGCGTAGAAAGCAGAATGAGGCAGCGTTGGGCAACCCGTTGAAATCATGAGTAAAGAACATCCACAGGTTGCAACTCCAGCGAATCGTGATTCTTCTGGACGCAGCGGCACGAGTGCCAGCCAGCAGCGACGGCGCAACGCTTGGGAAGCAATTTGCCTGGGTGGATGGGCAGTGACGGCTACGATCGCAACGATGCTGAATCCAGCTTGGGTGCAGTTGCTTGAACGGCAGACGCAGGCATTCTTTTTTGAGGCGAGAGGAGCGGTTGTACCGCCTAAAGACATTGTCATTGTGGCGATCGACGAGTCCTCGTTGTCGCAAGGCGAATTTTTTCAGGCTGACCCGCAGCGCTATAGCGATCTTGAACCGATTCAGGCTTGGCCTTGGCAGCGCAGCGCTTATGCCACCGTTGTCGATCGATTGGTGGCGGCAGGCGCAAAGGCAGTGGCGATCGATTTGATCTTCTCAACACCCAGCAGCTATGGCGAAGCGGACGATCGCCGCTTGGCGCAAACGTTGCAGCAGCACTCGTCACAAATTGTTCTTGCTTCTCAATATGCCCAGCTTGATACGCCGCAGGGCTTCATGACGCAAATTGAAATGCCGCTGCTGGAATTTTGTGAAACCGATCGCTGCCTCGGATTTATTAACTTTTTGCTGGAACCTGATGGACGAATTCATCAGTTTGGTGAGCAATTTCTAGCGCATCTAATGCACCATGCGCCGCCGGAACAAGCTGAAGTTTTAGAGCAGTTGCCGACTTTTGCGGAATCCACATTAAAAGCAGCACAAATCGATCATCCACCGCGATCGGGCAATTCAATTTTCTTTTATGGCCCAGCTCAAACATTTAATCAAATTCCTTTTTGGCAGGTTTTGGATTCAACAACTTGGAAAAACAATCTCCAGTCGGGCGCTTTTTTCAAAGACAAAATTGTGCTGATTGGATCAACTGCACTGGCGCATCAAGATTTTCACTTCGCTCCATTTTCGGGAAGCTGGCTATATCCACAGCGCATGTCTGGCGTCGAAATTCATGCTAATGCGATCGCGACGCTGCAAGAAGGAAAAGCAATTGGTGAAGCAATTCCCAACGTGCCTTTGCGCGGACTGCTAGTGTTGGCGGGGGTGGCTGCAAGCGGCTGGCTGCTAAGTCGGCCAAAGCAGCCATTCAAGCGGTTGGCAGGTGGAATTGGGCTGGCGATCGCTTGGACGGGTGTGAGCTATGCGCTGTTTACGCAAGCTCGGCTGATCGTACCTGTGGCGATTCCGGCAACGGCGATCGCGTTTAGCGGCGTGTCTTTGTTGGTGACGGGATCGATTCATGAACAGCTTAGAAAGCAAAAGCTCAGAGATACGCTCAAACACTACGTCACGTCTCCGATCGTTCAAGAAATTATTAGCCAGCAAGAGGATTTTGAAGATTTGCGGCGCGAGCGAGAACTTGCCCTGGCTGGAAAAGTATTGGGTGGGCGCTATCAGATTGTGAAAGTGTTAGGGTCGGGTGGATTTAGTGAAACTTATGTTGCGGAAGATAGCCAGCGTCCCGGAAATCCATATTGCGTGGTGAAACAGTTGCGAGTCATCAGCGATGACCCGAATACGCTGAAGCTGGCGCGACGATTATTTGCAACCGAAGCAGAAACCCTAGAGCGATTGGGACAGCATGATCAAATTCCTCAACTGCTCGCTTCGTTTGAAGAAAACAATGAATTCTATCTTGTTCAGGAATTCATTCAAGGCCATCCGCTCAACTACGAAATTCTGCCGAATCGATCGCTACCAGAAGCAAAAGTTATCCACATTCTCTTCGATTTGCTCGAAGTTTTAGCGTTCGTTCATGCCCAGGGCGTGATCCATCGCGACCTCAAACCCGCCAACATCATGCGACGCTTGCGAGATAGCCGACTCGTCATCATCGACTTTGGCATCGCCCGCAAAATCACGACACAACTGGCCGAAAGCAGTCCAGAAACGAAATACACGGTTTCGGTTGGCACTCCTGGCTATATGCCCAGTGAGCAATCTTCGGGTCGCCCGCAGTTCAACAGCGATATCTACGCGCTGGGCATGACGGCGATCTATGCGCTAACGGGAAAATCGCCACACACGCTGATTCACGATGCAGATACGGGCGCGGTGCTTTGGCGAACCGAGGCGGTTGTCAGCGATGAATTTGCCGCAATTCTCGATCGCATGGTGCATCATGACTTCACCCAGCGCTATCGATCGGTGCTTGAGGTGCGGATAGCGCTGACCCCGCTGATTCTGCCGTCCGCTGCGATCGACGGGTCTGTTGTGCCTGCTGACGATTTGGTTGCGACCGAAGCCAACACGATCGCAGCCAATACGATTGCAGCCGCTGATCGATCGGTGACTGCTGATGCAGAGGCCACGATTGATCTACCAGAAGATTGGATGAATCAGTAAGTTCGCTCTGCTACGATCGAAGCATCAGGGTAGCGCTTGTCTAGCTGTTTGTCAGTAGATTTCAGAATTTCATCGAAGCAGCTAAAAACTCGCAATTGGAATGGAGTCAGCTTGATTGAATGGTACAGCCATGCTCGGAAGCTGCGCTTCTCCAATCGCTCAATCTACCTATAAATTGCATCTCGCCTCGTTGTTTTCCTTTGCTGAATTGGCAGCAGCGATCGATACGCTGATTGCGCTTTTTGCCTGAATCAGCCAGTCAAGCTGTGGATATCACTGTGCAAGCTTAGCGCACGGTACTTGTTCTCTCGTCGCTCAGGAACTCTTCATGTTTCGCCGTACAGCCACTTTGATTGCAGTTGTTTTGGCAAGCAATCTACTGCTTGCCGCAGAAGTTGTGGCTCAGACAGCACTCAACCGCGCCGTCGTGCAAACGGTTCGCAATCGCGTTCAAGTGCTGCGCCAAAATCAATCGCCGCGTGCAGCGCGTGTTTCTGACGTTCTGACGCCGGGAAATGGCGTGTCTACGGCGCGAAGCTCGTTTGCTGAATTGCGCTTTAACGATGGTTCGCTGGGGCGGCTGGGCGAACAGGTTGTCTTTTGGTTTAGTGCCGGAACGCGCAACTTTCGCTTGTCAAATGGAACCGTGCTGATGCTGATTCCACCCGGACAAGGCCGCACGCAAATTCGCACACCCAATGCCGCAGCGGGTATTCAAGGTTCTGCTTTGTTTGTGCGCTACATTCCCGAAACCGACACGACGATCGTGGGCGCACTGACCGACAGCGGCATTGAAGTTTTCAATCGCAACGGATCGCAGCGGCAAGCGCTCCGAGGCGGCCAGATGGTTGTGGCGGTGGGCGATCGCATCGAGCGCATCTACGATTTTGATCTCAATGTGTTTTACGAAACGAGCGAACTGGTGCGCGGCCTCGCTCCGACTGAGGAATCCAACACTGGGGGATCTTCTGATCCGGCGATCGCTCAGGTGCAAGTTGAAATGCAAACGGCGATCGCCCAGCAGCAGCCGTTGCCAGCCGATCAGATTATCGAAACGCCCAATTTCGTCAGACGACCCGCAAACTCTTCTGATCCCGCTGCAACGGATCTCGCGCCTCCGGACGGGCAAGAGGTGTTTGATGGGCAAGACGGCTTCTCTAGCGGCGAATTAGAAGTTCCGGCGCTTGAAGACCGCTTGGATCAAGTGATCACCGATCCTCGAATCGACGAGCGACGTTCACCCAGCGATCGCCCGATCGAGGAATATCCAGACGAATCGCCTCCGATCGATCGGCCTGATAATGGAGGGGAGACTCCGATCGATCGTCCTGACGATGGCGGCGAGACTCCTATTGAGATTCCGGACGATGGCGGTGAAAGTCCGATCGATCGTCCCGACGATGGCGGCGAGACTCCTGTTGAGATTCCGGATGATGATGACGGCGAAAGTCCGATCGATCGTCCTGACGATGGCGGTGAGACTCCTGTTGAGATTCCGGACGATGATGACGGTGAGCAGCCGAGCGACGGTCCCGGCAACAGCGATGGCGTGCCTGGCGGCGGCAACACGAACGGTCCCGGCAACAGCGATGGTGTGCCTGGCGGCGGTAACAGCAATAATAATCCAGCGAATCGCAACGATCGTTCCAACATCGATCGCGATCGCGCCAGAAACAGCAATGGCCGTTCTCGCCTCTAGCGCAGAACAATCTGCCAAAGTCATCACGTGCTTTTGCGCCTGCCTACCCTGCTAACTTCAAAAGTGAACCGGAAGCGTGACTAAGAAATATTGGTTTGGACATTCGCTAGTTTGGCTCGGTGTTTTGGGCAACAGCCCGGAGGCGATCGCTGAAACGATTTCTCCACCAACTCCAGCGCCGCCAAGTCAAGCAGCACCAAGTTCTTTCGCGAATGTTGAACCCACGATCGCTGCAATGTCAACACCCGAAACATGGGTTTCGATCGAGCGATCGCTGAAAGTTGCCCAGGCAGGTAGCAAAATTGCGGCGGGCACGACAGTAACGGCAGAACAAGCAGCCCCGATTGTTGAAGAAAATTGCAGGGATTGCACAAGCTCTGCGGATGCTGCGGCAGCGATCGATCCGGCGTTAGAAGAAATGCCTGAAAGCGATTTACCGATCGAATCTGAGCCGATTGAACCGCCCCAAACCAGTCAGGAAGCAGATTCCACAGCAAGCGGCGATCCGGAACTTGGACAACTGCGGCTGCGAGAAAATGAGCTGGCGATCGAGCAAGAAGATATCGATACTGTTTTTCTAAGAGGACAGTTCGACTATTTTAGAAGCGATAATATTTTGCTGGATGATATTGATCCGGTTTCCGATCAGTTTGGTCGTGCTGGCCTTGCGATCGTGGCGATTCCTCAAATCGGGCCGGATACGCAACTGTTCGCTTCGATCGGTGGCAATTTCGCCTTCTATGGCGATCTTTCAGAACTGAACTATTACAATCTAGAGCTGCGAGCTGAAGTTCAGCAAACGATTTTTCCAAATACCTACGCGACGATCGGTTGGCGCAATCGACAGTTTTTTTCGTCAGAGGATGGCGATCGATTTTTGAACGATCATGCACTTCGATTGGGTCTATCCCGTCGCGATGCGCTGGCTGAACGATTGACGCTCGATAGCTACTATCACCTGAGATTCAACTTTGCTGATCCTAGCGATCGCAGCCGTCTCACCAACACGCTTGGCGCATCGCTGAACTATGCGCTTCAGCCGAATCTTGATCTGGGATTGAGCTATGAGCTTGATTTCGTTGACTTTACGCAGCAAGACCGCGCTGATGCCTACCATCAGGTGACGGCTCAGCTCAGCTATGACCTGACGCGCAATAGTCGGGTGAGTCTATATGGTGGATTTAGCTTTGGGCGATCGTCCGAGTCGGATGTGGATTTCGACAGTTCGATCGTGGGTGTTTCCTTCAGCACCTACCTACCGCTCTTCTAGCTCACAAAAAAGCGGTGAGATTCACATCCCACCGCTTCAAACTGTTTAGCCTAGCTGTTACTCAGCCGCTTGCGGCAGCAGTTCGCGCTTTTCACCAGCGGCAACCTGCACCTGTCCATCTTCACCCACATCGACAACAGCAACGTCGCCGTTCTTGATGCGGCCAGAGAGGATTTCTTCGGCCAAGCTGTCTTCGAGCAGACGCATGATCGCTCGACGCAGCGGACGCGCACCATAGGCGGGATTGTAGCCTTCTTCGACCAGACGGTCTTTGAAGCGCTCGGTGACTTCCAGCGTGATGTCTTGTTCGCTCAGGCGTCCGAAGACTTCCTTGAGTAGAATGTCGGCAATTTCCTTCACCTCGTCCTTCGATAGCTGACGGAAGACAATGATCTCATCAAGACGGTTGAGGAATTCCGGCTTGAAGTAGTTCTTCATGTCTTCCTGAACCAGGTTGCGAATTCGGTTGTAGCTCGCTTCCTCAGCATTGCCCGTCGAGAACTCAAAACCAAGTCCACCGCCGCCTTTCTCAATCACCTTAGAACCAATGTTTGAGGTCATAATGATCAAGGTATTTTTAAAGTCAACTGTGCGGCCTTTGGCATCGGTCAAGCGACCATCTTCCAAAATTTGCAGCAGCATGTTGAACACGTCGGGGTGTGCTTTCTCGATTTCGTCGAACAGCACGACCGTGTAGGGGCGACGACGCACGGCTTCCGTTAGCTGACCGCCTTCGTTGTAGCCGACGTAGCCAGGAGGCGAACCGATCAGCTTCGAGACGGTGTGCCGCTCCATGTATTCGGACATATCCAGCCGGATCATCGCGTCTTCCGAGCCGAAGAAGTAGGCCGCGAGTGCCTTCGTCAGTTCGGTCTTACCAACTCCAGTGGGGCCGGAGAAGATGAAGCTGGCGATCGGTCGGTTGGGATTCTTCAGACCGACGCGGGCGCGACGAATGGCGCGAGAGACAGCTTTCACCGCTTCGTCTTGACCGATCAGGCGGCTGTGCAGCGTGTCTTCCATGTGCAGCAGCTTTTCCGATTCGGATTCGGTGAGCTTGTTGACCGGAACACCCGTCCAGGAAGCGACAATCTGAGCGATATCGTCTTCATCCACAACGGGCGAGAAGTCTTCGCCATCGGCAGATTCGGACTTTTTGGTTTGCGCGATCGCCCGAATTTCTGCCTTAATCTCCATCTCGCGATCGCGCAGTTCACCCGCTCGATCGAAATCTTGCGATCGGACTGCATCATCTTTGTCTTTGAGGACTTGGCGCAATTCCTTGTCGAGTTCCTTCGCGGCAGGGGGAAGCTGAGAGTTAATCAACCGCACCCGCGATCCGGCTTCGTCGATCAAGTCGATCGCCTTGTCGGGCAGATAGCGATCGGAGATGTAGCGATCGGACAGCTTGGCGGCGGCTTCAAGCGCTTCATCGGAGATTTTCAGCTTGTGGTGCTGTTCGTAGCGATCGCGCAGACCGTGCAGAATTTCGATCGTTTCGGTCACGCTTGGTTCGCCGACCATGACGGGCTGGAAGCGGCGTTCCAAAGCGGCGTCGCGTTCGATGTGCTTGCGGTATTCATCGAGCGTGGTTGCGCCGATGCACTGAAGTTCGCCGCGAGCGAGGGCAGGCTTGAGGATGTTGGCGGCATCGATCGCGCCTTCTGCTGCGCCTGCACCGATCAGCGTGTGAACTTCGTCAATCACCAGAATCACGTTTCCAGCTTGACGAATTTCGTCCATGATCTTCTTGAGGCGTTCTTCAAATTCGCCTCGGTACTTCGTACCTGCCACCAGCAAACCGATGTCTAAGGTGACGACCCGCTTATCTTCGAGGATGTCGGGGATGTCGTTGTTGGAGATGCGCTGGGCGAGACCTTCGGCGATCGCGGTCTTACCAACGCCCGGTTCCCCAATCAGAACGGGATTATTTTTCGTGCGGCGTCCGAGAATTTGGATGACGCGCTCGATTTCTTTTTGGCGACCAACGACCGGATCGAGCTTGCCGTCGGCGGCCATCTGCGTCAGGTTCGAGCCAAATTCATCCAGGGTCGGCGTTTTGGTGCGACCTTGAGTTCCGCCTGCCGACACTTCTGCGGTTTCGCCCAGCATTCGGATGACCTGTGTGCGGACTTTCGACAAGTCAACGCCGAGGTTTTCCAAAACGCGAGCAGCCACGCCTTCGCCTTCGCGAATCAAGCCCAAAAGCAAATGCTCTGTGCCGATGTAGTTGTGTCCGAGCTGGCGGGCTTCTTCAAGCGAGAGTTCGAGGACGCGCTTGGCGCGGGGGGTGAACGGAATTTCAACCGCAACAAAGCCCGATCCACGTCCGATGATTTTTTCGACTTCAATCCGAGCGTCTTTGAGGTTGACGCCCATTGATTTCAGCACTTTGGCGGCGACGCCGGTCCCTTCTCCAATCAGACCCAGGAGGATCTGTTCTGTGCCCACGAAGTTGTGGCCCAAGCGACGGGCCTCTTCCTGGGCGAGCATGATCACCTTAATGGCTTTTTCTGTGAAGCGTTCAAACATGGCGGTTTTCCATCACCTGCTGTGCGTGCCGGTACGCTGATTTTAGCATAGAGAAATTGTCCCACCGCGATCGCACCACAACGGGGCAATGGTAGGAATCTAATGTAGCGAATGCACGCCAAAAAAGCAGGGGATCAACGATATGAACTGCTAATGATCCGCCCGAAGACAGATTTTCAACCCAAGTTCTGTTTTCGTCAAGCAGTTTGGAAAAATTTAGGGCGATCGCGTTTGAAAAGCTCGAAGTGAACAGAAATACCTTGGAGTTTGTACGTGCCGTAAGCTGAATTTAGTCTTGCAAGATGAACTAATCACGATTACAGAGTGGCTGTTTGTTCGAGATGACTGGATGATGAATTGCGCTAGAGCAATTTTACTAATCTCAAGCAATCTGAAGAAAACTGTTGATTTTATTTAGGCTTGAGCAGTCGATTTAAGCAGTGGTCAATTCGCAATGTTTGTTTTACGCTGTACCATTTTCAAAACGACCTTCAAGTCAAATTATACCGAGAGCTTGATCCTGCGTTTAATTTGGTTTGAACTGAGAGCTTATGCGAAAACTTTTGCTGAGCGAAACGTGATGAGAGCACAGGCAAGGTGAAGCATTGCGAAGTAGTTATCCCGCTTCTTTTCCCGCCGAATCAGCAAACGGCGAAACCGAAGTCGTTTCTACACCTCATCGGAAATTTGATACCTGTTGGTTTTTGATCAACACTCATCAACGGATTGATGGACATCCGAACTCACGCTTTTCACACATTACCAAAGGTCTTCGCATTGGCTCTTGGTTTGACGATCGATACTGATTGATCAGCAATGAAAAAAGGAGGTGAAAACACCTCCTTACTGTTGCAATGGTTGAGAAGCGATCGCCTTAGCAGTCGTAGTAAAGCTCGAACTCATACGGATGAGGCAGCTTGCTGAGCGGCTTCACTTCCGAATCCATTTTCATCGACACCCAGTTTTGGATGAAGTCTTCGGGGAAGACGCCACCTGCGGTCAAGAATTCGTGGTCTTTTTCGAGATTTTCCAGGGCTTCGGCGAGGTTGGCGGGTGCTTTGGGCACTTTTGCCAGTTCTTCCGGCGACATTTCGTAGATGTCCACATCCAAAGAGCTACCGGGATCAATTTGGTTTTTGATGCCGTCCAGTCCGGCGCAGAGCATCGCGGAGAACGTTAGGTACGGGTTGCTCGAAGCGTCGGGACAGCGGAATTCGAGGCGCTTGGCTTTCGGGTTGGAGGCGATCGGAATCCGCACTGAGGCCGATCGATTACCTGCCGAGTAAGCCAAATTCACCGGAGCTTCAAAGCCCGGAACCAGTCGCTTGTAAGAGTTCGTGGTCGGATTGGTGAAGGCCAGAATTGACGGGGCGTGCTTCAGCAGACCGCCGATGAAGAACAAAGCGGTTTCGCTCAGGCCAGCGTATTTGTCTCCGGCAAACAGCGGTTGACCGTCCTTCCAGATCGACATGTGGCTGTGCATCCCTGTGCCGTTGTCGTCGTGGATCGGCTTGGGCATGAAGGTCGCGGTTTTGCCGTATTTGCGGGCGACGTTCTTGACGACGTATTTGTAGGTCATCACGTAGTCGGCTGCGTGGACGAGATCGGCAAACTTGATGCCCAGTTCGCACTGGCCACCGCCTGCGACTTCGTGGTGGTGCTTTTCGATCGGCACACCGCACTTTGCCATTGTCAAGAGCATCTCAGTCCGAATGTCTTGCAGCATGTCGGACGGGGCGACCGGGAAGTAGCCGCGCTTTTTGTTAATTTTGTAGCCCAGGTTGCCGCCTTCTTTTCCGGTCGCTCCGGCGTTCCAGATGCCTTCGTCCGAGTCGATGAAGTAGTAGCCTTGGTGTCCACTCTGACCGAAGCGGACATCATCAAAGATGAAAAATTCCGGCTCGGGACCGCAATACACTTTGTCACCGACACCGCTGGCGATCAGGTAGTCAACGGCTTTTTCCGCGATCGAGCGGGGATCGCGCTCATAGCGTTCGCCCGTGCGGGGGTCAGCGATCGTGCAGACCATGCTCAGCGTCGGCACTTCCATGAACGGGTCGATCCAGGCGGTGGTCGGGTCAGGAACCATCGCCATGTCCGAGTTGTTGATGGCTTTCCAGCCGCGAATGCTCGATCCGTCGAAGGGAACGCCGCCGGAAATTGAGAACGATTCTTCTTCGATCAGGCTCTTGTGAAAGGTGCAGTGCTGCCAGATGCCGTAAAGATCAACGAATTTGAGGTCGATCAGTTCAATGCCCTGATCGTCAATCATCTTCAAAATTTCTTGTGCGGTCTCAGCCATGAAAAACTCCTTAGTCCTTGTGAATCTGCTGCGCTGACCTGAGCCAGTGAAAAATTGGGGCGAGGTTGTAGAGGTGAGTTGCGGTTCAAGAATCTGGGTGTGAGTCGCGTTACGCGCTGCGATCGGCAAAACCGCTCCCAAGATTTGACTCGATACGAAAAATGCACTAAGCAAATTTCTGTATCAAACTTCGTAACACCTGAATCATGTTAAAGACAGGCTTAAGCAGAATTTTGTATCACAAAATACAAAACATAAATTGAATCGATCGACTTTTGCGGGAATTAATCATCTCTTTACGCCTGAGGCGATTCGCAGATGGTGGATGACAGAGTGTGACAAAGTGTTACAAAAAGCGCGATCGCTTCTCAGACTCGCCCATCCCTCCGTGATAAACTGGACGCGAATAGCAAGTGCTGGCACGGCCAAGTCGAAGCCGAGGCAGCCGCGATATCAAACGCTGTTTATTGGGGATTGGAAATGCGAGACGCGGTAACAAGCTTAATTGAAAACTACGACATCGCTGGGCGCTACCTCGATCGCAACGCCCTCGACACGCTCAAATCTTATTTTTCGTCGGGAACCGATCGCGTCCAAGCTGCCGCTGTAATCAACGGAAACGCTGCGGCGATCGTCAAGCAGGCCGGAGGCAAGCTGTTTGAAGACGTGCCGGAATTGATTCGTCCGGGCGGCAATGCCTACACGACTCGCCGCTATGCCGCCTGTCTGCGCGACATGGACTACTACCTCCGCTATGCGAGCTATGCACTCGTCGCGGGCAACATGGACGTTTTGGATGAGCGCGTTTTGCAAGGTCTGCGCGAGACTTATAACTCGCTGGGTGTGCCGATCGGTCCCACCGTCAAAGGCATTCAAATCATGAAAGATATCGTGCGAGAGCAGGTTGCCGCTTCGGGTGTGCAAGATGCCTCGGTGGTCGATCAGCCGTTTGACTACATGACTCGCGAACTGGCTGAGAAAGATATCTAAGCAAAATTCAAGCAAACGACAAGAAAGCGATCGCGCCAGAAACGCAAATTTCTGACGCGATTTTTGTTTGGAAGTTAATTCCCCATCGGTAGCGATCGCCGCCCCGCACTCGATGGCATGGGCTGATAGACAGGTCGATCGGGTTCGCGCAAAATCACTTCGCGGACAAATCGAGCGATCGCCCGCTGCGCCAATCCGGTCGCGATTTTCTGTCCCATTTGCTGTGTTTCTGGTTTTGCCAAAATGCGCGGCAAAATTGAGGCGAATTTAACTGGATCGAAGCCGCGTGTCCCTCTGAGGATGTCGAGAATTCTCAGCAGGTGATCGAGGTTTTTCCGCTCTTCCGGTGAAACGGCGGGCGTGTTGACGGGTGATTGTAGACCAAGCCATCCCCAGAAGGTGTGCGTGGCATTTTCGATCGCCAATCGTGAATAAACATCGATCGCCTTGACGATTTCGTTGACGAGATATTCGCGAATGAATTGGCCGCGATCGGAAAATAGAAATTCCAGCGTTTGATCGGCCACGAGGCTCATATCGTATTCCTCGCTGCCTCTGGCATTTCTTAACAGATTCTCCAGGCGATTCCAGCGGAAGCTGCCATCTTTGAACAGGAGATCGCGCAGAGAGTCGCGCAGTTCGGGTGATTGGTCTGTCAGTAATCGTTTGGCGACGTAGGGATAGGCTTGGCTTAATACTTTGAAGTCGGGATCGGCGTTGATGGCGATGCCTTCCAGCGTCACGAGCGATCGAATAATCAAGGCATAGTAGGCCGGAACGCGAAACGGATATTCATACATCAAAGCTGATAGCTGATCGGTCATGCTTTTGATGTTGATTTCGGCAACGCTGGCGCTTAAGGCATCGTTGAAAACGGCGGCGAAAGCAGGCACGATCGGTGTCAGATCCGTGTCCGGCGTGAGGAATTCTAGCTTGACGTAATCTTGCGCTAAGCCTTCAAAATCGCGGTTGACTAAGTGGACGATCGCCTCGATCAATCCATAGCGCTGATACGGTTTGATTTCGCTCATCATCCCGAAGTCGAGATAGGCGAGTTTGCCGTCCGGCGTGGCGAGCAAATTACCCGGATGCGGGTCGGCGTGGAAGAAGCCGTGTTCGAGCAATTGGCGGAGGGAACACTGAACGCCGACATCGATCAGGTGGGTGGCATCGATGCCCATCGATCGAATCTGGTCTAGCTGCGTCAATTTCACGCCTGTAATCCACTCCATCGTCAGGACGCGACGAGCCGTGTATTCCCAGTAGATGCGCGGCACGTAGACATCTTGCAGGTGGCCGTAAAGCTGGGCGAATCGCTCGGCATTGTGGCCTTCTTGCGTGTAGTCCATTTCCTCGAAAATTCGCGCTCCGAATTCGTCCGTGATGCCCACGAGATCGCTGCGGACTTGCTTGAAGGTGTGCGTTGCCCATTTCGACAGCCGCCGCAGAATATAAATGTCGAGCGTGATCAGTTGCGCCAGTCCGGGACGCTGCACCTTGACGGCGACGGTTTCTCCGGTTTTCAGCTTGCCTTTGTAGACTTGGCCGAGACTGGCTGCGGCGATCGGCATCGGGGACAATTCCGCGTAGATATTTTCGGGTCGATCGCCCAACGCTTCTTCGATGAACCGAAACGCCACTTCGTTCGGAAACGGCGGTAGCTGGTCTTGCAGCTTCGTCAATTCTTCCAGATACGAAGGCGGCACGAGATCCGGTCGAGTGGAAAGCGCCTGCCCGATTTTGATGAAAGCAGGTCCCAATTTGGTAACGATTTTGCGAACCTGTTCTGCCCGTTTGGGCTGCTTTTCGATCGCCTGCCCCGTCCGCCGATCCCACCACAGATTCAGCGCGAGCAATGCGAACGGCATCGCGATCGCCCACAGCCGACCCCATACCTGAAACGGACGACGACGATAGAAAGCTTCGATCGCGTCCGGGTCATAGCGCAAGGCGGGCGTGTTGGAACTGCCGATGTTGGCGGGTTTGAGCGCGTCCGGCAGCGGATCGGCCAGAATCTCAGCGGGCAGCGATCGATCGATCGATTCGGTTTCGGGCGCGGTAACAAGGGTCATAAGATAGGGGCGAACGTAAACAGTTCTGTTAAGTATTGTATCGGTTGAATCGGTGTGAATCGGAAATTTGAAAATCGCAATTTCCGTATGCAAATCGATCGGGCGATCATTCCCGACCGGACTGGACATCAGCCACTAAACTGAAGGTTATACACATCAGTAAAATCACTTCTTTTAGTTTCTTTGGCGTCGCTGCAAACGGCATCCTTCATATAGATCAACCTTCATTCATGCTGATCTCTCTTCAGATTGAGAACTTCGCCCTGATCGATCGCCTGGAACTCGACTTCAGCGCGGGTCTAAACGTTTTGACGGGAGAAACCGGAGCCGGAAAATCAATTATTCTCGATGCGCTCGATGCGGCTTTGGGCGGCAAAGTCGGGTCGCGATCGATCCGCACAGGAGCCGATCGCGCCTCGATCGAAGCGACCTTTAAGCTCGCTCCCGATTTGCGATTGTGGCTGGAATCTGAAGAAATCGATTTGCTAGATGAAGAGGCGATCGTCTGTAGCCGCGAGTTGACGGCGGGAAAGAGCGTCAGGAGTCGATCGCGGGTCAACGGTGTGCTGGTCAACAAACAGCAGATGGACGCGCTGTATGAAAAACTGGTCGAGATCACTGCTCAAGGCCAAACCGTCCAGCTTGGTCAACCGGGATTGCAGCGCAGTTGGCTCGATGGCTTTGGCGGCGCGGATTTGATTGCCCAGCGCGAAAAGGTTGCCACTGCTTTTGCCAGTGCCCAACAAGCCCTACAAGCGTTAGAAAAACGTCGCCAGTTTGAGCAGCAAAGGTTACAGCAGCTTGATCTATTTGAATATCAGGCGAAAGAACTGTCTGAAGCGGATTTGAGCGATCCTGACGAACTGACGAATCTGGAGCAGGAACGCCAGCGGCTCAGCCACAGCGTCGAACTTCAGCAGCAGAGCTACGAAGTGTTTCAGGCACTTTATCAAAATGACAGCGGCAAAGCGGCCTCCGATCTACTCGGTCAAGCAGAAAATGTCCTGACGGACATGCTGCGCTTTGACGAGCAGGTACAGCCAATTCTCGATATGGTCAGCAGCGCGTTGGCGGATATTCAAGAGGCGAGCCGCGAAATCAGCGCGTATGGCGACGGGCTGGAAACTGACCCGGAACGCTTGCAGGAAGTCGAAGCGCGAATCGTGCAGCTTAAGCAGATTATTCGCAAATATGGACCGACTTTGGCGGATGCGATCGCCTTTAACGAAAAAGTCCAGCGCGAACTGGCCGAACTGAGTGGCACAGGGCAATCGATCGAAGTCTTGGAAGAACAGTACGACAAGCGACAGGCCGAACTCGTTGCCCAGTGTGCCAAATTGACCAAACTGCGGCGGGAAGCAGCCCGATCGCTCGAAGCTCTGCTGATTCGCGAACTGAAACCGCTGGCAATGGAAAAAGTCCAGTTTGAAGTGCAAATCGATCCGATCGCGCCTGCCGCACATGGAGCCGATCGAATTACGTTCGTCTTCAGCCCGAATCCGGGTGAACCGCTTCAGCCGCTCAACGCGATCGCATCGGGTGGCGAAATGAGCCGTTTTCTGCTTGCCCTGAAAGCCTGTCTGTCTCAAGTCGATGCGATCGGCACAATGGTATTTGACGAAATTGACGTGGGCGTGTCGGGTCGGGTAGCGCAGGCGATCGCGGAAAAGCTCTATCAGCTTAGCCTCAGCCATCAAGTCTTATGCGTCACGCACCAGCCGATCGTCGCGGCAATGGCCGATTCGCATTTCCACGTTGATAAGCAGGTGATCGACCAGCCTCGCAACGGATCACAGGCAAACGGGTCAAAAGCGGATGATGTGCGAACGGTCGTAAGAGTCCGTCAGCTTGACGAATCCGATCGCCGCGAAGAACTCGCCCAGATTGCCGGAGGCCGATCGGCACAAGAAGCGATCGCCTTTGCCGAAAGCCTGCTGACGCAAGCCGCCAATGCTCGATTGACAACTGCACCCGCCGCGAATACAGTAGGCCAATCTGCCAGCCAATCCGCGCCGCCTGCTGCTACCAAGAAGACCAAGGCGCGATCGAAAAAGTAATCGGAGGAGTTATGCTGCGATCGATCGAAATTGCGTCATTGGCTGCGATCGTGGTTTTGCTGCCCAGCGCGATCGCTCAGGCTGCCGATCCGAATGACCTCGCTCAGCTTTCGCGATACGGCTTTTGTTCAGCTTGCGATCTATCCGGTGCAGACTTGAGCGGCATGAATCTTGAAGGCGCAGTGTTGACCGGATCGATCTTCACGGGCGCGAACCTCAGCGGCGCAAATTTGCAGCATACCGACTTGAGCCACGCCATTTTCAACGCTGCCAACCTCAGCGGCGCAAACTTCAGCTTTGCCAACTTGAGCAACGCCAGCCTTGCTGGAGCTAGAATGAACTCCCCAGCCAACTTCACAGGGGCGGATTTGCGCGGAGCCGTCATGCCCGGAGGTGTGATTCGTTCGGAAACCGAAGCACCCCAAATTCCTCAGATTGGCGACATGATGCAGTTTCCGACGACGAATCCGGCTGTGCCGACCGATCGCCTACAGGTTCATCCGCTGGGTGAAGCGCCGCCCCTGCCGACCACCGATCCGCGACTGCCCGAACCCGCCAACCCAACCGAGGTGCTGCGAATCCCAACCACCAATCCGGCAGTTCCCGCGCCGCAAAATGCGATCGATCCCTTTCAGGCCAATCCGCTGCCGCGACCCACAACGGATCTAGGTGGTTCAGATCCGTTGACTGTCGAGCCGTAGTGCTGAAAGGCTGGCAAAAAAATCGCCTGCCTTCCGACAGAGAAAGCAGGCGGAGAATCAAATCAACGGGTTAGATGTGAATGCCGCACTCGGTTTTGTTGGAGCCGCGCCAGCGTCCTGCCCGTTCGTCTTCACCGTCGCGAACCGGCGTGGTAATCGGTTCATCTCCGATGCTGGGATAGCCTTGATCGTGCAGCGGATTGTAGATCATTTTGTGTTCGGCCACGTATTCCCACGATCGCTGGCGCGTCCAGTTGGCGAGCGGATTGACTTTGAGACGCTGCTGCGAATCGAGTTCGAGGACGGGCATATCGGCACGGGTGACGGCTTGGTCGCGGCGGCGTCCGGTGATCCAGGCGATCGCGCCCAGTTCGTTCAAACCGCGCTGGAGCGGCTCAATTTTCGTCAGGTGGTGAAACTGAGCGATGTCGCGATCCCACAGGGCATCGCCGTACCGAGCGGCGAATTCGTCGCGGGAGTTGACATCGGGAATTTTGTAGACTTGCAGATTCAGGTTATAAATCTGCTTGGCTTTCTCGACGAGTTCCAGCGTTTGTGGAAAGTGGTAGAGCGTGTCGAGAAACAGCACGGGAACCGAGGGATTCGGCTGAAGCTGACGATAGAGAATATCGGTAATCAGGACATCATCCACGTTGAACGCGCTTGTTTGCACCAGCCCAGTCGTGATATTGGCCGTGCACCAAGCGAGGATTTCGGCAGGATGGGCAGTTTCAAATCTTTGATTTAGTTCGGCTAAATCGAGATTTTGGATGACAGTAGCGGCTGCGGTCGAAGCGGGCGTGAAGCTTGTCGTCATACCTGGATTACTCGAACTTCTGTAGTCTAGACTTCATGAATCATCATATCTCGAAATGGCACTAAGCCGATCGACGAATGTGTTTTAGGAAGAATTACTTAACGTAGATGCACCTCATCCTTTACAGTAAACCAGGCTGCCATTTGTGTGAAGGTCTGCAAGAAAAGCTCGATCAGGTTCGCCGATCGATCGATCTGGAAGTGCGCGACATCACGACGCGATCGGATTGGTTCAACGCCTATCAATATGAAATTCCCGTTTTGGTCGCCGTCAGCGATCGCGGCGAAATGCAAACCCTGCCTCGACTTTCGCCCCGCGCCAGCGTTGCCCAAGTGGAGCAGATGCTACAGAAATACCTTCAAAATGATTCACAATAAGCCCAGATGTGAGGAGGTGCTGACATGAAACTGCGCGACTTGCTGGCAAATCTGCCTAATCTAACCCTGCCCAACCATCCTGCTTTGGAAGCAGAGGTCAAAGGGCTGACGACGAATTCGCACGCAGTTCAGCCTGGAGATTTGTTTTTGGGACTGCCGGGAACGCGAGTCGATGGTGGCGAGTTTTGGCCGAGTGCGATCGGGGCAGGCGCGATCGCCGCTGTCATCTCCCCTAGTGCCGCTCAAAAGCCGTCGCTGCCAGAGGTCGATCCCTGCCTGATCACCAGCCCGGACATGATCCGCACCAGTGCCGAAATTGCCGCTGCTTTTTACGGCCAGCCAACGCAGAAACTCCAGCTTGTCGGCGTCACGGGCACGAACGGCAAAACCACAACGACGCACCTGATCGAATTTCTGTTGACTGAGGCAAAACGACCCACTGCCCTGCTGGGAACGCTCTACACTCGCTGGCCGGGACACCAGCAAACCGCTTTGCACACCACGCCGTTTGCCGTTGAGCTTCAGCAGCAATTTTCCCAAGCGGTGCAGGCCGGATGCACGACAGCCGTGATGGAAGTCAGTTCCCACGCTTTGGCGCAGGGTCGCGTCTGGGGCTGCCAGTTTGAAGTTGCGGTTTTCACTAATTTGACGCAAGACCACTTGGACTTTCATCGCGACATGGACGATTATTTCGCGGCGAAAGCTTTGATGTTTGACGCCGACTATCTGCGCGGCAGGGCGATCGTCAACCTTGATGATTCCTATGGACGCAAGCTGCTCGCCCAACTCGGCGAAAAAGCCTGGTCGTATAGTACGCAAGAGTCGACCGCCAATTTGTGGACAAGCAACCTCGCCTACAATCCCGATGGCGTGACGGGAACGCTGCACACGCCCAAAGGTGAAATTGAATTTCGATCGCCGCTCGTCGGCCAGTTCAATCTCTCAAATCTCCTTGCTGCCGTCGGAGCCGCCCTGCATCTCGGACTGGAACTCGACGAAATTGCTAGGGCGCTGCCGATGTTCAGCGGCGTTCCCGGACGGATGGAGCAGGTGCAGGTGCAGCCCGATCAGGACATCAGCGTGATTGTCGATTATGCCCACACGCCGGACAGCCTGGAAAATCTGCTGAAGGCGGCGCGTCCGTTTATTTCAGGCCGAATGATCTGCGTGTTCGGCTGTGGCGGCGATCGCGACCGCACCAAACGTCCCCAAATGGGTAAAATCGCCGCAGAACTGGCAGACTGGGCAATCGTCACGTCCGACAATCCGCGCACCGAAGATCCGCAGCGGATTTTGCAGGACATTCTGGCCGGAATTCCCGCTACGGTTGAGCCGCTCGTGCAGGTCGATCGCGCCCAAGCCATTCGCACCGCGATCTTGGAAGCACAACCGGGAGACGGCGTTTTAATTGCCGGAAAAGGCCATGAAGACTATCAGATTTTGGGAACCGAAAAAGTCCACTTTGACGATCGTGAACAGGCACGCGCGGCGATCGCAGAGCGGACTGGAAAGTAGGAGCTAGCGCGTGGTTGCAAAGCGAACAGCCAGCCTCAACGCTGACCTAGCAATTTTGACCAACCCTCTGTAAATTCGGTTGCAGGAGCAGACTAAATTTCGCTTCTTGCGGATGCAACTTTCTTCGCAAACGCGGGCAAACTTGCATTCGATCGAGTCATTCACGCCGATATGATCATGAACCCTTTGCGCCTCGACGCATCGCTGTACGAGTTGGCGACGACTGCCGAGGCGGTGCCGCTCCAAGTTAGTCCCACAATTTTTAAGTCGATGGTCGCAACGCTAATTGACGTTGTGATCGATCGACAGATCAACGCAACGCTATGGCTCAAGCTGCCGCGCGGTGAAGCGTGGTACTCGGAATTCGATCGCCTGACTGCTTCAGCGCAGTCTGTCTATGTTTTGGGCGACAAGCCGCCAACCGCAAAGTCGATTGTGTCGCTAGATGGTGCAGTGCGGCTGCGGCGCGAATATTTTCTGCTGGTGCAGTCACCGCAGTTCACCGCGCTGGTATTGGCACATCGCCTGCGAGTAAGTCGATCGCCTTCGGAATTTCCCGATTCAAGTGAAGAAGAATTGGAGCGCAAGCAGTCGCTGATGGCGATCGCCACCTGCGACCGTGCTGTAATCGATCGCGTCGTGGGCGGACTGGCTCAGGTCATTGCAGGAACCGAAGCACAAGCGGCATTGCAGACCACAGGCGAGATTGATTTGGCACTGGTGAGCGCTTGGCTTGCCAAGCAGATTCAGCGGCAAGCAGAAATTTGGCACAGCAGCACGAGCAGTCGTCGGCAGGCCGAAACCGCAATGCAACTGCGGCAGGAAAATACGGCCATGCTCGAATCGCTGCGCCACAAAGACGAATTTTTGAAAACGCTGGGGCAAGAACTGCGAACGCCGCTGACCACGATGAAAACAGCTTTGTCGCTGCTTGGTTCGCCGACGCTGAAGCCGCCGCAGCGACAGCGGTATATGGATATGCTGACGCAAGCGATCGATCGCCAAAGCTCTTTGATTACGAGTGTCCTCGATCTGGTGCAGCTTGAGGACACTCGCAATCAGCCTTCGCTTCAGCCGTTGCGTTTGGCCGATGTGGTTCCGGGTGTGGTCAGCACCTATCAGCCCTTGGCGCAGGAAAAAGGCGTGATGCTGGCCTACACCATTTCCGAAGAATTGCCGCCTGTTGCGTGCCTCAATCCTTGGCTGCGGCAAATTGTGATCAACCTGCTGCACAACGGCATCAAGTTCACTTCGGCAGGTGGGCAGGTTTGGGTAAAAGCGCGTCAGCAAGATGACTTTGTTGAACTGGAGATTAGTGATACGGGCGTTGGCATTGCGTCAAGCGACCTGCATCGCATCTTCGATCGCTTCTATAGCGTTCGTCAGAGCAGCGATGATTCTGGTGCGGGCTTGGGTTTGTCGATCGTGCAGCAGTTGCTCGATCGCTGCGGCGGCTCAATTTCGGTGAAAAGTAAACCTGCTGAAGGTGCGGCCTTTAGGGTGCTGCTGCCGATTCATTCTGCTTCCGGCCATTCCAGCTAATTGCCAGCCGTCCTACCGCAGTGGGGAAAGCGATCGACCTACTGGGAAGCGGTTTCCAGCCAGTCGAAAATTTTGTCAAGCTGATCGATCGTGACAAGGCCATATTGCCACAGCACCATCGGCAGCAGGTTGGGCGTTTGGCCTTCGTGACGCAGGGCAACGGCGATCGATTCTTTGGGAATCAACAGTTCTTCTTGGAGGTAGCGAATTAAGCGCTGCTGCAATGTGGGTTTCATCAGAGTTGGAGGGTGAAACGGTAGATTCATAGCTGCTAAAACGAAGAACGTTGAAGCAGTGTAGCACGGCAATAGTACAGGTGATCTAATTTCACAAAACGATAAATCGGCAGCGATTTCAGCCATTGCAGCGCTCGATGTCAGACCTAATGCAGTTGCTTATAGTTCCCAAACTGGATTGATTGGCAAAATTTGACAAAAATTAACCTCTTGCGGGCAAAATCAGTTCAAAATCAAAGACGGTTGATTGACCGATGAGGAGTATGTACCGCTATTTCAAACTTCTGCTGTCGATCGGGCTGTTTGTCCTGCCCGTTTCACCTGCGATCGCCCAAGACGAATCGGTCATCCTCGATCAAAGCCTTTTTCCGCACGATGAACCGCCGATCGATGCTGACACGCCTGCTCGTCCTGAAGCTTCTCCTGAGACCAACGCTTCTGAAGCCACCACTTCTGAAACAGCTAGTGGAATACGGCTGCAAATCGATTTGAGCAGTCGGCGGCTGACGCTGTATCAAGGTGAGATGGAGCTGAGCCATTTTCCGATCGCGGTCGGGCGTGAAGGCTGGCAAACGCCGATCGGCGAGTGGGAAGTGCGCCAAATGATTCATGACCCTGCTTGGCGCAATCCGTTTACGGGCAGAGTAATTCCCGGTGGCGATCCAGAAAATCCGCTGGGCGACTACTGGATCGGCTTTTGGACAGACGGCGAAAACTGGATTGGAATGCACGGCACACCCAATCCTGAATCGGTGGGGCGAGCGGCGTCTCACGGCTGCATTCGCCTGTACAACCACGATATTGCGGCGCTATTTGCCCTTGTGAGAGTGGGAACACCCGTGATCGTTGTGCCTTAAATCCGGATTCAACGGTTGAAATTGGGAATCATAAAGGCAGAATCTCCGCGTTGCCGCCAGCTTGAATGAATTCTGATTTTCGATCGCCCCAACCCATCAATTCGCTCATCGCAACAGTCAATCATGTCCTCAACAAATTGCCTGCGGAAGCGCGAGCTTGGTTTGAAAGTTTGCCTTGGCATCAGCGTCGCTATCTATTATCACTTTGCCATCTAATTTGTGTTGCTTCACCCGAAGTTCAAGCGGAATTTTTGGACGACTATACGGCAGATGGACTCGTCTCGCGCAAGCTTGAAGACCGAGACACAAAACAGCGTGTTAAGTATTATCTAGAACAGTTTCAAATCGGCACTGAATTAACAGAATCCGTTCTGCGTAGCTATATTCGCCAGTTTTATGTTCACACCGCTCAAGATGCAAGACGACAGCCAGATTTATATCTTGAATCTGCGTTGAAATTGGTTTTCAGCACCGAAGAACATAATAGTGTATTTTGCTATGTTTTGGGTTTTGAACTGTTAAAAATGATGTTTCGAATGAGCTGGCTTCAGCATGAACGGCTCTATCGCCTTCAGCGCAATCAAGAAGATTTCATCAACACTTATATCAAACCAATTCAACACGCACATCGCATCAACGGCATTATTACACCCAAGGACGCCAGCTTGTTCTTTGCCAAGCGCAGCTATTTTGTGCAGCAGCCAGAAATGTCTGAGAAGAAACTAGTGGAGTTGGTAATGGCGACCTTTACAACGGATGTCACGTCTTATTTTGGCTTTTCGATAATTCGGCACGCCAATTCGATCGCGTTTGACTATGACTACATTTTTCAGGCGGAAGCAGAAGAGTTTTTTCTGTAGACGCGATCGCAACGGGCGATCACGCTAGGTAGAATTGCTGCTACTTGCTTGAGGTAACTGCAAAATCTAGCGAAAAGATTAAATTCTCCGATCGATCGCTCGGATTTCTGCAAAAATGCACTTGAATAAAAATTTAAGCAGCTTGCTTGAGCGATGCACGGATGAGCATTTTGAACGTGTTCAATTCGAGCTTGTTTGAATTAAGGGGTGCAATGGTTCCGCTGATCCCAAGGTGCGCTCGATCGATTTTGCCGATAATGGCTCGCAAGAATTTCTGAAAGAACAATAGCTAGATGTGAGCCGCTGTGCGTAGTGATTAGCGATCGCGCTGCCCAATGTCCATTTCCGCCTTAATCCCAGAAACAATGAGTGCTGCTTTAATTGAAGAAATCAATCAGCTCCAGTTTGAATTACGTCGCAGCAATGCTTTATTGGAAGCAATTCAAGAAACCTCGCTTGACGGTATTTTAATTGTGGATCGCGATCGCCGTGTCGTGTCGTGGAATCAGCAGTTCTGCCAAATTTGGAATATTTCAGAAGCGATTTCTGCGGATGACCGTCAGTTGCTACAGCAAGCGATAAAGCAGCTTGCCCAACCAGAAGCATTTTTAGCAAGAGTCGAGCAGCTATATGAGCAAATCAATGAAATTAGTCGCGACGAAATTGTGTTTAGAGATGGACGAACGCTCGATCGCTATTCGGTTCCCATCCACCTACCTGATAAAGGCTATTTTGGCAGAATTTGGTATTACCGAGATATCACCGCTGCGAAGCACCTCGAAGAGAATCGCAAGCAAACTGAGCGGATTTTGCAAGCAAGGGAATTGCAGTATCGCGACTTGGTTGAAACATCAAACAGCGTGATTGTGCGCTGGGATATTGATGGCAATATTCGATTTATGAATGATTATGGACAGCAGTTTTTAGGCTTTCAACCCGGTGAGCTAATTGGTCGAAACATCGTTGAAACGATCGTGCCGCAGATTGAATCATCGGGTCGAGATCTACATCAGCTCATCACCGGAATCTGTCAACATCCAGAGCAGAATTTGCTGAGCGAGAATGAAAACATTTGCAAGAATGGCGATCGCGTTTGGATTTCTTGGTCAAACAAACCGATCTTCGATCTTGATGGCAATCTTGTCGAACTTCTCTCAGTTGGAACTGATGCGACCGAGCGCAAACAAACGCAGCTCGCACTGCAAAAAAGCGACGCTCAACTTCAAGCGATCTTGAGCAATGCAAATGCTGGCATCTTCGCAAAAGATTTAGAAGGCCGATACTTGTTTGCCAATCGAGCATTAGCACAAGAGCTAAATCTTACGCCTGAAGAACTAATCGGCAAGACCGATTATGAAATTCTGCCGTCAGAGCTTGCTGATCGATATCGCAACACCGATCGTAAAGCTTTGGCTGCGGGAACAGCGATCAATTTTGACAATTATACGCCTGATTTAGATGAGCAAAAGGCGTTTGTCACGGTAAAATTTCCGCTGCTGAATGCAGATGACATACCGTATGCAATCTGCGGCATTTCAACTGACATTAGCGATCGTGTCCGTGCAGAAAATGCTTTACGCAATAGTGAATTAAAATATCGCAGTATTTTTGAGAATTCGCAAATTGGCATTGGACGATCGTGTCTGACCGGAAATGGGCGATTTCTTGATGCCAATCAGCGCTGTGCCGAAATTTTGGGGCATCAATCGGCAGTAGAATTAATTGACCGACAGTTTGCTCACGATTACTTTGTTAATCTTACCGATCGCCAATGGATAATTGATGAGCTAGAGCGATATGGGGAAGTCCGCAATTTTGAGGTAGCGCTGCGTCGTCCGGATAATTCCATTGTTTGGGTGCTGCTTTCGCTGCGGAAAAACTATCAGGAAGATTGCACTGATTTTGTGATTACAGACATTAGCGATCGCAAACGTGCTGAGCAAGAACTGCAAAATGCCAAAGAAGCTGCCGAAGCTGCTAATCACGCCAAAAGCGCTTTTCTAGCAAACATGAGTCACGAACTGCGGACACCGCTCAATGCAATTCTTGGGTTTGCACAACTGATGGAGCGCGACTTGAGCCTTAGCGATCGCCAGCGAGATGCGCTTGCCACAATTAACCGCAGCGGCGAACATCTGCTGAATTTGATCAACGATGTGCTGGAGATGTCGAAGATTGAAGCCGGACGGATTGTGCTGAATCCAGTGCCGTTCGATCTGCATCGGCTTTTGCAAACCTTGCAGGAAATGTTTAATGGGCGGGCGCCGACCAAGCGGTTGTCGTTGGAATTTGATTTGGCGGTGGATTTGCCGCGCTATGTGCGATCGGATGAAGGCAAACTGCGACAGGTGTTGATTAACCTGCTGGGGAATGCGGTGAAATTTACGGATGCAGGCGGCGTCCGGCTGTCTGTGAAAAGTGAGGAGTGCGATCGACTCACCCTCCAGTTTGAAATTACTGATACCGGATGCGGCATTGCTGCCGAAGAACAAGAAAGCTTGTTTCAGCCGTTTGTGCAGACAACCAGCGGTACAAGAGCGCGAGAAGGAACCGGATTGGGCTTGACGATTAGCCGCCAGTTCATTCATCTGATGGGCGGCGAAATTAAATTCACCAGCACGATCGCGCAGGGTTCAACCTTTCGCTTTCAGATTCCGGTGCAGCGGGTGGAGGCGATCGCCCTGCCCACGCCCACGCTCCAGCGGCGCGTGCTGCGATTGGCCGACGATCAGCCGAGCTATCGCATTTTGATTGTGGACGATCGCTCGGAAAATCGCGATTTGATGACGCAACTGCTGGAGATGGTCGGCTTTGAGACGCGCATTGCGATCGACGGACAAGCAGCGATCGCACAGTGGCAAGCGTGGCAGCCGCACTTGATCTGGATGGATATGCGAATGCCCGTGATGGACGGCTATGAAGCGACACGCCGCATTCGACAAGCGCAAACGCCAGCCACCACGCCGACGATCATCGCTTTGACTGCCAGCGCGTTTGAAGAACAGCAGGCCAGCATTTTGGCGGCGGGCTGTGATGATTTTGTGCGTAAGCCATTTCGCGAGGCGGTGCTCTTTGAGAAAATGACGCAGTATCTCGGAGCGCAATATGTCTACGAGGATGCCAGCGAATCGAGCAGCGATGAAGCGCCCGTTCACTTTTCGCTGCTGCCCGCCTCACTGCTCATCATGCCTGCTGAGTGGCTGGGCGAACTGCGGCAAGCAGCGTTTACCGTTGATGGCGATCGCATTTTCCAACTGATTGAAAAAATTCCCGCTGAAGAACAATCGATCGCCGATCAGTTAACCGAACTGGTGCGCCGCTTCTGCTTTGATGAAATTCTAGAGCTAGTTCCAGAAGAAATTTAATCCCGTGCAATCGAGGGTGCGGCTTGGCTGCCACAGTCAAAAAAGCTACGATCAATCGCGGAGTCTTTTCGCAAATTGCTTGAGCGTATTTTCTCACCGCCACTCGATCGCCCGCCTGGGCTATCTGCTGATCGTCACGTTGCTTGCGCCTGCGATCGCTCTGCCCGTTGCCGCCACTTCTCCGCCTGTGATTCAAGGTGTGCGTCAAGCGCCTGTGGTGCTGGGCGTGGTACGCAGTGCCGACAATGCGGCGCTGTGGCCGAATATTTCTGCTCGGTTGCAAGGCAGCGAATATCGCGTCATCGATTGGGATCAGGTGCGATCGCCACAGGATCTCGCCTCGGTAACCGTCCTGTTTTTGCCCAGCGTTGAAACGATCAATTCCGCGCAACTGCTCGCCCTTGAAGCCTGGATGGGACAAGGTGGACGAGTGATTGTGACCGGAGCGATCGGCACGCAGTCGAGCTATGGCGTGCAGCAAGCGTTGCGATCGATCTTGGGTGCCTATTGGCAGCAGCCGATCGAGCAGCCAACTGTGTTGACGCTGCCGCGCCGCCGCACCGAACTTTGGGTGCAGCAGGGCGATACGCGATCGGCAATCGTGGGCGGCGTCTTGGGACAAAGCGGCGTGGCTAGCGAGTCGATCGCCACTTGGGGCAGTGCGAATCAAGCGGCGATCGTTGTGACAGGGCGCAGCGTTTTTCTCGGCTGGGAATGGGGCGAAACATCGAGCGAGTTCGATCGCACCTGGTTTCGAGCGGCGATCGGACGCTATGGCAGTTTGCAGGCAGGACGCGCGATCGAACCGACTCCCACTGCTCCCACCGCTGCGATCGCCCAGCCCGTGCAGCCGACACCTGCTCAACCCACACAAGATCCAGCAGAGCAGGTTGCGCCCGCTCAAATGCAAGTGCAGCCGAGCGGCCAGCCCATTTCTGCGGCGGAAGCGATCGCCATGCAGCAAGAACTCGCCAGCCTGATCGGACGCTTCGAGAGTGCGCTGTTGGCGGGTGCGTCGGCGGAGAGTGCGATCGATCTGGCGGCGACCGAAGAAAAATCGCCGGACGCAAATGTCACGCCTGTCGGTCATTCTGCCCTGACGCAAGCGCGAGAGATTTTGGCGAATTTTCCACAACTGGTGCGCGATCGCAACTACAGCACCGCTCGTCAGCAGTGGATTTTGGCGCGGCGAACGCTGTGGGACAACTTTCCGACCGATCGATTGATCGCGCAGCCGGAAATTCGAGCGATCTGGCTCGATCGCGGCACGATCGTCGAGGCGGGATCGCCGGAAGGGTTGGCGCAAGTGTTCGATCGACTGGCCGCAGCCGGAATCAATACGGTTTTCTTTGAAACGATTAACGCCGGATATCCGATTTATCCCAGTCAAATTGCGCCTCAGCAAAATCCGCTGGTGCGCGGCTGGGATCCGCTGGCAGCAGCGGTGGAACTGGCACATGCCCGCAACATGGAGCTTCACGCCTGGGTGTGGACGTTTGCAGCGGGAAATCAACTGCACAATCGGCTGGTGAGTCAGCCCAGCAGCTATCCTGGCCCGATTCTGGCCGCGCATCCCGACTGGGCAAACTACGACAATGCGGGCAACATGATTCCGGCAGGGCAAACCAAGCCGTTTCTCGATCCGGCGAATCCGCAAGCACGGCAATATTTGCTGAATTTGTTTGAGGAGATCGTGACGCGCTACAACGTCGATGGCTTGCAGTTAGACTACATTCGCTATCCGTTTCAAGATCTAAGCGCCAACCGCACTTATGGCTATGGAATCGCTGCACGACAGCAGTTTCAGCAGCTTACAGGCACAGACCCGATCGCTCTGACGCCGCGCAGTCCGCTGTGGTCGCGCTGGACGCAATTTCGGATCGAGCAGGTCAATTCGTTTGTGGCGCAAACAGCGCAACTGCTCAGATCGCGAAGCGCTCCCGGAACGGTATCGCGGCGATCGAATTTGATTCTTTCCACTGCGGTTTTTCCCCTGCCGACAAGCGATCGCCTCAACCGCATTCAGCAGAACTGGGAGCTGTGGGCACAGCGGGGCGATGTTGATTTGATTGTGCCGATGAGCTACGCGATGGATACGAACGGACTGCTGCGATTGGCAAGTCCCTGGTTGACACGGGCGGATGTCGGGTCGGCTTTGGTGTTGCCCTCGATTCGGCTGCTGAACTTGCCAGAGGCAACCGCGATCGATCAAATTCAAGCCCTACGCGATCTGCCCGCAGGCGGCTACTCGCTGTTTGCAGCGGAAAACCTCAGTGCCGGACTGCAAATTGTGTTCGATCGCACGCAGGGGCAAGCGGCTTCACCGATTCCCTACCGTCAACCGTTTCAAGCAGCAGCGTTGCGATATGCGGCTCTGACTCGCGAATGGAGCTATTTGCTGGGACAAAATCAACTGGTAATTTCGCCCGATCAGCAGCAGGTGTGGCGATCGCAAGCTGCCGCGCTGGGCGAAGCGCTCGATCAACTGGCGGCTGATCCGTCTGAGGCGAATTTAGATTTGGCGCAGTCGCGATTGCGTCGCTTTCAGATTGCGTTTCCGGGCTGGATGCCAACATCAGACAGCTATCGAGTCCGCACCTGGCAAAATCGACTAGGGGCGATCGCCGATTTGCTGGCCTATGGCGATCGCCGACGTGAAGAGTAGCGCCTGTGTCACGGCTGCTCGCTAAGGTACGGCTGCCCGCTAAAGTAAAGATAAGTCATACCCTAAACATCGGCATGGATAACGAACGCATCGAATTACTGTCGCGCCGTGAAATTGAGAAAATGCGCGAAGCAGGTCAGTTCGCCGCTCAACTGCTGGCGCACCTAGAGCCAATGGTGAAGCCCGGAGTCAGCACGCTGGAACTGAACGATGAGGCAGAACGCTGGACGCAGGCAAGAGGTGCGAAAAGTGCGCCTTTGGGCTATCACGGCTTTCCCAAATCAATTTGCACCAGCGTCAATGAAGTTGTGTGTCACGGCGTTCCGAGTGCGAAAGACATTCTCAAGGACGGTGACATTATCAATATTGACGTGACGCCGCTGGTGGACGGCTATCACGGTGATACATCCAGAACGTTCATCGTTGGTGAGGCAAGTCCGATCGCCCGCAAGCTGGTCGAAGTCACCGAGGAATGCATGATGCGCGGCATTGCCGCTGTCAAGCCCGGAGGCAGAATTGGCGATATTGGTGCGGCAATTCAAGAATATGCCGAAGCAAACGGCTTTTCGGTCGTGCGTGATTTTGTCGGACATGGTGTCAGTCGCGTTTTTCACACCGCGCCGCAAATTCCTCACTACGGCACGCGCGGCAAAGGGAAAAAGCTGCGTCCCGGCATGGTTTTTACGATCGAACCGATGATCAACGAAGGCGGCTGGGAAGTGGTCAACACGCCGATTCCCGGTACAGAAATTACGCTGGGTGTCACCAAAGACGGCAAGCTGTCGGCGCAGTTTGAGCATACGATCGCCGTTACTGAAGAAGGCGTCGAAATCCTGACAATGCTGCCGCAGCTTGTCACCGTCTAGGCAGAAAACAGCAGCCAAACTCCCACTATCGCCACAACTGCCCCCAGAATCGCTCTGGGGCTGACGCGATCTCCGGTGGCGATCGCCACTGGCAGCACAAACAGCGGACTTGTCGCGTTGAGCGACTGCGCGATTCCCGCTGCGGTGAATTTGAGCGCGATCTGCTGAAGCCAGATGCCCAAATATGTGCTGAAAAACGCAGTGATGGCGACAATGCTGAGCACGCGACGATTTCGCAATGGCTGCAATGCCTGCGCGGTTTGCCGCTGAGCCATCAGCCAGATCACCAAAATCAGCATTCCCGCCGTCAGCCGAATCAGCGTGCTCCACAGCGGGGAAATGCTCGTTTGAGAAAAAGCAGCTCTCGATAGAACCGCGCCGCCTGCCTGCCCGATCGCCGCCAAAATGCCAAACCCAATGCCGCGCCAAGGTCGCAGAATCTTTTGCTCGCTGTTTGGCGTGCGCTCGATCACAACCCAGGTCACACCCGCGATCGTCAGCGCAATTCCGACCCACGCCTGCCAGCCCAGCGTCTCCTGCAAAAAAATCAGTGCCAACACTGCCGTCAAGGGTGGAGCGAGAGCTTCTAGCAGCAGGGCGCGTCTCGCTCCCAGGCAGTAGAGCGCTTCAAAATAAGCCGTATCGCCCATGCCGATGCCGATCGCTCCGCTGACCATCAGCAGCAGAACCGCGATCGGCGTTGTATTCGGGGCAAGATCGCCGCTGAGCAAAATCGTCAGCAGTAGCAGCGCGATCGAAATCACGCCTTTTGCCAAATTGATCATCAAGGGACTGAGCGATCGCGCAATGCCGACATAAACGACGGCAGCGATCGCCCAAATCAAAGCAGAAGAAAGAGCAGCGAGTTCGCCGCGAAAATGAAGGAGATCGGACATGGGGTGTCGGGAAGCGAATATCGGCAGAAGAAACGTTAGACGCTGGGCTGAAGGCGATTCCAGTCTTCCAGCAGGGCGATCGAGCGATCTAGGGAAACCAGCGAATTGGCGCAGAGAATGCCAGAAGCGGCAACAGCGGGAACACCAATTCCAGGCAGAGTGCTATCGCCAACGCGAAATAGATTGGCGATCGGCATCCGCTGACTCGGAAATAAACCGTCTTTCGCGGCAATTCCGGCTCCATAGGTTCCCTGATGGCGGCGCAAATAGCGGGCATGAGTGAGCGGCGTGCCAATCAGTTCGAGGACGATGCGATCGCGCAAATCGGGAATCACTCGCTCCAAAGCGCGGTAGAGAGATTGGGCGCGATCGCGCTTGCGTTCTGCATAGGAAGCGTCGCGCTGCCAGTCAGCAAACGGTTCGAGCGTGTAGGCATGGACGACATGATGTCCGGAAGGGGCAAGATCGGCATCCCAAACGGAGGGAATCGAAATCATGCAGGTGTTTCCGGGTGTTGTCAGGTCGCAATCGTCTGAGTGAACGACGACGTGATGTCCCGTGAGATGTTCGAGACCGTCCGATCGAATGCCCAAATGCAGATGCATGAAGCTGTCGATCGCCGGAGTTTCCAGCGATTTTTGGCGAAAGCGATCGGGCAAATCATCAGGCTGCAAAAGCTGCGAATAGGTATCCCAAATCGACGCATTCGAGATGACGACATTCGCCTTGAGAACTTCACCATTCCGCAGGCGGACGCCGATCGCTTTTCCATCTTTCAGCAAAATTCGATCGACATGAGCATTCAGCCGCAGCCTGCCGCCCCAGCGTTCCAATCCTCGGACGAGGGCTTGCACGATCGCACCGCTGCCCCCAATTGGATAGTCGATCACCGAGTTCGATCGCTCGCCAAACATAAACGCCACTTCGGGGGCGATCGTGCCATCCGCCTTCAGCCCTGAAAGCAAAAAGCACTCCAAATCGATCAGGCGACGCACCCACGAATCGCGAATTGTGCGATCGAGCAAATCCCCGACCGAGCCTTGAATCGCGCCAATTTGCGGCAGCAGCTTCAGCAGCGAACCCGGATAGCGACTCAGCAGTGTGGGGATCAACTGCCAGTCCAGCCGCAGAGCGATCGTCGGAATATCGCGCATCGCCGCATACAGTTCCAGCAATCGCTGATTGAATCGCGCCAGTTCAATCGCCCCTTGCGGCGTGATCTCGCGCACCGCAGCCAAATAGCGATCGGCATTGCCATAAACCGGAAGCGTTCGATCGGGAAAATGATAGTGTCCAAACGGATCGTAGGCGATGGCCTCGATCGATTCACCTAGCACATCCAGCACCTGCCGCAGCGGATTGAGCGATCGCCGATCACTCAACCCACAGTAAAAAGACGGCCCCGAATCAAAGCAAAACCCTTGTCGCTCAAAGCTGTGTGCTGCCCCACCCGCGATCGAATGACTTTCACAAACCGTCACCCCCCAGCCATACCGCGCCAGCAAACCACCCGCCACCAGCCCACCAATTCCACTGCCAATTACGATCGCCGTTTCCATCACCGCCTCCCGCCAGTCCTTTGCGATTGTAGCGAGGGGATGAGGTGTCGGGTGTTGGGGATTGGGGGTCGGGGGTCGGCAAAAGGCAGACGAGCAGCAGGCAACGGTTCGGAAGCGAGGGTCGCGGTCGGCACAGCCAATGCGAAGCGCCACATTGACACCCACGAGTCGCCCCTTGCGTAGGGTGCAGGGAAATGCAATCTCCCTGCTGGGGTTGGAGGTTTGGAGGAGGGGTGAAACCCCTAACCTCCAATGGTTCGGAAACCGGAAGTAATTTGAAAGGCGATCGATCCTGCCACTTCCAAAAATCCCCTACCGAATCGCTCCGTTATAGTCCACACTCACCGCAAAATCGCCCTTCATCACCGTCACAACCGTTTCGATCGTCGGCACAGCCGCAGGCGCACCCCCCACAAACCGAAACACCCAGCGATCGCCCTGATCCGTCACAGGCAAAGTTCCCATTCCATGCATCGCCGCCTCCGCCCGATAGCGACTCAATCCCCCATTCGTCCGCTCCGCCGCCTGCCGCGCCAAATTTCTCGCTCGCAGCAAATCCCCTGGCTGCGATGGAACCACCTGCGCCACACTCGGCAACGGCTCAGACACAGGCGCAACCGACACAGGCATCAGCGCGATCGCCACTTCCAACAATCCAATCATTCAGTCTTGCCTAAATTCAACGCTCCCAGCTTGCCTAATTTCTTGGCAAATCGCCAAGCCTACGTGACAGAAAATCGCGATCGCTACAGTTCGATCGCTACAGCCAATGCTGCGGATAGCGGCGTCCGGGCAGCAAATTATTCAAAACCAGCGTACAGAGAATAATCACGATCGAGCCTGCCAAAACCGGAGTCCACAAAAAATCCCACGAAACGCCGCTCATCACTCCGACCAGCGCCACCGCCCCACCCGGCGGATGTAGCGTCCGCGTTAGCTGCATCAGCTTGATTGCCGTTGCCACCGCGATCGCCATCACCCAAGGCTCCGTGCCAAAAAGCTGCACAAACGCAATACACACGATCGCCCCCAAACAATTGCCACCGATGACATTGCGCGGCTGAGCCAAAGGGCTTTCGGGAATGGCAAACAGCAACACTGCCGATGCCCCAAATGGCGCAGCAATCAGCGGATAGCGTGTGTGAACCGAAAGATAAGCCAGTGCCGCAATCCCCAAAAAACTACCAATCCAGGAAAACAGCATTTGAGCGAACGAAAAGCGCGGCTGATAGGCAGCAGAAAATCCAGCCTGCAAATGAGCTACTGGCAGATTATGCAGCCGCTCTCGCAAAGGACTTGCCTTTTTCATATGAAAAAATTGGTTGAAGCTTGTTTGTGAAATGTTAATTAATGTCAGGATACCGTGACAATTCAGCCAAAAACAGAAAAATAGTATTTTCAAACACAGAATTTTCCTATATGTTTCCTTTAATTTCGCTTATGCCGTTTACGGCGTGAGATCGATCGCCCCCAGCCGACAGCCGCTCCTCAACGCCCGCCCCCTCAGGGCAAACGCATCTAAATTGAGGTTGGAGTAATTGGGGTAGGATGCAGGCTTACGCTAAATCTGCTCCATGTCATGGATGAATTGACGATTGCTCCGACCATTCTCAACCATTTTGCCAGCCTGGAAGATC
>NZ_JACJPO010000023.1 GCF_014696105.1 Microcoleus sp. FACHB-1515
ACTATGAGTTATTACCGCAAACATCCGAGATGTTGATCTACATTGCCATGATTCGCCTGATGCTAAGGCGCTTGGTATAAAGCTTACACCTCTCACCTTTTCAAACGTCCTCTGATGGTGATGGAGGTGCGATCGCCCTTCAAGCTAACGTTGATTGACTTCATTCAAAGCTTTTTGAATGAGTTCACCACTCACACCATGACGCTTTAAGCTAGCGATCAGTGCGGAAACCGTATCGCCCTCCAAATGCTCCAAATCAGCGCGAAGTCCTTGTCCAATGTAAGCCCGCGCTAAAGGTTGATAGCCAGAAAAGCCAAGCAGCGGTGCAACCCGCTTCAAATCTTCAATCACATCTTCGGGAATGCGAATCGTGATTGTCGTCATCGGACGATTCTTATCTAACCGCTTTTTGAGTGCCTCAGCTTTCATAATATTCTCGCTCCTGGCGTGTTGCTTTTCGAGCCGAAATAATCCGAATGATGTCGTTTTCACGCTCAATGTAAACGACGTATAGGAGGTTCCAGCGTCTGTCTAAACCAATGACTGCATCTCGCGCCTCATCGTTGCGACTGGCATCAACAACCACAAGCAGCGGATCGAAAAAGGCTTCTGTCGCTTGCTGAAACATGACACCATCATGGTTGATCGGGTTGATCCTGGCTTTCTCGTCATTCCAAATGAAGGTAATGCCGTTGAGTACGAAATACACATCCATACTCTGTAGCGTAGGCAAGATGTATTTACATTGTCAATACGATCGCCTTCTCGCAAAACTCGATCGCCCCATTCCCCCTGCGGCATCTTGAATTCAGCAGAAATCAACCTTGTGTAAGAAGCCCGATCGCTCCCCACTCGATCGCAATACCAGCGTTCAGGCAGCAATCCAGATCAGAAGTTGACGAATGTGCTGGAAATTTCGATCGATTGTCGGGCGATCGTGCTGATGGTGATGGGAGTGCGATCGTCTTCACATTCAACCTTCAACTTTCGGATCCAACAGCACAAGTCAGCGGTTGAAAATAGCCTTGGACGCAGTGATGATAATGTATAAATCTACTGCACTGGTTAGTTAGGCTACTTCGTAGAACTGAGTCTGTTTGACTCAAATCGCTACCTAAATAACTTACCAATCAGAATCATTTATGTAAGCAAGTTGACCTGTTGAAGAATAAAACAGTGTGACGTTATCACCATGACTTCCTGAGTAGCATTGTCCTCCGACCAAATCTAATGGTTGCCACCAATCCTCTGGAAGAAACCAACTTGGTTCAGATAACTGTTGTCCACGTTCAGATAACAGTTGTATGCAATGGTTACTCGTAGTAGGGCTTAGTTCCATCTGCCGAGCAAACTCCTCAACATTCGATGGTTTCACGTTAAAGCGGCAGAAGTAGGAAAAACCATCTGCAACTAGTCCATTAGTGCGGCATCGGAGGTTGTGTACGGCTCCGATCAGACTCGGATACGGATATTGAATGTGAAACCCAACATAAGTTGGAACAATACGAGCTGAATTTAGCAGATATGGAACAGCGAGGTAGAAGAGACAGATCCAAATAACGAAGCAAGAAGTAGGGAAGGTAACCAAAAAAGCAATGAGTAATCGAGGTTGAATGAAACCTGGATGTCTTAGTAATCGTGCCATTGCAACTTCCTCTTCAAAATCTAGAGAACGGTGATTATTTGTCTTTTTAGCCGGATGACACCCTTCTCTCTGAAGTTACCCAGCATCCGCCAATATTGCAAACCCGATCGCCCCTCTCCCCCGTGCGGCATTCTGAACTGAGTGGTATCGTGAAGATATATAACGCTGACATTCAGAAAACCGCCACACCTGACGCGCAATGAGCAACCGGATTCTCTACGTCCGCCTTCCCTGCAATCCGATTTTTCCGATCGGCGTGGTCTACCTGGCCGATCATGTCCACAAGCTGTTTCCCGACGTGGAGCAGCGGCTATTCGACTTGGGAACCGTGCCGCCGCTGGATTTTGGGCGGGCACTCGATCGCGTCATTGACGAGTTTCAGCCGACGCTGCTGGTTTTCTCGTGGCGCGACATTCAGATTTATGCTCCGGTTGGGGGGCGCGGCGGCAATCCGCTCCAGAACGCCTTTGAGTTTTACTACGCCAGCAATCCGCTGTTGAAGCTGCGCGGCGCACTGGGCGGACTGCGAATGATGAAGGTGTATCTGGGCGAGCTTTGGCAGAATACGGGTTTGATGAAGCGCGGCATGAAGCGAGCGCGGCGGCACAATCCGAACGTGAAAACGATCGTCGGGGGTGGTGCGGTCAGCGTCTTCTATGAGCAGATGAACAAGATGCTGCCGAAGGGCACGATCGTCTCGGTCGGAGAAGGCGAAACGCTCTTAGAAAAACTGTTGCGCGGCCAAGACTTTTTGGATGAGCGCTGTTTCATTGTCCAAGAGACGGAGATTCGCGATCGCCTGATTCACGAGCAGCCCACGCCGATCGAAAAATCCGCCTGCAACTACGACTACATCGCGCAGATTTGGCCGGAGTTTGAATATTACCTGCAAGCGCAAGATTTTTATGTGGGTGTGCAGACGAAGCGCGGCTGTCCGCATAACTGCTGCTACTGCGTCTATACGGTCGTGGAAGGAAAGCAGGTGCGGATCAATCCGGCTGATGAAGTCGTGAAGGAAATGCGGCAGCTATACGATCGCGGCATTCGCAATTTCTGGTTTACCGACGCGCAGTTTATTCCCGCCCGTCGCTTCATCGATGATGCGGTTGAACTGCTGCAAAAAATCCTCGATGCGGGCATGGAAGATATTCACTGGGCGGCGTACATTCGGGCGGACAACATGACGCCGGAATTGGCCGATCTGATGGTGAAAACCGGAATGAACTATTTCGAGATCGGCATTACCAGCGGGTCGCAGGAACTCGTGCGGAAGATGCGGATGGGCTACAACCTGCGAACCGTCCTGCAAAACTGCCGCGATCTAAAATCTGCGGGATTCAACGATCTGGTTTCGGTCAACTATTCGTTTAACGTGATTGACGAAACGTTTGACACGATTCGGCAGACGATCGCCTATCACCGCGAGCTAGAGCGGATTTTCGGTGCGGATAAAGTCGAGCCTGCAATTTTCTTCATTGGCCTTCAGCCGCACACGCATCTGGAAGAACACGCCTTCAAGAACAACGTCCTCAAGCCCGGATATGACCCGCTAGCGATTCACCTGCCTTGGGTGGCGAAAAAGCTCTTGTGGAATCCGGAACCGCTCGGATCGTTCTTCGGGGAAGTTTGCCTGGAAGCTTGGCAGCGCAACGAGAATGACTTTGGCCGCGAGGTGATGCGAATTTTGGAAGAACGCTTGGGCGTCGCTCCTCTAGAGGAAGCGCTGAGTGCGCCGATCGCCCCTCCTGCCAAAACTCTCACGGGCGTCTCCTAGCAAAAAATGAGAGGATTCGAGATAATTTGAGACAATCGATCGCATCAATTAAGACAATCAAATGTTACCAGGCTCGATCTTACAGAAGCTCAAATCTGCCCACACCGACCAGCCCGGAAAGCGCCCGCTGAATTTTGGCGTTTACTACAAAAACACGCTGGTCGCCTTGTGTCACGCGCTCGAAGATGCAATTTTGGCGGAAAAACATCCAGCCTTGATGATTACTGCCTTCCAGCGGGGTAAGTGGTATCTGCAAGAGGCCGATCGCTACGGCGAAATTGCCGATCAAGCCGAACAGATTGTCATCCTCGCCGCACCCGATGCCGGATTTCTAGAGCATCCGACGAGCTTGCGATCGAATGTCTCAGTGGTCAGTTTGAATCCGGACGATCCCGTAGCGGTCGAGTGGCATTTGATCATCGTCTCACCCGACTATACGGCGATGGTGCTATGTCAGGAACTTTCCGAGGCAGACTATGGCGCGTCCGGCTTTCCTGAAGATGATCTAGAGCGAAAATTCTACGGCTTCTGGACATTTGAGCCGAGTTTGGTGGTGGAAACGGCGCGGTTGGCGATCGATCACGCCGCGCCCTACAACCCAGAATTGCATCGGCAGGTGAGCGATCGCCTCAATCAAATCGAAACCGAACTGCAAAGCGATTCCGCCCTGTGCCATCAGCCCAAAGCCGACAATTTGGGCGATGTTGTGATGCGCGTCGTCTCCTACCTCAGAACCAGCGAGGAAGAGCATACCTCCCACTCGCTCGATACGAACCTAGTTTCTAACGAACTTCAGGCATTTTTGCGGGTTGCTCAACTGATCGATCAGGCGGATGTGAGCAATCCAAATGCCGCTGCGGAAGTCGCGTCTTTGGCAGAAACGATCGGTCAACTCCTCGATCTTCCCGCTTGGCAGCTTCACCGCTTGCGACTGGCCGGACTGTTGCACCGGATGGCCTTTTTGCAGCAGCGATCGGAATTGCAGCCCGAAACCCACCGCTACAGCGACGATGCGCCAAGCGTACCCTTGACCTGTCCGCTTGTGCCGGGAACGCAAGTTTTACGGACAATGCAGCGACTCAGGGCGATCGCTACGATCGTCACGCATCAAACCGAATGGTGGAACGGCAGCGGTCAACCTGCGGGATTGGGCGGCGATGAAATTCCGATCGAATCGCGCATTTTGGGATTAGCCTCAACCTTTCAGCAAGAACTCGCTCAGCGGCGCATGGCAGACGGCGATTCGCCGGAAGCTTTGGCGGCAGCGCTATCAGTTTGTCAATCGCAGCAGGGCGATCGATTTGATCCGAAACTCGTGGAAGCCCTCGCGCTGCTGGTGAGCGGACTTCAGCAAGGCTTGAGCTTAGAGGTGGTTGTTCCAAAAATCGCGGCGGGACTGTGGCTGCTCGATTCGCGATCGGACGAAGACTTGCTTAGCGAAGTGTCAACGGCAATGGGGCGATAAATGGTGGACTTGCAGGCGGTTCGATCGGGCAAACTCAAGCATCTGGCGGGAGCCGATCTCGAAGATGAAGACTTGTCAAACGCCAACCTTAGCGGCGTCAATTTGTCGGGCGCGAACTTAGTCGGAGCCGATTTGCGTGGTGCAAAGCTTTCGGGCGCAAGACTTGACGGCGCGACTTTAATCGGCTGTCAGTTAGCGAATACGGATTTGCGGGCGAATCTGCTGGGCGCAAACTTAATGCAGGCGGATTTAACTGAGGCGGATTTGCGGGGAAGCAATCTGCGTGGCAGTAACTTAATGCAGGCGAGCTTGATGCGGACTTCGCTTGCGGGTGCGTTTCTGAGCGGGGCAAATCTGATGGGCGTGAATCTGCAAAATGTCGATTTGCGGGGAGCCGATTTGCGCGGGGCAAACCTCAGCAGCGCAAATCTGCACGGCGCGAATTTGACGCAGGCGGATTTGCAGGGCGCAATGCTGAGCGGGGCAAATTTGGAGGAAGCGGATTTGCGCGAGGCGAATTTTGCAGGCGCAAACTTGACGGGCGCAAATTTGCTGTGTGCAGATTTGGAAGGTGCAAATTTGACGGGCACGAACTTAAGCGATTGCTGTGTGGTGGGAACGGTGCTGGCGGCTGCGTAGCGATCGCTTGCGGAGGAGGTACGGCGTGCTCTGATCGGCTACGCACCTGCTTCGTGTTCTCCTGCGATCGGTGTCGCACACATCGTAATCAGTCTGCTTAGGATCGCCCAAGACAGCCACAAATTTGCTGCTGCAAAAAGAGGAGCAAATCAGCAACGGTTTCCATCGGAATTTGATCGAGGCGATCGCTCAAATCCACATTAAACTGCTGCTGAATGTCATCACACAGCGTTAGCTGCCAGTCATAGCCACAAATTTCCGTCCACTGCAAATCGGCTTCGAGGCGATCGGTTGGCAGGACATGCGCGAAATTGAGGCCAGAGCAGCGCTGCAATGCGGCATAAGCAAACTGAGCGATCGATTGGGAGATGCCAATCGGCTGACAGTCTTTGAGCCATTCCGCAATCGATCGGGCTGGACGCCGCTGCAACTGACGATTCACCTGTCGGCGCAGTCTCACATTTGGACTGAGATCGCGATAGGTTTGAACGCTGCACACTAAATTTTTGAGCCTGCCCCACATGAAGATGCCTCGGCTGAATCTGACTTCAGTATGCCCAGCAAAAGGCGCGATCGCTTTCTCAGCCCGCCCGATTGCATGAGCGATCGCGATTGGCTTTCAGCACGACTAGAAAAACCCGTTGATTTTGGAAAGCTGTTGAGCGCCATTCAGACTTTGGGCGATCGCTGTTCTTCTGCAAAAGTCGTTTGGAGGTCAGTAGAATTCGATAGCAGCCTTTTGAGGGGGTTTGATGCTGGGACATTGGCGCGATCGCTTCCGCAACTTGCACAATTTGCACTGCGACCCGATGCAGCTTGAGCAGATGCAGGCCGACCTGCTAGCTGAATCCACGCTCAACGCCCAATTTCTCATTCTCATTGTTGGCTCCTGCGCGATCGCCACGTTTGGCCTGCTGTCCAACAGTGCTGCTGTGATCATCGGCGCGATGATTGTGGCTCCGCTGATGCTGCCGATTCGCGGCGTAGCGTTCGCAGCACTCTCCGGCAATCTCCGGCTGTTTCGCAAAGGTGCAATCGCGCTTACAGTCGGCACGCTACTGGCAATTGCGATCGCCTACAGCATCGGGCGAGTGGTGCAGTTTGCCGAATATGGCAGCGAAGTGTTGGCGCGATCGCAGCCGACACTGCTCGATCTGGGCGTGGCGATCGCGGCAGGCGGCATCAGCGGCTATGCCAAGGTGGAGCCGAAAATATCGGGCAGCTTGGCAGGCACGGCGATCGCGGTTGCTCTGATGCCGCCCGTGTGCGTGATCGGCTTGGGACTAGCGCAGATGAACACATCACTCAGTCAAGGTGCAACACTGCTGTACCTGACGAACCTGCTGGGCATTGCGCTTGCGTGCATGATGGCGTTTTTGCTCACGGGCTACGCTACGTTGCATCGGGCACGACGAGCGTTGCTGCTGGCGCTGGGGTTGACTGTGGTTCTGGTTGTGCCGCTGGGTGTGAGTTTTGCCCGCTTGGTACGGCAGGCGCGACTGGAAACGAGTGTCGAACGTGCTCTGCTCGATCGCACCGTGACGTTTCAGCGGGTCGAACTGCTCAGAAGTCAAACCAACTGGCAGGCCAATCCGCCGGAAGTCCGGCTGAGCGTGCGAGCGCAAGCACCGATCACGCCGCGCCAAGTTGGGCTGCTCGAAGCCTTCATCACGCAAGAAATGGGACAGCCATTTCAGCTTGTTTTCGAGGTCGGGCAGGTTGAAGAGGTGCGATCGACCTCCCGCCCATAGCTCAGCAGCCTGCATCCAATTGTGCTGTCTTTGATTTACGCGGTACCAGGCTTCGCAAAAATCAGCTTGATGCAAATACCGCGATTTGCCTATTTGGTTTTGCATCAGAGAATTGTGACAGACAATAACCAGATTCAAGATTTGCTTGCTCAACGAGCGTCAACAGTGAGCGAGAGTTGATGCTATTGCAATTAATGCTGTCGATATTTCTCAAGGATCGACAGCGTATATTCCTGAATCGAAGGATATTCTGTGCCGTTGTAGAACTGTGGCGTGGTGGAATTGTACCAATCGGCTCGGCCACTGTACCAGCGACTTGCCACCATGCGAACGGCAATTTCTTTGTCGCCATCCGATCGATCGATCGCATCTTGCCAATATTCCGTCAGCTTGTGATTGAGAATTGCGATTTGCAGATCGGGACGTGCCAAAAATTCATCGGGCGTCAGCGTATAGCCCAGTGCTGCTTTGCTCCAGGGAGCGACATTTTCAGGCATCACTTGACCGTAGCCTAAAGCTCCACTGTCGGGATTCACCGCTCGAAAATTTCCGGCACTTTCTTGACCAACGATCGAATGCCGCAGCGCTTCAAGATCGTTTGCACTAATCGAACTTCCGTTTGCATATCGCAGCAGCGTTGGAAACACAAAGCCCAGCAAAAATACAATCAAAACACTATTGATCACAAGCTCGATCAGCGATTTTGTGCTTTTTTGAAGTTTATCCTGCATCAAAATTCAAAAGGAAACACGGTAAAGAGACGATGCTCCTATACAGTTCTATCGCAAGCTGGCTCGATCGTCTCGCGCAGCAGTTAAATTTAGTCACAAAATTCCTGCTGGATCGATCGCTGCATCGACAGAACGCCTCCTTGTCTTTTGAGTCGATCGATATGATGAAAAGGCTGTTTGCGAGCAACGCTTGAATGTTAGGACTGTTGACGATTTTGCTGTCTGCACTGCTGCTGACCTTTCACAATTTGACCGTCCGAGTTTTATATTCCGATCGCCTCGTTCTCGGCTGGGTTGAGCTAGGCGGATATGTGCAGCCAACTTTGCAAAATTCGTTTCTGCTAATGTTTTTGCGAATGCTGGTGGTTGTGCCGCTGATGGCCGCGATCGCGCCAAAAATCTATCCCGCCGCACAACAAGACTTTAAAGATTTGGTGACAGGCGATCGTCAATCTGCGCTGATTGCGTCCGCAGGCTGCGGCGTGCTGATGTTCGTTTACATTGCCATGCTTTATATCGCGATCGGGTCGATTCCCACTGGAATCGCGCTGACGCTGTTTTTTACTTATCCGGTGTTCACGGCGTTGTTTTCTTGGCGGTGGTTGGGCGATCGGCTGACGCAATTTCGCTGGCTGGTGATGGCAATTATTTTGGTAGGCTGTGCGCTGACGGTTCCGCCATCAGAAGCGGCCAGCAATTCTGGAGTGGCGATCGGCATTGCAACAAGTCTGGGTGCAGGCGTAATTTATGCGCTCTATACGGTTGCGGCTCAGCGGTGTTTTGCCCAAATTCATCCGGTTCCATTTACCTGGATTAGCTTTGCCATAACGCTGATTCTGTCGGGTTTGAGCTTGTTAATCATGCCGTTTCCAACTGTTGAATTGGCCTGGACTCCGTTGTGGATTGGTAGCATTTTTTCGGGACTCACGAGTTTTGCGGGACACAGCTTAAATAACATCGGCATCCGCATGGTTGGCGCGACCGCAACTGCAATGATTGGCTCTAGCAGTCCGGCGCTAACGGCACTGATGGCTTGGGCAACGATCGATGAATCAATTGATACCATCCAAGCGATCGGAATCGGAATTGTGACGCTGGGAATTGCTTTGCTGAGCAGCGAGAAAAAGCTGGGGCGATCGAGATAGTCGGACGCTTTTTCGAAGCGGTATTCTGCGCCAATCGTCGAATTTTTTAGCGTTGCCATCAAAAATCCGATCGATCGCGACGATTTTGCCGTCCCAGAGTCCTCTACAATAGAAACAATAAGCATTTATCGCTAGTTTTATTTTCTCACTGTGACCAAACCGTCTCCGATTTGGCGTAGAGTTGCGGCTGCCGCTGGCCGCGACGATAGTTTTCTCGCCTTTATTAAAGTCATTGAAACCTTGGTCTCGAAAGCGCTGTCGCTGGCGATGGTGGCCGTGATTTTGGTGTCGGTTGTAGATTTATTTATCTACCTCAGCCGCGAACTTTTTGTCACACCCAGCGGATTTTTTACCAAAACGCTGATCGAAGTTTTTGGCTTATTTCTGAATATTTTGGTGGCTTTAGAAATTCTAGAAAATCTCACGGCTTATCTGCGGAAGCACGTGATTCAGCTTGAACTGGTGATTGTAACTTCGCTGACAGCGATCGCCCGCAAAATCATTATTTTTGACTTCACCAAAGCAACCGGAATTGAACTGATGGGCTTAGCCATTGCCACTGTTTCTTTAGCCCTCAGCTATTGGATTGTGCGGCGCACCAATGAACGCTATGGCCCTTTATAAATTGGTCAGGTAATGTCGATCGCTACGCCATAAGCAGTTTGCAAATCGCAGGTTTGATGGTCGGCGAGGTTTGTATCGCTCAGTTCCAAATTGTAAAAGTCAATCCGGCTTTGCTCAAAATAGGGGCCAGCGTGCCAAGTGCCAACTTCCAGCTTGATAAAGCAGTCACCGGGAATTTCAAAGGCGGCGATCGATTCCAGCGCAGGTCGATCGCTGGGCGTCGGCGGCGCAACCGCAATTAGCCAAGGCTCACCGCCGAGCGAACCGAGGCACTGGGTACACTGCCGATGGCGCGTGATGCGCGAAAAGCGGCGTCCGCGCTGAGTCAGCCGCATGATGTAGAAGCGGGGCGTGCCGCGATCGAGAACAAGCTGAGCATCTTCGCGATCGAACTGCTTGCCGTCGGGAGCGGCAACAATCACCTGACCAAAGGGCCGAAATGCCTCAGCCGTCAATGGTTGAGCGCAAATCGATCGAATCGTGGGTGAAAAAGTCATTTGGGGACAGGATGAGGGATGAAGGGCGATCCGACGCATTGGATGGCTGCATTCAAAGTAGTGGCTGCGAGGAAACGCGAAACCCAGCGCGATCGAGGCAGCACTGGGTTTTGGGGACAAGCGTTTCTACGGTAGAAGGGTTCGATCGCCGCTCCAACCCGCTCACGAAGCGGCTTCCGACAAAAACTTAGTCATTGCCACATGCGACAGCACCACGTCCGGCTCAAGCTGAAGCGCTTGGCGGTATTGCTGAGTGAAGCGATTGTCTTCAGATGAGGTGAGCAAATCGCGAGCTTGATCGAGCAGCGGTTTTGCGACTTCTGCCGTTACAGGCTCATCGGCCTTGAGCGCTTCATCGATTTGGACGACCAGTTCTGAGAGCGGATGCAGCCAGCTAAACCACTCGTCGCCAATTGCAAGCTGTAGCATTCGATGATTGGAGACGCGACCGTGCGATCGCTCGTAGGCAATCCGCTCGGCATCTAATAAAGTTTTGTGCAGTCGCAGCAGACCCAGCCGCAAATTGCCTAAACGCTGGCGATCGGCATTATCGGCAAAGGCGGCAGTTCTGAGGCGCGACGGGCGATTCGGCGTCATTCGATCGACTCCTTATAACTTGAAGTTGGGGAAATCCGCTGCGGCAGCATCCGCTTGGCGGCTCCCGCTTGAGATTGGGGGTTAATCTCAGCATGGCAGAATTCTCAGCGGATAGACCTGACTCAGGGGTTGTTATTGACGCTAATTGAGCATTGTTGCGAGGTTTTTAGCGTCTTATATGACTAGTCTTATAATAGCATAGACGTATAGAAGAAGCTATCAAAGGTCTTATGTCACTTCCTCACATTATTCTGGCCTTGCTTGAGCAGCAGGAACAGACGGGCTATGACCTGAAAACAAGCTGCTTCGATCGATCGATCGCTCCGCTTTGGACGGCAGATCAAGCGCATATCTACCGAACGCTCGATCGACTGATAGAACAAAACTGCATCGACTGCACGATCGAAATTCAGCACAACCGTCCCAACCGCAAAATCTACAAAATCACACCTGCCGGACAAGCAGAACTGCATAACTGGCTGAAGCAGCCGCAGTCGTTGCCGATCGTGCGCGAGCCGTTTTTGATGCAGCTTTTTTTGGGCGCACAGCTTGCTAACGAAACGCTGCTGGAACTGTTAAACCATCAAAAATCAGCGCATGTCGATCGATTAGCTGACTGCCAAGCCGCCGCTGCTGCGCTCAATTCGGTTTCCTCTCGCGAACAAGTTCTCCAGCAGCTTGTGCTGAATTTGTTGCAAAAACGCGAGCAGCTTTATCTCGACTGGCTAGAAGAAGCGATCGCCACCGTCAATTCACTAGAACTGACGCAAACGCCGTAAAAGCAATTTCACCGTTCACAGCGCAAAACGAAATCGATTGCAACGAAAGATCAATCAGCGAAATGAACAGTTTGACATGAACACCACGCTCAAGCGCTATTTTGTTGCTCTGCTGTTGCCGGAGAGCTTGCAAGCCTACGCGATCGAAACCATCGAATTGCTGCGCGATCGCTATGGGACAGGAACGGCCAAAGCCCCGCCGCATATTACGCTGGCACCACCGTTCCACTGGTCGCCCCAAGAAGTCCATCGCCTGGAAGCGCAACTGCAAACCTTTGGGCAGGCGGAACCACCTGTGAACGTGCAGATTGCCGGATTTGCTGCGTTTGCGCCGCGTGTGCTGTATCTGAACGTGGTGCGATCGCCGAAATTGCTCGATCTGCAGGCGCGGCTGACGATCGCCCTCGAATCTCACTTGGGCATTGTGGATGCACATAAGACGCGACCGTTTGCACCACATATTACGGTGGCGTCACGCCGAATGACGCGATCGATTTTTCGGCAAGCCTGGGCGGAACTGGAGTCGCGAGCGATCGATTTTTCGTTTACGGCAGAAGCGATCGTGCTGCTGGAGCATGATGGGCGCGGCTGGCAGGTGCGGCGATCGTTCTGGCTGAGTGAGCACCGTGCAAAAAGTCAAGATTTATTGACATAGGCTGGACAAAAACTTTCAAAACAGTAACAATGAATACAGAAAATAAATTTATTACTTTAAAGCATGGCGATCGCTTCGCCTGCGAAAACTGGAGGAAAACATGAAACTCAGCTATCGTGGTGTCGATTACGAATACAATCCCAATCAGAAAGTTCGTGATCTCGACGCATACGGCACTTATCGCGGTGCAGAAGTTCACTTCACGTCTCACACTCGCACCCAGTCACGCGCCACAGGCTTGAAATATCGGGGTGCAGCCTACGATCAATAGAACATTTGGACGATCGCCAGCCTGCCTTGGCGATCGTCATTCCAGTTCAACCCGTGTTTTGGTGAAATCAGCACCCGCTTGTGGGTGCTTTTTTTTGGGTTGCAATCCTGAACAACCGCCCTTTTGGTTCCCCTTCTCCTCATCTTGGCTGCCTACTTATAGCCTTTCCATAACAGTAAAGATGCTGGTCTAAGGATGACCGGTTGGAGATCAGCGTCTTGAGTTTTATTGAAAATACGTTGCCATTTTGTAGCGTTAGAAGTTCATTCGATATTGCCGACGCAATGTTTTTAGTGGAGCGCTTCCGCCAGATCATGCCTTGATTCCAGATGATACTTTGACTGCGCTTACGCACAAAAATCTGACTCTGTCAAGCCGCCAAGTTCCTCGGTTGTGATAGAACAGATGGATATCTTTATTTATTAGGTGAACCGTCATGGAGCCGCTGAAGCTGCTGCTGATTCGTCATGCCCAATCGATCGGCAACCAGCAGCGGCGGATGCAAGGGCAAAGCGACTTTGAACTGTCGGCTGAAGGACGCGCTCAGGCAGAACGACTGGCGCGTCGCTTAGTTTCAGAAGCTCGACAGCCTGCTTATGTCTACAGCAGTCCGCTCAAGCGAGCCGCGCAAACAACCGAAATTTTGCTCGCTCACTTTTTGGCGAAACCGCTGCCGACTGTGGTGAGCGATCTGGTGGATGATGAGGAAGAAACCGAACCGCTCGATTCCGTCCCTCTGGCTGCCGAAATTCCGATCGAATATGTCGCCGACCTGCAAGAATTTCAGAACGGCATTTTTCAGGGACTCACCTGGGCAGAAGCGCGATCGCTCTATCCCGATTTGTGCAGCACCTTGGAATCTTCCCCAGACTGGATTCAAATTCCCGGAGCCGAATCGCTCAAGGCGGCTCGTGCCCGCGCTCGGCGTTTTGTGCTGATGCTGCTTGAGCGCCACAAGAACGGCGAACAAATTTGGATCATTACGCATAGCTGGATTTTGCAGCATTTAATTGCGGAACTGATGGGCTGCGATCGATCGTGGCGCGTTCATGCTCGCAACACGGCAATTTTTGAATTTTGGATCGATCGATCGCGCTGGCACAGAACCGATCAGAACCGTTTCAACACTGACCTGTGGCAAATTCGCCGCTTCAATGATTGCCGTCATCTCACCTCAAACTCGTCTGGATTGGGTTGAGGTTGCTGGTAGATAATCTTACCGATCGAAAGTGTCAGCTTTCAGTGAAGTTTCGGCAGTTGAAATTAAAGACAAAAGCGGCGATCGCGCTGATATTTTGCTACTGGGATACGCTTGCGGTATTGTAATGCTAATTCGATTGAAAGTTTGCTGAGGGTTCGCTACCGCTGCCATGAAAACCATGAAAACAATGGTCGATCCAATGGACGATATCGCCAGACAAGCTCGGCAGGGCAGCGTCGCGGCGATCATTCAAATTCTCAACGAAAAGCTTGCCAACTCTGGCGTTCGGACGCGAGCCATGTTTGCCGACGGTGCGCTCCAGCTTTTGTGCGAAGCGCCAAAAATCGAGCAGCTAGAGCAGGCCAGTCTGGTCGATCGCGTCCGGCAAATCCTCGAACGCATCAGCCCGCGCAACGTTCGTCGCGTCAATATCAACAGTCGAATTGTGCGCGAACAGCAGTTGCTTTGGCTTGAAGAGATTCAGCGCAATCCAGAAGATTTACTTTGGTCAGAAGAAATTACGCTGGCTCGCGGCAATCCCGTTCAGCGCTTTTTTGAAGACCGCAAAACGGCCAGAGCGCTCAAAGTTGTCAAGCCCACGCCTTCCCCTCGCGAAGAACGGGCGAAAAGGCAATTTTGGCGCGGCATTCTGGGCGGCGTCAGCTTCAGCGTGCTGCTGCTAATTCTGGGCGGCGTCGTTTACAAGTGGCTGCAAAATTCACAGGTGGCCGAAGTCGAGAACACGACGCAAGTAGCAAATGAGGCGGCCCTCAGGGGAGGCGGAGCCAGCGTGTCCACGTCGCCCGCTGCCACACCTGCTGCAACATCTGCGGCCAGCCCAACTCCGTCTACCGACCCGTTTGTGCAAGCGGTGCGTCTAGCTGAACAAACTGCTCGCGAAGGCAAAACGGCCAAAACTTCTGCTGACTGGCTGAATTTGGCCTCGCGCTGGCAGGAAGCATCTGATCTGATGGCGAAAGTGACGGCGCAAGATTCGCGCTACGCGACCGCACAAGATCGAATTCAAGCTTATCGACGCAACAGTGAAGCAGCACTGAAAGAAGCGCAAAGGTTGCGGTAGGCGCGATATCGTGGCGTCCCGGAACGGTCTTGAAATTATATTTGCAAAAGCCGCCAAATTCTCAGTTGATTTGGCGGCTTTTGCAGTTGTGGATGAACTGGTTAAACCGAGCCGAATGCGCGAACGGCGATCGCTGTCTGTATCAATCTCACCTGAAATCAAGCGCTGTACCTGTTTAAGATCATCGCAAAACAAATCGCGCTTGGAGGCAAAATGATTTCAGCAATTTCTCAAAAGCTATTGGCCGCCAAAAAAGCAAAAGGACTATCTTTTGCTGATTTAGAAAAGATGCTCGATCGCGATGAAGTTTGGATTGCGGCTGTATTCTACGGTCAAGCACGTGCGTCGGCAGAAGAAGCGCAGAAAATTTTGGATGCGATCGATCTCGGTTCCGAATTCATTGCCGACCTGACCGAGTTTCCCATCAAAGGCAGTCTTGATCCGGTGATTCCCACTGACCCGCTGATCTACCGCTTCTATGAAATTATGCAGGTGTATGGAATGCCGATGAAGGCAATTATTCACGAAAAGTTTGGCGACGGAATTATGAGCGCGATCGACTTCACGCTCGACATTGAAAAGGAAGAAGACCCCAAGGGCGATCGCGTCAAAGTGATTATGAACGGTAAATTTTTACCCTACAAAAAGTGGTAGAAGATGGCCGCAATTCAATATCAAACCATGAAAATAGAGCCGCCTGCTGCATGGGCGGCTCTGGCTGGCTCTGGTTTTTCAATTGAGGGAAACTACTTACAACTTTGTAGGGGCAATCTGACAGCAAATCACCCCTACAGGCTCGATCGAAACTAGCTAGCTTCGTCAATGCGATCGGGATCGGTGATGCCCTTGAGCTTGTTCCAGAGCGGATATTCCATTTCGGTTTTCGGCACGATGTATTGACCCAATTCGACGCTTTGGTTGCCCATTGCGGTGAACTCTTGGCGATCGCCCATCAGGTCAATATATTTTGCACCTTGCTCTAGTCGCGTTCCATGCGGCAGCACAATAATCTGCTTGAGTTCGTCGCTATTGTATTCACTCAGAATTTCATGTAGCTCTTTGATATCGTAGGCAGTCGGCGCATTTTTTTCAGGATGAGGCGCTTCAATACCAACATTTTGACCTGCCATCGAATTGGGATGCAGATCGCGCTCAAATTCGTCATTTTTGGCGTTTTGGGCATCGGTCGGACGACCTACTTTCTCAGTCATTTTGCAACTCCACTGATTGAATTAATCACACTCTTCAAGCACTCTTTTTAAGCTATGGGCGATCGCCTCAAAAGTGCCCTATCTGTGGGGAGAAGCTGAATTCAACTTTGTGCTGAGTCGGACGGCAGATCAAGGCTGCGCCACAAATACCACGAGGCGATCGTGCGATAGGGCTTCCAGGGTTGACCAATGCGATCGGCAGTTTTGCGATCGGGCAGATCTTCCAGAGCGTAGTACCGTCGCATGGCGGCACGGATGCCCAAATCATCGACGGGCAAAACGTCCAACCGATGCAGGCGAAACATCAAAAACATTTGCGCTGTCCAGCATCCGACACCTTTGATTTGCGTCAAAGTGCGTATGATCGTTTCGTCGTCTTGAGTTTCAAGATCGGCCAGCGTCAGAAAATCCGTTTGAACGTGAGCAGCAAGGTCTTTGAGGTAGAGAATTTTCGATCGCGACAAGCCTGCCGATCGAAAATCTTGCTCAGACGTTGCTAGAATCGCTTCGGCACTTAGCCCATCCGGATACAGCAGTAAGACCCGTCGATGAATGGCGGCGGCGGCTTTGCCGGATAGCTGCTGATAGATAATCGACTCGGTTAAGCAGTCGAGCAGGTCGCCAGTTTGCAGCGTTTCGGGCAGCGTGTAGTTGCCAACGCGATCGATAATTTCGCTCAGAATCGGGTCGGCTTGTTGCAAGGTGGCGATCGCGGTTAAATCAGTGTTCTGCACAAAACTTATGAAAGAAATGAAGCAATTTATCGAACTGTAATCATAACTTATTAATGGAGAACAATTCGTTATTTTTGTGCTGTTCTATACCTCCTATACTGCTTTGTATTCCATCTTTGTTTAGGAGAATACTCCAATGGAAAAGTGGACTTCCTGCCAATATGACGCTTCATTGAAACTGGCTAAGGTAACGGTAGTTGAAGGAGGAATGAATCCCAAGCGGCTCGTGATGTATCGATCGCAAACCTACGAGCGCGAAAACAAAGGCTGCATGGCGATCGAAGTGGAAGGCGGCGTTGAAAACTGCCCGATCGGATTGATGGCCGAAGAAGTTACCTTAAATCATTCACACCGAGGAAAGTAAGCTGCGTCTTGCTTTCCTTTTTTGTTTCAAGAGCAGTCCTTCGATCGAAGGGCTGCTTCTTGTTTAGCCAGAATCGCCCTGAAATAAATTTCGGGCTAAAAGCGAAAGTCCGTTCAAACGGACTATTACGAGGCACTTGATAGCCACGCTCGCGTTGCATTTAACCCATTGTTAATGGGTTTAAGCTTTGAGACAGGAAATTGATTTCCTGGCATTTCTCGATTTCCTGGCATTCCTCAACACAGTGCGAGATCTTGGCAGGCAAATTCTTGAACGCATCTTACGGAATAGATGCGCTGACGGTTTGCCCCCTATGATATTGGGTACTGACCTGACTCAAAGCAACCATGCTGCTTGACAATCCTGCTGCTTCTGCCAATCCTTCACGACCCGCGATCGCCTCGTTTGACCCACAGCGGCGAACGGTGCGACCGATCGGCGTGTATGCGCTTCAGGGCATTGCTGCGGCGTCAGATGGCCTGCTGGCGATCGACTCGGTGCGCGGCTATCTGCTCAAAATTGACTGCACGAACGACAATACGACCGTCCTCAATCCGCAGCAGGTTCGCAGTTTTCTCGATGCCAACAGCCTTGCGGTTTGGGAAGACACGATTTGGTTCACGCAAGGCCATCAGGTGTTTTGGTGTCAGCGCGATCGCTTGGAGCCGCAGCACTTCACGACGCTGGCATATCCGGCTGATGGCGTGGCCGTTTGGCAATCAACGGTTTACGTTTCTTGCCAGAAAGCGGGCTATATTTTGATTTTCGATCGCGCCACTGCCCGCCAGATTACGCGCTTTGCTGCTCCGGGTGTGGGGCAGGAAAATCTCACCGTCCGCGAAGAAGAGCTTTGGGTGTGCGATCGCGTCGAGCAAACCGTGTACTGCATGGATCGCGCAACGGGCGATGTCCGCTTCAGCGTCTTGACCCCGTTTGATTCCCCGACCGGACTGACGTTCTTTTCCCATCCCAGCGGCGAAGAAATTCTCTACGTCTGCTACGCCAGCGAAGAAGCCTACATTCGCGACGATCCGAATTCACCCGATCCGTATCAACTGACGTTTCGCGATCGCACCTTCATCCACCCCTTGCACTTCCACTACGACGCCGATCGCCGCCTCGCCTTATCCAACGGCTACCTGATCGAAATGTCGTATGTCGAGGAAGTTGCGCCCTTGGAAGATGTCGAGGTGGACGCGCAGGAAATCGAGTGGCGAATTGCCCTGCCTGCCGAAACCGATCGCCAAAAGGTGAAATCGATCGAAGCGATCGGCATTCCGTTCACTGAGGAAATTGAAGACGGTCAGCGCGTTGCCGTGTTCAAGATCGATCGAATTACGGCGAATTCCGGCTGGCTGTTCGGCTGGAAAGCGCTATTGGAAGTGCGAGGCATCAAGTATCAACTTACGCCTCGCGATGTCGAAAAAGCGCCCGCTTTGTCTCCGGCTTTTCAGCGGCGCTATCTGGTCGATGATGACGAGTTGGCGATGGACACGCCGACCATTCAAGAAGCCGCGCAGATTGCGATCGGCACGGAAACCAACATTTTGCGGAAAATCCTCAAGATTCGCAATTACGTTTACGATCGCCTTTCCTACGGCATCAAGCCCTACATCGATCCGCCGGATGTTGCTCTAGAGCGGGGCGTGGGTTCGTGCGGCGAATATGTCGGGATTCTCCTCGCCTTGGCACGACTGAACGGCATCGCCTGCCGGACAGTCGGACGCTACAAATGTCCGCCCTATGCCGATCGCCAAAACATTCCGCTCCAGCCGGATTTCAACCATGTTTGGATTGAATTTTACGTCCCCGGTTTCGGTTGGCTGCCGATGGAATCGAACGTGGATGATGTGGTCGAAGGTGGCCCGTATCCGACCCGATTTTTCATGGGATTGCCCTGGATTCATGCCGAAATGAGCAAAGGCATTTCCTTTGAAGGCGCAGAAACACCAAATCATTCGCTGGACGTGTCGATCGGAGAATTGGCGATCAACCACGTGCGCTTCACCATTTTGGGCGAACTGCCGCCGCCTGCCTAAGCGGAAATCTACCTTAAGACAGCGATCGATTCACTCTGCTCAATCTAGACTAGAAGGCTATCGATCGAATTTGCCGAGCAAGTTCGGTCTTGTTGCGTTGGTGTCACTTTATGGCGATCGAACGATTGGGCGATTACGCTTATCAAGCAGTCCAGAAACATTTCAAGAAATCCACAAAGCCAGAAGCGGAAGTTTTAGCCGATACTGACCCGGAAGCGCTGCATCAAATGCGCGTGGGAATGCGACGGTTGCGAACAGCGTTGATGGTGTTTGAAAGTGCGATCGATCTGCCCAAAACTGTTAGCGAAACTCGGATTAAAAAGTTTGCTCAAGTATTGGGAGCAGTGCGTGATATTGACGTGATGCAGGCGAAATTAACGGAGCGCTATCGGCCTGATCTCGATCGCAAAGAGCAAAAGCAGCTTGATAAACTGCTCGACAATATGAAGAAGCAGCGCAAACAGGCATTTGCTGACGTTGAAGACCTGCTCGAAGGCAAGCGCTATGCCGATTTCAAGCAGGGCTTTCAAGATTGGCTGGATGCACCAGAGTTTTTTGCGATCGCCGCACTGCCGATCCAGAGCGCTGTACCTGATTTGCTGCTGCCGCTGATCAGCAATTTGCTGCTGCATCCGGGCTGGCTGGTGGGGGCGGAATTAGAAAATCATTCAGTGGACGAAAAAGCGATCGCCACGCAGCTTCAAGAACAAAGCGAATCGCTGCACGATCTGCGGAAACAAATTAAGCGCGTCCGCTATCAAACTGAATTTTTCACTCAGTTTTATGGCGACGAGTTTGCTTCACAGGTTGAAGACTTTCAGAACATTCAAGAAGTCTTAGGACAAATTCAAGACTATTCGATTCTGAAAGATTTCATGGCCGATGCAATGCACACGAATTGGCACAAAGATTTGCCAATTTTGGCGCAGCGGCTTGGGCATGAACAAATTAGTTTGTGGAAAACCTGGCAGCCGATTCAGCAGCGCTATCTGGATGCGGAATTTCGATCGAGGCTGAGGGCGATCGTCTCGACGCTTCGATGGCAAGAAGCACCACAGGCCGAAAGCGCTTCCGTCAGCTAACTTCCGTCAGCTAGCAAGTATACAAGCTGTCTTTGCAAGTTTTTGATACAGTGACACACTGTAGGCAAACAAGCCTTAGTGCAATGACAGCCTTGCCATGAAAACTTTTCCGTCTTCGGAAGCGCTGCGCCGCTTGCCGTTTGGCTGGGCGGATGTCGCCGTCATTTTAGGGACGCTGGTGCTGTTGGCTTTGATCGCTCGCGTTGGGGCAGGAACGCTGGTGAGCTTTCAGCCGCCGGATGTGGTTCCGGGAGTCTCGACCGATCCGCGCAATTTGCCGTACTATGCGGCGCGATCGACGTTGCGGATGTTTGTCGCCTTGTTCTGCTCGATCGTGTTTACGCTGGTGTATGGCTACGTGGCCGCGCACAATCGGCGGGCGGAGCGCGTTTTGATTCCGCTGCTGGATATTTTGCAGTCGGTTCCCGTTTTGGGATTTCTCTCGATTACCGTCACCGGATTTATCGCCTTGTTCCCCGGTAGCCTGCTGGGACTGGAAGCCGCTTCGATTTTTGCGATTTTCACCAGTCAGGTTTGGAATATGACCTTTTCGTTTTACCAATCGTTACGGACGGTTCCCAAAGAACTTGACGAGGCTGCGACGCTGTATCGATTGTCGCGCTGGCAGCGATTTACCCGTTTGGAAGTGCCTGCGGCGATGATTGGCTTGGTGTGGAACGCGATGATGAGCTTTGGCGGCGGCTGGTTTTTCGTGGCTGCCAGTGAAGCGATCAGCGTCTTGAATCAGGAATATACGCTGCCGGGAATCGGCTCGTATGTAGCGGGTGCGATCGCCACCGAAAATCTACCTGCGCTCGGCTGGGCACTGCTCGCGATCGTGGTCGTCATCCTCCTCACCGATCAGCTATTTTGGCGACCGATCATCGCCTGGGCAGACAAATTCCGGCTGGAGCAAAGTGCGTCCTCGGATGCGCTGGAATCCTGGCTGTATGATTTGCTCAAAGCCGCTCGAATTCCGCGCATGATTGGGCGATCGCTTCAGCCGATCGGGGATCTGATCAGCCGCGCCTTGTCGAGCCTGACGCCAGCGCGATCGAGCTACGCCACTGAAGGGAATTCGCGCAGTCCGGGCGATCGAATCTACACGCTGATTCTGTTTGGGACGATCGGCGCATTGCTGATCTGGACGCTGCATTTTATTCTCACCACTGTCGGGATTGGGGAAGTCTTCAAAACCTTTGGCTTGGGCTTGCTGACGCTGATGCGCGTGATTGTGCTGCTGATTTTTGCCACGCTGGTTTGGACACCGATCGGCGTGGCGATCGGGTTTAATCCAAAGCTGGCACGGCTGCTACAGCCCGTCGTGCAGTTCCTCGCTTCATTTCCCGCCAACTTTATCTTTCCGTTTGCCACCTTGTTTTTCATCCGATCGCAGATCAGCCTCAACTGGGGCAGCATTGCGCTGATGGCGCTGGGAGCGCAGTGGTATATTTTGTTCAACTCGATCGCCGGAGCGCAAAGCATTCCCACTGACCTGCGCGAAATGGCAAACGATGTGGGGCTGCGCGGCTGGAAACGTTGGCAGCGGCTGATCATTCCCGGCATCTTTTCAGCTTGGGTGACGGGCGGCGTCACGGCCAGCGGCGGCGCTTGGAACGCCAGCATCGTCGCGGAAATCGTCACCTGGGGACAAACGACGCTGACCGCAACCGGACTGGGAGCCTACATTGCAGAGGCAACCGAAACCGGAGACTGGGCACGGATTACCTTGGGCATCAGCATGATGAGCTTGTTTGTCGTCGGCATTAACCGCTTGGTGTGGCGGCGACTGTATGGACTGGCAGAAACGAAATATCATCTGTAAGGCAAATTCTGCAAGGCAAAAAAACAAGGCAAAAAACCATCTGGGAGGCGAAAAAAGATGTTGAGCCGCGATCGCGAAACGCTAATTACCGTTGAACAGGTGAGCAAAAGCTTTCCGCTTCCCGACGGCAAAGGTGAATTTACTGTCCTCAGCGATATCAATGTTGCCGTGCAGTCCGGTGAAGTCGTTGCCCTGTTAGGACGCAGCGGCAGCGGCAAAAGTACGCTGCTGCGAATTATGGCCGGACTGATTCCGCCCAGTTCCGGACAAGTGTTCAGCAGCGGCAAACCACTCCGGGGCGCAAATGACGATGTGGCAATGGTGTTTCAAAGTTTTGCCCTTCTGCCCTGGCTGACCGTGCAGGAAAACGTTGAACTTGGCTTGGAAGCCAGAGGCATCAGCCGGATCGATCGCCAGCAGCGTGCCCTCAAAGCGATCGATCTGGTCGGGTTGGACGGCTTCGAGAGCGCCTATCCAAAAGAACTGTCCGGCGGCATGAAGCAGCGCGTCGGCTTTGCGCGGGCGTTTGTGCTGGAGCCGCAGGTGTTGTTTATGGACGAGCCGTTTAGCGCTCTGGACGTGCTGACTTCCGAGAACCTGCGCGGCGAAATTGACGATCTGTGGAACGCCAAAACCTTTCCCTCTAAAAGCATTTTGATCGTGACGCACAACATCGAAGAAGCGGTTTTTCTGGCCGATCGCGTCATCATTTTGGGATCAAAACCCGGACGAGTGCGCGGTGAAGTCGTCATCGACCTGCCGCGCCCGCACGATCGCGCTCATCCCCGCTTCAAAGCATTCGTCGATTACATCTACACCGTGATGACCAACCCGGAGATCGAAGTGACGGGGATCGCTCCGGCGAAGATCGATCGCGTCCAGTCGCCTTATGCGATGCCGCTGCCGCATGTGCGCGTCGGTGGAATTAGCGGCCTGCTGGAACTGATTGTCGATCAGCCCCAAAGCCGCGAAGATTTACCGAGACTAGCGGAACGGCTTCAGCTTGAAGTCGATGATCTGCTGCCGATCGTGGATGCTGCCGCCCTCCTGGGATTTGCCGAAGTCGCGCAGGGCGATGTGACGCTGACGCCAGCCGGACAAGATTTCGCCACGACGACGATTTTGCGAAGCAAAGATCTATTTCGCCAGCAGGCACTCCAGCGCATTCCCGTCTTCACCAGCATGATGCAAACTTTGCGCGAAAAGCCCAACGGGGCAATGCGGGCAGATTTTTTCCTGAATTTGTGGAACGAGCATTTTCCCAGTGGAGAAGTCGATCGCCAGTTTGCCACTGCGGTCGATTGGGGACGCTATGCAGAACTGTTTGAATATGACGCGAACGAAGAGCGATTGTATCTACCTGAAATTGCCATCCTCAACCCACCCGCTGAGAAAATCGATCGCTAGCCCTACAGCCAGCCGCGCAAACGGTAAATCACAATGCCAATATATTCCTTGATGGCGCGGGAAACCTGCTGGAGGCGATCGGCATCGGGAATCCAGTTGAGCAGCGTCGATTCGGTCGAGCCGCTGAGTTCGCGCATGTCCTGCTCGGTAACGAGAAAATCGGTCGGTGCGGCGATCGACTCAATGCCCTGCTTGGCGAAGATCAGGAGCGATCGCGGCATGTGCATCGCAGACGTAACAAGTAAGATGCGCCGCAGCCCTCGCTCCTGCAAGATTTTTCGCACGTTAACGGCATTTTCATAAGTGTTGAGCGAAGTCGGGTCTTGCAAGATTGCGCTTTCCGGCACACCCAACGCCGTCGCAATTTTTGCCATGTCTGCCGATTCCGCAGGGCCGCCGCCCTTCCAGTCAATCCGCCCGCCGCTGAGGATCACCAGAGGTGCTTTGCCTTCGCGAAAAAGTCGTGCGCCATAAAGAACGCGATCGCCCGCTTCTGCCACATCCACCCAAGGCCGAGGCGAAATCTGCGGCTTGATGCCACCGCCCAAAACCACGATCGCATCCGCATCGGGCAGCGGACTGGACGGCAAATTTTGCCATTCCAGCGATCGCACCAGATACGTTGCTGCTACGCCATTCCCGCCAACCAGAAGCAAAATCAGGGCGATCGCCAAACTCAACGTCGCAATTCGCGGTCGCCGCCACAGCGTCACCAGCGCCACCAGCATCAGCACACAGGCCAAGCCGAGCGGATAGACAAACAGCGGCAGGAGTTTGGAGAAAAAGAGAAACATGGGTGATCGAGTTGTGAGAATAAAGAGAATCCCAGAGAATTCAACGCAAGCGGTAATACACCTACAGCTAATGCCGATCGGGCGGTTAAGCCGCTCGTCGGGGCACGTCTGCCGTGCTGCTACACTAAGCCATTCATCTAAAAACGGCTATGGCTTGATTGAACCATGCTTGATTGAATCATTGTTTTTTCACCTGAAAAGCTGAAGTCGGAGATTGAAGAGCGAACCTGAGCGCAAATCCTGCTGCCGACCCTTGGCGGAAACAGCCTCAGTACGGATGTGCAAACTGCTGGTAGCGATTAGGTTGAATCGTTCTAGTTGAGCAGGTTCCATGATCGATTTGTACTATTGGCCGACTCCAAACGGGCACAAAATCACGATTTTTCTAGAAGAAGCCGGACTCGACTATCGCATTGTGCCGATCAACATCGGAGCAGGCGACCAGTTTCAGCCAGATTTCCTCAAAATCGCGCCCAACAATCGAATGCCTGCGATCGTCGATCACAACCCGATCGATGGCGGCGAACCTGTTTCCGTGTTTGAATCGGGCGCGATTTTGCTGTATCTCGCGGAAAAAACAGGACTGTTTCTTGCCACTAACCTACGCAACCGCAAAACCGCGATCGAATGGCTGTTTTGGCAGATGGGCGGCTTGGGGCCAATGGCCGGACAAAATCATCATTTTGTGCAGTATGCGCCAGAAAAAATTCCCTACGCGATCGATCGCTACGTCAAAGAAACGAATCGGCTCTATGGCGTTCTCGATCGCCAGTTGGCCGGACGCGATTTTCTCGCAGGCGAGTATTCGATCGCAGACATGGCAAGCTATCCCTGGATTGTGCCGTATGAACGCCAGCAGCAAAACCTGAGCGATTTTCCCAACTTGCAGCGCTGGTTTGAGGCAATTCGCGATCGTCCCGCTGTGATTCGCGCTTACGAAAAAGGCGAGCCGTTCAAAAATCAATCCGCCATGACCGAAGAAAGCAAAAAGATTCTTTTTGGTCAAACAGCCTTTGGTCAAACCGCCACCACTGAACAGAATTCCTAGCCCAACGGCGCGATCGACAGCAACCGAGGCAGGCGCACTCGCTTGATTGGGCAAATGCGGCAACAGATGGAACAGTCGAACTTGTGCCGTAGTAGCGAAGCTGAATCGTTTCAACAGCCTGAGCGTTCCCGCTAGCAAGAAACGAACCCGCTCCCGTTCCAAGAACGATCGATTTTGCGATCGAACCAGCGAACTGGAAAACGCTGAATTAAAGCTGGAACAACTTAGAAAAGAAAATCATGGCATCTGCAATAAGAAACAACAAAACTGCAAGGAGAAATTCGTCCGGCACTGACCTGACCTGTCAAATCGGGCGTTTTTCCAATAAGCTATTTTGGGAAGATTGCGTCGATCGACAATCGAGCACTAGCCCTCAGGAACGCTGGCCTTGCTTAATTTCATTTCGATCGTGATTTTCAAGGATTACCAAAGTTCATCGATCATTGCGATCCTTGAACTGTAAATTTGAGTTTTATATTATTCAAGGTTTCATATCAGTTTCATAGAAAAGATTTCTATGCTTAAACATGCTGTTTCGACAGAGGCTTCTAGTTAAAGTTTTTCAACTCTGGTGCGCCAAGCCTGACTTTTAATGAAATTGCCCGTTCTTTTCGCTGGCTGGGCTGAATTATGGCTGCAAGCGCTATTAGGATTTATTCCAATCTTAGTGGCGGTTGCAAATGTTTTATCTAAGCCGACACAGCAGTAAATTGGCAGATTCTCGCTCGGCTTGGTGATGGCGATCGTGTGTTTCGCAATTGGCATCCAGCGAAAGTTCAGGCGATGCAGAAAGTGAGAATTGGGCTGATTGTCAACATTATCATCCTGACTTTTATTAAAATTTCTTTAGATTTAGTTTTGCAATTCGATCGCTAAATATCATATTATCTCACTCAGATGCGCTCTGAAACGCTCAATCTGTCGAGATAAAATGAAGCAATTTTTGTGTAGTTGTGTTGTGCTGGTAATCTTGCTGACTGCCTGTACAACCTCAGAACCGCCAGCCGATCCGATCGCTGATCTCAAACCAATTACCCTCGATAGTACTGTCAAGATCGTTGCGGGGCAAACCGTTTATGTTCCTATTTATTCGCACATTTATACTTGGGAACGGAGCAGAACAATGGACTTAACGGCTACACTCAGCGTTCGGAATACTGACCTGGCAAACCCTATCATTCTTACCGCTGTTAATTATTACGATAGCAACGGTAAGCTTGTTCGCAACTATTTAGAACAGCCCGCAGAGATTAGTCCAATGGCTTCAACCAGTTTTGTTGTTGATCAGGCAGATGCTAGTGGCGGTTCAGGAGCCGCTTTCATCGTTGAGTGGGTGACTGAAAAGCAAGTTTCCACGCCTGTTATTGAGGCAGTTATGATTAATGCGGCTGGCAACCAAGGCGTTTCTTTTGTTAGTCCTGGACGAGTCATCAAAAGTCAGGTCGATAATAACTGAACCAGAGTAATAATAGCTAAACGGTAGTTTACTTCGATTAACTGCCATCATTTTGCTTATTCCATGAGGACACATTCAATCGGGAGATCTGCAAAACGTGGCTGACTCAGCAGTGAATCAACTTGGCGATCGAATAGGTGATTTGTTCTCCTTAAATCAGGAAGCATTTCAAACGATTATTAGCTTGCCGCAGGGACGATCGATCGCGCTGCTCGTTGTTCTGCTGGCCGGATTGTCTGTGGCGATCGGGCAGAGCATTATTCTGTTTAGCAATCGAGTTCAGCCAGTCCGATTTGTTTTTAGCTTGCTATTAAACGCCGTTTTGTTTGTTTTTGGTTTTCTGTTTCTTGTCTTGAGTACCTGGCTGATCAGTTGGCTACCCGGATTGGTGCATTTGTCGTGGCGCGATTTGGTCAGAGTGCTAGGACTGAGCTATGCGCCATTGCTGTTTAGCTTTTTGGGCGCGATGCCCTATCTGGGCGTACCCATTTTGAACCTGCTGTCGGTTTGGCATTTGCTGGCGATGGTGACAGGCATCAGCGCGATCGCTCAAATTGGCGGGGCAAGTGCGTTTGTGCAGGTGGCAGTTGGCTGGCTGATGCTGAATCTGCTGGAAGGCACAATCGGAGCGCCAATCGCCCAGCTAGGACAGCGGCTCACTCGACGAGTCGCAGGTGTGGATCTGGTCAGGCAGCGATCGGAACTGGCAAAACAGGTGGAGGCAGATTTTGGCAGACACCTTTCATCGGTCGGAGCGGATCGATCGCCTCCAGCGGAAATTGCTTCAACGGCTACAGCGCCAACGCGATCGAGAACTGCCCAGCCTGCTAGCGCCGCTTTACAGAAGCCTGTTCAGGAAGCGGATACGATCGAAGTGCGATTAGAGCATTGGTTTCAGCGCATTCCTCAAATAATTCGACTGGGATTGATTTTGCTGGGAATGCTGCTGGTGTTTGGGCTGGTTGCCTTATTGCTGCGTCCGATTCGGCTCAGCCTGTTTGGATGGTATGAGAATTTGCCTCGGCTGGTGCGCTGGATTTTTGACCTGAGTTGGATTGGCGTTGTTTCGCTCATCTTTGCCGGACTGCTGGCACCGCTAGAAACGCTGGGCTGGTGGGCGGGCTGGTACGGCGAGGAAGTCGATACGCACAGCGGCATGGCGACGGTGCGATCGAATGGCGAGTGCGATCGAGCCTCCCGCTATGTCATCTACCTGGATGGGGTCGGGCAGTCGGGAGAAGCCTACACACCGGATGTTGTCGATTTTTTAGAAGCGCTCCAGCCTGCTTTGCCGGAGGAGATGCCGCTGGTGCAAGGGCTGATGATGTATTCCGTCCGCAATCAGCCGCTCGTGGCCGATCGCCCGCTGGCCTGGGTTTGGCGACTGGCGGATAAAATGCGCTGGGAAAATCCAATGGCGCTCTTGGGACTGGCGGTGAATATCCGCAATGCCTGGGTTGTTGCGATCTCCACCGACAAACGCTATGGCCCGATCTACAACCGGGGAATTGCTCAAACGCTCTACCACAGCTTAATTGAACGTGGCTATCAACCCAAAGCGGGAACGCCAGTTACGCTGATTGGCTACAGCGGTGGCGGTCAAATGGCCGTTGCCGCCGCACCTTATCTGAAGCGGGCACTCGGAACAACGGTTGAAGTGATTTCGCTGGGCGGCGTCATGAGCGCCAATAATCCATTTCTGACGCTGGAGCATCTTTATCATCTGGTCGGTGACAAAGATGTCGTTGCCGCACTGGGACCAATTTTGTTTCCCGGACGGCGCAAGTGGTTCCCCTTGTCTTACTGGAATCGGGCGCGACGCAAAGGCAAAATTAGCGAGATTTCGCTAGGCGCAATGGGGCATCAGGTTCCGGGCGGAATCATGGACCCGAATGCGGTTTTGCCCAACGGTGAAACGCACTTGCAGCATACGATCGCCACCATTCTCTCGATCCTGCACGGTCAATTTCTCCTTACAACTCCGCCCCGCCCTCGACAAACCAGCAACTACGAAGTTTATCAGCAAGCCGACTTTAACCACTACACCGACTACCCGATCGACCAAACCGTCGATGCACGCTGGTATCGTCCGATCGCGCCCTGGATGGGTCGCCTGATTCTGCCGCAGCATTCGGAACGGCGATTGGTGCGCGGCGTTTGGTTTGAAGTGCATCATGCGGCCAAGGGTTACGAATTTCTGGTCGGGCAGCGAGTCATGCTGCGCTGGGCGATCGACCCGATCGTGAAACAGCGCGTTCGAGCCGTCACCCGCGACGTTCACTTTAGCGTCGATGCTCAATACTCTAGCCAGTACGGAGGCACAATTCACCCCGATCGCCTCAATCACTGGCAGCAGGTTGATCCGCTCGAATCGCTGGCTGGCGCTCACCCGACTGATGATGTGATTGTCATGCTGGAAGGCGCGGTCAAAGTGGGGGATCAGCAAACCGCGCTCTACATCCACCATCAGCCGATCGAAATTACCGGACGCTATTACGGCTTGGTGCAGTTTGAAGCACCGATTGCGGGAACCGATTGCTTCCGAGTGCGGCACTTCAATTCATCCTCACGCCAATTCGACGGCGAGGTAGAAAGCGTGAGACTGCCGGAAGTCGTCATGTCTCCTGGCTACGGCAGTCAGCCTTCTACCGCACACCAAATCGAACAGTCACCGCTAAATGCAGCGGGATGGTACATCTACGGTGCGAAAGATCAAACGGGCTGCTTTGTCGTCCAGGCGATCGCGCCTCGATCGCTATTTCGCCTCCAGCCCGATCGCGTCGTGTTTGGTAGCAAAGCCTCCTACCGCTACATTCGCAAAGAATCTTGGGCGAATATCGTCGCCCAAAAAGGCAAAATTTCCTCGGTTCTGTGCGTCGGGCAGCGGCACGAGCAGATTCAAGCGGCGATCGACGAATGGCAAGTGGGCGATCGTGCCCTCCTGCTGCATGTTTATGGCGGCATTGGCGGCAACAAAAAAGAGCCTGCCGCTGCCACTCCACTTTTCTTTGGTCACTTCTCCTTTGGCATCGCGACTGTGATTCACGACCCGATCAGCGATGAGCGGCGATTCGACATTTCCTACTATCAGGTGTACGCGCACAATACCGATGGCATCACATCAGGAACGCTGCACTGGTCGCGCTACATGGGCGATCGACAGTTCGGCTGGCTGGGTACTCGTCCGGTCTGCGACATTTTGATTAAGTTTGAGCCGTTCACGGGCAATTTTGATTTGAATGGAACACAGCGCTCGCCCCTCACCACAATGGTCAACCAGCTTGAAGCGATGACCGCTCGTTATCGGATTGGGGATGGTACGGGAGCAACTTACGTTGGGCCTGCAAATAACTGCGTTCAAGATTCTAATCAAGCTTTATTTGCCAGCATTCGATCGATTTCTGAGGCGATTGAAAATAATCAACCGCTGCTGCAATCCTGGCTGACCAGCAATCCCGATCAGGCGCACCGCTATCAGCAACTACTGGCTGTGAAGAACAAGCTAAATGATCAATTGCAGCCGTTTGGTTCTCCCCGTGCCGACTGGGAAGCGAATGAATTTAATCTTGGAACGACGATGGAAGATGATCCATTGCGAAATTTGTGGACGGGTTTGGGTAGTTGGCGAACGCTGCTGCCGCGCAAGGCGAGCGATACAATCGTTGAGGTTTTTCTCAAGCACGGTGCGTCCGTTTGGGTGTTGCGAACCAATCAGGTTGGAGGGCATGATCCGGATATCGAACCGATCGCACCCATGACGCTCTAAATAGGCAGAACTGACGATGCTGCACTACATTCGATCGACGCCGCGTACTCCTGACGACTAAAAAAGCTGACCTTTCTTAGAATTGAATTAGCCCTTGGAACCAAGTTCCACTGTCGCGCAATCTAGTATTACAGGAAGAGGAAATTACCAGGGCATCAAACACTCCAATATCACAAGTTCCAGTCACACTAATCACCTGCAATCCGCTCGCAGAAGATGCAAAACTTTCGACACGACCCTGCACAACGAAGCTGTATTGGAGATTCTTTCATTTTTTAGAAAATCTTCTGAATTTTCGTTCAAACAATGCAAAGATTGCGACAAATCACATTGAATTTTGATCTTTTTATTAACCTTGTTCATATGAGTTTCATATCTTCTTGTTCTACTTTAAATGCTGAATAACTTCAGCCGTACTTCGATCGATTCTTGCCTCGATCGTTTGGAGAATGATTCAGTATGAATGGACTAGCTGGAAAAACTGCTTTGGTTACAGGAGCAAATTCAGAAACTGGACAGGCGATCGCCGTTCGTCTTGCGCGAGAAGGCTGCAACGTTGTGATTAATTACGGTAGAAAAATTGAGGAAGGAAAGTATACTGAAAAGCTTGTTCTGCAAGCAGCAGATGAAGCGGGAAATAGCGTTCAAACTTTGCTAGTGCAGGGCGATATTTCAAAAGAGGATGATATCGTTCGGATGGTGAACATTGCGATCGAAAGATTTGGCAGCCTAGATGTTCTGGTGGAACAGCGTCGAAATTCATTTTGCATTTCCTTCGCATAAAATTTCAACTGACAAATTTGATCCAATACTCAATAATGTCAATCTTTGCAATGGCCTTCCAAAGCAATTTGGCTGCTGCGATTGTTCACAGGCGCTAGTTTCTTTTACACAGGTGCATTGATGATTGCGCTTCCTTGGCAGACTGGTAGTCGCGTATCTTTTGAGCTTTACTAGTTCACAGCCCAATCGATTCAGTAGATCGAGCATTCAAACTAATAGGAGACGGGCATGACCGCAGAAGAACAACGGCTTGAACAGAATCGTACTGGTAAAGCGGACTGGTATAAGTGGGGACCGTATCTGAGCGAACGCCAGTGGGGAACGGTGCGCGAAGACTACAGTTCAGATGGCAATGCATGGAGTTACTTTCCACACGATCATGCTCGATCGCGCGCTTACCGATGGGGCGAAGATGGGCTTGGCGGCATCACCGACAATCACAACTTACTGTGCTTTGCGATCGCCCTTTGGAACGGTCAAGATCCAATCTTGAAAGAGCGCTTGTTTGGATTGACCAACAGTGAAGGCAATCACGGCGAAGATGTCAAAGAGTATTACTTCTATCTCGACAGTACGCCAACCCATTCATATATGAAGTATCTCTACAAATATCCGCAAACGACATTTCCCTATGTGGATTTAGTGGAGACAAATCGCGATCGCAGTCGCTATGAATTGGAATATGAACTGCTAGATACAGGCATCTTTGATGACGATCGCTACTTTGATGTATTTGTCGAATATGCCAAGGCAGATACCGAAGATGTTTTGATTCAAATCAGCATTGCTAATCGAGGTGCAGAAGCGGCTCCAATTCATTTGCTGCCGACGCTGTGGTTTCGCAACACTTGGTCTTGGTCTGTGGGTGGTGCCAAGCCGACTTTGACAAAGATTGATGGAACGGGAAATAGTGTCGTTCATGCTCACATTACTGACACTTTGCTGGATCAATACATTAAAGACTACTATTTCTATTGCGATGGCGTAGCTCCACTGCTGTTCACCGAAAATGAAACGAACAATCAGCGGTTGTTTAACAGCCCTAGCGCCAGTCCCTATGTGAAAGATGGCATCAATAACTATGTTGTGCAGGGACAGCAGGAAGCCGTGAATCCGAGCAATGTGGGAACCAAAGTTTCCCCACATTATCAACTGATGATTGAGGCGGGCGAAACAAAGGTGCTGCGCTTTCGCCTGTCGAAATATACTCCCGCTCAAGTAGGAGAACCCTTTGGCATTTATTTTGAACAACAGTTTGCGGCTCGCTTGAAAGAAGCAGATGAATTTTATGCAGCCGTCACTCCACCCGCGGTGTTGGCCGATCGCGATCGTGCGAATGTCATGCGACAAGCGTTGGCGGGAATGATGTGGACAAAGCAGTATTTCTACTACGACGTGGATCAATGGCTGCGCGAGCGCAATGTGACACCTTGGACGCAGCCGAACGATCGCAAGCATGTCCGCAACAGCGATTGGTTTCACATGCACAATGACGACATTGTTTCAATGCCGGACAAGTGGGAATATCCCTGGTATGCGGCTTGGGATCTCGCCTTTCACGTGATTCCAATTAGTCTAATTGATCCGGATTTCGCCAAAGATCAATTGATGCTGATGCTGCGCGAAGATTATTTGCATCCCAACGGTCAAATTCCCGCTTATGAATGGAATTTTGGCGATGTAAATCCGCCCGTTCATGCGTTTGCCACTTGGGAAATTTATACACGCGATCGCGAACGCAACAGCGGCGTCGGCGACCTGAACTTTCTCAAATATGCCTTCTCAAAGCTGCTGATTAACTTTACCTGGTGGGTGAATCGCAAAGACGAAAATGGCAACAATTTATTTCAAGGAGGATTCTTAGGACTTGACAACATCAGCGTGTTCGATCGCAGTTCTCCTTTACCGACAGGTGGACATCTTGAACAGGCAGACGGCACAGCCTGGATGGTGTTTTTCAGCCAGCGAATGTTTCAAATTGCGATCGAATTGGCTCTACATGATCCGCTTTATGAAGACCTGGCGATCAAGTTCTTTGAGCATACGATGTGGATTACGGGCGCGATGGATCGAATTGGCGAATGTCATGATGAATTGTGGGACGAAGAAGATGGTTTCTTCTACGATGTACTGCAACTTCCGGGTGGCAATTCGACGCGATTGAAGGTGCGATCGCTCGTGGGTTTGTTGTCTTTGATGGCCGTTGCGGTTTTTCCAAGAGAAGCATTTGAAAAGCTGCCGCGCCTGAGAGAACGAGCGCAAACGTTCATCATGCGTCATCCAGAACTAACGCAAAATATTCACCTGCCTATTCAACCTGGTGAACGCAACCGCCTGATGCTTTCGATTTTGAATGAAGACAAATTGCGTCGCGTTTTGACTTATATGCTAGATGAATCGGAATTCCTAAGTGATTACGGCATTCGATCGCTCTCTCGCTATCACTTGGAAAATCCCTACTGCTATTATCACAATGGCATCGAGTTTAAGGTTGGCTATGTTCCAGGCGATTCCAATTCAGGCATGTTCGGCGGCAACTCGAATTGGCGCGGTCCAATTTGGATGCCTGTGAATCTTTTGCTGTTGCGATCGCTGCTGCAACTTTATAGCTACTACGGCGATGCTTTCACGATTGAATATCCAACCAGATCGGGAAATCGTCTCACGCTGTTTGAAATTACTGAGCAAATCAGCGAACGAATTGTCAGCATTTTTCTCAAGGATGAAACGGGTCGCCGTCCGCTTTATGGGGGGGCTGAAAAGTTTCAAACAGATCCGCACTGGCGCGATCTGATTTTGTTCTATGAATACTTCAATGGTGATAATGGCGCGGGCGTTGGAGCCAGCCATCAAACCGGATGGACAGGCTGCATCGCTCGGATCATTCAAGCATTAGGCTACTTCACGCCAGAAACCGTGCTGGATACAATCGCACCTGGAGAACTTGCCAAGTACCGGGTTGGAGGACACTATGAGTAAATATGAATGAAATGGTGCAATCTGTCCTGTTTGCTCGTGCTCGGTTGTCGGTTATTAAAACTAATCCGATCGCGATGCAATTTGGCATGATTCACACGGGCGATCGCATTTAGGAAACGCCGCTCATCAGCCAGCTTAACGTTGACGACCTTGTTGATGCTTTAGACGATTGGCTTGACCATGATCCGGATTTTGCCCGACGTATTTAGAACTAGAGTCGGCGGCTTCAGCGACTTGTGCGATCGCACTACGGACAAGTTCAGTCATTGAATATTGAATGCTGATATTAGATGATTCCGCTGAAGTATTGTGTATTTTTCTACGCTTCAGCTTTTTGTTTTGAGCAAAATAGTTTATGCTGCCAGTGAGTCATGTCAGACCCGAAATGATGAAAACTTCAGCGTTTCGATCCGTTTTTCAAGGAAAGAAATAGCCTTTAGATCTGATGTTCGCTTGTTTGATTCGCGCCGAAAGGGAACCTGCATAAACTTTATTTTCCAGTCAAGTAAAGGCTGATCAGGGAAAGGTGCTTCATGAAACTTCTTGTCATTGAAGACGATCAGGACACAAGCGAATTGCTTTCAGCCAAACTCTCCGCCCATCGTTATGCCGTCGATGCGATCGCAGATGGATCGGATGGCCTAGAACTTGCTTCTCAGTGGAGCTACGACCTGATCGTTTTGGATGTTTTGCTGCCGACGCTCAACGGCGTCGAAGTTTGCCGCCGCCTCCGCGCTCGCAACTGTCAAACGCCCATTCTCATGCTCACCGCCAAGGACGCCAACGAAGATATTATTGCGGGCTTGGATGCAGGTGCGGATGATTATGTCGCCAAGTCTTGTGACGACTCACAGCTACTTGCAAGAGTGCGAGCGCTTCTGCGGCGTGGGGCAAAAGTGGCCTCTTCCCCCGTACTGACTTGGGGACTGCTCAGTCTTGATCCGGCATCCGCTCAGGTGACTTATGACCAAAAATCGATCGCCCTTCGCCCGAAAGAATACGCGCTGCTAGAGCTATTTTTGCGTAATCCTCAGCGCATTTTTAGCCGTAGCGCCATCATCGATCACTTGTGGTCAATGGAAGAAACTCCGGTTGAAGGTTCTGTCACCAACTTGATTAAAGACTTACGACAGCGATTGAAAGCTGCTGGAATGAATGCCGACTTCATTGAAACCGTTTACGGATTGGGCTATCGGCTCAAAACAGCACCCGGACAAGAATCCGCTCAAGCAGGCGATCGAATTGTTCGAGAGCGGCGCGGCAAGGCAGCCATTGAACAAATTACAGTGCGATTTCGGGAATCGCTTGAGCAGCGAATCACGGTGTTGGAAGCAGCAGCGCGATCGATTCACGCAGGAAATTTTAATTTGCAGCAACAGCAAATTACTCAAAAAGAAGTCCATAAACTCGCAGGCGGATTAGGAACGTTTGGCTACAGCAAAGCATCCGAAATTGCTCAGGCGATCGAACAATTACTAGAACTCAAGACGAGTCAAAAATCGATTTTTGCGAACCAGTTCTCTCAATTGCTGAAGGAGTTGAAACAAGAGCTAGCCTTGAAAGCTTGATTGAGGCAATCAGCTTGCTGTGTCATTTACTCGCCTATCCCATGCTGAAATCAGATTGACAGATCGACAGCCGCTTATGAACTGGGCAGCTCTGATGAGGGCGATGTAGTCTGGGCAAGCGATCGCTGAATCGCGCCTTCTCCATAGCCTAAGTCGTACTGACTTGCTTGCTCTGGATCAGTTTCTGGCGGCTGTTTGGAGCGACCGAGCAAGCCATCTTCTTTACCCCGACTAAACCAATCTTCCTCAGCTTGCTTAGGATTGTTTGTGCTCATCTTTCCTATCCTCATTTGTACACAGGCAAGATTTATGTATGATTGTGCCACACAATTGTTGGGTATTGAAGCCGCAGAAGTCTACCTCTTCTCTTCACGAGCCTTGTGAGAGATTTTGTTCAATTTGCAACAGAAAATCGATCGTTTGTTTGCATGTCTTTTATTTGTTTTTGGAGAATTTGATAAAAGGCTAAATGCGTCGCAGCAGATCAGAATCTCTAGAGAAACAATCGAGTTATTGATGTTATTCGCTGCCGCGCATTTGGCTTTATTCTCATTCAGGGGGAATGCAGTCACCGCGATCGCATTTCTCTGGGCGTGTAGCGTTCAACATCTCACGTACAATGAAAACTGGAGAAAAATCAGTTCGTTCTGTCTGTACGGTGCTTGAGCCATCGCATCACTAACCAATGTCTTTATCAAGCCAAACGGATGCAGAATTATTTCAAGCACTCAGAGCGGGTCAAACAGACGCACTCAGCATTTTGTACGATCGTCATGCCGGACTAGTGTATGGATTAGCGCTCAAAGTGCTCGGCAACACCCAAGAAGCCGAAGATTTAACGCAGGATATTTTTCTTACCTTGGTGCGTGGCTGTTCCTACGATCCAAAGCGCGGTTCATTGCGAACATTTCTTGCCGTCTTAACTCGATCGCGCTCGATCGATCGGCTGCGATCGCGTCGGAGTGCACTGGCATTTTTGCATCGCTGGCGTAGCAATCCGCGTGAGACTGCATCCGATGCGCCGTTAGAATTCGTATTTCAAAATGAGCAATCTCAAGCAGTGCAAACAGCGCTATCTCAACTATCCGAAAGTCAACAGCAAATTCTAAAGCTGGCTTATTATGAAGGGCTAAGTCAGTCAGAAATTGCTCAGCGATTAGAGATTCCGCTCGGTACGGTAAAGGCTAGAGCCAGAAGAGGACTACTGCAATTACGCCAAATGCTCACCAATATTTCTCAACCGTGATTTATGGCGATGTTGCCTCCAGAACAACAGGAACTGATTGCAGGCTATGTGTTGGGCGACTTGCTACCCGAAGAAGCCGCAGAATTTGAGCAACTTCTCGCTCAAGATTCTGCGATCGCTGCTGAAGTTGCTCAAATGCAGCAGGCGCTAGAACTCGCTTATGCCCCGTCAGAAATTGCACCACCAGCACAGTTGCGATCGACCATTCTTGCAAAAGCCAACGAGCGATCTGTTGCGGCAGTGGGGCGCTTTTCTCAACGCGCAATGGCGATCGCAGCAGCTTCTTGCATTGCGGTTTTAGCAGGCAGCAATTATTGGCTGTGGCGTGGCTTGCAAACCACTCAGGTTGAGCCACAATCTGCTCCTTTAACTTATTCATTACAGCCTACAGATGCGAATCTTTCAGCAGCAGCGGCAACAGTTTCTGTTGATCCTAACCGCTTAGAAGCCACGATCGAGATGCGAAATTTGCCACCTTTGCAGGCCGATCAAGTATATGTATTGTGGACAGTATTAACGCCGAATGCGCCCTACACAACCGATGCGAAACAAGCAATTTTAACCAAAGTCTTTCAGGTGGACGATCGCGGCAATTTCACGCAAACGATCGCGGTTCCCGAAGTGTATCGCAACCGCGATTTAGTCGCTAAAGTGGCTGTGACGATCGAATCAGCAACTGCTCCCCAAAAACATACCGGATCGCCCATCTTGATTACGAATTCGTAATGGACAATCCGGTTTGAAGCGCGATCGATTGAGAGGTCAGGTTTCAAATCACCCGAAGAATTCATCATCGCTGTTTGCAGATGAATGACGGGTCGAGGCAGGTGTGATGTGCCCCGACGAGGAATCGATCGACATTGGCTGTAGTTAGGGTCTTGCAGCCAACCCAACAAAATTCAGTCGCGTGGTCAAATCTCGAACTTCGCCAATCAATGTCGCTGCACCCGTCGTTAGATTAATGGAATACAAAGACGAATTGGACAAACCAAAAGCGTTATTCACCCCACTTTGCGGAGTAACGATGTCAAACGCCGCAGACGCGCTGAAGTCAACACCCAGCGAACCGATCGCAATTTGCGTTCCGGCATTCGGCGGATTTTGCTCAAAGAGCTGATCGGTTGTGGTGTTGATGCCAAGCTGTCGGGTTGGTCGCGTCGTTGTTGCGCCTCCAAAACTTTCGGTGTAGGCAGTGGCCGCGATCGAAGTCGTTGCGCCATTCAGGTTGCCGTCTGTCTCGATGCTTGGTGTCGCCAGGTTGGAATCTACAACTGCACCCGTGTCGGGGTTCAAGCGGAGGTTTTGCCCCGCATCGCTGACCACGCGGATGCGATCGACGCTGGGATTAAAGTCGAAACCAAAGTTCGTACCATTGAGCGGCACGGCGAACGGCTGACCAATTTGCGTGGCGGCTCCGCTGCTCAGGTCAATGCTGTAAAGGCGGTTGGTGCTGCCCAGTCCAAATAGCTGACCGTTATTCGGACGAAAATCGATGCCGCGCAAGCTTTCGCCAGCTTGCAGTCCAGTAAGGGCAACTCTGGTGACGTTGGTGAGGTTGTCGCTGTTGAAAAGCGTCAAACTGTTGTCGCTGGTTAAACCCACAAACTTCGCAGTCGTGGCAGTCGGCGCCTCGATCGAACTGGCCGACAGCCGCAGCCGGTAGGCGGTTTGACCATTTTGCCGAGTCGTTTTGATGAAATAGCGACCTCGCTCCAGCGTGGTGTTGATAGCCTCATTTTGCCGATTGGGATTCCTGGAAGTGGCGATGCGCTGGCGATCGCTGTTGAACAATGTCAAATCCACATTGCTTCGGAGTCCTCTCAGCAAGCCTTGAAAGCTGCTGCGACGAGTAATGCGAAAGCTGAAAAAATCCACTTTGTCGCTGGCACTCGCCGTGTCGCGAATGACGCGATTCTGTTGCAAAACTTTGAGATTTTGGGCGCGATCGAAGCTGTTGTTTGAAGCCATGTTGAATCTTGAGTTTAATGTCAACATTTTCATTACGACTCTGAGACAGGCATTGGATGCATCAAATTGGCAACTGCAATAAACCCTGGTTTATCTGCATCCAGCCGAATCTGAAGAATTTTCTTCTATCATCTCTGTCAATTGACAGAGGTACTTTCCTCCAAAATCTGTAACGCACGCAGGAGTCAGCCAATCTGCCGCTCTATCTTATTCACCGAAAGCCAGTCAGGAGAAGCAATTCATAATTCAACCTGCATCTGCTCAAGCAAGACAGATGATGCGAGCAATTCTTATTCAACTGCCGCTTATTTCTATAAACCGAAGTGCGCTTGATAGCTAAATAAGTCATCATTGAGCTGCATTCAATCTCGATCGCTCAGGAGTTCAAAATGACTCACCTCTAAGATTCCTGAATGGATAAGCTTTGCAGCGACACAGAAGATTCTGCTTTCACAACTTCGTGAATAGTTTTGATCAGTTCTTGTGCTGTGTATGGCTTTGCTAAAAATGTTTGAATGCCCAAAGTTTCTACAGCAAGCTGATTGCTTGATGCCAAACCACTTACTGCGATGATCTTAACATTAGGATTAATCTTTCTGAGTGTGCGAATGACCGTTATTCCATCCATAATGGGCATCATAATATCAACCACAACAGCGCTAATCTCGTTTTGATGCTGGGCATAGAGCGCGATCGCTGCAATGCCATCATGCGCCGTCAAAACCTGATAATTATAGGCTTCTAGTGAGGTTTGGCTGATTTCACGAATCGACGCTTCATCATCCACAATTAATATCAGTTCTCCCTGCCCCAGCGGTATTTCAGCTTCTTGAATCTCTGCTGGTTCTGCTATATTTACGGCAGGTAGAAATACTCTGAATGTTGTGCCTTCACCGATCGCACTCGTCACATTAATGAAACCACCGTGACTTTTGACGATGCCAATGACAGTCGATAATCCTAATCCTGTTCCTTTGCCGACTTCTTTGGTTGTGAAAAACGGCTCGAAGATTCGATCGATAATCTCAGGCGAAATTCCAGTGCCCGTATCGCTTAAGATCACCACAATATAAGAACCAACTTTTGCATCCAAATTCATCCGCGCATAGTTCTCGTCCACCACAAAATTTTCGGCATGAATGCTTAATGTTCCACCGTTTGGCATCGCATCGCGGGCATTGACACACAGATTCATCAGCACCTGATGCAGTTGAGTTGCGTTCCCGGTTACTGTCCATAGATTCGCCGGAATATCAGTATAAATCTCGATCGATTTTGGAAAGGTTTCCTGAGCAATTTGCTGAATTTCTCGAATTAAATGCTTGATTTGTAAAAGCGTTTGTTTGCCTTCAACCCCACGCGCAAAAGACAGCACTTGCTTAACTAATGCAGCACCTCGTTTGGTGTTGGACTCTACAATCTCTAGCATTCGCTGAGTTCGATCGTCTATCTCAGTTAACTGCATTTTCAGTAATTGAGCAGTTGCCAAAATTGGCGTCAAAATATTGTTGAGATCGTGGGCAATGCCGCTTGCCAATGTGCCAATGCTTTCCATGCGCTGAACGCGGAGAAATTGAGCTTCTAGCTGCTTTTTCTCAGTAACATCTGAACTGACAACCAGGATTGATTTTGGTTTTTCGTCTTCGTCGCGCATCAATGTCCAGCGGCTCGCAACCAGGATTGTCCGGTTATCTTTCGTGGTTTGCTCTAGCTCCCCGTACCACTCTCCTTCGGCCATTAAGACACTGTATGCATTGCGAAATTGTCGCGAATTCGGCTTATAGAGCAACCTGCTTGCCGATCGACCTAAAACTTCTTCTGCCTTCCAACCATGAAGCCGTTCAGCCCCTTGATTCCAAAACAGAATTTTGCTTTCGAGATCGCAAACTAAAATTGCATCGGTGGCAATATCAAGTAGAGCCGCCTGTTCGCGAATACGCTGTTCGGTTCGCTTCCGTTCGATCGCATATCGGATCGATCGCACTAGTAGATCGCTGCTGACTTCTCCTTTGACCAGATAGTCTTGTGCCCCTTCCTGCACTGCTTTGATCGCGATCGTTTCGTCATCAAGTCCCGTGACAACCACGATCGGAACGGCCATTGCGCGTCGATGCAGCCGCACAAAGGTTTCAAGACCTCGACTGTCGGGCAGTGACAGATCGAGCAGAATCACATCACACTGCTCGCCAAGTGCCTGTAAGCCTTGACTCAATCGGTCAACCTGCTTAATTTGAAATTGAACCGAAGCTACTTCCTTGAGCAGTTCCCGCAGCAGTCGAGCATCGCCAGGATTGTCTTCTACAAGTAACACTTTGATGAATTGTTGTTCCATCTTTTTACTCCTGCGGCAGTTTCACAATGGTTAACCAAAACTGCTCAATTGATTTAACCACTTGAATGAACTGATCGAGGTCGATCGGTTTTGCAATGTAACAGTTGGCATGAAGATCATAGGCTTTGATGATATCTTCCTCAGCCTCCGAGGTCGTAAGAATCACGATCGGAATTCGCCTCAAGTGCGGGTCGGATTTGATCTCCTCTAAAACTTCTCGCCCGTCCTTCTTAGGAAGATTGAGATCGAGCAAAATTAAATCTGAATGTGGCGTGTTGGTATACGGTGCTTTCTTGTGAAGAAAATCAAGGGCTTGTATGCCGTCTGCAACAACGCTGAGATGGTTGTGAATCTTGCCTTCCTGCAAAACTTCCTGTGTGAGACGCACATCGCCAGGACTGTCTTCGACTAGCAAAATCTCGATCGGGCGGCCTGTCCTACTCATGATGCTTCTCCTGAGTCAGGCAGCGTAAAGCGAAAGGTAGACCCCTGAGAGGATGGCTCTACCCAAATTTTACCGCCATGCCGCTCGACAATTTTTTTGCAGACAGATAGGCCAATTCCTGTACCTGCATAGTCCGATCGACTGTGTAGTCGCTGAAAAATCACGAAAATTCGCTCGGCATATTGCGGTTCAATGCCAATGCCATTATCGCGAACGGAAAACAGCCACTCCTGCTCTTGGCGATCGACAGCAATGTCAATCACAGGCGGATCATCGCCGCGAAACTTGATGGCATTGCTGATCAGATTTTGAAATAGCTGAATCATCTGGCTGGCATCTGCGAAGACTCTGGGCAAAGTGGGGTAGGTAATTGTCGCGCCGCTTTCTTCGATCGCGATTTTGAGGTTGGCGATCGCCTGCTCAACGACAACGTTCAAATCCGTTGCCTCAAACAGTTTGCCATGTGTGCCAACTCGCGAATACATCAGCAGATCGTTGATCAGCGTCTTCATGCGGACCGCGCCGTCTACCGCAAAGCCAATGAAGTCATCTGCATCCGCATCCAGCTTGCCGCGATAGCGTCGCTGCAAAAGCTGCAAATAGCTCGTCACCATTCGCAGCGGCTCTTGCAAATCGTGCGAGGCAATGTAGGCAAACTGCTGAAGCTCAATGTTGGAGCGCAAGAGGTCTTGCCGCTGTCGTGTTTCTTGCTCTAGCAGTTGCGCTTGCGTCAAGGCAATTCCAATTTGGTCGGCCAGTTGCTTGAGCAGTTCGATTTCAAAGCTTGTCCACTGGCGGGGGCGATCGCACTGGTGAGCGATCAGCAGTCCCCAAAGTTCGGCTTTCGCCACGATTGGAACAACCAGCTTGGCTTTGACTTGAAACTGCTGCACAAACTCAACCAGACAGGGAGCAATTCCACTATCTTGCTGGATATCGGCCAGCGATTGAACTCGTCCTTGGAGGTAAAGCTGCCGATAATGTTCGGGAAACACTTCATTTGGAAAGGTTTGGCCTAAAACCGATGAAAATCCGGGTAAGACTGCTTCGGCAACGCCGCTGCCCGTGCCATCCGGCCACAAGCGATAGACCAAGACGCGATCGGCATTGAGAATTTTTTGAACTTCTGTGACCGCAGTTTGCAGAATGTCTTGAAACTGAAGCGACTGGCGAATTTTCAGCGTCACTTCCGCAAACAGTTGGGATTTGCGGAAGTGACGCTGGAGTTCTTCTTGTGCCTGGATGCGATCGGTCATGTCGGTCATGCCGCCCAGCATCCGAATCGGCTTTCCCTCCTGGTGCATCACATAGCCGCGATCGAGGACATTGGCATACGATCCATCCGCGCAACGATAGCGATATTCACCGACCCAAGCCTGTCCGCCCTGCTGAATTATGGCCTGGATGCTGGACACGACTCGCGATCGATCGTCCGGGTGAATGTGGCTTATCCACCAAGCACTGTTCGCCCCCACGTCGGCCTCAGAGTAGCCAAACAGTGTTTCGATGCCTTCGTTCCACCAGACGCGATCGTTGAGTAAATCCCAATCCCACACGGCATCATTGGTTGTTCGCGCAATCAGTTGAAATCGCTCTTCGCTTTGATGCAGCGCAGTTTCGGCCTGCTTGCGCTCAGTAATATCATCCAATACCCAGAGCCGACCGGGAACCTGACGCAGATGAATCGGAGTGCTAGACAAGCTCAAAACCTGAGTCGGCTGGCTAAAGCACCACTGCCAATCGCGAATTTCAACTTGCGGCTGTGAAAAAAACTGAGCCGCTTGAGCTGCAATTTCTTCTTGGTTGTCTGCCCGCATTCGCAGCGCAGTCATGGCCTGAGCAAATGCGGCAGGTGCGATCGCACCTTGCGGCAAATTAAGCTGCATCGCTGCCGTTTGATTGATCCAGCCCTGTTCGCCGTTCTCATCCAAAAACACAATACCTTGCGGAATCGTTTCCAGGGTGGCAATCAGCCGCGCCTGAAGCTTTTCCAAGCACAACGTTACATCTTGAAAGCGCAAGAGATTACTTAAGCTGCTCCGCAATGAGTTCACATACTGCTGCAACCGCTGCGAGAACCGGACAGGACGATACCACAGCAGCAGAATCGCTCCTTGCACCTGCTCGGATTGGCGCAGCGGAATGACCACCAGCGATTTCACACCTTGAGCTAGCAAAGTAGACGCAGGATTTGGGATGGCCGGATAGTTCGGATGGAAAAGACAGGCGTTTTGCTCGATCGCCTCGGCAAACAGCGCAGGCGTAGTCAGCCGTGAGGGAAGCACCGTTTCCGGCAGGCTCAGCAGCGTTTCCGCCGTGACACTATCAAGCTGTCGCAGGGCGATCGCCGCATCTGCATCTGTTGTCTCCCGCAGCGCAACTAATGCTTGAGCGATCGACTGCTGTGGGGTTTGCGCCGTCTCCGGCTGAAGCAAACTGGCGATCGTGCCTTGAGCAGCCCACTGCCATTCCTGCCAGCGCAGCCACTGCCGCGTTCCCAAACCGAGCAGGACAACCAAGCCGAGAATTTCAGCTTCACGCAGAGACGGGCGATCGAGTAGCCAAGGTATCGCCACCAAAATGCTAGCCGCCGCGATCGGCCAAGGCAGCAGCGTCAAGAAGCCAAACGTGATCAGCGCCAGTTGAAAAATCAGCGGTACGCCTGAAAGTGCGCCAATTGCCAGCAGCGCGATCGCCAATGCCAGAACAAAGGGAGTCGCGGTCGGCAGTCGATCGGGATGACGAAGCGACACAAAGTGCCAGCGTCGAGTCAAGCGGCGAGACATTCTTTCAAAGTTTGAGTGACCACATCCGGCGCACTGAGATGAGGAAGATGTCCTTGAGCGTTGATTTGAATCAGTTTGGACTGCGGAATGTGAGCAGCCATATACTGACCTACTTGCGGCGGAACTGCAACATCGTTGTTGGACTGGAGAATCACGACGGGAACCGTCAGCTTGGGCAGTTCGGCGCGGTGGTCAGATTGAAAGATCACTCGTGCCACCGCCTGAGCAATATCCGGACGAATGGCCGAGAGCGTTTTGGCAAACTCGATCGCCAGTTCAGGCCGTTCTGGATTTCCCATCGCGATCGGCGCAAAACCGCTCGCCCAAGCATAGTAGTTTGCCGACATTGCCGCATACAGCCCGTCGAGGTCGGCCTGCTCAAACCCGCCGATGTAGCCTGTTTCCGGCTCATTCAAATAGCGCGGCGAAGCTCCAACAAACACCAACTGCCGAAAGCGACTCGGATCAATGAGAGCAGCAAGCAGGCTGACCATGCCGCTCACCGAATGCCCCACCAGGATTACGTCAGACAGCTTGAGCGCGGCACAGAGTTCCAACAAATCTTCGGCATAGCTGTAGAGCGATCGATAGCGGAGCGGACTGTAGGCCGCCATGTCAGATTGACCTGCTCCGACATGATCGAATAGCACAATTTGGTAGGACGACTCGAAAGCGGGAACTTGGTGTCGCCAAGCCGTTTGGTCTGACCCAAAGCCATGTGCAAAGATGACGGTTTCACGTCCTCGCCCCAGCACATGCACGTTGTTGCGCTGCATGACGCTACTTTGCATCGGTTCATCTCTCTTGATGTGGATATCTCTACAGTAGACTACTCGCCTGTTGTAAATGGGCAACTGCTCCAGCTTGATGTGCTGATGTGCCCGGTGGAACAGCGCAAGCGGTCGAACCCAATCAAGTTGCTCATTGTTGATTTGTTAAGTTTCGGCAGCTACGCCATCGAGCCGCTCCCGCCAGTTGCTTTACCTGTAGGTGGAACGCTTGTCTGTGTACAAGACGATTGATTGATAGCAACAGTTCTCGCTGTGGTTGTCGTCCGCTGACTAGCACACATAGCAACCGCCGATCGTTTCAAGCTTTGGTTGCTACTCTACATCTGTATAAGCTTTTCAACCAAGCTGGTGACAAGACTCGAACTTGCGACCGGCTGATTACAAATCAGCTGCTCTACCAACTGAGCTACACCAGCAACAGCGCTAATATAGCAAATTTTTGGGCTTTTTTAGTGGCAAGGCTTGATCGATCGCTGTGCTAAATGGCTGATTTGCCTGTATGATATCTGCTAAAGTCAGTATTCCGACCGAATAACCGTAGATTCAAAAAGAGGAAGAATACGAAAATGCTACGTCAACTCAAGCTGCGCTCCTGGAAGCGCTGGATTGCTCTGTTTCTGGTTGGCTTGGGGCTAAGTACCTCATTGGCCGCTTGTGCAGGTGGCACTCAAACTGGAAATAGTGCAGATGGTGCAGCGGGTGGCAGCAATGAACCTGTTGAACTCACGCTCGTATCGTTTGCCGTGACGCAAGCAGCTTACGAAAAAATTATTCCGCTGTTTACTGAGAAATGGCAGGCAGAACACAACCAGGAGGTGACGTTTAATCCCAGCTACGGCGGATCGGGATCGCAAACTCGCGCCGTCATCGACGGCTTAGAGGCCGATGTCGTTGCCCTTGCACTTGCTTTGGACACCAACAAAATTCAAGAAGCTGGGCTGATTGAACCCGGCTGGGAGAAAGACGCGCCCAATGACGGCATTGTCACCAAATCTGTTGCTGCGCTAGTGACGCGAGAAGGCAATCCGAAAGGCGTTTCAACCTGGGCAGATTTGACAAAAGACGGCGTTCAGGTGATCACTGCCAATCCGAAAACGTCAGGCGGAGCGCGGTGGAACTTTTTGGGTCTGTGGGGTTCGGTGACGAAAACAGGCGGCACGGATGCTCAGGCTGAAGAATTCACAACCAAGGTGTTTCAAAACGTGCCTGTGCTGCCGAGAGATGCGCGGGAAGCCACTGATGTGTTTTTCAAGCAGGGTCAGGGCGACGTGCTGATCAACTACGAGAACGAAGTGCTGCTGGCGAAGCTGAACGGTCAGGAATTGCCCTACACGATTCCGACTGACGTGAATATTTCGATCGACAATCCGATCGCCGTTGTCGATGCCAACGTTGAAAAGCACGGAAATCGCGAAGTGGCCGAAGCCTTTGTCGAGTTTTTGTTTACGCCCGAAGCGCAGCGCGAATTTGCGAAAGTCGGATTTCGATCGGTTGATGCCACTGTCGAAAGCGAATTTGCTGCCGACCATCCCAAAGTGAACAACTTGTTTACTGCGGCAGACATGGGCGGCTGGGCAGAAATCCAAACGAAATTCTTTGATGACGGCGCGGTCTTCGACAAAATTCAAGCTCAGGTGGGCAAGTCGTAGTTGAGGAGGTGAGGATCGAGTGTCAGCGATCGCGATAAGCTGTTGGCTGATTGCCGATTCTTGATCCTCGTTCCCTCAACAATCAATAAACCCCCACTCCCTACCGCTGCTGCCGACACCCAACACCCGAACTCCCTATGGCTGTTTCCTCCCTTCCCACTGCTCGATCGCGCCGCCGCCGACCTTGGCTTGGATCTTGGCCTTGGCGAATCACGATCGTTTACATGAGTCTGTTGCTGCTGTTGCCATTTGCGGCATTGCTCCTCAAGTCGGCTACGGTTTCGCCTGCTGAGTTTTGGCGAATTGCAACTCAGCCAGTGGCGCTATCTAGCTATGAAGTGACGTTTGTGACCGCTTTGGTTGCTGCCCTGGTGAATGGCGTGTTTGGTCTGCTGATCGCTTGGGTGCTGGTGCGCTATGACTTTCCGCTGAAGCGATTTATTGATGCGGCGATCGATCTGCCGTTTGCCCTCCCGACTGCCGTAGCCGGAATCACGCTGGCAACGGTGTACAGCGAAAATGGCTGGATTGGGTCGCTGCTGGCTCCGTTTGGCATCAGGGTGGCGTTTACGCGCTTGGGCGTGGGACTCGCGATGCTGTTTATCACGCTGCCGTTTGTGGTGCGATCGGTTCAGCCTGTCTTGCAGGAAATGGAAAAAGAAATCGAGGAAGCGTCTTGGAGCTTGGGCGCTTCGGAATTTCAAACCTTTTGGCGCGTTGTCTTGCCGCCCTTGATGCCTGCCCTGCTGACCGGAGTGGCATTGGGCTTTGCCAGAGCGGTTGGCGAATTTGGATCAATTGTGATTGTGGCGGCAAATGTGCCGTTTCGAGATTTGATTTCTGCGGTTTTGATTTTTCAGCGGCTAGAGCAGTTTGACTATGCGGGCGCAACCGTGATTGGAACGGTTTTGCTGGTTTTGTCGCTGCTGGTTTTGCTGGTGATTAACCTGTTGCAAGCTTGGGGAAAACGCTATGAGTAGTTCGATCGCATCGGTTCCACAATCGGCGGCGACTCCAAAGGCGCGATCGATTCGCTGGTCAAAATGGGCACTGATCGGTGTGGCGCTGCTGTATTTGCTGCTGATTTTATTTATTCCGACTGTGAATGTGTTTGTGCAGGCGTTTAATCGCGGCGTTGGGCCGTTTCTGCACAACTTGAGCGAGCGCAGCTTTGTTCATGCCGCCAAGCTGACGCTGATTATTGCTTTAATCGTCGTGCCGCTAAACACGATTTTTGGCTTGTGTGCCGCCTGGGTGATTGCCCGCAATCGCTTTCGCGGACGCACACTGCTGATCAGTTTGCTGGATGTGCCGTTTGCGGTGTCTCCGGTTGTGGCGGGCTTGATGATTATTTTGCTGTATGGTCGGGTGGGTTGGTTTGGGCCATTTTTGCGATCGATCGATGTCCAGATTGTGTTTGCCACGCCTGCGATGGTGCTGGCGAGTGCGTTCATCAGCTTGCCGTTTGTGGCGCGGGAAGTAATTCCCGTCTTGGAAGAAGCCGGAACCGATCAGGAAGAAGCGGCTCGCATTTTGGGTGCAAGTGACTGGCAAACCTTTTGGCGGGTAACGCTGCCAAATATCCGCTGGGGCTTGCTGTATGGCGTGATTCTGACGAACGCTCGCGTCATGGGCGAATTTGGCGCGGTTTCAGTTGTTTCGGGCAATATTGCCGGAAAAACGCAAACCCTGCCGCTGTTTGTCGAAGAAGCCTACAAGCAGTATGAAACGCAGGCTGCTTTCTCGGCTGCCGTCTTGCTGGCGCTGCTGGCCGTTGTGACGCTGATCTTTAAGACGATTTTGGAGAACAAAACGCGCATTAAAGAGGTCGAGTAAGCGGTTGATTGCGCGATCGAACTGCGATCGAACCCTGCGATCGCAGTTTTTTTATTGCACCAATTTAGCTGAACCAGGACTGACGCAATGGCAGCCGAAAATGAATTTCCAAAGCTCAAGCCCCAAAACGGAATGAGAATGCCAACCCATTTCAATGGGTTTGAGCTTTTAGCCGGAATTTGAGTTCAGCGCATTGATCCCGGTGAATCAAAGCGATCGCCTTGATTTGAGAGAGGCGATCGCTGAGGAAGGCAAGTTGGTTTACTGCTGTTTGACGCGGTAGGTGCCGACGATCGCTTCGGCATCGTCGTTGTAGTCGTTGTAGGGCTTATCAACAGCAAACAGATTCAAGATGAAAATCGTGTCGCCACGCTGCTCAATGAAGCTGATCGCGTCGAGATCGCGGCCTTCTTTGTCGCGGCCTATCCAGTCCACGCGGACGCTGCCGTCGGGCTGAAGCTGCGTATCCTGCCAGGATACTTGCTCAAGGCGGTCTTCATAGCCCTGCTTGAGGGCGTCTTCAAGCTGTTGGGTAGACAGCCGTTTGCCTTCAGCCGAGCCATATTCCACCACGCCGCCAAAGCCGCCATCGCTTGATGAAAACGTCAAAGTGCTGTCGGTTTCGCGATAGGTGTAGCCTGCTGGAAACGAAATCTCAAACAAGCCTTGTGGCTGACGATAGGTTTGGCCGTTGCCTGCATTGGCAGGAGCCGAAGCTTGCGGACTGGGCGTGGATGCTGCTTCATCATCTGGAAGCGGAACGGGGGCACTCGGCGACGCTCCTGAGGTTGGGCTTTCGGCAGGCGCAGAAGCAGCAGGTGAAGGTGCAGTCGAATTATTGGCAACGTTGGTTCTGCCGCAAGCAGCGAGCATCAAAGTTGCGGTGACAAGTAAAGCAAAGCGAAATGAATTTTTCATCAGACTCAAAAAGAGTGGACAACCTAAAAGTTGCTTACTGGAATTTCGATCGAAACCCGGATTCAGCATTCCCATCAGAAAGGATTCGTCCCCTATCCTAACCATGAGGATTTAGAGAGCGTCTGAAATCTTTAGGTTTTGTTGCCCAATGAACTTCAGGCGATCGCCCGCCCGTTTCGCACGTCAACCCTTGATCCGATCAATCTTGTCCGATTTCTGCATCGGGCTTTTCCGGTTTCAGCAAGGGGAACGCGATCGCATCGCGAATGCTGGCGGAATCGGTCAGCAGCATCACCAGTCGATCGATCCCCATGCCCATGCCCATCGTCGGCGGCAGTCCGTACTCCAGAGCAGTCAGAAAATCTTCATCGACGCCTTGCGCTTCAAGATCTCCCGCTGCTTTGCGGGCGGCTTGCGCTTCAAATCGCGCTCGCTGGTCGATCGGATCGGTCAACTCCGAGTAGCCGTTGGCCGTTTCGCGTCCGACGATGTAAAGCTCAAAGCGTTCGACCAGTCCGGGCTGCGATCGATGCGGCTTTGCCAAAGGTGAAATTTCGATCGGATAGTCGATCACAAACGTCGGCTGAATCAGCGTTTCTTCCACCTTTTGCTCAAACGCTGAGGCCAGCAAGCGACCAGCGGAAAAAGCGCCCGTCACGTCTTTTTCGATCGCCACGCCCGCCGTCTCAAGCTGCTCCATCAGTTCCGGCGTCACGGCCTGACCGAGATGCGGCGTGAAGTCAATTCCGGTTGCTTCTTGAACCAGTTCGATCATCGTCGCTCTGCGCCAAGGCGCGGTGAGATCGATCGCACTGCCCTGATACGAAATTTGCAGCGACTCAAGAACGGCGTGTGCCGCTTCGAGAATTAGCGTTTCGGTCAAGGCCATCATGTCGAAATAATCGCCATACGCCTGATAAACCTCGATGCTGGTAAATTCTGGATTGTGGCGGGTCGAAACGCCCTCGTTGCGAAAAATCCGACCCAGTTCATACACTTTCTCAAAACCGCCGACGACAAGCCGCTTCAGGTGCAGTTCAGTGGCGATGCGGAGATACAGTTGCAGATCCAGCGTATTGTGGTGCGTGATGAACGGGCGGGCATCTGCGCCTCCCGCTTCTGATTGCAAAACGGGCGTTTCAATTTCGATGAAGCCTTGGCGATCGAGACACCGCCGAATCGCGCTGGTAATCAGCGCCCGCCGCCGAAACGTTTCGCGTGCTTCAGGATTCACAATCAAATCTACATAGCGCTGGCGATAGCGCTTCTCCACGTCCGTCAGCCCGTGCCATTTGTCCGGCAACGGCAAGAGCGACTTGGTGAGAATCTGATACTGCGCGACGTTGACCGACAGTTCGCCTTTTTCCGTGCGGCGAATCGTGCCTTTTGCGCCAAAAATATCACCCACATCCGTAAGCTGCTTCAGGTGGCCGAAAGCGTCAGGATCGATCGCGCTCATGCCATCTTGCACTTTCTGCTTGTCCAGATAAAGCTGAATCGTTCCAGTTTCGTCTTGCAGCGTGAAGAATGCGAGCTTGCCGAAGACGCGCCGCGCCATGATTCGGCCTGCGATCGACACTTCGCCTTCCACTTCTTCACCCGCAGGCAAATCGGCATATTTTGCTTGCAGCTCAGCCGCATGATGCGTAATTTCCCAGCGGTACGTGTAGGGATTGAAGCCAAGTTCGCGAAGCTGAGCAGCTTTTTCAAGGCGAGTAGCGCGGAGATCGTCAGAAGGCATGGGAGTGTGTGTAATTCGTCATTCGTCATTCGGAGTTCGGAAGTCAAAATTTAGGATTGCGAACTCCGAATTCTCTAATACCTTAGTCTTGCTGATTTGAAAATTGACGAGCGCCGATCGCACCCAGCACGATCGCAACGATCAGCAAAATTGGAATGCTGTACCAGGGAAATTCGCTCAACGGCTGGAAGACCGCAGCGCGAAGGCCGATGCTGGTGTAGGTGAGCGGCAGGAGGTAGACGATCGCTTTTAAAGCAGCAGGCAGCGTCGCGGGGTCGAAGAACGTTGCGCCTAAAAAAGACATGGGCACAATCAAAAAGTTGTTGAGCAGGCCGACGCCTTCGAGCGATTTGACGTTCAGTCCGACAATGACGCCCAGTCCAGAGAAAACGGCGCAGTTGAGGATGAGCAGCAGCAGAAATAGCGGACTCACGAACGTCCACTGGCGCGTGACAATCAAGGCAAGGATAATGACTGCGCCCGATGTCATCAGGCCGCGCACCATGCCAGCGAGCATTTTGCCGAGGAACAGGGCGATCGGATGCACGGGCAGCAGCAAAATTTCTTCAAACGTTTTGCTATAAAGGCGTTCGCCGCAAATGGAAAAGGTCGTGCCGCCAAAGCAAATGGTCATTGAAGACAAGGCGACCATGCCCGGCAGAATGAACTGCAAGTAGCTTGCGCCCGCAGTCGGACGCATGACTGAGTCGAGCGCACTGCCGAGACCCAGTCCAAAGGCAACAATATAAATAATCGGGGAGATGAGGCCGGAGGCGATCACCTGCGGCAGACGAACGCGCAAATCGAGCCAGTCGCCCCAGAAAACCGTGAGGCTGTCGGATAGGATGTTCCGGGCGATCGATCGCTTGAAGCGGCGGTTAAAACTGATCGACGGTTGAATAGAGGGCGCAGCCACAATAAAACGCAACTCAACAATTTCTTTATTGTTGCATTTTCGATCGATTCATTTAAGAATTGCAAATTAATTCTTCTAGCCTGCAATGCTGAGGTAAAACCTGACGTTCTTTCCTCCAGGTTCTACACTGGAAGAACGAAGCTGGATAACCTTGACTGCGTATCTTTAGAGCTTATGAGACGTAAACCGCCCGCTCGAACCTCTTCCCGCGATCGCGACCTTGACTATCGCGAACCGCCCGCACCCAAAACTGGCCTTGCCGCCACGCTCAATGCTGGCACAATGGCAATTTTGGCCGCTGTGCTGATGATCGGCATTGGCATCGGCATGTCGCTCAGTACGGTAGCGAGCAACACAACGGGAAATATTGCGTCGCGTGAAGCGATCGATCGCAGTGCTCCAAATGCAGAACTGTGTGTGCAGTACGGTGCCAGTGCGATCACGATGGACATGCGGGCATTTGTGACACTCAACCCGTTTAACGTGTATGTGTCGCAGCCTTCAATGCAGCCCGGATGTGTCTTACGCAGCAATAACTGGGCAATTTTGGAGCGACCGAACCTCGTCACCGATCAGCAGGTGCGCGAATGTCGGCAGCGGATGAACACCTTTGGCTACACGGGCGACATCAACGACAAATCGGCTGCACCCAAGATCGACTGCATCTATCAGAATGATGCGGCGCGTAACCTGTTCCCGCAACTGGGCAACGGCGAACTGCCTGAAACCGATCGCTTCTAGTCACAAATTGCGAATCTTCAAAGCAGCTCTACTCTAATTATTTCTGGGCTGGCTCGATCGCCAACCGCTTAGAAAGTGTTTTAACAGCTTTGCTTCGCTCCAATCCTCATTAATGAGAATTGGAGCGAAACAAGACGGCAACAAAGCGATCAGAATTCAAACATGCCCTAGATCGAGTAGTACAGCGGAAATGCTTTCGCCTCCTTTGGCTTCACGTAGACGCGCTGCTGAGGAGCAAGATTAAGTTCGTCGTAGCGATCGCGAGTCAAATGTGCGGTCACAACTTGCCCGTCGTCGAGCGTCAGTTCTGCTTGAATTTCCCAGCCGAGGTGAATCAAGCGGCTGACGCGAGCGGGAACCGTTGTGCCGTTTGGGTGAATATCCACCAGCACGTCTTGCGGACGCAGAAAAACGTTTGGGTGAGCCGACTCGAAGCCGTTCCCTTGAAAGATGTGGGAGTCACTGGGCAGCACGTTGACCGGGCCAATGAAGCTCATCACAAAAGCGCTGGCCGGATTGTCGTAGATTTCAGCAGGCGTGCCGATTTGCTCAACTCGGCCTTTGTTCATCACCACGATTTCGTCTGCAACTTCCATCGCTTCTTCCTGGTCGTGCGTCACAAATACCGTTGTGACGTGAACTTCGTCATGCAGGCGACGCAGCCAAGCGCGAAGATCTTTGCGGACTTTGGCATCAAGTGCGCCAAACGGCTCATCGAGCAGCAACACTTTCGGCTCGACGGCCAAAGCGCGAGCGAGGGCGACCCGTTGCCGCTGTCCACCAGAAAGCTGCGAGGGATAGCGATCGCCCATGCCGCCAAGCTGCACCAGTTCCAGCAGTTCTTCGACTCTAGCCTTGACGCGATTTTTCGGCGTTTTGCGAATCTCCATGCCGAACGCAATGTTCTTGCGAACGGTCAAATGCTTGAACAGGGCATAGTGCTGAAACACAAAGCCAATGTTGCGGTCTTGGACGCTGTCGTGGGTGGCATCTTTGCCCGTCAGCAAAATTCGACCTGTATCGGGCATTTCCAATCCGGCAATCAAGCGCAACAGCGTTGATTTTCCTGATCCGGATGGCCCCAGCAGGGCAACGAGCGAACCCGTTTTAATTTCTAGATCAACCTGGTCAACGGCCTGGAAGCTACCGAAATGCTTGGAAACGTTTTCAACAACAATGCCCACTGAAGTGAACCTCTAGCTAGTGATGCGATCGAACCCGACGCCGCTGGACTGAATCTACAGTTTGCAGGTGGGATTACTGTGGATCTATATTACATTGACGATGCGATCGGCTGAAGACCCAGCCTCAGTATAGGCTTCTGCCATGCCTCAACGAACAGGAGTTTGCGAAGCAGGCGTTGCCTCTCGCTGAAGCAAAATCGATCGCAGCCCCACTGCTTTCGCGCCTTCATAGTCTTCTCTGAGACTATCACCGATATGCCATGCCGCTTCCGGAGCGCAATCGTGTTTCGCCAAGGCCGTTTCAAACATTTTTGCGTCAGGTTTCGCGGCTCCCACCTCTGTTGAAATGGTCACCGAGGAAAAATATTCCGACAGGTGGAGTGCCGTCAAAACCGCATACAGACGTGAATCAAAATTCGAGATGATGCCAAGCTCGATATTTTGCTGTCGCCAATGGCTCAGCGCGGCATAGATATCCGGGTAGACAAACCAAGGTGCAGCCGTCGTGAAGTGGTCATACAAAATGGCAAAGAACGCCTCGAAATCTTTGAACTGGCTGTAAACTCCGGCCTGCTGAAAGGTTTGCGCGGCGATCGCCCACCACCAGGCATATTCGCGATCGGGCACATCGGCAGGTGAAACGCCCGGAAACGCCATTGCCGGAGCGCCCCGAAAGCTTTCCAAAAACGTGCGATCGAGAATAGCTGGATTCACCATGACGCCAAACTGCTGCGCGAGATCGCTATACACCTGTCCAACGCTGCCCCGCACGCCAAACAGCGTCCCGACGGCATCGAGAAAAATCACCTGAGGTTGCGATATCGTTCCCTCTGCGCTGCGCGATCGATCTGCCATTCATGCCACTAACGCCACAGCAGCGATTATCGCAGAAGTGCGAGTTCAAGAGGCAAGCAGTTTGCGAATCGGCTGTGCAAGCCAGTTGAGGCCGACCTTAAGCTGATGGTCAAATGTCGGCATCCGATACAGATAGGCTAACCGCCGCGCTACATACGCCAACTGCCCGTCGAGCTTGATTCCCAAGCCGCTGAACGTCGCGTCATCTGTGCCCAGCGTCATCATTTCGCCAAGATACTGATAGCGGAACGGCAGTAAAGGTCGATCGCTCAAGCTCGCCCAAACGTTCCAGCCGCAGTATTCCGCTTGCTGAAACGCCGCTTGCGCTGTGCCAGGAACAAGTTGACCGTCGGCATCTCGACATTCGGCCAAATCGCCGATCGCAAAAATGTCCAGCGCATCCACCGCTTGCAGCGTCGGTGTCACAACCACCTGTCCCCGCCGATTGTGCTTCAGCGGCAAATCTTGAACGACCTGAGCGACCTTCGTGCCGATAGTCCACAGCACGATGTCAACAGGAATTGTATCGATCTGACCTTTGTAGGAAAGTGAGATGGTGTCAGGCGCGATCGCATCGACTTCAGTTTCAAGATCGATCCAGACTTTGCGATCGTTGAGCGCTTCCATTGCTGCCTCACGGTTGAAGTCGGCGGAAGTCGCTAGAATTTTGTCGCTTTTTTCGATGATGCGGAATCTGCCCCGACTGCCGAGTCGATCGGCCAGCTTGCAGGCCAATTCTACGCCACTGTAGCCTGCCCCGACGATCGCCACGCGAATTTTGTCTTTGTCCGACTGCTCAAGCTGGCGCAAGCGTTCCTGCAAGCGATAGGCATCTTCCAAGGTGCGAAACGGAATCGCAAATTCTTCGGCTCCGGGCACAATTTCGAGGGGTGCTTCGCCGCCCAAAGCGAGGACGAGGCGATCGAACTCCAGCGTGGTTCCGGCTTCAAGCTGGACGCGCTTTCCCTCGACATCAATGCTCGACACCGCAGACTGAACAAACCGAATCCGCGTATCCGCCAGCAGTTCACCATAGGGCGGCGCAATTTCCCAGGTTTGCAGTTCGCCCGTCAGCAGTTCATACAGCAGCGGCGAGAATAAGAAGCGATCGCGCTGATCGACCAAAACGATTTCCGGCGTTTGGCTCCAAGGAAGTTCGTTCAGCCGCAAAGCCGTGTAGAGGCCACCAAAGCCTCCACCAAGAATGACAATTCGAGCGGGTTGTTGAGTCATATCTAGTCGATCGCGCTTTCCTCCAGGATAGCCGTTCTACTCAGCGGCAGTGGATGTTGGGTTGCGCCAAAACCGAATTAGGGTCGGTAACTTTCTTGGTAGTTATAGCGAACATTTCCGGTGGGGCGATCGAACACGGCATAGGCCGTCACTGAAAACGGCAGCGCGTCAAACGAGGTGCTGGGAAATGGATAGGTTCCTGGCGGCAGTCGCCGCGTGAATTGTTGCTGGGGTCGTCCGCCGTCAACGCTGCCATAGAGCGAGTAGGTCAGCGTGCCGCCGCGAACAATCAGTCGTCCAGAACTGCTAGATGCTGAAACGCCAGGTGCAAGGGTGAATTTAATCACATCTTTGCGATCGGAGCGACCAATCACACCGCTGGCACGAATCGAAGTTTGCGTCGAAAAACTCGTAAACGTTCCCAGGTCGCGAGCAGTGGCAAAGCTGTTATCGCGATTGCTAAAGCTGCGCGATCGCAGGTTTACAGCGGTGCGATCGATTTGAGATTGACGCATCAGTTACCCTATTGTGAAATCGATTTCAAGCATGATGATAAAGCTTGCGGTGCTTCGATTGCAAACTGTATTTATTTTGAATTTCTATAGAGTTTCTGTGGGCTTATAGTCACGCTTAAACAAAATGCTGCCTCGATTGAGGCAGCATTACTTAAGATTAACCCAGCGTTAATCTACTTCTTCCGCTCGTTGAGTTTTTCTTGAAACAGATCGGTTGCGATCGACAAAGCTTCTTTCAGCAGTTGACGAACGCGCCGTTCTTTTTGGGCGATCGCGGTTCCGGCTTCACCTAGTTTCGCATCCAGTTCTGCACTCTTTTGGCGAACTTGTTCAGCCGCCGCTTCGCCCTGGGGACGCGCTTTCACGTACCAGTCTTTTGCCGTATCAAGATGCTGATTGACTTCTTCAAAGCGTTCGCCATAGCGGGCAGCAAGATTGGCTTGCAAAATCGAAAGTTGGGCTTGAAGCTGGGCGTAGCGCTTTCTCAAAACAGAATCCTCATCAGTGTTTTTGAACGCATCTTTTAGCTCATTAAGAATCGATTCGATCGACGATCGCGACGAAGCTGGCGTTTCTTTTGTCGTGTCTTCAATGCCGTCAAGTGCCGCATGAATTTCAGTTTCCAATGCTTGTTCGTCGGAATCAATTTGTGACTGAAGCTGACGGACTTCTTCTTGATTTTTGGCGATCGATTCGCGCCGAGCATTGCTGATGCCGCTCACCACACCTTGAATCGCTGCGGTAATTTCTTCCTGGCTTTCTTTGCCGCGCTCTTGTACTTCTTCAACAACAGTGGAAACGGCATCTTTGACGATCGTGCGAATTTCGCCCGACCCGCCTTTGAATTCGCTGATTGCTGCCGACACTGCTGCCTGGACAATTTCGCGAATCCGATCCGATCGCAATTTTCCTTCTTCTTTCGCTCGCTTCAAATCACTCGATAGCTGTTCTTTCATGGATTCAGGCATCACTTTCTCCTGATGAACTGCATGAATAAAATTAAAGTAATCTGCTAGTTCTTACTTTAATCATGCATTAGACAAGATCGATCATGACCTGTCTTTTGGCAGATCACAGGATGCGGGTTTCCACACTTAAACCGATCGCCACAGTTCGGTTACAAATTTTTTGATTCAAAGAGTGCATTCGATCGCTGCAACTTTCCTTTCACAGCAGGCGAATTTCCAGCAATAAAAAATACCAAGAAGTGCAATTCAAGCTGACTTCTTGGTATGTGAACTTAGAGAGAGGGAAAAGTCAAATTACTTCATCGACTTTTGCTTGTCGGTGTCTTCTTTGTATTCCTTCAAGCGATCGAAGACGTTGTAAGCGCCAGCCGAAAGTTCTTCGCCTGCGGTGCTGGTTCCTTCGATCGAACCGTGAATATCTTCAAATGCATACAGGCCGCCTTTGAGTTCCGAAACGCGAGTAAAGCCAGCGCTGCGAAGCATTTGAGCCGCTTCCGCAGTTTGAGCATCATTTTCGCCATAAACGTAGATGTCGCGATTCGATTCCAAGCTGGATTTAGCGCGATCGACCAGTCCTGACAGTTCCATCGATTGAGCGCCCATGATGTGCCGTGCGTTGAAAGCTTCGCGATCGCGTACATCCAAAATGGTCAGCGCAGGTTCGCCCCAGTCCAAGCGCGATTTCAGTTCATGAGCGGTCGATTGCGTGTGAAATCCGGGCGGCTGCGGCGTCACATTTGGCATGTCTTTCTTCGCCTGCACAATGCCCTGCTCCAACTTATCTTGAGCCTTTTCAATTTTGTCGTTTGCGTTCTCGAAATTCTCTTTGATATCAGCCATTGTTGAAATACCTCTGTATAACCAATTTCTGTTAGAAAATGTAGCAGTCGCTTCAAGTCGATTCATCTTTCCACAGGGAGAATCAGCCCGCCACGAATATCCAACTCCTGACCTAGACTGAAGTTATGGCAAGCATTCAACCCTTACCGAAAGAGGTCATTCATCTAATTGCAGCAGGGGAAGTAATTGATTCTCTTGCGGCTGTCGTGCGTGAACTGGTCGAGAACGCGATCGATGCCCAAGCCACTCGAATTTCGATCGCCCTTTGGCCGGAACAGTGGCGTGTCCGCGTCAGCGACAACGGCTGCGGCATGAGCTTGACCGACCTGAAACAAGCCGCAACCGCCCACAGCACCAGCAAAATTTCCTCCAGTCGCGATTTGTGGTGCATCCACAGCCTCGGCTTTCGCGGCGAAGCGCTACACAGCTTGGCGCAACTGGCAGACCTGGAAATTTGCAGTCGTGCCGCAGATGAACCGGATGGCTATCAGATCAGCTACGACCATCAAGGACACGCTGAGACAATTGCCCCGATCGCGATCGCAGCCGGATCGATCGTCACCGTTTCCAATCTGTTTGCCACATTGCCAACGCGCAGACAGGGCGTTCTTCCCGCTCAACAGTGGCGCAGCGTTCAAACAATGATTCAAAATTTAGCGCTGTGTCATCCGCAAATCACCTGGCAGATCGAGCAGAACGATCGGCCTTGGCTTTCGCTTTGGGCAGGCGGCACCGCCAAGCAAATTTTGCCGCAGCTTTTGCGCGAAGTGCAGCCGACCGATCTTGGCGAATATACGCAAAGCATCACCGTTGATGGCGAGTATTCCACCGCTGCCACTGCTTCGCTCTATGTCCTCGCCGGACTGCCCGATCGCTGTCATCGCCACCGTCCCGACTGGATTCGCATCGCCGTGAATGGCCGCATGGTACGTCTGCCGGAATTAGAGCAAGCTGTTTTCAGTGCGTTTCGGCGGACGCTGCCTCGCGATCGCCATCCCGTCTGTCTTTTGCATCTCCGCACTCAGCCCGACCAGATCGACTGGAATCGCCATCCCGCCAAAGCCGAAATTTTTCTGCATCACCTCAGCGCGTGGCAAACTGCGGCGAAGAGCGCGATCGAGCAAACCCTGAGCAGTGCCCTTTTGCCCGATGCGGCTCACGTCGAGCGGGTGACGGGCGTGATCAAAGCGGCAGAAGCCGGAGGAGTGTATGGATCGTCGCGATCGATCCCAGAACCCGAACCGGAACCGGAGAAACCACTGATTGAACTTAAGGCGATCGCTCAGGTTCACGGCATGTATGTCTTGGTCGAACATCCCACCGGAATGTGGCTAATCGAGCAGCACATCGCCCACGAGCGGATTTTGTATGAGCAACTGTGCGACAGATGGGAGATTGTGCCGCTCGAACCACCGATGATTCTTGAACAGCTATCGCCGCTTCAGCGCGAACAGCTACAGCGGGTTGGCCTGGAAGTTGAGCCGTTTGGCGATCGACTCTGGGCAGTGCGATCGGCTCCGGCTGTTTTGAGCGGGCGATCGGACTGTGCCGATGCGCTGCTGGAACTCAGTCAAGGCGGCGATCTGGAATCTGCGCTGGTTGCAACTGCCTGTCGTACCGCAATTCGCAATGGCATCTCACTCACACCGGAAGCGATGCAAACTCTGGTTGACCAGTGGCAGCAAACGCGCCATCCGCACACCTGTCCACACGGTCGCCCGATCTATCTCTCACTGGAAGAATCGAGCCTGTCAAAATTCTTTCGCCGCCATTGGGTGATCGGCAAAAGTCACGGAATCTAGATTCAAGGGAGCGATCGCACCACAAAAAAGCAGAGCCAGAAATTTTCTAGCCCTGCTTCACGATTGAGTGAAATTGCCGTTTATGCGATCACCACAAAGTTAGCTTGCGAGAGTTGCGGCGCTCCTGTAACGGTTGCAAACTGCGTACCCGTTCCTGCTCCTGCTCGGTCTGCGTTGTAGAACAAAGCGCCACTTTGCGAATTGTAAACAATCACTGCGCTGCTGCTTGCAACCCCAGTATCGCTGCCAACACTTGCAAAGTCCCCACTGCCAATTAACTCAATGCCAAGCTGCGGTACAGGTTGAGTAGCTCCGAGTGCAGTAAAGGTCGCCTTGCTCAGAACGATGACATCGCTAAGCAGGGGATTTTGATTCTGTGTGAAGTCGCTGATGGTATCCACTCCCAAATCGGCGCTGTTGAAGGCGCGACCACCCACAACCGTTGATCCGAGGATCAGGCCGCTCGCAAAGATGAAGCGATCGCCGCCAGCACCGCCTGTCAGCGCGTCGTTGCCAAAGCCACCCAGCAGGTTGTCATTCCCGTCACCGCCGAGCAGCGTATCGGCTGCACCCGTCGTAGCAGGCTGCGGTTGCAACGAAACTGGGTCAAAAGCGATGTCTCCAATTAGCGTATCGTCCCCTTCGTTGCCAGTGAGCGTGTTGCTGCCCACATTGCCTGCGATCGTGTTGTCTAGGTTGTTGCCCGTTGCGTTGACATTGGCAGTACCAAGGACGCCCACTGTTTCAACATTGTCAAAATCGGCGATGCTGACACTGGTTAGCGACCCCACCGTGTCATTTCCCGCACCTACTTCTTCAGAAACAATATCGCCAGCATCAATCAGGTAAATATCATTGCCTGCGCCACCTGCGAGATTATCCACCTGTGCATCTGCACCGCCATTCGGTTCCAACAAACCAGAACCACCAACCAAAAGGTCGTTGCCTGCGCCGCCTGAAAGCTCATCGGCTCCGGCTCCACCAAACAGTCGATCGTTGCCCGCGCCGCCGTTGAGAACGTCATCGCCCGCATTGCCACCGATTTCATCATTGCCCTCACCACCATCGATCGTGTTTTCGCTGGCGTTGCCTTCAATATCGTTGTTTAGCGCGTTGCCGATGATGTTGATTTCAAGAGAAGCGTCGTCAGCGAACGTATCTTCAACGTTGGCTGCCATCGTCAACGTCAAATCAACGTAGCCTGTCGCAACAATTAGATCCCTATCCTCGTTTGCAGCTTCAATCACCACATCAGTTTCATCATTGATGCGGTAGATATCGTCACCCGTGCCGCCAACCAGCGTATCTGTTCCCAGTCCGCCGTCCAGGTCGTCGTTGCCGCCTCTGCCTTCGATGCGGTTGTTGGCATCGTTGCCGCCAAACAAGTTGTCGAGGTCGTTGCCTGTGCCGTTGATCGCTGCCGTGCCAATCAGCCTCAGCGTTTCCACATTCGCGCCGATCGTATAGCTAATGGTCGATCGAACGCGATCGAACCCTTCGTTTGCGGCTTCCACGATCACATCGCTAATGCTATCGACAAAGTAGGTATCGTCGCCTACGCCGCCCTTGAGAGTATCGTTGCCAATGCCGCCGTCCAGCGAGTCATTGCCAACGAGTCCGACCAGTTCATCATCGCCTGCACCGCCAATCAGCGTGTCGTTGCCATCGTCACCTTCGATCAGGTTGTTCAAGATGTTGCCCACTCCCACTAAATCCGCAGTTCCAGCAAGCAGCAGGTTTTCGACATTGTTGCCCAAGGTGTAGCTGATAGTGGAAACGACGCTATCTTGACGGCCTTGGCTGCCGCCTTCAATGACGCGATCGCCTGCCGAGTTCACTACATAAATGTCATTGCCCGCGCCGCCGAGCATTTGGTCGTCGCCTGCCCCACCGTCTAGCGTGTCGTTGCCCGTGCCGCCATTCAGGATGTCGTTGCCTCCCAGCCCTTGTAGGGTATCGTTTCCACCAAAACCCAAGATGCGATCGCGACCATTGGTTCCTCGAAGGCGGTTGTTGCGATTGTTGCCACGAATTTGTCTGATCCGACGGTTGACTCTACGACGAAGTGACATATAGAACTTTTCCTAGCTGAAATCGAAAGATTCGGTCTCAGTCTAGGGGTACAAATCTTACGAAAAGTTCAGCAAAACTACGCAAATAGTTCGGTAAATGTATTGAAGGATACGGAGATTACAGTAGACCTGAAATAATAGCGACGAAAGAATAGTCTGTACCGATCGCGAAGCTTAGGATCGCGGATGGATAAAAACCTGGTTTTTGTTCTTTGAAAGCGCGGCAAAATTGCACTTTCAAAGAATAAGTCTTGGATTTGATTCAATTTCCGATTCTTAGGGAACCGTATCGCCCCTACTTTTTCTCACCGTATTCCATGCCGTTCGCCTCAGCGTAGCGCTGCATAAACCGCATCAGGCGTTCCCAGTGATCTTCGCGATCGATCTCCAATTTGCACTCAACCCGCTTCAGTTCGTCCCCTTCGTCGCCGCCGAAAATGAACTGGACGGAAGACGGCTCGATGCTGATTGCCCCTTCGCTGTCGGTGAGCTTGAGCGCATTGGCAAATCGCTTCGTGTAGCTGTTGAAGCGATCGATCGCCCGCAGTCGCTCAAACGTGAACAGCACAATTCGCATTCCGGTCGCTCGATTGCGACGGAGGCTGACACCGCTGAGGTCTTCAGGCAGACCTTCAAAAAATTCGATCGAGGGGATTACGGCTGTCATGAAACGCGCTAAATATTAAGAGTAGTGTACCGGGGATAGCTTCCGTCCGGCACAATTGCTGAAAAATCACGGTCTACGATCGGTGTGAATCGGAGTTAGGAGCGATCGAATATGGTGGGAGTTGGCTGCTTTATTGGTGCCTTTGTGTTTGCAAGTTTGGTCGAATATTGGCTGCATCGTCTGATGCACGCTTCGCCCAAAGTGGGAGCGCGGCATCGCGATCATCATCGCCGCAACGAAGCGCAAGGCGTTTTGTGGGAATTTCGCGATTATGTCGTCGGCAGCGGGATCGCCATGCTTGCCGTATTTTTGTTTTCGGTTGAAGGCGGCATCGGCTGGCTGCTGGGTGCGATCGTCTATGCGGCGTTTTCGGCCTACGCGCATCAGCTTCAGCACGAAAATCCGCGCAAAGTTTTTTGGATGAAAATGCCTGTCCACTATGTCCACCACAAATATGGCATGTGGAATCACAATTTTGGGCTGGCGGTGGACTGGTGGGATCACGTTTTCGGCACGTATAAGTCGGTCGAGTGGCTGACGGAAGAAGAATTGCAGCGTCCCGATCGCGGCTATCTCGAATTGCGCTGGTGGTAGCGTTCTCAAAATTCAATTTTGCGTTAAAAGGAGAGTAGTCAATCACTCTCCTTTTTTATGCAGCCGACAATCTTTCACCTTGCCTTTCCCGTTGCCGACATTGCCCGCACCAAAGCATTTTATGCAGATGGATTGGGCTGCGCGATCGGACGTGAAAATACTAATTCTCTCATTCTCAATTTAGGCGGACATCAGCTTGTCGCCCATGTCACCTATGAACCGCTAACGCCCCAAAAAGGCATCTATCCACGTCATTTTGGCTTAGTGTTTACGGATGAATCAGATTGGGAGGAACTGCGCGATCGCGCCCTCGAACATCATCTTAAATTTCATCAACAGCCCAAAAATCGCTTTGTCGGTACACCGCTGGAACACCGAACGTTCTTCCTAGAAGACCCGTTCCACAATTTGATGGAATTTAAGTTTTATCGTTATGCTTCTGCAATTTTTGGCGAAGCTGACTTCACGCAAATTGGCGATGGCAATGTTCCCGTACCTGCTAATTCTTGAGCGCTTCAAGTAGCAATTTGGGTCGTGCCGATCGCACATTTAGATACAAACTTGGGTAATTCACGAAGATGTACTGCTCATATTCATACCAGTGCATTTCGCCTTTTTCCTTGTTGCAGGTGAGACAAATCACCCATAGGTTCTTGAAGTTCATCGACAGCCAGGGATATTGCGATCGCGGCAGTTTGTGATCGATCGATCTCCCACCTCTTTGCGAGAAATGCTCGTCACAAATTGGACAGTGCCAATCCGAATTGTCCTTCACCCATTCTCGGCTTTCTTCAGTTGTGCCGCATTCGCCATCGCCGTTTACATATCGCCAGCGATCGAACTTTCGGTAGTTCTCAAAATCCTGTTCAGTCAGCTTGTGATAGCGACGATTGCCAATTTTGTTAGCAAGCTGAAATAGTTCGTCGAGTTCTTTATCTTGATAGCTCATAGACGGTTAGCGCGATCGAGTTTTCCTACGGTTGCTAAAATCAATAATTTCAACTTCAGTATCGGGGAACTGTCGATCGATCGCTTCCTCAATTTCACTGACTTCTTTATCAAGCTTTTGATTGTATTCTTCGATTTCTTCAGGTGTCAGATATTTGTTACCAATGCGATCGGCTTCAAGAAACAGTTCATCGAGTTCTAGATCGGCGTACTGGTAGCGATCGAGCAGTTCCTCAATCTTTTGATAAAGCCGAATGACCTGATCCCAACCTGTATTCTTATAGCCTTCTGCTTTAAGCTGCTTTTGGTCTGGCTTGTGGAGCTTCAGACGATTTTGCGAGTTAGCACGTTGAACTTCGCGATAGCTCAGACCGTTAAATTGTCGTTTTTGGCGTGGCATCGCGTCAGCCCTGTGTAGATTTAAAGAGTTTGATCAGTGCCTTGCGAATCTCGCTATCTTCAAGCTGAAGCATTTTCTTGAGATTGATGGTTAGCTTCAAGCGAATTTCATCGATGATGTTTTTGAGCGCTTTATTTTCTTTTTTCAATTCGTCGTTGACTTCGACCAATTCTTCTTTTTCAGAAGCGAGTTTTTTGGCTTTTGTTTCCAAACTGTCGTTTCTACTCAATAGAGTTTGAATTTCAAGTTCAAGCTGTTGTTGTTCGAGTTCAAGTTGACGCTTGCGGCTTTCTAGAGCGACTGTGGAAGTTTCAATTTGGGCGATCGACTCCTCCAACTCTTGATATTCAACCTTCAGCTTTTCTAGCTTCTTTTCCGCCTGACTTCGCAGTCCACCATAGTAGGCATTATTGCGTCCCAAACTGAAATTCTTTTGAGCGAAAGACTGTACTAGTTTCACCGCGCTTGGATCAGTCGCCAGCCATTCCAGCACTCGTTCACAGTCGGCTTTATCAAGGTCTTGACTGATATTTTTGTTAATGCCGTATTTTTCTTTTAAGGCAGTTTGCAGATCGTTTTTGGACACCATTGCTAATTTCAGGAAAATGAAGGGATTTGGCTGCTTTGAATCTTGCACCTTAATCCCCTAGTGTGGCACTTCCGCCGGATGCCATCAAGCCACTTCTACAAAAGTTCTTCAATTTGTAAAGGCGATCGCCTGCAACGGTTCCGCCAAGGCAGCAGCGATCGCCTGCAAGCTGCGCGAATCCGTCACCATCCAGGCGTGACCGGAGACAGGAATCTGTACGCATTTTCCAACGGGCATCTGTGAGCTGGCGGCAGGCACAATCATCAGATCGAGCGGCGTCCAGATTGACGTGAAATTGAGGCGATCGAGCATCTCCGCATCGCGATTCAGATCAGCCAGAAACAAGCTGCCGCGCCGCATCTGTGAAGCACCGATGTTTGGGCGGAAATAAGCTGTCCAAGTGCCGTGATGTGGAGATGCGATCGTAATAAAGCGATCGACGCGATCAATCCCGCCCAACCGCTGCACATAATATCTTCCAATGATGCCGCCCATGCTGAAGCCAACTAGATCGATTTTTTGATCGGGAGCAAAGGTGCGATCGACAAAATCTGCGACCTGTTGCGCCAATCGATCAAGGCCAATATCGCCGTTATTAGGCTTTAGATCAAGACTATAAACTTGCCAGCCATGCAAATACAAATAGGGAGCCATTTTGTGAAAAATCGCTGCCGTATCGTCGATGCCGTGAATTAAAACAACCGGATTGCGATTGCCAGCTTGCATAGGCTTCATCAACGCAACATCACCAATGTACTGAATTCTGCTTGACTGCCGCATAAAATGTTCTGCCGATCCATCTCCTTTGTTCTAGATCGGTTGGGCGATCGCTGGCAAAGGGATCAGAGCAGTTTGCAAATCGTCCCTAGAGGTATCAGCACAGTAGTCATCGAAAAATGAGTGAAATTTGGCTTCGATCGCTTACAACCGCTTTTTCAAACTTTTTACAAGACATTTACTGCTTCTCAGCTAGCTTTGATGCACAAATATTCGGCATAAGTTGCAGCGATGTAATTTGCTTCTATAATTTCAAATCCTGCTCTAATTAGCATTTCTTCAATAATCCAGCTAAATGTGCTGTGTTCTTCGAGTATGTGTGCTTCAAAATCCTTTGTTGTCCAGCCTTGACCTTCCGGCTTTGCAACTTCTTGAATCCATTCATCAATTGCAGATTCATAGGTTGCAGGTGGAAACGAGAAAATAACATCTCGCAAATAAAGCGTTCCATTGGGCTTTAGCATATCGATCATTCGCTGAAAAGCGATCATTTTCCAGAAATCTGGCAGAATGTGAAGCGCATTTTTGGTTACAACAAAATCAGCCAATTCGCCTTGATGCTGATAGCTTAAAAAGCCAGCTTGATGAAATTTGAGATCGATCGCTCCTACCCCTTTCGCTTTACTACGCGCGTAAGTAAGCATCGGTTGCGAAATATCAACCGCATGAACCGAAGCACCAGCTAGTGCAGCTTGAATTGCAAAATTCCCTGTGCCTGCTCCTAAGTCAATGACAGTGTGCCGTTCAGTAATTCCCAATCGATCGACCAGCACCCGCTCTTTTTCAGGCGAACTTATCGATTGATTTCGATCGTAAACTTCAACTTGTTTCGCATCTTCAAAATCAACCCCAGCCATTCCAGATTCATCAAAATACCAGGCAGGAAAAGAAGTCATTGGCTTGAAATTGTAAAAATTACTCGCAGCCGCAGCACAACCGCATAACATAGTGTATCCTCATGGCGCTGGCTTGCTTTTGAACTGCGCTTTTTAACTGCAATGACGCTGCTCTCGATCGTTTACGGCTTATTTCTGCTGAGTGTGTTGGGCTTGTATTGGGCGATCGAAAGCCAATCGCTCCGGCTGTGGATATTGGCGATCGCCAGCTTGATTTTCTACAGTTCGCTGCAAGTCGAATACATCCCTTTGCTGCTGGCAATGATTTGGGTGACGTTTCGCTTGGGTCAAGCCCTCAACACGCCGATCGACTGGCGAATCGGCAACGACGCTTGGCAGTTTGCCCAGCAAGATTGGAACCGTCGCCGCCTCTGGCTGTTGAGCTTTGGCATTATGGCGAACGTTCTGCTGCTGCTGGGCTTCAAATATGTGCCGTTTCTGCTGGAATCGATTGGGGAACTGCTGAAACTGCCGCAGCTTCAAACGCAGGCGACTTGGGTGAGCGATCGCCTGATTGCCCCACTGGGAATTAGCTTTTTCTGCTTCGAGTGCATTGCGTATCTGATTGATGTCTACCGAGGTGCGCCCGCCACCGAAAGCCTGCTGAAATTCTCGGCCTACAAGCTGTTTTTTCCCAAATTGATTTCTGGTCCCATCACCCGCTTTCACCCGTTCGCCGCGCAACTCTCCAACCTCAAATTTCCCGCCTCACCTCAAATTGCCGAAGCACTCTGGCTGATTGCCGTCGGTGCGGTGAAAAAGCTGCTGATTGCTGACCATTTGGGAACAGCGGTGAATTTGATCTATGGCAATGTCGATCGCGCTGGCAGCGGAGATCTGTGGATCGCAGCGATCGCCTATGGCTTCCAGCTTTACCTCGACTTCAGTGGCTACGTCGATGTTGCTCGCGGAAGCGCCCTGCTGCTTGGCTTTGCCCTCCCCCAAAATTTCGACTTTCCCTACTTCAGCACCAGCATCGCGGACTTCTGGCGACGCTGGCACATGACGCTGGGTGACTGGCTCCGCAACTATCTTTACTTTCCCTTGGGTGGTTCACGTCGCGGACTGTTTCGCACCTGCCTAAATCTGCTGATCGTCATGCTGATCGCCGGAATTTGGCACGGCGCAGCTTGGGGATTTGTCGTCTGGGGCGCAGTACACGGCTTCGCGCTCATCCTGCATCGCCTCACGGATGCGATTTCAAGCCGCTGGAAACTGCTGCAAATCTGGTGGGATAGCCTACCCGGAACCCTCCTGGCTTGGATGCTGACTCAGGCATTTGTGTTCACTGCCTGGATTAGCTTTCGCCTGCCGAGCTTGCAAGACACGCTGCTGGTACTGCAACGCCTATGGGGTCACGCAGCGGATGTGCAGTTTGCCCAGAAAGTTTATGTTGAAACGCTGCGGGTCGATCGCCTCCAGTTTGCCGCCCTGCTGGGTCTGCTTGTTTTGGGAATGGGCGCAAGCTACCTGGTGCATCGCGTCAAACTTAAGCTCAACTGGCCGCTCAAGCTTCTCCTTGTCCCACTGTGCCTGTTTGCCGCATGGCTGCTGGCTCCCAATCAGAGTCAGCCATACATTTACTTTGATTTCTAAAGCGTGAGAGCAATTGTTACGGCCTAAATCAAATTCCTCGGTTTGACTCGCCTTTTCTGCACCCTTAGAGGGAGTTTGGTCGAGAAATCTAAATTTTCTGTTAAAAAACTTCACATTGCCCTTGAAAAACTCAGGAGATGTCAATAGGATATGAAGTAAGCAACTCTTCGGGGTTGCCCATCCATACCAATCATTGTGACAACGGCTCTAATACCATGACAACCACCTTACAGCGGCGCGAAAGCGCCACGATGTGGGAGCGGTTCTGCCAGTGGGTGACCAGCACCGAGAACCGCCTGTACGTGGGCTGGTTCGGCGTGCT
>NZ_JACJPO010000024.1 GCF_014696105.1 Microcoleus sp. FACHB-1515
ATCGAACCGCATCAAACTTTGAGTGCCCAGGAACTCAAGCGGCGCATCTGTGATTACTTTGGCTGCACATTGCTAGAGCCACTCGCAAAACAAGTCTCTTAATCCTGCACTAGGTTTACATTTCCCATCGTTCTGCCCTCAAGCTTTGCCCTTGAATTCACCTTCTGCTTATCTTTTGGTTTCTCACGGAAGCCGCGATCGCCGTCCGCAGATTGCTGTCGAAGCCTTGGCACAACTGTTGCGCGATGCTTGGCCGCAGCCTGCTCGATCGACTGCTTCCGCTCATGGCGCGATCGCGCTGCTGTCTCCTCCGGTCACACCTTGGATTGCAACCGCTGCCTTGGAACTTGCGCCTCAACCGCTGCACGAGCAGATTCAACACGCTGCTCAACAAGCGTTCGCCCAAGGCTATCGCCGCTTGGTGATCTTGCCGCTGTTTTTGCTGGCGGGTGTGCATGTGCGCGTTGATCTACCTGCCGAAGTGAAGCTCGCTCAGCAAGCTTTAGGAGATGCGATCCGATACGGATCAGCTTCGCTGGCCGCGCAGCGCTCCCGGAACGGTATCGCGAGCTTGCGGAACGGTATCGATCTGCATCTGTGTCCGCATCTTGGCAGTCACGCCGGATTAGAAGCGCTGCTTGCCCAGACCTTTGCCGAATTTCCGCAGGCTACCGCTCGCATTTTGCTTGCACATGGCAGCCGCCGCACTCCGGCCAATCGCCAAATCGCAAGTTTAGCCGATCGCTTACAGGCAGTTCCCGCCTACTGGTCGGTTGCGCCCAGCCTGAGCGATCGCATTGCCGAACGAGTAGCAGCAGGCGATCGCGAAATTGCGATCGTGCCCTACTTTCTGTTTGCGGGCGGCATCACGGATGCGATCGCCCAGTCTGTCCAAGAACTGTCAACCCAATTTCCTGACTGCAAGCTGCATCTGGCCGCTCCGCTCGGCGCAACTCGTCAACTTGCGGAAATTGCGATCGATCTGCTCACTTCCTAAAAATCCCCATCCATCAACCCCCAATCTCTCAATATGCAACAAGTCGGCAAAGTTTACCTCGTTGGTGCTGGTCCTGGCGATCCGGGTTTGTTTACGCTCAAAGGAAAAACGCTGCTGGAAATGGCCGATGTCGTCGTTTACGATGCCTTGGTGAGTTCGCAAATTTTGGCAATGATCAATCCGCAGGCCGAACAGATCAACGCAGGCAAGCGGCGCGGCAGACATTCGCTGGTGCAGGACGAAATCACCCAGGTTTTGATCGACAAAGCGCAGACCAGCGCGATCGTGGTGCGGCTGAAGGGCGGCGATCCGTTTGTGTTTGGGCGCGGCGGCGAAGAAATGGAAGACTTGGTGGCGGCGGGCGTTCCGGTCGAAGTCGTTCCCGGCATCACATCGGGGATCGCCGCTCCCGCCTATGCCGGAATTCCCCTGACGCATCGCGCTTTCAGTTCCTCGGTGACGTTTGTGACGGGACACGAAGCCGCAGGCAAATATCGCCCTGAAGTAAAGTGGCAAGCGATCGCCCAAGGTTCAGAAACGATCGTGATCTACATGGGTGTTCACAACTTGCCCTACATCATCGCCCAGCTTGAAGCCGCCGGACTAGCACGCGAGACACCGATCGCCCTCGTGCGCTGGGGAACCAGAACCGAACAGGAAGAACTGATCGGCACGCTGGAGACGATCGTGACGCAAATTGAAGCCACTGGCTTTAGCGCACCTGCGATCGCCGTGATCGGTCAGGTCGTCAATCTGCATGAAACGCTGGCAGGTTGTCGTCCTCCCGTTTGGGCAGAAGCGTTGCCTGCGGGCTAGGGCGTGTTTTCAAAGCTCCAAAAGAGGTGCATCGTTTGCGATCGATCCCCCTGTCCCCTTAGCAAGGGGGACTTTGAGGATGAATCCCTCCTTGTTATGCGGTGGGGAGGATCAAGCGGGTTTGAAGCACGGCCTAGCTGTCTTCTGGCTAAAGGTGAAAAACGAATATCAGCCAAGAAGGATGCCAATTTGCAGCGGTTGTGACAGATTGGATTTGCTGAAATTTCGTTTGGATTTATGCGATCGCGCTTCCTTTCACTGATCACCGCAATCGGCTTGAGCCTTGCCGTGTTGCCCGCTCAAGCGCAGGTGAACGACCGACAAACCAATGCTCTCGTCGAAGCACTGCGGCAAGCTGCACCGCAAACAGGCCGAACTGACGACGGACTATACAGCGAATGGCAGGTGATGCCGGGAAATATCGGGCGCTGGTCGCGCTCGTGCATTGGTCGCGAACTGTCGCCCAGTCAGTTTGAAACCAGTCCTGCCACTGCCCGCAGCATTGTTGCCTGCGTCATGCGTGACGTGCTGCAAGCCGAATATCGCAACAGTGACGACGAAGCGATCGCCGTTCGTCGCGCTGCTGCTTGGTGGATGACCGGAGATTCCAGCCGCTACAATCGCCCGGAAACCAGAGACTACACCAATCGCGTCCTCAGCCTGTATCAACAGCAAATTGGCACGGCAACGGCGCAACAGCCTTCTACCCAGTCAACTTCGCGATCGCAAAGCACCGCCTTCGATCGCTATATGCGAGCCGGATATGCGGCGACGAACGCCCGCGACTACCCGACCGCACTGCTGTATTTTCGCCGTGCGATCGATGAACGCCCAAACAATCAATATGCACAACAGGCCATTCAAAATGTGGAACGCTATCTTCAGCCGCAATAATTTCGATCGACTGCTGATCGCCGCCCTGTTCAGCATCCTTCCTGCTCCGATCGCGTCTGCTCAAGTGCAGTGGACAGAAATCACCACGAACGCAGCGGGCGATCGCTTCCTGGTCGATCAAAACTCGATTCAGGTCAACGGCAACAGCGTTTGGTACTGGCAATATCGCGACTTTCCCCAGCCCAACAACGCCTTTGTCGAAGAAGAAATCTCCCAGCCTGTCCACGGCGTCATGCTCTACCAGTCCGCCGACTGCACTTCGGGAGTCGAACGCCTCCGCCGCCTCACCGTCTTCGGCCAAAATCGCCAGGTCCTCCAGCGATTCAACTACGGTGAATCCGGCAGTCTCTCACAACCACAACCAGGAAGCAGCGCAAATGCCGTGCTGCGGTATGTGTGCGATCGAGCAGGCGGAGAAGAGTTAGGGGGAGGTTAGGCGCTAGGGCGTGTTGCAAAGCTTTGGAAGGAGTGGATGAGGTGCGATCCGGTACAGATCAACAACGCTAGCCGCGAAGCGCTGTCCGCAGGCATCGCTCCCCCTCAATCCCCCTTGATAACCCGGACATTGAGCGGTGGTTCGGCTCCCTCCTTGCTAAGGAGGGTTGGGGAGGATCAGAAAGTTTGAAATTACGTCCTAGGGTGTCGGCAAGAGGCAGATGAGAATAGAATCAAAGCTAAAAAATCTCGATCGCCCAGCCTTAATTTCGCATTAGTACCCCTCTTACTTTCCCTTATCCAGATCGCCTCCAAATCCAGCTATTCTACTGAAAAGACAGCAGTAACAAGGCGCAATCGATTTCCAGCCGCATCTCCTATGGCAAGACTCTTTGATTTGCTCGTTCAAGGCGGTCCCGTCATGATTCCGCTCGTCGGCCTTTCGGTCGTCACGATCGCCTGTGGCCTCGATCGCGCCTGGTTTTGGTTTCGACTGCTCAAACAAGAAGACCGGATCGTCCACGATGTCCTCGAAGCTGCCCGCTACGACCTTGACGAAGCCGCCGCGATCGCCGCTCGTGCCGAGTCCCTGCCGATCGGACGCTATCTGCTCGCGCCCCTGCGACTCAACCACCCCACGCCAGAAACCTTTCGGCTGGCAATGGAAGCCGCAGGCGATCGCGAATTTGCCAAAATGCGACGCGGCGACAAATTCCTCGAATCCGTCGTGGGCATTGCACCGCTGCTCGGACTGCTCGGCACTGTCACAGGATTGATTATCACCTTTACCAACCTCAACATCGGCGCAGGTTCATCCGCCGCAGACACCTCTAGAGCCGCAGCCGGAATTGGCGAAGCCTTGATTACCACAGCAGGCGGCATGATTGTCGCGATCGTCGCGCTGGCAATCTTTCGCGTCCTCGTCAGCCTGCAAGCCAATCAGATTGACTACTTTGCCGAAGTCGGCAGCGAACTTGAACTGATCTACCGACAGGTCTGGTATGAACCCCTGATGCCCGATCGCCCGCCCAACGGCACGATCGATCGATCGCCCCTTCCCGCCGCAGAACGCTAAATCCATGCGCTTCAAATCTCAACGCCGCAGTTCACAAATGCCCGAAGTCAATCTTGTCCCGATGATGGACGTGATCATGGCAATTTTGACGTTCTTCATCATCGTGTCAATGACGCTGACCAGCCAGCAGTCCGTCAACGTCACCCTGCCCAGTGCCGAATCAGGCGCATCCGCCACTGACCTGCCCGACCCCTTTGTAGTCGGACTGAACCAGCAGCGGCAAATCATCCTCAACAGTCAGCCCGCCACCGAAGCCCAGCTCCTTCAGCAGATGCAGGCATATCTAGCCAGCAATCGTGAAGGCGTGATCGTCCTCAAAGCCGACAGAGGACTGGCCTATCAAGAAGTCGTGCAGCTTTTGGGCAAAATGCGTGATGTCGGTGGCGATCGCGTTTCGCTGGCGATCGAGAGTTAGGGCGTTCTTTCAAGCTTTAGCAGGAGTGGGATCCCCCTGTCCCCTTGATAAGGGGGACTTTGAGGGGCGGTTCGGCTCCCTCCTTTTTATGGGGTTGGGGAGGATCATGCGTTGAATCGCGATCGCGTCCTGACGCTTAAATCAGCATCAACCTCACAGCTAAATCAGCATCAACCTCACAGCAATCCTCGATAGCGAATAAAGATTAAAATTGCCGCCCACGATCCCAAAGCTACCTTGACGGCAACCAGGATGTTGAGAATCGGCACGACGCCGCCGCTGATCAGCGCTCCGAGTTCACCGTGCGGCAGTTCATATCCTGCTAGCGTAACGACTGACAGAACAACGAAAATCAGTACCGAAATTTTTTCCCAAGCCGCTGCGTGCCAGCGCTGGTAAAGTGCCTGCATCCATTCGGGTGAAGACGTAATCGCTACCAGACCGATCGCCGTGCCACCTGCGACGCCCGCCGCAAAGCCACCCCCCGGACTGAGATGTCCGCGAATGGCGAGTTCGATGCCGACTAGAGCGGCGATCGTTGCGCCCAATCGCGCCAAGACGATCGACGGCTGGTCGTTGAACTGGTAGATCGCGCAGGAAGGTCGCTCGTTTGCCAGCAGGAAGCTACAGCCCATGATTGCGATCGTAAACACGACCACTTCAAAAATGGTGTCGTAGAGACGATTTCTAAAAATGATGCCCGAAACCGCGTTCGGCACACCGCTATCTTGCACAACCGCCTCAACGATCGACTGAGCAAAATCCGGCGCGGGATTCGGCATCATCAAAATTTTGACAAACAGCGCAATTCCGGCTGCGATGTAGAGCCACTTCATTTTTGCTTCTCCGCTGGCGCAAGTACATAAGTCAAATGGGTGATGCTTGGAGTCAGATCGCTCTGCATGATGTCGTAGAGCCGCTGCACTCTAGTTGCTGTTTGGTAGGAGTCGCGATCGCCCTGCGGCGTACAGGCAGCGTGAATTTCTTTATCCATCAGCGCTCGCTCTAACGCCTGTGCCGTTGCGTAGGGAACCAGTTCCAGCCGCAGATGATATTTGTCAAAGATTCGGCGGAAGTCGTCGAGTAGCTGTCCCAGTCGATCGCTCGGCTGAGCAGATTCAGCATCCAGAACGCCCAGCCGCAGTACGAGCGACGATCGAACAGCGATCGCGTACAGCATAATTGCCAGCAGCGTTCCGACCAAGGCTTCGGTCAAGGCGACATCTGCCGCACCCAAAACGGCGTAGATCAAGGCAGACGCGGCTCCCAATAATCCGCGAATGACGAGCGCATGATAGGGATTGGTTTGAAAGACGAGCATCGAGGCGGCGATCGGCATCAGGGCGATGATCCCGTAGAGATAGCTATCCGTCATGGCTGACCTCACTGGAACAATAAGCCAACACATAGCCCAGCATGGTGTTCCACAGCATCAAAGAAAGAATCGCAAGAATGAGCAGCGGCCACTCGCTCGGAATTCTTAATAGCAACCCAAAAATGATGCTCATTGAACCGAGCGTATCGGCAACTGAAAGGCTGTGTAGCTTAAAGAGAACCGATCGCTTGCGGAGCAAATGTGGCGTTCCCCAAAACCAAAAAACTAATCCCAAACCGATGCAGGCGTAGCTGAAAATGTTAATAATCATTGTGCTTTTCTACTGCGCTTCTTTGGTGGAGTAGCCCATTCTTTTCAGAATTTGTGCGAGCAGCATAAATCCAGCATTGCCAACGCTCATGATAATTACGCCGGCCACGCCGACCATCCAGTCATCTCGCAACACAGATACGATCAAGATCACAACAGACGCTTTGCTAGCGAAGCTAGAGAGCGCCACCATTGTTTGCCAAATATCTTCATCTCTCCAGGCTTGGTAAAGCGGAATTAGCATGGCAAATAGCATCGCAAACACAATAAAAGTCATGCTCTTTTCTTCTCCTGGACTCGATGCACTTCATACCAGCCATCTTTGCGATAGTTCACCACAATTGTTTTGGGCGTGAAGGTAATTAAAAAGATGTCGAGAAATATCAGTCCTGGCGATCGCCCCGGCTTCACTCGCTCTAGAACAATTGCTTCCTCGTTGTGCGGACGCAGCATCATCTGAAAAGCTTCAACATACGCTTGCGGAATCGCGACGATCGCTTCTCCAATTGCCCGAAACCAATCTTTGAGTGAGCCTGTTGCTCGATGGTGATGAGGAAGCACCAGAGCAATCACGATACCAATGATGATATTTGTCACGCTAAAATTTGCCGTGAGCAAAAACCAAATCACCAGCCGCAATATGACATTGAGATATCCAATCATGGAAACACCATCCAAAACAGCGCGACTAACATCAAAGCCATCATTCCAATCAAATCTTCAAATCCTTCCAGCAGTCGCGGCAGCTTGAGGATCGATCGCTGAAAAATGAGCAGGTATGCAAGCCATCCAAGAGCAATTGTCGCTAGGGGTTTCACAATATTGGCCAGTGTGTAGGCGTCGTAGTAAGCAATATTGGCGATGAATAATCCGCCGATGAGCAAAACGATCGCTGCCCAAAAGCCCATCCCGACTTTTGCTTCTCCACCGCGCGGCAAAAAGATAAACTTGGCGAACGAAATTGCCGTTCCTAGTGCCGCAATATTCATGCCGATCGCCTGCCAAGGCAGCAGGTTTTTCATGGTCAGAACTTTCGCGCCAAAACCCGACAGCAGGGGAAATCCGGAAATGGAAAAACTCGCCATGACAAGGGCAATCCAGACAGGAGTGGCGATCGATTTTTGCTGTAGATCCTTGAAGCTACGGCTCGGTAAAATTCCTGCAATTAAAAATAGCGCTGCCTTCACAAAACCGTGTGTGAGCGCATAAAAGCCGCCGACTTCCGGTGCAGCTAAAATAAAGCCAATTTGCGAAACGGTGTGAAAGGCCAGCATCCGCTTTGTATCTTTTTCAAAGACAGCATAGAACACGCCTAGAAGTGCCGTCGCCACGCCGAAAATGCGAATTACCGGATCAAATTCTTCTAGAAATAAAGCGCAGCGCACAAGGGGAAATACGCCTGCTTTGACTACAACGCCGGAAAGCATTGCCGAAACAGGTGCCTCTGATTCTGAGTGCGTCATTGGCAGCCATAAACCAGAAACGAAGATGCCGCCTTTCACAAGAAGTCCTAGAAAGATTAGAGCGATCGCTTCTGGAGGTGCGCCTCGCAAACCTTCATAGCTAAACGAATGGTTTGCTTTGTAAACCAGAACTGCTCCAACCAAGTAGAACAGCATGGCAATATTGCTGGTGAACAGATAGCGCAGACCAACCCAGATCGATCGATCGGTTCTAGGATAGGCAATCAGCAAAAATGCGGCGATACTAATGACTTCTAAAGCAACATACAAACTCATAAAATCAGCACAGGCAAAGGCCGCATTGACGCTGCCGTGCAGAATGATTGTTTGTGCGTAGAAAAAGGCTGTTTTGCCGCTTTGCCAACAGTAAGCAATGACCGCTGCTGTCACTAAAGCATTCGTTAAAATGAAGTAGCCAGCGAGCGGATCAAGAATTAACGTTACACCAAAATTATCGAGCAGTTGCAGATTAATTGGCGACGATTCCGCAAATAGCCAAAGCGCAAAGGCACTCGACGTGAACGCCGTCATGAGCGCCAGGTATCGATCGAGTTTGGGCAGCAGGTAGATGACGAATCCCACAAAAAATGGCAAGCCAATCCAGGCGATCGAAATGCTGCTCATAGCGTGTTGCTCTTTTCAATCTCGCTCGTTTCAATCTCGCTCGTTTCTAAAGTCGGATTGTCTCGCGCCAGCTTCATGACGCCCACTAGCATTAAAGCCTGAATGGAAAAGCCAATCACGATCGCCGTTAAGATGACTGCTTGCGGAACTGGATCGGCATAGGAAATATTTTCAACGTCTGAAATAATCGGCGTAAACAAACCATCTCGTGATGCAATCAGTACGTAGTAAGCAATTACGCCCGTACTCATTACATCCATTGAAATAATTTTCATTACCAGATTCTTCTTCAACAGCGTGCCGAAGAATCCGCATATAATTGTTGCCAGGACGAATGCTTCCAGCATAAAAATTGCCTGCTTAGTTGAGAACAATCGACACTTCTCTAAAAGATTCTGCCTCTTTAATTTGCAGCTTGAACGACTTTGAAAGATCTTGAGTTTGCTTGCATAATTTGTCAGGTAGATTAAGCGAAGATGGATAAAATTTAATTAAATTGTTTGCCTTAGCTCGATCGCCAGCAAACTAGCTAGCTGGTTTTTTAGGCGTTTTTCCCTAGGCAAACAGAAACCTCACTTCAGAAGCGCAATTCACTTCATGAGCAAAAGGTAGTCTGCGCGATCGCCTCAAACGACGCCCAAAAGACTAGTATACATAGATTATTAATGATGATTCATAAAGAATCTATAGTAATTTTATGATACTTGATCTCGTTCGCTCTGACGAGTCTTTCAATCATCAAGATCAAGCAAGGGTAATAATTAATTATTTCTATACAACTTTCCGATTCAGCGGAACCGATTGCAAAGTGCCGCCTCGCCTTGCTTGAACGCAATTGAGCAGTCAACACCAGCCCCGAAGAATTATTGATCGTCCAGACACCAAGCCAAAATCACCAGCGCGATCGCTCCCAAAAGCCAGCGAGAAGGATGCAGCAAGTTGAGCAAATCGATCGGCAGCTCAATCACAAAATTGATAAACAGCAAGCTCAGCAATACAAAGACGAAAAGCACAGCCATCGATCGCTACTCCTCATACTCAGTATCAATTTCAATTTCTAACGTTTCTTCATCCACTCGGATGTACAAAATATTCGGACGACAGCAAACCTGACAGTCTTCTACATATGACTGCTGACTGCCTGCACTCAAATCAATAAAGGTCAAATTCGATTCGCCACAGTAGGCACAAGAATATTCAGCCGTTGTTTGCATTTTGTTAGAACAAATGAACTATACTGTCAGTGCAGCACTTCTGAAAGTAGATGAATCTTGAACTTCACATGCCGCTTTTTCACTTTATCGAGAACTATCAAAAAGCTTACGGCAACACGCCGACGATTGAAGAGATGATGAGGGCAACTGGCAAAGGACATGGAACGGTTCAAAACAGTCTAAAGCGTTTAGAAGAAGCGGGTTATCTTCGTCGTCACTCTCATAAAAAAAGCCATATTGAGATTCTCAAGCCTAGTCGTCTAGGTGTGCCGATTCGGGGAGAAATTGCCGCAGGCTATTTAAGTGATGCCTGCATCAATACCACTGACTATTTAATATTTAGCGCTCCTTGGCTTGAAGAAACCGATTTTGCACTGAAAGTTTCAGGTGACAGTATGAGCGGCGATGCGATCGCAAATGGAGCATTTGTGATCATGCGAGCTGTTCCGAATGGGTATCAGCCCAAACAGGGTGAGATTGTTGCTGCTTGGGTAGAAGGTTTTGGAACAACACTCAAGCGATTTTATCGACAAGGTGATTTGGTAACACTACAAGCATCAAATCCTGCCTATGAACCAATTCAGCTTAATCTACGCGAGCATGAGTTGCAGATTCAGGGCATCTGGATTTCAACCCTACACGGCAGGGCAAACCTACTCACCAGTTCCTAACGTCTCGCCTGAACAACCTGTAAGCTTCCACCAGCATAAAGCGTTTGTTTTGCTTCTTGAAATCCGATTTCTATCAGTAGCTTGACAAGATCGGTTTGAATTAGATTCCAGGCAGTTTCAGTTTCAAATAAAAACAGAAATAGCGACAAACCTGGAATGAAAATCAGGTTGGTTGGCTGGTGAAAATCCACAAAGGTAAAAATGCCGTTTGGCTTCAAGACGCGATGCACCTGCTGAAGAATTTCGCGCAGTTGATCGGGCTGCATTTCATGGAGCGCAACGCTAGTGTGCACCAGATCAAAACTACTATCAGCAAACGGTAGTTCTTCCGCAAAACCTTCGACAAACTTGGCAGCAGGAACATTGTGACGGGCACGATCGAGCGATCGCACTGAGGCATCCAGTCCAATTACCTTGCCGCTTCCGGTTCCCGACTGAGCGAGTCGATCGACTAGAAACTGAGTGGCTTGTCCGCTGCCGCAGCACAAATCGAGAATTTGCAAATTTGGCTGAAATTGAATTCCGCTCAAAGTCAATTGTCGAAAGCGGAATTCTCCGCCAACTGCGATCGCCGCAAGACGAGAAAAACCGTCATAAATCCACTGGTAGCGATAGCTTAACGGCCTTAAAAACGTTGCCATAGTTAACCTAAAATTGACGTTTTGCAAAAACGGTGGAGGCAAGTGTCAGCAGCAAAATCATGTAGATCAAGGCGTAGACAGCACTGCTGATCAGCTCGATCGCGCCTGGTAAAACTTGCAGGCCATAAACTGCTTGATTTTTCAAATCGAGTCGTGACAAATCGGGCAGCAGCAAATAAAGACCCTGCATAAGCTGCTGAAGCTGCGGATTCTCTGAAAGTCTGCCAAAACTGATTAGATCGCGAGTCAAATTTCCCATCAGATACATCGCGAAGGTCAATAATGCAGCCAGCAGCGAACTTGTAAAAACACCAAATAAAATTGCTGCCGCTGCCACTAGCGACAGTCCAAAAATCTGATACAGCGATGCGAGCAACAAAGGTGCTAGTGAATAAGAAACCTGGCGAAAATTGAGCACCAATAAATTGATCAACGTCATTGCTGCAACCAGAACGGCTAGCACTGTCGAGAGGCCAAGATGCTTGCCAAAAATGAATTCAGCGCGGCTAATTGGCTTTGCCATTAAAACAAGTACAGTGCGCTTTTCTATTTCTTTATTCACTAAGCCTGTGCCAACAAAAATGGCGACAACCAAGCCTAGAATTTCGATCGCCGCCAGCCCCAGATCTAGCAGGATTTTTCCATCGGTTCCGGCAGAAACTTCGGGTAGTAGAATCGCCGCTGCCACCAACAGCAGCGCAAATAGCAAGATGATGTAGAGTGCGCGATCGCGAATCACTTCTCGAAACACATTGACTGCAATTACAAAAACGCGATTAGGATTCACTTCGACCTCCACAGCTTTTTGTCTGTTCACATTTTCGCAGACGACAGCTTAGCGATCGCGCAGCACTTCGACCAGTGCCGCCAAATCATTTTTGTCAAACACGGTGATTCGGCCTGTATAAGAAATTCCATTGCGCCCCGGAGCCAATTCCAGCCAGTAGGCAAAGCGATCGCCTTCGCGCAATTCACCTTGCAAAGCGGCCAGCAGCGGTGCATTTTGATTTTGCGCCTGACTCAGTTCGATCGCGGTTGGATACTGATAAACCAACTGTGAGATGGCAAAATCCTGCTGAATTTCTACGCCGTAAATCGATCGCAATGCGCTTTCGAGGCGATCGCGAGTCACGCCGTCGATCATGTCAAAAAAGGCAATTTGTTCGCTGCGGATGATGCCTGCACCGCCAATGCCCGCTCGTCCGGGCGGCTGTGTGGAAGCCTCGAAGCTAAATCGCCGTGCTGCCGTATCGCTCTTTTGCACCCGCAGCGTTTCTCTGGCGGCAGGCTGCAAAGTGGGATTGGCGCGAATCCAGGCGATCGCTTCTTGCACGGTTTGTCCTGGAAGGGCGATCGCACAGCTACCGCTTGCCAGCCACAGCACCACTCCCAATCCGCCACACAGCCCAATCTTCATGCCGCCTCCCGATTTGCGATTCCAAAATTTGAGTACCTTTTAGTATCCGCAGTTTCGAGGCAAAATCAATCATCTTGCTTGAATCGCTCCGACGCCGACAAATTCGCTTGTGCATTGCGGCGCAGCATATCGGGCTTGATGCGCCGGAGCGCAGAAGCAGGAAAGCGGCGATCGATCGCTTCATCGCTAATCTCCGCTAGTTCCGCCAAAGTCGGCGCGACGTTCCAAGGATACGGCTGAAAATCCGATTCGTTTGTGGGTTTGGCAAATCGCTGATTCCAGGGGCAAACATCCTGGCAGATATCGCAGCCTGCGACCCAGCCTTGCATGTGCGGAGCGATCGCATCTGGCAAGCTTTCAGCGCGGTTTTCGATGGTGTGATAAGCGATGCAGCGATTCGCATCCACCACAAACGGCTCGGTAATTGCTCCGGTCGGACAGGCTTCAATGCAGCGCGTACAGGTTCCGCAATGCTCGGTGTGTGGGCCATCGGGCGTTAGTTCCAGGTTCGTCAGCACTTCACCTAGAAACACCCAGGAGCCGAATTCGCGAGTAATCACATTGCTGTTTTTAGCAATCCAGCCGATTCCCGCCTGCTGTGCCCAAAATTTTTCTTGAATCGGGCCAGTATCGGCGTAATAGCGAGCTTCAACGCCGTCCGCCTGCGCTTCAAGCCACTGTCCGAACGCCTTGAGTTTTTTGGTCAAAATTCGGTGATAGTCTCGTCCCCAGCCGTAGCGGGAAATTTTGGCGTATTCTTCACCGTCCGGGCGATCGTGGCGTCCCGGAACGGTATCAACTTCAGCATAATAATTGAGTGCCACGCAGATAATCGATCGCACACTCGGCAAAACCTGCCGCAGATCTTGCCGACGCGGATTCGCCATCCAAGCCATGTCTGCCTGATAGCCTTGATCAAGCCAAGCATTCAGCCTGGAAACCGCTTGCTGTTCGGCTTCACTGACAGTATTGATCGAGACGATTCCTACCTTGTGAAATCCCAGCGCGATCGCTTGCTGTTTAACCTGAGCGCTCTCGATCGACATGATTCCATCCGCAAAATCTGCTGTCTATTGTGATTGCTACGGCTGCAAATGTGTCTGAAGAAGCGGGGAAATCTTTCGATCGACACATTAGAAATTCTCATCGCACTTGATAAGCTCAAAGCAACTGTTTTGTAGCGCAAGAAACCGTAATGACCGACGTATCTGAGGGCCAAACTATCCGCGCAACCGCGATCGATCGTGATGTTGAACCGCTCAGCATCGAAGGGCTTTCTGAGCCGACGATCTTGCGCTACTTTGAGGCGATGAATGCAGGTGATTACGCGACGGTTGCGAGCCTATTTGCCGTTGAGGGCGCGATGAATCCGCCGTTTGAGTCGTCGATCGTGGGGCACGAAGCGATCGCTGCCTATCTCGACCAGGAAGCCAGAGGAATGCGGCTGCAACCGCGTCAAGGCGTGGCTCAGCCGCTTGATGCAAACACGCTCGAAGTCACCGTGACGGGCAAAGTTCAAACGCCTGTGTTTGGCGTGAACGTGAACTGGATTTTCGTTCTCAATGATCAAAGCGAAATTACTTTGGCACGAATCAAGCTGATTGCATCGCCGCAAGAGCTTCTGAGTCTGCGGCGTTGAGGCGATCGCGGTTGGTTCGATCGCCCCTCATGCTTGCCTACCGTCCTGCTGCCGTTGGCATTCCCAAAATGTCTTCAATGCGCGGCATTTCCTCAAGGGAAATCACGCGACCTTCATCTTCAAATCCTTGAATTTGATCGAAGTTGAGGTACTGATAGAGATTTTCGGCGAACGGGTTGATTTTGTTGGAGACGATCGCCCCATACTCCTCCACAGTCGGAATTCGTCCCAAAAGGGCGCAAACCGCCGACAGTTCCGCCGAACCAAGATACACTCTTGCGCCTTTGCCCATGCGGTTGTTGAAGTTGCGCGTCGAGGTCGAGAAAACGGTGGCATTATCGGCCACACGCGCCTGATTGCCCATGCACAAAGAGCAACCGGGAAGCTCCATGCGTGCGCCTGCTGCGCCAAACGTCGCGTAAACGCCTTCTTCCTTGAGTCGCTGTTCGTCCATCCGAGTCGGCGGACAAACCCACATTCGACCGCTGACAGGGGCTTCACCTTCAAGGACTTTGGCAGCGGCGCGGTAGTGACCGATGTTCGTCATGCAAGAGCCAATGAAGACTTCATCGACGCGATCGCCCGCCACTTCTGAGAGCAATTTCACGTTATCGGGATCGTTCGGGGCAGCCACGATCGGTTCTTTAATCTCGTTCAAGTCGATCTCGATGACTTCGGCATATTCAGCATCGGCATCGGCTTCCATCAAAACAGGATTGGCGAGCCACTGCTCCATCTTGGCGACGCGGCGGAGAATCGTGCGGGCATCGCCGTAGCCGCGAGCGACCATGTTTTTGAGCAGAGCGACGTTCGATCGCAAATACTCGGAAACCGTTTCGATGCTGAGCTTGATCGTGCATCCGGCACACGATCGTTCTGCCGTCGCGTCCGTCAGTTCAAACGCCTGCTCCAGCTTCAGATCCGGCAATCCTTCGATCTCCATAATCCGACCAGAGAAAACGTTTTTCTTATTTTGCTTCTCGATCGTCAGCAGACCTTTTTGCATCGCTACATAAGGAATCGCATTCACCAAGTCGCGCAGCGTCACGCCTGGTTGCAGTTCACCTTTGAAACGCACCAGCACGGATTCCGGCATATCCAGCGGCATCACGCCCAAGGCAGCGGCGAAAGCCACCAAGCCCGATCCGGCAGGAAAGGAAATTCCCAAGGGAAAGCGCGTATGCGAATCGCCGCCCGTTCCAACCGTGTCGGGCAGCAGCATCCGGTTCAGCCACGAGTGGATGATGCCGTCACCGGGACGCAGAGCCACACCGCCGCGAGACTCGATGAAGTCTGGCAGTTCGCGATGCGTCTTAATATCGACAGGTTTGGGATAGGCGGCAGTGTGGCAGAAGCTTTGCATCACCAAATCCGCGCTGAAGCCGAGGCAGGCCAATTCTTTCAGTTCGTCCCGCGTCATGGGGCCAGTCGTGTCTTGCGATCCCACAGTGGTCATGATCGGTTCGCAGGATGTGCCGGGGCGAACTCCGGGCAGACCGCAGGCTTTGCCGACCATTTTTTGAGCGAGGGTGAAGCCTTTTCCGGTATCAGCCGGATCGCTGGGGCGGACGAAGACCGGATTCGGTTCGAGTCCCATTGCTGCGCGGACGCGATCGCTCAAAGTCCGCCCAATCAGCAGCGGAATCCGTCCGCCTGCTCTCACCTCATCCAAAATCGTGTCCGGCTTGAGGCTGAACGTCGAGATCACTTCGCCGTTTTTCGTGATTTCGCCTTTGTACGGATAGATCGTGATTACGTCGCCCGTTTCCATTTGGGAGACATCGCACTCGATCGGCAACGCGCCCGAATCTTCTGCCGTGTTGAAGAAAATCGGCGCAATTTTGCCGCCCAAAATGAAACCGCCCGATCGCTTGTTCGGCACATGCGGAATGTCTTGCCCGATATACCAGAGGACGGAGTTGATTGCAGATTTGCGCGATGATCCGGTTCCGACAACATCGCCAACGTAGGCGATCGCGTGACCTTTCTGCTTGAGTTGGGCGATCGTCTCCAGCGATCCGGGCTGACGCGATTCCAGCATTGCCAGCGCGTGAAGCGGAATATCCGGGCGGGTTGTGGCGTGTTGTGCGGGGGATAGATCGTCCGTGTTCGTTTCGCCCGGAACTTTGAAGGCTGTGAGGGTAATCGCTTCCGGCAGGGTGGGACGACTGGTGAACCATTCGGCATCTGCCCAAGATTGAAGCACCTGCTGAGCGTAGGAGTTGCCTGCATCTGCGAGTTCTTGAACGTCGTGTAGAGCATCGTAGACGAGCAAGATTTTTGAGAGGGCGATCGCTGCCGCGTGTGCAATCTCGCGATCCTCAGCCTTCAGCAAATCCACAAGGGACTGCACGTTGTAGCCGCCCATCATCGTGCCCAACAGTTCAACCGCCTGAAGCGAATCGATCAGCGGACTGGTGGTTTCACCCTTGGCGATCGCCGTCAAAAATCCGGCTTTCACATATGCGGCCTGATCAACTCCGGGCGGAACGCGATCGCTGATCATTTCTAGCAGTGCCGCTTCTTCTCCAGCAGGCGGATTTTTCAGCAGTTCACAAAGCTCGGTTGTTTGCTCGGCAGTTAACGGTAAGGGCGGGATTCCCAAAGCCGCCCGCTCTGCCACCTGTTCGCGATAAATCTCCAGCATCTCAAAGGCTCTCCACGCACAAATTCACTGAATGCAGTTTCGCAGTCGATCGATACATTTCGCAACTTCTACCCTAGCGCGATGAACCCAAGATGAATGCCGCTCGCAACGGTCGGAAACCCGTCAAACTTCAAGATATTCTGACAATTGATGAGTCACGCAAACAGAGGGGACGATCGGCGCTCAGCCTCAACTCAAGCGATGTAATTGAGGCAGTTTTCGCTCGGTGAAATTGCCGGATGATTGGCTCGATCGAACCTGGCAAAATTGAGTATTTGGAGATGGCGATCGCCCCTGATAATCCAATTGACTCAGGTGAGCCGCTATGACATTCGCATCTGCAACGATATCTTAGGAAAAGAAGCTGTTTCGTTGGGCTAGGCGCATCATGTCAACGGGTGAATTTTCCGACTCGCCTCCAAAATCCGCTGCGACGGCTCGCCGGATTAACTTGTTTACCATGTTCCGGCTCGGTCTATTTCAGATGGGGCTGGGAATTTTGTCGCTGCTGACCTTGGGCGTTTTGAATCAGGTGATGATTTCAGAACTGCGCGTTCCCGGCACGATCGCTGCGCTTGCCCTTGCCATGTATCAGTTTATTGCTCCAGCGCGAGTCTGGTTCGGCCAACTGTCCGACGCCAAACCGATCGCCGGATATCACCGCACAGGCTATATCTGGACTGGCCTTGCGCTACAAATCATCTGCCTGTTTGCCGCTGTACAAGTTGTGTGGCAACTGGGAGCCAGCACCGTCGATGGCTGGACGATCGCCAGCACAGGCTGGGCGTTCTTGCTCGGTGGCATGTTCGCGCTCTACGGCTTGTGCATTAGCGTTTGCGCGACGCCGTTCACCGCCTTACTCGTCGATGTTTCGGATGAAGACAATCGATCGAAACTGGTCGGCATCGTTTGGTCAATGCTGATGGTCGGCATTGTTGTCGGCGCGGTGGTGGGCGAACGACTGCTCGAAGGGATCACGCCGGATTTGCTTCAGCCTCGGATTAACCGACTGTTTACGATCGTGCCGATCGCCGTCGCCGTGATTGGCATCCTCGCCACAGTCGGAGTTGAAAAAACCTACTCGCGCTTTGCCAGTCGATCGACCGTCGATCGCGAAGACAAAATCACGCTGGGCGCAGCGTTGAAAATTCTCACGGCCAGCCGCCAAACCGGATTATTTTTCGGCTTTTTGCTGGTGATGACGATCAGCTTGTTCTTGCAGCAGCCCGTACTGGAACCGTATGCGCGAGAAGTGTTTGGTATGTCGATCGGGGAAAGCGCCGGACTCAACAAATACTGGGGCTACGGCATTTTGGTCGGCATGGGGATCACCGGATTTCTAATTGTGCCGCGCTTGGGCAAACAGCGCACCGCTCAGCTTGGCTGCTGGTTTAACGCCGTTTGCTTCTGTTTAATTATCTTGGCCGGATTCACCGCTGACCAAACGCTGCTCAAAAGCGCAGTCATTCTGTTTGGCCTTGCCTCTGGCGTTCTCACCAACAGCGCCGTCAGCCTCATGCTCGACTTGACGGCAGCAGAAACGGCAGGAACCTTTGTTGGCGCATGGGGGTTAGCGCAGGCACTTTCGCAGGCCAGCGCAACGGTTGCAGGCGGTGCACTGCTCGATCTCGGTCGCAGCCTGTTTACCAACACTGCCGCCGCGTTTAGCTTGGTGTTTGCCTGTCAAGCGATCGGCATGGTTCTTGCGGTCAGCATTCTCCGCCGCGTCAATGTGCCGGAATTTCGCGCTCAATCGGGCAAGGCGATCGCTGCCGTCCTAGAGCGCGAACTCGACTAGGACAGCAGCGATCGCCCACTTCCGCTAAAAATGCCGGACGATCGCCTCGGCAAACTCCGAACACTTCAACGGTTCAACAGGCGGTTCCATCAAACGCGCCAGATCGTAAGTAACTTCTTGATGAGAAATCGCTGCGCCAAGACCAGATTTGATCAAATCTGCGGCTTCTTGCCAGCCCAAAAATTCCAGCATCATCACGCCCGAAAGAATGACGGAACCGGGATTGATGCGATCGAGTCCCGCGTGTTTCGGCGCGGTTCCATGCGTCGCTTCAAAGATGGCGCACTGATCCCCGATGTTGGCTCCGGGTCCCATGCCCAAGCCGCCGACGATCGCCGCCGCCGCATCCGACAAATAATCGCCATTCAAATTCATCGTCGCCAAAATCGAATATTCATCCGGGCGCGTTTGAATTTGCTGAAAAATGCTGTCGGCAATGCGATCGTTCACCATCACTTTTTGCTTCCACTGGCCGTTGCCGTGCGTCTGTCCGATCGCTTCCAACACCTCTTTGACTTCTTGAGCGATTTTTTCCTGCTTTTCGATCGTCAGCGCATCGAATCCGGGATCGATCTGCCGCGCATTGTCTTCAATGCTGAGATTCGGATTTTTCGCTTGATTGTCCAAAATCCAAGATTCGCGCTCGGTGACGCACTGCGATCGAAATTCGCTCGTCGCCAGTTCATACCCCCAGTCACGAAATGCGCCTTCGGTATATTTCATGATGTTGCCTTTGTGAACCAGCGTCACCTGCTGCTTAGCGGGCGGCAGTTGCAGAGCGTGAAGCATGGCGCGACGTACCAACCGCTGCGATCCGGTTTTGCTAATCGGCTTGATCCCAATCCCCGAATCGAGCGGAATTTGCTTTTTGCCGTGTTCGGGTGTGGCGGGGATCAAATCTTCATTCAGCAGTTTGATCAGGCGATCGCCCACTTCGCTGCCCTGCTTCCACTCGATCCCCAGATAAATGTCTTCAGTATTTTCCCGGTAGACAATCACGTCGAGCTTTTCCGGCGTTTTGTGTGGCGAAGGCGTTCCGGCGTAATACTTGCAGGGACGCACGCAGGCGTAGAGGTCGAAAATCTGACGAAGGGCGACGTTGAGCGATCGAATTCCGCCGCCCACCGGAGTCGTCAGTGGCCCCTTGATCGCCACGCCATATTCACGAATCGCCGTCAGCGTATCTTCGGGTAAATACTGATAAGTTCCGTACAGTTCGCAAGCTTCGTCGCCTGCATAAACTTTGAACCACTCGATCCGGCGATCGCCGCCATACGCCTTAGCAACAGCGGCATCAAACACGCGCTGAGCGGCAGGCCAAATGTCTACGCCCGTGCCATCGCCGCGAATAAACGGAATAATCGGGTCGTTGGGCACGATCGGCTGACCGTCGGCAAAGGTAATGCGTGAACCCGTTTGTGGGGCAGTCAGTTTCTGATACATCGTTCATCAGCACGTACAATTCCCCATGCACACTAGCAGATTTGCTCGATCGAAAACGATAAATTTCCAACCGATTGCGCCTGAAGTAACGATCGGTAAAACTGCGCGTTCATCTTCGAGGGCGATCGCTACAGTGAAAAAATGCTGTTTTAGTGTGAATTTCCGTGTTGAGTCAGAAAAGCGATCGATCGCACCTGCAAGAAGACGCAACGGGCTATTTATTTATGGCTCCTGCCTTATTTGTGTTAAGCATTTTTGTGATCTTGCCAATTTTATATGCGGTTTTTCTTTCGTTTCATAAAGTGCAGCTTTTGGGCGGCATTGAGTATGAATTTATCGGCTTGAGAAATTTTGCGCGGTTGCGATCGGATGAGCGAGTTTGGATTGCTTTGAAAAACACGATCGAATATGTGGCGATCGTCGTTCCGGCTCAAACAATCCTCGCTCTAGTCATGGCTGTAACCTTGAATTCCGGCATTCGCGGGCGCAATCTTTGGCGCATTCTTTACTTTTTACCCACCGTCACATCTTCCGCCGTTTTAACACTCATTTTCATGTGGATTTACAACACCAACGGCTTATTAAATGACTTCCTCGGTTTCCTTGGATTACCGACTTACAACTGGTTAGGCGATCCGGCTGTTGCTCTCCGCAGCATCATGATCATGAATATTTGGTCTACCGCTCCATTTTTCATGGTGATTTATCTCGCGGCGTTACAGGGCATTCCGCGATCGGTCTACGAAGCCGCAGAACTTGATGGCGCAAACGGCTGGCAGCAATTTATTCGCATCACCGTTCCGCTCCTCAAACCTGTCACTTTTTTTGTCGTGGCAATGGGGATCATCGGCACGTTTCAGCTATTCGATCAGTCATACATTTTCTCAGGTGGTACAGGTGGACCAAATAACGCAACGCTAACGGTTGTGCTGCTAATTTACCAGGCCGTGTTTCGGACGTTGCAGATGGGCTATGGAGCAGCGATCGCCTTTTCCCTCGCTGCCCTCATCATTCTTTTGACCTTGATTCAGCGACGCTGGTTTGGAGGCGAAATTGATTAGACTCAAACAGTTTGGCGATCAATCCTGGCTGAAAATTCTTCTGTATGCCGTCCTCACACTCTATGCCATCATCACCGTCATTCCCTTTTTGTGGGCGCTTTCTGCCTCCTTCAAACCGCTTTCAGAAATTGTCAGCGGCGAGGCTAACTTTTTGCCCAAAAACTTTACGTTTGACAACTACAAGCGCATTTTTATACAAGAACCTTTGTTCTTACGCTGGCTGTTCAACAGCGTTGTGATTGCTGTCAGTGTAACTTTATTTAATCTGTTGTTTAATTCAATGGCAGGCTATGCCTTGGCGCGGTTGCGGTTTCGCGGGCGACAGATGTGGTTTTTTCTAATTCTGGCGGTTTTAGCGATTCCGGCTCAAGTCACACTAATTCCGACATTTTTGATTTTGAAGTCGATCGGCTGGCTGAATTCCTATCAGGGCATGATCGTTCCCAGCATGATCAACGCCACGTTTATCTTCATGATGCGGCAGTTTTTCGTCAACTTTCCGCGTGAACTGGAAGAAGCTGCTCAACTTGACGGCTTAACGCGCTGGGGCACATTTCGACATATTGTTTTACCCTTAGCGAAGCCCGCGCTTGCAGCACAAGCCATCTTTGTATTCATGGGAAGCTGGAATAATTTCTTAACGCCCGTTGTGATTTTATTCGATCCCGAAATGTTCACCCTACCGCTCGGCCTTAATAGTTTCAAAGGGCAATACATCAGCTATTGGAACTACATTATGGCCGCTTCAATGGTGTTTACGTTGCCCGTTTTGGCGATCTATGCCTTCTTCAACCGCTATTTCATCGAAGGCGTGACGTTCACAGGCGGCAAAGGGTAAGCACCGTATGAGGCAGCAGCGATCGCCTCAGCCAAATTTTAAGAAATATTTCGGATTAGATGCCTTGCAAAATTCCTGACTTTATGGTGCGTCTGTCATTTCTGAAAAATATATTACAAAGTGTGAAGAAGCAAACCAGAACATCAAGAAAATGCCGCAGAATGATTTGCGGAAGGTAGCTGAGTCTAAACCTTGATGTACTTCTGGAAACGCCCAAATTTTCCGAACCCACACAAGGTAAATTAGAGGATGCCTGCTGAATTTCGGTCAAACGGTTTGGCAGTTCTGGCATTGTGGCTCAGTCGCTCATCACTGAGCGCCAGTTTAAACACACCTGGTTACATTTTTCTTTTCGGAGGAACCCATCAATGAGTATTGTCACGAAATCGATCGTGAATGCCGACGCTGAAGCTCGCTATCTCAGCCCCGGTGAACTGGATCGGATCAAAGGCTTTGTGACTTCGGGCGAGCGCCGCCTGCGGATCGCCCAAGTGCTGACCGAATCGCGTGAGCGCATCGTCAAGCAAGCTGGCGACCAACTGTTCCAAAAACGCCCGGATGTTGTTTCTCCCGGTGGCAACGCCTACGGTGAAGAAATGACCGCCACCTGCCTGCGCGACATGGACTACTACCTCCGTTTGATCACCTACGGAATCGTTGCAGGTGACGTGACCCCGATCGAAGAAATCGGCGTCGTCGGCGTGCGCGAAATGTACAAGTCGCTCGGAACTCCGATCGAAGCTGTTGCAGAAAGCGTCCGCGCCATGAAGAACGTTGCCACCTCGATGATGTCGGGCGAAGATGCCGCTGAAGCTGGCTCCTACTTCGACTATCTCGTCGGCGCAATGCAGTAAGGCTTAGCCCTTTTTCTGCTGTTTCACTAACGGCTGTTTTAGTAAACGGCTGTTTCATTTAACAGTATTGCAACTCGGTTTCAAGGAATCAAATCCATGCAAGACGCAATTACCTCGGTTATCAACTCCTCCGACGTTCAAGGCAAGTACCTGGACACCAGCGCAATGGAAAAGCTGAAAGGCTACTTCCAAACGGGTGAACTGCGCGTCCGTGCAGCCACCACGATCAGCGCCAACGCCGCTCAAATCGTCAAAGAAGCCGTCGCCAAGTCGCTGCTTTACTCTGACATCACTCGTCCCGGTGGAAACATGTACACCACCCGTCGCTATGCTGCCTGCATCCGCGATCTGGACTACTACCTCCGCTACAGCACCTATGCAATGCTGGCTGGCGATCCTTCCATCCTCGATGAGCGCGTGCTCAACGGCCTGAAGGAAACCTACAACTCGCTGGGTGTGCCCATTGCTGCCACTGTGCAGTCGATCCAAGCCATGAAGGAAGTGACCGCCAGCTTGGTGGGCGCAGACGCAGGTAAGGAAATGGGTGTCTACCTCGACTACATCTGCTCTGGCTTGAGCTAAGAAGCCGTTTTGCTAATCGGGTATGAGCGGTTAGCAGTGTAAGCTCTGAGCCGTCTGGAGTGAGTGTTAAGTTCGCAAGGGCTAATCTTGTGGCTGTGCCGATTTAAGATTGACTTCAGACGCTCAGAACTTCGATCGCAATTAATGCGACAATAGAAATTCAAAATTTCATAGCAGGCAAAGCTCCGTTCAGCTTGCAGCGATCGATCGTCTGCGAGAGCTTTCCTCAAAACTGTTAGACAAAAGCGTCTCGATCGGTTCCCTCAACTTTAGGAGTCAAACCCCATGCGGATGTTCAAAGTGACCGCCTGCGTCCCTAGCCAAACCCGAATTCGGACGCAGCGCGAACTGCAAAATACATACTTCACCAAGCTCGTTCCCTACGAGAACTGGTTCAAAGAGCAGCAGCGCATTCAAAAAATGGGCGGCAAAATTGTCAAGGTGGAACTATCTACTGGCAAACCCGGCATGAACACCGGACTCGCCTAAGGCAACGCTACAAACCAATCGCATTTTGAAAGGTCGCCCACCAGCGGCCTTTTTTTCGATTTTATCGAGTTGCTCGCCTGAGAAAGCAATTGTCGTCAGCAGCGCTGGTTATGCCTCGCGATCGAATCATGCCGATGGAAAAGAAAGGATTGGCTCTTCTGCATCGATACAGCACTAACGATGAGATTGATGCACCTTCTTTGCGTTTGGCATCGAAGAAAAGGCAGTTTTAGCATTATCCTCGCTTAGAGAATGTCTAGTGACACAATGCTTGGAATCCTACGCTTGAAACCTTATGCTTGAAACCCTAAAAGTACTTCCGGACTGGCTCAAGGTTTGGATTGTGTTTCCTTTTGCCTTCCTGAACGGCTGGCTACTGCTACAGCTATTCGACTACCTTCAGCCTTTTCTCAATACCCTGATCGCTGCTGCCATTTCTGCCTTTCTGCTCAATTTGCCTGCCCGATTTTTACAGAAACAGGGCGTTGCGAGGGGAGTTTCGATCGCCATTGTGCTGCTGGTGGCGCTGCTGGGGGTGGGAGGCGCTGCGGTGACGATCGGTCCGCTGGTGTTCGATCAGTTCAGCGCCCTGGTTGCCAATGTGCCACAGCTAGTGGAGTCGGGCGATCGGCAGCTTCAGATTTTGCGGCAATTTGCAATCGATCAAAACCTACCCATAAATCTGCCCAATCTGCTAGAGCAGAGCATCAATCAACTGGGTCGCGTCTTTCAGGTTGCCAGCAATCAGGCGCTAGCCGTTGTTGCAACCACCATTAACAGTTTGGTCAATGTGCTGTTTTATGGGGTGCTGGTAATCTTTATTTTGGTTGGCGGCGAACGTGCTTGGGACGGAATTTTTAGCTGGTTACCTTCTCCCTGGAATGAGACACTGCAAGATTCAATTCAAACGACGTTTCGCCGCTATTTTGGCACGCAGGTGATCCTGGCAGGAATTTTGAGTCTGGCACAAACTCTGGGGCTACTGCTTTGGGGCGTCCCCTACGCAATTTTGTTTGGTCTGGTGATTGGGCTAAGTACGCTGATTCCCTATGCCGGAATTGTTACAATCGCGATTGTCAGCTTGATTGTTTCCCTGCAAGACTTTGGGCAGGGAATTCGCGTGCTGATTACGGCGATCGTGATTGGTCAGGTGAATGACATTTTGATCTCGCCCCGAATGATGGGTCAAACGATCGGGCTGAATCCGATTTGGCTGATTGCTGCCTTGTTTCTGGGTGGAAAAATTGGCGGGGTGTTGGGTTTGCTGATCGCCGTGCCGCTGGCAAGCGTGGTGAAGAGTACGGTAGACAAACTGCGATCGCGCAACAAATCTGCGCCGAATCTGCCATCTGTTTCTCTAGCAAATTAACTTGGTTCGAGTGGCATAGACCGGGGTGAGCGTAACAGGACATGTTGTGGCTCCAGAGTTCTACGCTTCTTAGATACTATTAAATTCAAAGCCCAAAGCTGCACAGTTTGAGGCTTTCCTGGTTAATATTTAGTGGTGTTCACTGACTCAAAAGATAAAAAATGAAGTTGCTGCAAGTAATTACAGCGCTCCACATTAGAAAATTCTGATGTTTGTTAATTTGAGCGATCGCGGGTGCTTGAATGCCTAGCTCAGCGATTGCAGGTGCGTTTGAATTGGAATTAATGTTTGGGCTAAGTCGTGGAGTTGCGTTTCAAGCTGCTGTTTGCGAGCGAGGAGTTGGCGCAGTTTTTGATAGCGGGCGATCGCCAGGCTCACCTGTGGAAGCTGATCGGGCGGGCAAGGGCGCGACCACAACTTGCCGTCTGTATCCAGTCCACACAGGCGATATCCCGCTGGCGACGAATCGATCGCCGCTGACGGCGTCTGACAAATTTCCTGCACATAGTCCATCAAGCGATCAACCTCGGCATGGCGCAGCGTTGAAGGATCGGCAGCAGTAGACGGCGCGTGTGCATCCAGCCAGCCATCGATGATTGGTCCTTCTTCGTATAGCGCTTGAATTTGCCGCATGACCTGCTGAAGCTCGGTTTGCCACACATTGACTTTGGTGGCGATCGTCTTGAGTAGATTGGCAGCTAGGGCAGGATTGGCCGCGTGGTGGTGGCTGCTGATGCTAGGCGGCTTGAACTTGGGCAGATTGGGCAAGCTAGCATTCTCAAGGCTGACACGGGGGACACGAGCCGCAGTCGTTGAAGCACTGATTTTAAAGCTGGGCAGGGCAGGCACGTTTGCCTCGCTTGAGTCACCCAGCTTTGCCAAGGTGGATTCGATGCGCTGCAATTGAGGTTTGGTCATAACCGCTCGATCTGCCTCCAAAAGACACTTATAACGCCAGCAAACTCGATCGCGCAGCCAGCGTGAATCCAGCAAAGCGATCGCATCACGGTGGCGATCGGATACGGACACAACCTAGGGCTAGCGATAACTGAAATTGCGGCTATTTTAGCTGCTTTTTGGCAAAGCGCGACAGAGCTTGGCGAACCGCAATATTTCTTTCCATCTTTAGCATGGACTGAAAATTCAGTATTTCCACCCAACGAAAAATTCGAGATCGTCTCAATTTTCACATTTGTTTTGGGAATACTGGGGAGGCACAAGGCGAACGAAAGCTTTTGATTGTTTGACAGGCGCTGCGATCGCGCTCGATCAAACTGCTTTCAACACCCTATATTCTTTACCTTAATGTTATGGCAGGCTTGCTCTACCCTCGATCCGATTCCGCTTTGGTCTCCACGTCCAATTCACCCTCTCCCACTGCTTTGCTGTTCATTGATACTGGTGTTCAAGACTACGAGCAACTGCTGACGGGCATCCCACCTCACACAGAAGTTTTCATTCTCCATCCAAACGAAGATGGTGTCTTGCAAATTACGCAAGCTTTGCTGCACAAAACTCAGGTTTCTAGTGTTCACATTGTTTCGCACGGTGTGGCAGGTGCAGTGCAGCTTGGTAATACTTGGCTGAGTGCAGACACCCTGCCGACCTATGCAACTTTGCTGCAAAGCTGGCGCAGTGTCCTCAGTGAAGCTGACATTTTGCTATACGGCTGCAATGTGGCTTCAGGCGATCGCGGCCTTGCCTTCGTTGAGCAGATCCGCAGCTTGACAGGTGCGAACATCGCCGCATCAAACAATTTGACGGGCGATCGCGCCTTGGGCGGTGATTGGCATCTCGACGTGCAGCTTGGCGATGTCAAAAGTGCGATCGCGTTTGACGCAGCCACGCAAGCCGCATATGCAAACGTTTTGAGTCTGATCAATCGATCCGTCGATACGCCAGATAATGCTCGCAGCGTCCTGCTGATCAACGGCATTCTGTATGTGGCCGATGGCGGTTCGGGAGTTCAGCGAATCGATATCGGCAATCCAGCAGCGCCACAACTGCTTGCTCCGATCGGCACTTCCGGTTTTGCTCAAGGTTTAGCAGTGTTGGGCAACGCCTTGTTCGTAGCCAACGGATTTTCCGGTGTCTTACCGATCAGCTTGGCTGATCCAAGCAGTCCGCAAGCGGCTTCGTCGCCAATCAATGTCGGCGGTAATGCGGTGAGCGTTGCGGTCTTTGGTGACACCCTCTATGTCGCGACCGAAGGCGACGGCGTGAAACGGGTTAGCTTTGCTGACTCCTCCAATCCAACGCCCCTGCCATCGATCGACACTCCAGGCACTGCCCGCAGCGTTGCGGTCGTTGGCGACATTCTTTATGTTGCTGACGGCGGCGAGGGCGTACAGCGCTACAACATTAGCCAGCCCAATAGTCCCCAACCGCTCGCTGCGATCGACACTCCCGGTACTGCTCAGAGTTTGGCCGTCGTGGGCAACACTTTGTTTGTGGCCGATGGCTTTTCAGGTGTACGGCCCATCGACATCGCAAATTCAAACCAGCCAGTTTTGCAAGATTTGATCGATGTGGGTGGAAATGCGGTGAGTGTTACGGGAGCAGGATCAGGCAACGTTCTCTATGTGGCAACTGAAGCGAATGGGGTGCGGCTGATCAGCCTGACTAATCCAGAAAGACCAGCGCTGCTTCCAGATGCGATCGACACGCCGGGCAGTGCCCGCAGCATTCTGGCAGAGGGCAACACGCTTTATGTCGCTGACGAAAGTAGAGGCGTTCAGATTTTTATCAACAATACACTTCCGACTGCGATCGATAGCGATAAGCGCGTTCCCTTCAATGAAGTAGCTGTTTTCAGCGCCTTCGACTTTGGCTTTCGCGATGATGACAGCAACGCCTTTGCTGAAGTGGAAATTACGCAGCTTCCCAGTGTAGGCGAACTGTTCCTCGATAGCGATGACAGCAACACCGCAGATTCCGGCGAAGCCGTCACGATCGGTCGAAAAATCTCAGTGAACGATCTGGGCAAGCTGAAATTCAAGCCTGCGGCGGGCGAAAGCGGTCAGGACTATGCTGAATTCCAGTTCAAGGTTAGTGACGGCTTTGAGTTCAGCGATCGGGCTTACACAATGTCGCTTGACGTTGACGCACCCAATCGAAATCCCACGCTAGTAAATGGAATTGCCAATGCCAGCGCCCGCGAAAATCGTCTCTTCAGCTTCACAATTCCGACCGACAGCTTTACTGACCCGGATAACGACAGCCTCACTTATGAAGTGACGCTTGCTGATGATACGCCGCTTCCCAGTTGGCTCATCTTTGATGGCTTCAGTACCTTGAGCGGCACACCTACCGCCGCTGATGTCCGCTCGATCGACCTCAAAGTTACGGCTAGGGATAGTCGAGGTGGAGTGGTCAGCGATGAGTTCATGCTTAATGTTGCGGCGAATCAAACTCCGATCGTTGCCAACGCGATCGCAAATACGGCTCGGCAAGCAGGCAGTCAGTTCAGCTTCACGCTTCCGGCCAACAGCTTCACCGATGCCGACGATGACAGCCTCACGTACAGCGCCACGCTCGACAATGGGACGGCACTTCCCAACTGGCTAAGCTTCAATCCCAGCACTCGCACTTTCAGCGGCACACCCACTGCCAGCGACGTTGGTTCAATCAACGTCAAAGTCATTGCTGATGACGGTACGGCCACAGTCAGCGATGTCTTTGTACTTAACATCACCTCTGCAAATAGTACAGGTGGCGGCGGTACGGGTACGGGTGGCACAGGTGATCCAGCCCCGATCGACGGCAGTACTGGAACTGCCATCGCGCTTCCCTTGTTCAATCAGGGCAGGCAGGGTCGAAACTTCACAGGCACACGCAGAGCCGACACCTTGCGGGGCGATCGCGATCGAAACGTCCTCTCTGGCGGCGCAGGCAACGACAAGCTGTTTGGCGGAGCGGGCAGTGATAGCATCCGGGGCAATGCGGGCAATGACTCGCTCAACGGTGGAAGTGCAAATGACAGGCTGCTGGGCGACGCAGGCAACGACTCGCTCAACGGTGGAGCCGCAAACGATATGCTGCTGGGTGGTACAGGTACAGACACCTTGATTGGCGGCGCAGGCAATGACGTTCTTGTGGGTGGCGCAGGCAACGACAGATTGACGGGCGGCGGCGGTCGCGATCAGTTCACGTTTAATAATCTCGGCGAAGCCGCAGACACCATCACGGACTTCAACAGTGCTGAAGATTTAATCGATTTGCGTAGCATTATGTCCGCTTCGCAGTTCGGTGGCGCAACGCCGTTTGCCCGCTATGAGCAGTTTGTGCAACTGGTGCAAACCGGAGCCAACACCGACATCAAAATCGATGCAGACGGCAGCGGCGCAGGCAGCACATTGGTGACGCTGGCAACGCTGCAAAATGTCACGGCCACCAGCCTCGCCTCGACCAACTTTGTGATCGTCTAATTTTGCTTGGCTCGTGCGATCGACTGGCGATCGCACTCGCTCCTCAACTCCGGTTCAGGAATTGAGGAGTTTTTTGCTGGCTGGAACTGCCGAAACTCGCACGGCGGCAAATCGGCGATACGCTAGTCTTCTGCAAATCCAACTTCATCGCCGCAAATGCTGATTTTAGTTACAGGTCCCGCTCGATCGGGCAAAAGCGAATGGGCAGAAGCGATCGCCCGCCAGTCCACACGATCGATCGTTTACATTGCGACTGCTCAAGTCAATCTGGACGATCGCGAATGGCAAACTCGCATTGCCAAACACCAGCAGCGGCGTCCGGCAGACTGGCAAACTTGGCATGTGCCGATCGAACTGGCAGATGCGATCGCCCAAGCCAAATCTACACAATGCCTGCTAGTCGATTCGCTGGGAACCTGGCTGGCAAATTTGATCGACCAGTCCGAAATCGATTGGCAGCAAAGCGTTTTTCACCTGCTTACCTGCTTGCAGCAAACGCCAAGCGATCTCATTTTTGTCGCGGAGGAAGTTGGCTGGGGCGTAGTTCCCGCGTATCAAAGTGGGCGACAGTTTCGCGATCGCTTGGGCAACCTGACCAGAGCGATTGGCACGATCGCAGACGCAGTTTATCTCGTAACAGGCGGCTATGCGATCGATCTGACGCGCGTTGGAGTGCGACTGCCTGCCGCAGTCGATTAGCCTGCCGCAGTCGAGCAGCAAGGAACTATAGATTCCCTTCACAGTTTGTCTGCGTAAATTTCGTTACGATCGAAAGGTAAGAGGGTGAATTTCCATCCTGAGCATTAAGGGTCAATCTGCCGCTTGAGGCTCCAAGAATTGAATCTAAATCTTACAAACTGTAAACCAGTGTGACAAGATTGGCGTTTTGAGGAAGTTCCAATGGCTGATTCAGCACAAGTGAGACAATATCTCGCCTATTGGTTTCAGCTTGGCAAGAAAATATTGATTGACGGCGGCAAAGAAGCCCTTCTGCCCCAGCCTGTCATTCAAGGCGATCGATACAGCGAGGCGTTTGAAGGCATTTGGCAACGCATCACATCAGCAGATGCGGGCGACTGCTACCTAGAGGGAACTCAGCAAACCGTTGCCGAACTGCTCAGTCCCGGTTGGGAAATCAACCCCTGCGCTCGCTGTGCCATGCCTGTGCCTGTGCCGAATTTGGGCGTTCAATCGCTGGATTGCCCATGCAGCGATCTTTCGTTTTGGCCGGATACCTCGACGCCTATGCCGCGATCGCCCATTAACAATCAAGCACGGCTTGCCCAAATTCGCGATCGCCTGATGAAATCGCCAGACGATCGATCGCAAGCATCGTAAGCGTCAATTTTTCCTGATGTTTTCAATGGTTGCCTTGCCAAACGGTTTGTTGCAGTAGCCGAAATGCCGCGATCGCTGGTAAGATCATAGACTGTGTTGAATTTAAGCCAAATTGATGCCCAAGCTCAAAACTCGGAAGGCGGCTGCCAAGCGCTTTCAGCGGAGCGGTAGCGGAAAACTGATGCGCCGCAAAGCCTTCAAAAACCACATGCTCCAGCACAAAACCTCGACACGCAAACGTCGGCTGACCGGATTGGTCGTCGTCCACGAGCGCGATGCCGAAAACGTCGAACTGATGCTGCCCTATTTATAAGGCACGATCGCCCACTCGCAACTACTAGGAACTCTCAATCATGACACGGGTTAAGCGCGGCAATGTTGCACGTAAGCGCCGCAAAAAAATTCTAAAACTCGCCAAAGGCTTTCGAGGTTCGCACTCGACTTTGTTTCGCACCGCCAATCAGCAGGTGATGAAAGCCCTGCGAAACGCTTATCGCGATCGCCGCAAGCGCAAGCGCGATTTTCGTCGTCTGTGGATTACGCGCATCAACGCCGCTGCCAGACTGCACGGCATGAGCTACAGCCAACTGATGGGCAGCCTCAAAAGAGCCAACATTGAAATTAACCGCAAGATGCTCGCACAAATGGCCGTTCTCGATCCGTCCGGCTTCGGCAAAGTGGTCGAAGCGGCAGGTCAAGCCCGGTAAATCGATCCAAACAGACTGAGCCAAGTAGACTGAGTGCAACCGTGAAGCGGCGGACAATTTGGCTGATAGTGTTGCTGCTGGTCGGGTGGTTGCTCACCCAGGCAGTTGCCCTGCCCAGTCGGGCAGCAACCGCATCAGAAATTCAAGAACGGGGGCGGCTGATTGTTGCTGTAAAGGACAATTCGCCGCCGCTTGGCTTTCTGCAAGATGGCGAACTGGCTGGCTTGGAAATCGATTTGGCGCGGCAGTTGGCGATCGATCTGCTCGGTGACGAAGCCGAAGTGACCTTTGTACCTGTGCACAACGATCGCCGCCTGTCTGTGCTGCTTGCGGGTGAAGTGGATCTGGTGATTGCGCGGATGACGGCAACTCCTGCCCGTGCCCGACTGGTAGATTTCAGTTCACCCTACTACTTTGACGGAACGGCATTTGTCACGAAAGATCCGGCGATCGATCGGCTGCCTAATTTGCTGCGTCAGCCGATCGCGGTTCTGAATGGCTCTAGCACAATCGCCACTGTGCGATCGCTGTTGCCGTCTGCCCTGTTGGTGGGAGCCAACTCATATCAAGATGCCTTGACTTTGCTGGAGACGAATCGAGCGATCGCGTTTGCCGCTGACGCCAGCATTCTCACGGGCTGGGTGCAAGAATTGCCGCAATATCGCCGCATTGAGCAGCTCATTTCCGCCGAAGCGCTCAGCGTCGCGATGCCCAAAGGCAACCGCTACAGCAGTTTGCGATCGCGCGTGAACGCCTCAATCGATCGGCTGCGCGAAACAGGCTGGCTGGCCGATCGGCTGAGAATTTGGGGACTGCCGGAATAGCCTGAAACTGAAATGCCTATGGTAGGCTTAGCTGATGTTCGTCGCCCCCTGCTGCAAGCGGCAGGAGCAGCGGCGATTTTGACGATGTTCAACTTCAGCAAGCGATCGCCAGGTTGCCCGTAAGATCCGAGTCGCCGCTATTCACGTCAAGCCGTATTCGTTGCAGCAATCATGGACTGGAGCAAATTTCTCTATTGGGGCGTCGGGCTAGGAATGGGCTGGCTGCTGAGCAAACGGCTTCAACCCACGAGGCGATCGCCCGTTGCAACCGATGCCATTGCTCAACTTGATGCTCAGCCTGCCTACCGCATGGCGATTGAGATGGAACGCTTTAAGGCGACATTTCTCGCTAAAACTTCGCACGAGTTGCGATCGCCACTCAACAGCATCATCAGCCTGCACCAGCTTATCCTCTCTGACCTGAGCGACAGTCCCGAAGAAGAACGTGAATTTGTCGCCCAAGCGCAAGCTGCCGCCCAAAAAATGCTCTCCCGACTCGATGAAGTCATTTCAGTTTCCAAAGTGCAAGCGGGTACGGTGGCTCTGGAACTTCAGCCCGTCCAGCTATCAAGTTTGTTTGAAGAAGTCCGCAGCCTCACCTATTTGCAAGCACAAAACCGCAGCCTCCGCCTCGAATTCGATCGCCCCGATCGCGCCATTTACGTGACGGCTGACCCGCGCTGGCTACGGCAAATTCTGCTGCATCTCGTCACCAACGCGATCGCCACGATGCGCGAAGGCACGATCCAAGTTGCCGCTCAAGCTTCACCCGCCACAAAAACCGCTCAAATCACCGTAACGGACGATCGACCTGCCAGCACCGAACCCGTTCCAGAAACCGGACTCAATCTCATGATCGATCAACTGCTGCTTGAACAGATGCAGGGCGGACTGGAGCAGACGATCGAGCCAGCCTACCAGATTCGCTGTACGCTGCCGCTGGCGCAACCGCCGATCGATCGAGCGGTTGCGAATAGCGTCTGAGGCGATCGGGCTTAAATACGCTGCATGTTCAAGCGATCGAAACCGCGCCCTAGCGGATGACGAAATTGCTTGCACTGAGATTGGCAGCAGTAAAGTTTTGCAGGCTGGCGATCGTTTTATAGGTGCTGCCGCTGCCGAGGCCATCAATATCGAATTGAATTTCGGTGTTTGCACCGACCTGATTGACGCGAATCACCTGATCTAATGTTGCCTCGCGAAAGCTGGATGAAGCGAAGATGCTAGCCAGATGAATTCGATCGCCCGCTTCAAAGTCAACGATCGTATGGCTTCTACCTGTCCCCGTCAGCACAAACATATCGCTGCCTGCTCCGCCAATTAGCGTGTCTCTGCCAAATCCAAGTCCACCAATCAGGCGATCGTTGCCTGCACCTCCGATCAGCAGATCGCTTCCTGCACCTCCGGCGAGGCGATCGTTGCCTGCGCCTCCGGCGAGGCGATCGTCACCTCTGCCACCATCAAGAATGTCGTCTCCAGCGCGGCCATTGATCAAGTCATCGCCGCGCCGACCGTTGAGGCCGTCGTTGCCGTTTGTGCCGATGAGTCGATCGGCTTTGGAGGTGCCGTTTTTGCGATTGGTGATTCTGCCAAAGCTAATAGGCCATTCACCCAGTTGTCCGCTCAGCGGATTGGTAGGAGTCGGGTCGGGGTTGGTGAGGGGAGCAGGCGCGATCGACAAGACAAATTCATCGCGAATCGAAGCGTTGGCGCGATCGGTTGCGGTGACTTTCAAAGAGAGCGATCCGGCTTGCGGCGGCGTCCCTGTGAATTCACCTGTTGCCGGATTGAAGCTGAGCCAACTTGGTAGGGCTGTGCCGTCGGCTTGCGTGACGCTGAGGGTGAGGCGGTCTTGAGCGTCAATATCCTGAAAGGTTTGCGATGGCAGGCTGAAGCGGAAGGCGCGTCCGGCTTGGGCGGTTTGGTCAGCGATCGCATTTGCCACAGTGGGCGCGTCGTTGGTGTTGGTGACGGTGAGATCAAAGGCGGGCAGGGCGATCGAGTTTACGCCGTCCGAGACGCTGATCACGATGCCGGAAGTGGTTCCGACTGCTGCGTTGGTCGGTGTGCCGCTGAGGGTTCCGGTGGCAGTGTCGAAGGTTGCCCAGGTCGGTTGATTTTGAATCGTGAAAATCAGCGAGGTTCTTTCGGGGTCGATCGCGGTTGGGGTGAAGCTGTATATGCCGTCTTCGTCGATCGTCGTTGCGGGTGTGCCGCTGATGCTGGGCGGCTCGTCAAGGTCGATCGACATCGTGTAATCGGCTGTGCTGAAGCCATAGGCATCTCGGACTCTGAACTGAAAGCTGGCGCGATCGACGTTGGCATCGGGCGTAAATTTCAGCTTGTTGAGGTCGTCTACTGGAATGATGCGATCGATCCGCACTGCTTCGCCGTCGTCTTCCTGACCGTTGCCGTCACTGTCGAAAAACAAACTGCCTGCTGTTTCGAGGCCAGTGATGTAGATCGATCGCAGCGTTTCACCGTTGGCATCGCTGAAGGGAAAATCGGAGGCGGCGAAGGTGTAAGGCGTGTTTGCGATCGTGCTGACGATCGCATCGGCTGAGGTTGGCAGGAAGTTAGCGTCAAGGCTACCGTCTGGGTTGTAGCGGACTATCGCAAAATTGTTGCGAAACCTGTCGCTGGTGTTTCCAACCACCAAAATCTTGCCATCAATCTGCACAGTCATCCCGTAGCTGATGTCTGGGGTGTTATTAATGTCAGTTGTAACAATGCCACCCGTACCGAAGCTAGTGTCGAGCGTACCATCTTCGTTGTAGCGGACGACGGCAAAATCGGTGGTGCTAACTCCATAGACACCAGCCTTGTGACCAGCAACGAGAATTTTGCCATCACTCTGCACTTTTATACTGATGGGAGGATCACCAGAGCCGTAACTGCTGTTGAAACTGTCATCGACGAGTTTTCCGCCTGTACCGAAGCTGGTGTCAAGTGTGCCGTCTTCGTTGTAGCGGACGAGCGCAAAGTTGTAATTGTTGCTGACAGAATAACCAGCGACGAGAATTTTCCCATTGCTCTGTACGGTCAAACTGTAAGGAAGGTCAGTAGAGTTATTAATGTCAGTGATGACTTTACCGCCTGTGCCGAAGCTAGTGTCGAGTGTACCGTCCTCGTTGTAGCGAACGATCGCAACATCCCAACGGTTGCCAGCGTAACCAGTGACGAGGATTTTGCCGTTGTTCTGTATGGCTAGACCATAGGCAATGTTAAAGGTGTTGTCGTCACCAGGATCAGTAACGACCTTGCCACCTGTGCCGAAACTGGTATCGAGTGAGCCATCTATGTTGTAGCGGAAAACGGCAAAATCGCTACTAGCAGTGCCACCAGCATGACCAGCAACCACAATTTTGCCATCACTCTGTACAGCCACGCGATGCGCGAAACCGCCGTTGGTCTCGGTTATGACGATGCCACCTGTACCGAAGCTGGTGTCAAGTGTTCCGTCTGGATTGTAACGAACAACCACGAAGTCATCAGCAGGACTGCTTGGACTCGTAAAACCAGTTAGAAGAATTTTGCCATCGCTTTGCACGGCCATACCAAAGCCGACATCATTGCTGTTGTTGCGGATGTCTGTAGTGACACTGCCACCGATTCCAAAGCTAGCGTCTAATGTACCATCAGCGTTGTAGCGAGCGATCGCAAAGTCATTTCCAGTCGTCCTCCTACCAATGAAGCCACCCACTAAAATCTTGCCATCGCTTAGGGCAATGACATCGCGGCTTTCGTCATTGCCGCCAAAGTCAGTGGTAATTTTGCCAGTCGCGCCAAAAGAAGTCATGGTAATGTACTCCGAATTTGTAAATAAATTGTGAGGCGAAACCTCTCAGGTTTGAAGTGTGCGTAAAGTTGAATTACTGAATCAGTAAAATTTCGGAAAAATATTAGAATTCTCTGAATTTTACGTTTTCGTGAAGCCAGCTAGAAAAGCAATTTGCTACAGAAGAGCGCACTTCAGCACCTAAATTAGCACTCCAAAAAGTGGCTCGTAAACAGAGAATTTGCGGTCAATTTCAGATAAGAATTATCAGAAAAAAGAGGCGACCGATTTCACTGGAAGATCGATCGCCTCATTAAATCTTTGAACGAATGCGAAAGTTTCGATCGCCTATCGCCGCAAGCAAGGTCAACTTAATGGCTATTTCTGGGTGATGGCTAGCGATCGCAATTTCCCAGCAGGGTGTCGCTCGATCGCTGTCGCAGAACTCAGAACGTCTGTACTGAACTCAGGAAAGCAAGCTAAAATAGGCGTTTGCACCCCTTTGTCTATCGGGCTATTCCTGAAATTTGGGGAGTAGCGATAGGATCATTAAGGACTGTTGCCCGTAGAAATGCTGCTTTGGGACTGCCCCTCCATGCCTGATCGCAAATCTGACCGCCCTTCTGTTCCTGCTTCCGCTGATGCTCATCAGAACGGACACCAAAACGGCCATCGATCGATCCAGTCGCTCAACAGCATTCGCATCCGGGGCGCACGACAGCACAACCTCAAAGATATTGACCTGGAACTGCCCCGCGATCGCCTGATCGTCTTCACAGGCGTTTCCGGGTCGGGCAAATCTTCCCTCGCCTTTGACACGATTTTTGCCGAAGGTCAACGCCGCTACGTGGAATCGCTCAGCGCCTACGCCCGTCAGTTTTTGGGACAGGTGGATAAGCCGGACGTAGACGCGATCGAAGGACTCAGCCCCGCGATTTCGATCGACCAGAAATCCACGTCACACAATCCGCGATCGACGGTCGGAACCGTGACGGAAATTTACGACTACCTGCGTCTTTTGTACGGACGCGCCGGAGAGCCGCACTGCCCGATTTGCGATCGATCGATCGTGCCGCAGACGATCGACGAAATGACCGATCGCGTCATGGAACTGCCCGATCGCACCCGCTTTCAGATTCTCGCTCCGGTCGTGCGCGGCAAAAAAGGGACACACAAGAAAATGTTGTCCAGCCTTGCCTCAGAAGGCTTTGTGCGCGTCCGCGTCGATGGCGAAGTGCGCGAACTGAGCGATTCGATCGAACTCGACAAAAATCACTATCACGATATCGAAGTCGTGGTCGATCGACTGGTCAAGCGCGACAACATTCAAGAACGGCTCGTCGATTCACTTTCGACCTGCCTGAAGCGATCGGAAGGCATTGCGATCGTCGAAATTCTGCCCGACTCGAATAACGTCATTCCGCTGCCGTCTGGATCGCAGCTATCCGTTTTGCCCAACGTGGCGGCTGAGCCTGCCGGACGCTACGGCCAGCCGGAAGAAGAGGAAGCGCCCCAGTCGATCGATGTCGTCTTCTCAGAAAACTTCGCCTGTCCGATTCACGGCGCGGTGATGGAAGAACTCTCGCCCCGTCTGTTCTCGTTCAACTCACCGTATGGAGCTTGTCCCGACTGTCACGGCTTGGGCACAAAGCGCACCTTTTCGGCTGAGTTGGTTGTGCCCGATCCCTCACTTCCGGTTTATGCGGCGATCGCTCCCTGGTCAGAAAAAGACAACACCTACTACTTCTCGCTGCTCTACAGCGTCGGCAAAGCGTTCGGCTTTGAACTGCAATCGCCCTGGGAAAACCTGACACCCGACCAGCAGCACGCGATTTTGCACGGCTCCGACGAAAAAATCTACATCGAATCCGATTCGCGCTATCGCGACACCAAGGGCTATCACCGCCGCTATGAAGGCGTCCTCCCGATGCTGGAACGGCAGTACGAAGAAAGCACATCGGAGATGTATCGGCAGAAGCTGGAACAATATTTGGTGAATCAGCCTTGCGAAGTTTGCGGCGGCGATCGCCTCAAGCCCGCCTCGCTCGCCGTCCGACTGGGACAATATCGCCTCAAAGACCTCACCAGCGTTTCGATTCGCGACTGTCTCGATCGCGTTACGCAGATGAACCTGACGCCCCGCCAAGCGCAAATTGGTGATCTAGCTCTCCGGGAAGTCCGAGCGAGACTTCAGTTTTTGCTCGATGTCGGACTCGATTATCTGACGCTCGATCGCACGGCGATGACCTTATCCGGCGGCGAAGCCCAGCGCATCCGACTCGCCACGCAGATTGGTTCCGGCTTGACGGGCGTTCTGTACGTTTTGGATGAGCCGAGTATCGGACTGCATCAGCGGGATAACGATCGCCTCCTGCAAACGCTGCACCGCCTGCGCGATTTGGGCAACACGCTGATCGTCGTGGAACATGACGAAGACACGATTCGCGCTGCCGATTATCTCGTGGATATTGGTCCCGGTGCGGGCGTACATGGCGGATCGATCGTCGCCCAAGGTTCACTCGAAAATCTGCTGAAAGCCGAGCATTCCCTGACGGGCGCATATCTCTCCGGTCGTCGCGTGATCGAAACGCCAGCCGAACGCCGCCCCGGAAACAACCGCAGCCTCCGCATCCGCAACGCCCACCGCAACAACCTCAAAAATATTGACGTAGACATCCCGCTGGGCAAACTCGTTTGCATCACGGGCGTATCGGGATCGGGCAAATCCACGCTGGTCAACGAACTGCTCTATCCCGCCATTCAGCAGCACTTTGGCCGCAAAATTCCGCCCTCCAAGGAAATGGACGAAGTGGGCGGCCTGAATGCGCTGGACAAGGCGATCGTCATCGACCAGTCTCCGATCGGTCGGACACCCAGATCCAACCCCGCCACCTATACGGGCGTATTTGACGTGATTCGCGAACTGTTTTCCGAAGCGATCGAGGCCAAAGCCAGAGGCTACAAGGCCGGACAATTCTCATTCAACGTCAAAGGTGGACGCTGCGAAGCCTGCGGTGGACAAGGCGTCAACGTGATCGAAATGAACTTCCTGCCGGATGTCTATGTGCAGTGCGAAGTTTGCAAAGGCGCACGCTACAACCGCGAAACTTTGCAGGTGAAGTACAAAGGCAAATCGATCTCCGATGTGCTGAACATGACCGCCGACGAAGCCCTCGAATTCTTTGTCAACATTCCCAAAGCCCACTGCCGACTGGAAACAATGGTCGATGTCGGCTTGGGCTACGTCCGCTTAGGCCAAACCGCCCCAACGCTCTCTGGTGGGGAAGCTCAGCGCCTAAAACTCGCCTCCGAACTGTCACGCCGCGCAACCGGAAAAACGCTTTACCTGATCGATGAACCGACCACCGGATTGTCCTTTTATGACGTTCACAAACTGCTCGACGTGATGCAGCGGCTTGTAGATAAAGGTAATTCCGTTCTTGTGATCGAACACAATCTGGACGTGATTCGCTGTGCAGATTGGGTGATCGATTTGGGGCCAGAAGGCGGCGATCGCGGTGGCGAAATTGTCGCAGTCGGTACGCCCGAACAAGTTGCCGAAAATCCCCGCTCCTACACAGGCCAATATCTCAAGCAGGTGTTGATTCGTCACCCGATCGCAAGTGCAGCACGTTAAATCCAAAATTGTCGATCGCAGCCAGTCCACAGTGGACGAATTGAAGCATCCACCCTGTGTCAGTATTTCACCAGACTTCACCATATCTTCGCGCAAACTTCAATTCAGTTCAACGCTTTTGCAGCAAGCTTGCGGATACGATGGTCAGATACGCAAATCCTCAGATGCGACACGGATCGATCGAGTCCTGCAATTGTGATTGATGTCACCTCGATCGCTTGCGAAAATCACCAGTGTAGTGCTCAGCCGTCACTTGCAGAACGAGAAGGGCGATCGATACTGATAATCGAGTTCCTGAATCGTTCGGTTGAGTTCCTGAATCGTTACTGACTGCATTCTCTCGCCCTCACACCCCCCGTTGAGAATGAACCTGAATGAGGGGTCTTACCCCTATTCCCTCACATCAGCGAGTGTTTCTACGATCAGCGAATATTCAGTGAAACTCCTGTCTAGACGCGATCGTGTGAGGTGCAGCGGTGTCCAATAATTCCTCTAGTTCGATGACGACTCAAGTAGAGCCGCCCAAGCGTAAACTAAAGCCGAATCCATTTATTGCACAGCGCGACCCTACTACAGGACGCTGGATTATTATTAGGCCAACAGCGAGCTAAGCTCCGCTGGTCGCCCATAATTTGACCCTCGTTAATTGAAACCAGCCGAGAGGCAGCAAGCATCTTGTCAAGGTGCGATCGCGGCCTCCGGCTTTCTCGTGCTTGCCTGCCTGTTCGCCTTCCTTGCGCCCAAGCCCAAGCTCCAATTGCGTACAAGCTTCGCTCCTCTTTGCGAGATGATGTCGCTTGCTGCCCTGCCAGCGGCTCAATGCACCTGCTGTGTGAAATCGATCGCTTCGGTAATCTATCTTAATTAATGAAGCACAAATCGAAATACTCATGGCAAAACACACGCAGGCGCATTTGACCCGCACGGTCGATCGCACCGCCCCCGATGGCCTCAAAGACCTCACCAAGAAGAAAATGGAATACTACATGGGTGCAAAGCTGATCGAGATCGGCGTGGAACCCAGCTCTGCGATCTACCGCTGGACAACTGAACTGAAGGGCACCAAAGAGGTTTACACCTGTAGCGCCTACTGGGGCGATTCTAAAGCCAAGGTGTTACAGGAAGGCGGCTAAACTCGCAAAATGGGATGCACGAGGGAGTTGCACCTCGACTCCTTCATGCATCCCAGATCAAATCGCAAACACTGGCTTGCCAAATCTCTCTTAGTAGCAATGTCAGTCCTGACAAAATTCTTCAAAATGGATCTACTATGCTCGCAATCTTTAGGTAGACCGTGAACGGGGACGATTTTGTTGATCAAATTCAAGATGTGCAGAAACGAGTCGCCGAGCTACAGGAAGATGCGAGTCAACTGCCACTTCAGCAAAAAAGCCGACTGACCGAATCGCTAGAGCGCCTAACCACTGCGCTGCGCGATTTGCAGGTCGCAGAAGAAGCGATTCGACTGTTGCTCTCTGCCGTGCAGCAGTCGCGAGATTCAATCATCATCACAACGGCGCATCTCAATCCACCGGGACCTGAGATTGTCTACGTGAATCCGGCCTTTAGCGAAATGACCGGATATGACACGCACGAGGTGCTGGGCAAAACACCCCGGATTTTGCAGGGATCAGATACCGATCGCAACCTGCTCGACGACCTGCGCCAGCATCTCGAAGACGGCGAACCCTTTCACGGTGAAGCAATCAACTATCGCAAAGACGGCACCGAATTTTATGTCGAATGGAACATCACGCCGATTCGCAACGTGAATCAGCAGGTGACGCATTTTGTCGCGATTCAGCGAAATATTAGCGATCGCAAACAGCTTGAAGTCGAGCGCGAATATTTGCTAGAGCAAGAACACAGTGCCCGCAACCAAGCCGAAGCCGCCAACCGCACCAAAGATGAATTTCTGGCGACGCTCTCCCATGAGCTACGCACACCACTAACCCCGATTCTCGGCTGGTCAAAAGTGCTGCAAACCAAAAAGCTGCCGCAGGCCAAGCTGCAAGAAGCCCTCGCCACGATCGAGCAAAACGCCAAGCGCCAAGCGCAACTTGTGGATGATCTGCTCGATTTGTCGCGTATTGTTCAAGGCAAGCTCAGCCTCGACCTGACCAAAGTTAATCTAAGTGAACCGATCGCTGCTGCACTCGAAACGGTTCGCCCTGCTGCGGATGCCAAATCGATTGCGATTGCCACTCAGTTTGCCGTGTCTGATGCGATCGTCCTGGGTGACGCTGGCCGCTTACAGCAGATTGTTTGGAACCTGCTCTCGAACGCGATTAAGTTTACGCCCACCAGTGGAAAGGTGAAAGTGAAGTTGAGCGTTCGGGATGCCTCGACGCCTCATTCTCTCGCTGAAATTACGGTTTGCGACACAGGCAAAGGCATCGATCCGAACTTTTTGCCGTATGTGTTCGATCGCTTCCGCCAAGAAGATAGTTCGATTACTCGGCAATTCGGCGGGCTAGGGTTGGGGTTGTCGCTGGTGCGGCAGTTGGTTGAAGCGCATGGCGGCACGATCGCCGCTGAGAGTGCCGGAGTTGGCAAGGGTGCAACCTTCACCGTCCGCCTGCCGCTGATTGCCCAGTCGATCGAGCCTGACCCGGAACCGCCTGCCGACCTCAAGTTTCATTTGCAGAATGTGCGCGTTCTGATCGTGGAAGATGAACCGTCTACCTTACAGTTTCTTGCGTTTTTGCTGGAGCAAGAAGGCGCGATTGTCACGGCCATGCCTTCTGCTTCAGACGCCCTTGAACATTTGAAGCGATCGCCGTTCGATTTGCTAATTAGCGACATTGCCATGCAGGAGATGGACGGATACAAGCTGATTGAGCAGGTGCGCTCTTTAGACTCGTGTAGCGACTCGCTGCCCGACTCCAACGCGAAGATTCCGGCGATCGCGCTGACGGCCTACACAGCCCAAAGTGAACACGATCAAGCAATTTCAGTCGGATTCCAGCAGCATCTCGCCAAACCGATCGAGCCAGAAGCCTTGATTCACGCAGCCGCGATCGCGCTGGGGCGACCTGTCAATGCCATTACTTAATCTTTGGCTGACAGTGCGGACAAAAATGAGACGATCGACCTGCCAGCTTAATCCGCTCGATCGGCGTTTCGCAGCGGCGACATGGCTGTTTAGCGCGATCGTACACCCACGCTTGACCGCCGTAGTTGCCGTTGATGCCCTGCACGTCGCGAAAGTCGCTGAACGTTGTGCCGCCTGCGCCGATGCTGTCTTGCAACACCTGCACGATCGCTGGATGCAGTCGGGCAATCTGCTCGCGACTCAACGCAGCACTCGGCGTTTGGGGATGAATTTGACTTAAGAAGAGCGCTTCATCGGCGTAGATGTTGCCAACGCCAGCCACCAAGCTTTGATCGAGCAGGGCATTTTTGATCGGACGCTGGCTGCGGGCAAGCTGAGTGGCGAGATAGTCGATCGAAAACGCATCCGAAAACGGTTCGGGACCTAGGCGCTGCAATCCGGTGATAATCGTTTCTGGAGGGCGATCGGGCGGGACCCACCACATCTGGCCGAACGTGCGCTGATCGACAAATCGCAGTTCGCGCTGGTGGGGAAAAAACAGTCGGATGCGGCAGTGTTTGGCTAGCGGTTCGTCCTGCTTCACCCAGAGCAATTGTCCGGTCATGCGGAGATGGACGCCGAGCCAGCCTGCCGCTTTGGGTGAGTTGCGGTGCGGCTTGACAAGCTCGGCTAAAAGATATTTGCCGCGTCGCTGCCAGGTGCAGATTTCGCAGCCGACGATGCCCGGAAGAAAATCGCCCACAGAAATGGGGTGGGCGATCGTGCGCGGCAGCAGCACATCCCCACCCCAAATCAGTTGATTGAGCGTGACCCGATTCAGGCCGCGACGAACGGTTTCGACTTCGGGCAGTTCTGGCACGGCTTAGCGCGAATCTGTCCCTTGGTTGGCGTCACCTTCGACACGCGGGTTGTCGGTTCCCGGTGCTTCTGTGCGAGCGCGGCTGCGGGTGTCTTGGCCTCCGCCTTGACCTGTGCGGCGCGTCCGCTCGTCCAGCGTGGTTTGCTTGCCGCCGGATGCACCGTCGGGAGATGCAACGGCGCTGACCTTTTTGGCGACGGGAGCCGACACTTCCACCACTTCATTCATGGCGTAGTTGTTGGTGTTGACGCCTGCATAGTTGATTTTGTTGAAGCGAACAATCACGGGATATTTGATGCCGCTTTGGTCTACCGAAGCAACTGTTCCGGTATCGTTGTACCAATACGATTCTTTACGGAGAATCCGAACGATCGAACCGCGTTGAACCATAAGTGCTTTCCTTCAGATCATCAATCTGGCAATAATACTCAGCACCGCTGCGGACAAGAAGCTGCTTGCGGTGGTTGTTTCTCAGCGTACTATTGCGCTGGAGCGTTTTGAGTAGCCGCGTCTTTAAGTTTTATTGCTATCAATGTTCAATCGCAACGTTCGATTGCGCTTCCACCCAGCGAAGTTCGACAAAATGCTGCGGCCTGCCGCTCCAGTCGCGACTTGGATGCACCGCGACAATTTCCAAATTGAACGGAATTGCCGTTGTCACATACTTTTGCACGACTGCACCCACATCTGGCGCGATCGAAGTCGCCGTCGCCGCCGCCATGCCCAAGCCGATCAACTGTCCGATCGGGTCTTTGGGCAAAAATAAATTCACGCCGATCGCCAGTCCTGCTGTCATCAGCATTCCCACCGACAAATTCGTGCCGCAGCGCGGGTGCACGGCCAAATTCCATTCGCCCCTGGTGAGGCGATCGAGCGCAATCCGCACGGCGCGATTGACCACTGCGGTCGGCACATCACCATACAGATAAAAGCCTGTCTCGGTAGACATTCCACCCAGCAGGCGATCGCTGCTCATTTCCAACTGCGGTTCGCTCAACACCCAAACTGTTGCATGTTCAAGCGCATGAACTTGACGAACGGCAAGCAGTTCTCTGAGTCCTGGAACAAACCCTAGCTGTTGCAGCAGTTCGTCGTCTTGCCCAGGCTGGGGCGCAAAATCAAATGGTGTCGCGGAAGCAGTAGCGGTCATAGCACGTGCGAAATGTTCTGCTTCAACTGTAGCGGCTGTCGATCGCGATCGCCGTTTTGGTCACAAATAGCAAAGCGTTCTTTGCGGTTGAAACAATCGAGCATCTCAGACAGATCCTCTTTGCAAATTTCAGTTGGACACAAGCTCGATCGCTCCCACATTAATCAATCCTGCTCGATCGTCAACTCCCCTGCGATACAATAAGTCACGTTGTGTTCTGGGGCAAGAAAGCCTTGATCGAGCGTTATACTTTGCCTGAAATGGGCGACTTGTGGACGGATACCTACAAGCTCAAAACCTGGCTGCAAGTCGAGATTGCCGTTTGCGAAGCGCAAGCCGAACTCGGCTACATTCCGGCTGAAGCAGTCGAAACGATCAAGGCAAAAGCGAACTTTGATCCCAAGCGCGTCTTGGAGATCGAAGCAGAAGTTAAGCACGACATGATCGCCTTTTTGACAAATGTAAATGAGTATGTCGGAGAGGCGGGACGCTACATTCACTTAGGCTTGACCAGTTCCGACATTCTCGATACGGCCTTGGCGCTGCAACTCGTCGCCAGTCTGGATGTGCTAGGCAGTCAGCTTGAAGCGTGCATTCAGGCAATTCGCTATCAGGCGCAGCAGCATCGCGATACGGTCATGATCGGGCGATCGCACGGCATTCACGCCGAACCGATCACCTTTGGCTTCAAGCTGGCCGGATGGCTAGCGGAAATGCTGCGTCATCGCGATCGCCTTTGTCGCCTGCATTCCGAAATTGCGGTTGGCAAAATTTCCGGTGCAGTCGGAACCTACGCGAATGTTGATCCGCAGATTGAAGCGATCGCCTGTCAAAAACTCGGACTGGAACCGGATACCGCTTCCACTCAGGTCATTTCTCGCGATCGCCACGCGCAGTACGTGCAGGTTTTGGCACTGTTGGCCGCTTCGATCGAGCGATTTGCCGTCGAGATTCGCAACCTCCAGCGCACTGATGTCTTGGAAGTGGAAGAATTTTTCTCGAAAGGGCAAAAAGGCTCGTCCGCGATGCCGCACAAGCGCAACCCAATTCGATCGGAGCGGCTGACCGGAATGGCGCGAATTGTTCGGGGCTATGCGGTTGCTGCCTTGGAAAATATTGCCCTGTGGCACGAGCGCGACATCTCGCACAGTTCGGTGGAGCGGATGATGTTTCCCGACTGTCTCACCGTGACGCACTTCATGCTGGCGGAAATCACGGATTTGGTGAAAAATCTGCTGGTTTATCCCGAAAATATGCAGCGGAATATGAACTGCTTCGGCGGCGTCGTGTTCAGCCAGCGCGTTTTGCTCGCCTTGGTGGACAAAGGCTTGAGCCGCGAAGAGGCATATTCGATCGTGCAGTCTTGCGCTCACACTGCTTGGAATCAGCCAAACGGAAACTTTGAAGCGCTGATTCGACAAGATGAACGAGTGCAGAAGCATTTAGACAAAGCAGCGATCGATGCCTGCTTCGATCCGCAGCAGCATCTCAAGCATCTCGACGTGATTTATCAACGACTGAATATTTAAGCTGGTGCAAGAAATTGATGAACTGCGAACGCAGCAAAGTGATTTTTCCAAAGTCCGAATATTGAGTTTTATAAAGAGCATCTCTGCATTTTGATTGAAGTTCTCAACCAGTAGAAGCAGAAATATTTGGCTTTGCTGCGCGTTGAATTATTCCTTTCGATCGCCTTAGATTACCCCACCTGGCAGATAGGTTCAAATCAGCTTCTTGGCATGATGAATACATTCAGTAAGTCAGTTAAAGGAGCTTTTAAAGATGGGTATTCTCGCTTGGATTGTTTTAGGTTTAATTGCAGGTGCGATCGCCAAAGCCATTTACCCCGGTCGTCAGGGTGGCGGCATTCTTGGCACGATGCTGCTAGGTGTGATTGGTGCATTTGTGGGTGGTTTGATCTATTCGCTACTGGTTTACAATTCACTGCAAATTGCCGCAACTTCCTTTTCAATTCCGGGTATTGCGATCGCCGTTTTGGGTGCAGTGATCGCCTTGTTTATTTGGGGTGCTTTGAATCGCCGTAGCGCTGCGTAGTTTCTCTTTTCAAAGTTGCTTAATTTGGAAAAAAGCTCGGTCAGGCGATCGAGCTTTTTCCGTCTTCAGTAAAAACAGTGTTTTGGTCTTGCCCAAACCGTGATAGAACCAGAAAGTTCATCACTCAGCAGATTATGAGCGACAAAAAACCAGGCAAACCTTCGGATGATGACCAAGGCCAGTCGTCTGAGGTGCAAAAGCACGGTCAGGGCGCGGTACACAAACCTGCACCCGATGGACAAAACACCGAGCCATCGCCCGACAAGAAAAATAAATAGAATACAGCACAGTCTCAATCGCGTTTTTAAGGTCTTCCGGTGACTTGCACCAGAGCGATCGAACTGTTTCATAGCTGATTTTCAGTCGCAATTCGCATGAATCCTGCAATTGTCGATCAGCCAGGACAGATTCTCAGTTAACTGAAGGCGCACAAGTCATCGCCTGAACAAAAAGCGTTAAATTCGCGCTTTGCTCACGGAGTGGACAAGCCCGAATGCTGCTAAAACTCTCAAACATGGAAGCGCAACTTGAAATTTTTCCACTCGTCAAGCGTTTGATCAGCATTTGCTGGAGCTGAATGGAAGCGCCAATCCATCTTCAACCGATCAATCTTCGTAGTAGTTGATTTGCCGAGCGCGACGGGGACGCATCTGCGATGGCAGCAGGTCTTGATCGCTGAAGCTGTAGGTTGGCTGCACCGGATGAATCACGTGCATCGTGCGATTCGATCGCCGCTGCGACTGCACCAGCAGCACAATCACGCCGATCAGCACTGCACCGCCGCCTCCCAAGACGACTAAAAAGCCAAACCCAACCGCTCCCATCAGCAAGGTTTGCGACTGACCCGACCCGCTCAGGGCATCGCCACGATCGGAGCGAGCCGCGATCGTGTTGAGGGTCTCCTGCTGAACTTGAATTTGTGCTGTCAAGCGCTGCATGTCGTTACGCTGCTGTTCAACTTGGCGCTTGAGATCTTCAACCTGCGACTTGAGCGCTGCCGTTTCGGTGCGTTGCTGCTCAAGGTCTCTGGTCAGTTGTGGGTCGCTGTTGGTTTCTGTCAGATTCGTCGGATAGGGAGGCACGGGAATGGGCGTTGCCGTTTCGGGCACGCCCGGAAGCGTTTGGGTCGGAGTGGGCAAGGCTCCAGGCGGCACATTGTTGCGATATTGCCCGACTGCGAAACCGCCGCCCAGCAGCAAAACCGCCGCGACTCCGGTAATAGCACACCCTGATAGAAAGGCCGTAGTGTTACTCATGGGTTTTGTGTCCTTAGACTACGGCGAAGAAAAAATTCACCAATCGATCGCCTATCACTCGCTGGTTTAATATCATAATTTGCTACCGCAATCAACTCAAGCCAAAATTAGGGTAAATTCCGAGAAAATTCCAAATTTTTTTCTATATACAGCGTTCTGTTCTGCTTTCGGGAATGCTGCGAGCCGTTTTAGCTGTTTCTAGCGAGTCTTCTGCGAATGAATTTAAGTCTTGCTGATCGATTCAGTGAATCTTGAGTGGGGCGGGGGATTGACCACCGCGATCGCAGCACGGGGATGCTTCAATTCCGATTTTTTCTGAGCCAGATTTTATGCAGCTTGGCTACTTGCAATCGCGGAAAAGGCTGGTATAGTTTTTTTGTTCATCAAACTTAAATGTTTTTGTGAGCGGACTGATCGCTCCAGCATAAGGAGAAAAGCAGATGGCAATGAGAAGAAGCAGAAGCTTTTTGAGCGATTTTCGAGAATTCATCATGCGAGGCAACGTGGTGGATCTCGCAGTCGCGGTCATCATTGGCGGCGCGTTCGGACAAATTGTGAACTCGTTCGTTGAGGACATCGTGACGCCTTTGATTTTGAATCCGGCACTGCAAGCCGCCAATGTAGACGATCTGGCAAGGTTGCAGGCTAATGGCATCAAGTACGGCTTGTTTCTCTCGGCGGTGCTGAATTTCTTGGTGATTTCGTTGGTAATCTTTTTGATGATTCGTGCTCTTGAAGCGGCCAAACGCCGCTTTATTCGCGAAGAAGCTGCCGCTGAAGAACCTGCTGATCCGGTGTTGGCGGCACAAGAACGATTGACCAGTTCGATCGATCGCCTCACGCAAACGATCGATCGCCGCACGATTTAGGTTCTTGAAATTCATGAGAGGAAAACCGTCTTCCAGTGTTACCTGCCAAATTTGAACCCGGTTCTCCTCTCAAATTCAGCTTAATAAAGACTCAATAAAGATAGTTGTATCGATTCACCTTGTTCCAAACGGCTTCAGATAGAATTTGCTGAAGCGAAAAGCGTTTTGACTGCAAGGTGATTTGATGAGACAGGTTCGCTGGAGAAGGATAAGCAAATTTCTACTGGCGGCGATCGCTCTCGCGCTGATGTTCGCGATACCGATGCGGCAGGCGCGATCGACCTGTGACCCCAGCTATCCTACAATCTGCATCGCTCCACCCCCGCCCGATTTAGACTGTGCAGATATTGCATATCGAAATTTTCCGGTTCTCCCACCTGATCCGCACAACTTCGATGGCGGACCGAATCGTAGGCCAGATGGCGTCGGCTGCGAACTGCCGCCCTAGCGTTCGTACAGCTCCAGCGGCAGACCGTCTGGATCTTGGAAGAACGTAAAGCGCTTATTCGTCAATTCATCAACGCGAACTGGCTCGATCGCGATACCCTGCGATCGCAATTCGTCGCAGGCTGCATCCAGATCGGCAACGGCAAAGGCAAGATGTCGCAGGCCGCAGGCTTCGGGACGGCTAGGACGATCCGGCGGCTGGGGAAACGAAAACAGTTCGATCGCTACCGCATCGCTGACGCGCAAATCCAGCTTGTAGGATTGACGTTCGGCGCGGTAGGTTTCGGCCAGCACTGCAAAACCCAAAACTTCAGTGTAGAAGCGTTTAGAGCGATCATAGTTTGAGCAGATGATAGCGATGTGGTGAATGCCTTCAGTCTTCATCGGCTTGCATCACCTCTAGCGGCATCAAAAAGCAGCCCTGAATGCGCCAGCGTCCGTTGGGCTGCGGCTCCATCAGATAGAACGCGGTGAACAGTTGACCGTTGGCATCCATCAGCGCCAGCTTTTGAGCCGGATAACCCTCGATCGCCACAATTTCTTGAAACAGAATTGAGCGCGGACGGTAAACAGGCGCGTAGCTCGATCGCACCATTGCCATGAACCGAGTCGGCGATTCAAACTGCGCCTGAATTGCAGGACTGGCAAAGGCAAACGCTTCGTCTGCATCATCGCGCCGAAACGCTTCAAGCTGCCGTCCAATCACGTGACGAATGGCTCGGCGATCGATTTCCGACAGCATCTTGGCCTCCTGTCCGGTTGCAATGCTATAACTATACAGCTTCTATAATATTGCGAAGAAAGATGAAGAAGCTGCAATGGGCGATCGTCGTTGTGCTAGGTCTGTATCTGCTCTACTGGGTGAAGTCGGCAGCAGGCGTCAACATTTCTCACCGCTACCACGCGATCGATCTGGTCAAACTACCGCTGCGGGCAATTAGTCGAACGGTGAGTCGTTAGTGTGTCTTCCACAAATTATCTTTGAGTGAATGCTTTGCAGCTCAATCACTTGGCTTGACCTTGCGATCGCCAAGAAGCTGGAAAAATCTAAAAGCCCGTGATGAGGATTGAACTCATGACCTCACCCTTACCAAGGGTGTGCTCTACCACTGAGCCACACGGGCAGATAATAATCCGGAGCTTGCAATTCGCAATTGATGCAGAGCGATCGCAGCTTTAATTCCGAACGACGAATTGACAATTCGTTTATGGATGGGCCGAGCTGGATTTGAACCAGCGTAGGCATAGCCAGCGGATTTACAGTCCGCCCCCATTAACCACTCGGGCATCGACCCATTCATTCCACAATTAAGAATGTTAGCACAAGTGGAAGAGCATCCGAGGCGATCGCCCCAAATTTTTCAAATCTTTTCAGGCAAAGCCTACTTCAAGCAGGACGCGATCGCCTGCCGCAAGAACTGTATAATCAGATTCCCCAGCGCGATCGCAGGCGATGATGTCGGGCAAACCAGCAAAATTGAATTCCGCTTGGCAGAGCGAACTTAACGACCTCGTTCGCGGCAGCTGTGGCGGCTTTTTGTTTGGAATTCCGCTGCTCTACACGATGGAAGTTTGGTGGATTGGTTCGTTCATTGAACCGCCCATGATGCTAGCGGCGATTGTCACGGCGTTTGTCGCAGTTTTTTTGCTCAGTCGCACGGCAGGCTTTCGTCACACGCAAAATATCCGGATGGTGGACGCCTTGAAAGACACGATCGAGGCGTTGGCGATCGGCTTTGTTTGCACGACGATTATTTTGGTGCTGCTGCGGGAAGTTACGCCGGAAGTGTCGCTAGATGAAGCACTCGGCAAAGTGCTGTTTGAGGGCATTCCCTTTTCGCTGGGTGTCGCGCTGGCAAATTTGTTTTTGAGCAGCAAGGATGCGGCCAATCAAAACGGCCAGCAGGACGGCGTGATCAACGCCACGATCGCAGATATCGGGGCAACAGCGATCGGCGCGAGCATCATTTCTGCCAGCATCGCTCCAACCGATGAGGTGGCAATGCTGGCAGCGGGAATATCGGCTCCTTGGCTGCTGGCACTGATGGCAGCGTCGCTGCTGATTTCCTACGGCATTGTGTTTCAGTCAGGCTTTGCCAACCAAGACCATCGCCGTCAGCAGCGCGGATTGTTTCAAAGACCGCTCAGTGAAACGGTCATGTCTTATTTGGTTTCGCTGCTGATCAGTGCTTTTTTGCTGTGGTTTTTTCAGCAGCTTCAGTTTGACGATCCGCTGTCGATGTGGCTGCGCTACACGTTAATTTTGGGACTGCCTGCAACCGTAGGCGGAGCCGCAGGGAGGCTTGCTGTATGACTGAGCAACCGATCGCTAATCCCCGTTCAGAACCGCGATCGCTCGCTGAATGGACAAGCTTTGGCATTGCCAGTGCGATTCTTGCGGCGATCGTCGGCATGGTCGGCTGGCTGTGGCGAGATGAAGCTCGGCAGCAGCCTCCAGAAATTGCCGTCGAGCGATCCGGCGAGATTCGATCGGTGTCCGGCCAGTTTTATGTGCCGTTCAGCGTCATCAACAGCGGCGGCGGCACGGCAGAATCTGTTCAGGTGATGGGCGATCTAGTCGTCAATGGCGAAGTGCAAGAATCTGGCGAACAGCAAATCGACTTCTTATCCGGCGGGGAAACCGAAGAAGGCGCATTTGTCTTCTCCGAAAATCCTCAAAACGGCGAAGTCGTCCTGCGAATTGCCAGCTACAAGCTGCCTTGAGCGTTGATTTTGCTGATGGAAACAAATTTTTGATTGCTAGGATTGCTCTCTTTTTCCGAGCTATTGGAGAAAGGGCTTCGCCCCCTCTCCAAACCTCCCACCCCATCTAGGGGCTGCCCTCTGGACTCCCAAAGGTCATATCGGTGAGTGTCAATGTACGCCACATTAGCTTACCCGCCGCGACCCGGGTTTTCGAGCCGCCCCCTTTTGCCCTGTGCCTTCTGCCTTGGCTACGACTGAATCGCTTGCAGCAAGGCATCGCCCATTGCCTGACAGCCGAGCAGATTCATTCCGGGAGACATTATGTCTCCGGTTCGATCGCCCTGCTCCAACACCTTCAAGACTGCCTGTTCCAGTCGATCGGCGGCTTCCGGTTCACTCAAACCATAGCGCAGCATCATTGCCGCACTCAGGACTTGCGCGATCGGATTTGCCTTGTCTTGTCCGGCAATGTCTGGGGCGGAACCGTGAACAGGTTCAAATACACCGGGATTGGCTGCGCCCATGCTGGCAGACGGTAACATGCCAATGCTGCCCGTCAGCATGGCGGCGGCATCCGAGAGAATATCGCCAAACAGGTTGCCCGTAACGATCGTGTCAAACTGTTTCGGGTTGCGAATAATCTGCATCGCGGCGGCATCGACATACAGGTGCGACAGTTCCACGTCCGGGTATTCGCTCGACAGGGCAGTGATGCGATCGCGCCAAAGCTGCGAGACATCCAGCACGTTCGCTTTATCGACCGAACATAAACGTTTGCTGCGCTTGCGAGCGGTTTCAAAAGCGACGCGCCCGATGCGATCGATTTCCGACTCGGTGTAAGCCATCGTATTGACGCCGCGCTTTTCTCCGGTTTCCGTTTCAAAAATCCCTTTTGGCTGACCGAAGTAGATGCCGCCCGTCAGTTCGCGCACCACCATGATATCGACGCCTTCCACGACTTCGCGCTTGAGGCTCGATGCATCGACAAGCTGCGGCAAAATTTTTGCAGGACGCAAATTGGCGAACAGTCCCAGTCCGGCGCGGAGGCCGAGCAGTCCGGTTTCCGGTCGCTGATGGCGCGGCAGATTGTCCCACTTGTAGCCGCCGATCGCCGCCAGCAAAACGGCATCGCTGTTGCGGCAGGCGGTCAGCGTTTCTTCGGGTAAAGGGTTTCCGGTGGCATCGATCGCTGCGCCACCCATCAGGGCTTCTTGAAACTCAAACGTGAGATCAAGCTGCGAGCCGACTTCTTTGAGGACGGCTACCGTCACCGCCATAATTTCTGGCCCGATGCCGTCACCGGGAAGCAGGGTAATTCGATAGTTCGTCATGATTTAGCGGTGAGTGAGAAATTCAATTTGCGGCACAAGCGGGTCAGACACCATGCCAATTCCAGTAAAGCCCCAGCGATCGAGCAGCGCTTTCATCTGCGTGGCCGGAATTGACTCGACCCCAAAGCGATCGGAAACGCCTTTGCCGTGTGCGTTGAGATAGCTGAGGGCGTCATACTGCTCCCGAAACATCAGCACATAGCCCGCATCTGCGGCATCCTGGTTGGGACGCGCTACAAGATATTGACCGTCTGCTTTCGATCGAATCAAATAATAGGTCTGAGACATGGTTTGATTTTCTCAGATCTTGGCGGCGATCGGATGTCGTAGGGAATAATGTTTTGGGAGGGCAATTACTTTAGACGTGAATTTACAACTCTTAACTACAATGATGCATTTTGAAGTTGATGCAGCTAATCCGCTTGAAGAGGTAACAGGAAGCAACATTGGGGATGAAGATATTCCTGTTGGCTCTACATTTACAGCGATTACAAAAACGCAGGTCAGTGGTCATATTCCACATCTCACGTGCATTGATTTAGGTGTTGCTGCAAGCATTCGACTCACATTAAAAAATGTCGAGTTCTATGGCAGAAATATAGAAGTGATTCCACAAGGTCACACGGCAAAATTGATTGTTGAGGGTGATGGGATGGACACTCTCATTTCTTTGCTTCAGGCTCGAAAAGCAAGAGAGCATATTTTTATTGCTTGTTCTACCTGAAAGCTGTAGGTTGGGTTTCACCCCTCAACCCAACACCTTGAATGAGATACGATGAAGACAGCTTTTAGGAGATGAATATGGCTCCTGCGTCTGGTGAACAAGCATTAAACGATCGATCGATCATCCGAACAGAATGGGGACTGACGATCGCCGGAACCCGAATCACGCTTTACGACGTGATGGACTATCTGACGGTTGATTATCCTGCAAAACTGATTCGTGAAAAGCTTTGCCTCACTGATGCTCAAGTGGATGCAGCGCTGACCTATATCAAAGCGCATCGAGCTGAAGTCGAAGCCGAGTATCAGCAAGTTTTGCAAATGGCAGAAGTCGATCGCCAGTATTGGGAAGAACGCAATCGAGAACATTTTGCGCGGCTTGCTGCCCTGTCTCCTAAACTCGATCAAGCCGCGATTCAGTCTAAGCTTCAAGCTTGGAAAGATAGGCTTGAATCCGAGGTATGAATTTTTTGATCGACTACAACTTGAGAGGACAAGCAGCATTGCTCTGGGGCACGATCGCCGCTAGGGGATGGCTTGAATTGATGCCGATTCGCTTTATTGGATTTGAGAAAGTTGGTTTAGTTGAGAACAGCAACGATCAACAAGTATGGCAGGCTGCTCAATCAAATCAGATGATTATTCTGACAGCCAATCGAAACATGAAGGGTGACGGCTCGCTAGAACAAGTCATTCGAGAAAACAACACAACTACATCGCTTCCAGTTGTGACGATCGGCAACAAAGAGCGACTAGATGAGCAGAACTATCGTGAACGATGTGCAAGTCGTTTAGTTGAGATTTTACTGGATATTGACAACTATAGGGGAGTTGGTCGAATCTACATTCCCTAACTTGATTCTTTGGATTGGGTGTTCAAACAGGCGATCGTAATTGAAACACACCTGACCGTCTGCTTTCGATCGAATCAAATAATAAGTCTGAGACATGGTTTGATTTTCTCAGATCTTGGCGGCGATCGATCTGGGATTGGGGCGCTTGAAATTAGCCAAACTGATTTTGCGGATCGGTTTCATGATTCATTTTTCATCGATGAAAAATCTAGCTCGATCGCCCGCACAATTTCAACTCACGGCACTGTCACCGGAATCAAACGGTTTTCCGGCAGATAGCTAACAAAGCGGCCTTCTTCGGCCAAAACAATCACGAGGCGCATTCCCCAATCGGGTTCCACCTGATGCAAATCTGCCCAGGGGATCGCCAGTTCCAGGCAAGATTCGATCGCCACTCGCGCCCGCGTTGGGTACGCTGCCCACTGCGATCGATCGATCGCCTGCTGAAACCAAATCGATTTCGTCAGCAGATTCACGCCCAAGTGGTGATGGAAGCGGTAGTTCAGCGGAGCCTCGTCGGGCAAAAGAGCGATCGGGGCGGGGCTGTTTGGCAAGGGACGATCGGGATAGAACCAGAGCAGATGGAGTTCCGGGGGAATGTCGTCGCCCGGACGCGCCCCGGATTTGAAGTCGAGCCGCAGATAGAAATTCAGGTGGTCGATGCCGTACCACAAGCGCTGAACCGTGCTGCTTTGGTGCATTGTGCCGCGTGCGCCGCCGATGTCAAAGCGTCCGGCTTTGTCCCAGTCTTGTTCGTCGCCGCGCCCGTCGATCGCCGGATGAATGAAGCTCTGCGGGAAATGATCTCCGCCGCGATCGTGTCGCTCGACCTGCATCCGCACATTTGCCGGAATCGGTTCGTTGAGGGCTTGGTAGAGGGCAACCAAATGTTCGCGAAACAACTGATCGAACATCGCATCTTGATTGGAAGAATGGCCTTCGCCAAACCACCAGAACCAGTCGGAACCTTCGGCAGCATAGAGGGCTTCCCAAGCTTCGGGATTGTTTTCCTCGGTCGCTTCAGGATGACTTTGCAGCGTCAATCGTGCCTCTGTCAGCAAATCCCAAGCGCGATTTTTGGCCGGATCGCCAATCCAGGTCGTGAAGCTGCCATCGACCCACGAGCCGCTGTGCAGTTTTTCGGCGGGAATTGTGGCGGCGGGTGGAAACTGGTCGAGATATTCGGACACGGTGACGAGCTTGATCCCCGTGTGATCGCTCAACATCTGATAGAGCGCTTCCAGGAACGGCTTGCCGTCCTGCGGATAATATTCCCAGCAGTTTTCGCCATCCAGCGCGATCGTCACCAGATGCGGCGCTTCAGACTGCCGCAGCGATCGCCCGATCGCCTCCAGATGCCCGACCAGATCGATCGCGGCCTGCTGGGGCGACATGGCGCTGTAGGTGAAGCCGATCAGGTCAGATAGGCGATGATCTCGAAAGACGATCGCCAAGTCGCCGTTCTCGGTCGGCAACCGATACGGCTGATAGAGCTTTTCGGGTTCGATCACGTTGCCGGAGGCGTCGCGGTGAAAGAAGGTGTCGATCGAATAGCCCAGCACGGCTTCATCCGAGCAAATCCACTCGAAGCCGCTGGCGGCGATGTCGGGCAGAATGGCGGGACTGACCGATTGTTCCGAAGGCCACAGGCCGCGAGGCGATCGCCCGAACCGCTCCTCATACATTTGCTTGGCGCGATTCAGATGACGGGGAATATCTTCCGCCCAACTGAATCGGTACTTCGGCAGGGTGATATTTGGAACAGCGACGCGACCTGCATTTGTGTCGGCGAGCAGCGGCAAAATCGGATGCGTGTAGGGCGTGGTGGTAACTTCAATCTGTCCGGCTTCCTGCATTTTGTGATGCTGGGGAATGATCCGGCTGAGGATTTGCCGCTGTTTGGAGTAAATGCGCTGGCGATCGCTCAAGGAAAAATCTTTTCCCTGCTTCAGCCACTGCTCAATTTCGGGATCATCCCAAAACAGCGGATCGATCCAGGCGAGGTTATGCCAAGCGAGGAGATCGCTGTAGTCGGAATCGCGCCAATTTTCCAAACACCACGATCGACCCTTCTCCTGCCGCTGTCCAAACAGTTCGGCGTAGCGCGGATGCGGATCGATCAGCGTGTGGTGATTGGCGTCGAAGAAATGTTCGATGATGAACTGACGCTGTTCAATTGAGAGTTGATCGATCGACCTCAAAGCCAGCGAAAGATAAGGATCAAACGCCGTTCCTGCCACATAATCTTCAAGCTGCAAAATCAGCGAGGGAACCAGATTCACCGTTTGATGCAGCTTCGGATAGCGCTCTAGCAGCAGGACGAGATCGAGATAATCTTTTGTGCCGTGCAGTCGCACCCAAGGGAGACGATATTCCTTGGCGATGCGGCTTTTGTAGAGCGGCTGATGCTGATGCCAGATGAAAGCAACGTGGAGAGGATGGGGCATAAGAGTAGGGACGGTTTGGTGTTGCTAGATGAGTGCAACCCGTGCAATTTTGCGTAGAATGTTTTAGCTGAGCGGCAAGCAATTACATCATATCGATCGATGCGGCTCCCGCGATTTCAACGTCGTGTTTAGCAGCTTATTCAAGCAGTACACCTGCTTTCACTAGGATCGATCGCTTCGCTGGAACTAAAGATTTTCCGCCATCCCAAGGCTGGCCGCTTAATGTCAGTGTTCCTCCACATTCACCCTCTAACACAACTTCATCAGTGGTCGGGCAATAGTAGTATTCATAATCACCTTGAAGCGGATCTAGCCAGTCGGGATGCCGATGGATGATTAAGTCATTGATTAAATTGGCAATCGATCGAATGAAGTTACTGCGATCGCGATAGCTGAACTTTTCAACGAATTGCTTAAATCTTGAGCAACTAGCTGGTGTTGCAGGAATTTCTGCTACAGGTGTCTCAAGCAGAAATCGAACTGCTAAAAACTGCTTTGGAGATTCAGGATAAAGCGGCAGGATAAACTGCTCAAACCAGCCTTGAATCTGTTGAATAAATACAGCGGGTTGACTCGATTCACGCTCACCTTGAGCAGAAACAATATCTCTAAGAGCGGTCACAGCAGCACTTAATCGAGAATTAAATTTCATGATGCTTCTTGAGCTTCAACCAGATGGCTCGATCGCCCTGCAAACAGCAGAACAGAAAAAAGCAGGACAACCGTTAGGTTTCTCCTGCTTCAAAAACTACCAGTATTTGAGAAATCTGGCACTTAAAATGCTTGTTCGACTTCGACAATTTCCGGAATATATTCGCGCAGACGGCGTTCGATGCCCATCTTCAGCGTCATGGTTGAGCTAGGGCACGACCCGCAAGCGCCTTGCAGACGCAGGCGGACAACCGGGCCATCGAGTTCCACCAGTTCCACGTTGCCGCCATCGGCGATCAGATAGGGGCGCAGTTCGTCCAGCACCTTTTCAACGTTGTCTCTGGTCAATTCCATTGTTTGCATTCGTTTCACCGAGGTTAGTGGGCTAGTTCTATTGTAAAACAGTCGTTTAAGTAAGCGAGTTGGGGAGTCTGCGATCGAATGTCAGAAATCGTCAGACTGTTCCCAAACCCCTAACTTAGCAGTTGGATGTTTGAGAAGATGACTTCTTGTGTATCTTGCTGGCCTTGCTGATTGCTGCGCGTCACCTGGCGAGTCAGCAGATAGTAGTCGCCAATTTTTTCGTATTCGCTATCGACATCATTTTCACCGACGATTTCATCGGTTTTCGGATTGCGATAGACAACATCATAGCGAGCGGAGATGTAGCCTGATCCGGTATCCAAGCTGCCTTTGTGGTTGATCGAGAAGGCAACTTGCGGCATCGTCCGGTTCACCTGAGAAATTTCGTTGTTGCGAATTTTGTAGTGTGAACCCATTGCGTCGCCGGACACTTGAATTTCGGTTGCTCCGGTTTCGTCGGTTTCACCGAGGCTAAACGTATTCTTGCCGTGTGCCTGCTCGAAGTTCGATCGCTTGCGGTGCGTCACAGTTTCCCACAGGTGATGTTGCAGCAGTTCCCGGCCTTTTTCGTCCGAGAGATCGGTGAATTCGTAGCTGAGGTCGCGGTTGATGTGAACTTTGGCCGTGTAGGTTTCGCCACCCTGCTTGAGTGTCACCTCTGCCGTGTAGCCAGGGAAATTTTCGTCCCAAGTGTAGCGATTTTCATACGCCGCCTTGAACAAGCTGCGAGCGTCGGTTTGTTGTCCTTGTGATTCCCGAACCTGCATCGTCTCAACCTCTGGGTGTACTTTCAACAGTGTATCGAGTTTGGCAGAATGCGCGACGGGCGGCTATTTCGCGATCTCCGTACTCAGTTCGTTGCTCGATCGCCGCACCAGCGGAACCGATTCCGATCGCGGCAGCAAATCAAAGATGTCGCGAAACACATCGTCAATTTGCTCGTAGGACAGCACTCCGGTTTCGTTCAGCCGCACTTTACCCGCCTGATCGAAAATTACCGTTTGCGGCACAAGTCCTTTGTAGTAATAGCCCGGTTCATTCGGCTCAAAGTTGTCTTTCTGGGGAAGGCGATCGGTGCTAATTGCAATCACATCCGCCACTGTGCCATAAATGCCGTTCATCCGCGAAATCAGCGGTGCATACTGCTTACAGTCAAAACTGTCGTCAATGTAAAGCTCAAGCAAAACGGGTCGATGGTCTTTGAGTGCTTGCGCCAAACTGACGCGAGGCGGCACAAGTGCGCCATCTCCGGCATAGAGCGGAAAGATGTTGCCGTCAAAATGATCGTCGTCACGACCTGCCCAAGCCGGATTTGCGCTGAGCAGGCAGCTTAGCCCCAGCACCAAAAGTAGCAGCAGAACTCGCCGCCAGGTTTGTCGAATCCAATTCATAGCGTTTCCCAATTGCAGCCTGTTCCAATTGTGAAGCATGACGTTCACAAACGGCGATCGCGCCCCGTCCGCACATCCTGCCAGGCGCTGCCCAACCCTTTGAGAATGCCGCGCCCAATCAAACCGATTCCCCGTCCGACCACTTCGGTTAGCACGTAAACCACGCCGCTACCCAGGACGGAAAGTGTAGAGCGCAATCGAGGCGCGATCGCATCCCGCGCTTCCAGCGCGATCGTCACCACGAGGGGAACTCCGCCCAGTCGATCGAGTTCTTGATTGCGAGGTGCATAGATGGCGGTTTGTTCGATGCCGCGATCGGAAAAATACAGCAGCAAATGGCGACTTTCAAAAATGGCTTTCGGTTCAATCACAAGCTGCGTCAGGCGATATTTCCAGGACAAATTGTTGCGAAATCGCTCGACTTCTCGCACTGACATTAAGCGAATATCGTAGAAAGCTTGCTGAACGATCGCCACATTGCCAAATCGATTCAGCAGCGGTTGAATGATGCTATTGGCAAGCTGAATGATTAGATTTCCTAACAGCAATTCGGCCTGTAAAAGCGCTTCAGGATTTCCGGTTGGCTGTGGCTGTCCGTTGATGACGAGTGGCGTTTGATAGAGCAGATGGGCAAACAGTTCGGGCGTTTCGGGGATGGAATCGAGGATGGCAGAAAGCACCGTTTCTCGTTCCTGAAGCAGCACCTCGACGATTGAGACGAGCTGCCGCCCGACTTGAATTTGGGCGTATTTGCCAAAAAAATCGGTGACGATCGCCTGCCACAAATCTTGGAGAATCAGCGATCGATTTTCAAAAAGCTGCTCGATCGACACTTGCGAATAGCGCAATTCTGCGATTACATCTTCAATTCTTCGCAGAATTAAAAAGAACAGTTCTCGCTTTTTGTCGATGCGTAAAATGTCAATTTCCAGCGTGATGTTTGTCTGATTTTGTAAGTTCGTTTGCAGCTTGGCGACGATGCGATCCCACAAAAGCGATCGCAACACATTCACATCCATCTGAGCCGACTGTGGCTCGACAACGGTAATTGCCTCAACGGAAGCAGTCGGCAAAGCAGGCGGCGTCGAGCGATCGAGCAGCGGATCAATTGCGGGTTCGATCGGCTGATCGGGTGCGCCCGAAATGCGATCGACAATCCAGCGGGAAACTCGCAATTCTCTGGCGCGACCTTCCAAAATGGCGCGATCGAGCGGGGAAAGATTTTGCTGAAGCTGGGCGTTAATTTCGGCCAAAGTCGTGTTGATCCGTCGCAGTCCTAACTGCCGCCAATCGCGTCGCAGTCGGGCAAATGGCGCTTGAGCGGGGATCGAGCGCTGCCAAAACGGTTGACCAGCGGCAACTGTGCGAATTGCGCTCAGCAGCACATCCGCATTTTGATCTTTGGTGCAGTATCCAGTTGCGCCGATTTGTCGAGCCGCAGCTAGCAAGATTGGTTCGTAGCGATCGCTCAGCACCAAAATTGGCAAGCTTGGATACTGCGCCCGGATTTGCTCAACCAAGGGTAAACCCTGACGCAAATCGATCAAAACCAGATCGATCGCAGCGGTAGCCAGTACGGACAAAGCCGTGTCAGCGTTTGCGATGCTGACAACTTGGGCGATCGACTCTAGCCAAACTTGCAAAGCTTGGCCGAATATCACATCTTCATCAATTAGCAGGAGCGTCGATCGCGGCATTAGGGCACGAGTGAAAAATCGGCCTCAAATCGGCATGATTGAGGAAATCCGCTTAATAGGATTCATCATAGCCGTCGTCGTAGCTGCTACCGGATTCGGCTGCCCACATATCCCAAATTTCCTGACGACGAATCGCCCACTGTGCGATTTCTGCTTGTGCCTGACCATAGAGCGGACGACCCGGCGGAATTTGCGACGCTTTGTTAATTGCCAGCGTCAAGCTATCCACACTGGCCAACGCGCGAGCCTGCCGCAGAATCGATCGATCTTGCGCCAGCAAAATCTGATAGCGCCAGCGCCGAATGTCCGATCGCGCTTCGCCATACAGAACCCGACCAGATTGGATGCGACTGGCAACCACGATCGCCTGACTGTAGCGGCCTCTGTTGGCGATCGATCGGGCTTCATCGAGAATCGGCTGGTCTTCCAATCGTTCCACTTGGTTTGTCCAGTCGGCAATCAGCGTTTGCGCTTCGACACGACGCGATCGTCCGAGTGCGACCTGACTTGCTTCTGCGATCGCGCCCTTCAACGCCGGAATCGAATCAGGATCGGCCATTGCCTGCGCCCGCAAAATAAACGGACGATCTTCGATGCGCTCAACTTGATTTTGCCAATGGGCGGTGAGGGTTTGCGCCTGCTGGCGACGGGGGCGCGTCGGCGTGATTTGACTGGCCTGAGCGATCGCCATTTCCAGCGTGGATTTTTGACCTAGGCTCGCGGCAAGGTTGGCATACTGCAATCGCGTTACGTCTTCAAGCTGCCGCTTCCAGTTTTGCAAATCTTGGCGCGACTGCCCGTAGAAGGCGCTTCCCGGCTCAATTCGGTGCAGCGCAGTAATTCCTTCTAGCAAATTCACAACCTGAGAAAGGGCAGGCTTCCACTCAGATTGCGCTTCGCTGACTCGTGCCTGTGCTTGACCAAACACCAGCATGTCGCGAGCAGTCGGATTAAGCGCGATGCTTTTGGGAATCTGTTCGATCGCACCTGCTGCCGCAATGCGGTTTCCGGCTTTCCACTGCTGCCAGCCAATGCTGACAATTCGATTTGTCCAGCGATCGACATCTGCCTTGGCGCGAACCCAAGCATAAGAGTCGCGATCGACTTCTAGCGCGAGCGTAATGGCCGCTCCCAAATTTTGCGGCGTGTCGGCTTGCACAGCTTGCCGTGCGGCGATCACCTGCTGCCACGCTTTGCGTTCCAAAACAAGCTGCTCGCTCAAGTCGCGCAGGCGTTTTTCGCGCCAGAACGGATTGTCTAATTCTGCCAAAGCCGAAAGCTGCGCCGAAGCCTCGTCCCACTTTTGATTTCGCAGCGCGGTTTGCGCCACGTTGTAAATATATTGGCCTTGCTGCCACTGCTTGCGCCAATCGGCGATCGCGGTCTGCGCTTCTTTGTAGCGTGGACTGTTGGTGGGAATGTAGCCGATGATTTCGTTGGCGCGTTGAATATTGCCTTGATTAAAAGCGCGTTTGGCATCGCCAATCAGCAGGTTTGACCAGGTTTCGATCGCCTTTTGCGCCTCGTTATAAAGCGGATGAGTGGCAGGCCAAGCGCCAATCTCGCTGAGGCTGGTGGCAAGTTGCGCGACCTCACCGGACTGAGCAGCCTGCTGAGCGCAGTAGAGCCGTTCGGCATCCGCAGACAGGCGCGTGATGTTTTGACAGTCCGTCGGCGGCGGCAGCATTGCCAGCCACAAAAACGCCAGGCCGCCCGTTGCGCTGCAAATGGTCAAAGCGCTCAGCAGCCAAGGCCAAACCGAAGGCGTTGGCGATGCGGGCTTTGCAGGAGGAGCAGGTTCCGGTTCAGGAATTGCGATCGGCATCGCATCATTGACGATCGACTGGGGAACTGCACTTTGCAGCCAGTCGGCTTCTGTTGTGGGCTGCGATTCTTCCGCTGTATCTACAATGTCATTCCAATTCAGCTTGGCTTCTTGCCGCCATTTCCACCAACGTTTTTTCGCCATAATCTTTTCCGTCCGCGCTCAAGCCGTCTTCGATCGATTGCTAGGTTGCTCTTCCAAAAACAACCCCAGCAAAAACATGAATTGCCGCTTATTGTAAGGGGTGATTGACCAAACTGAGCAGCAAATTCTCATGATTTTCAGGGATCAAGGTGATAATTCAGGAAGAATTTGATTGCAATTGATGAAGCAGCGATCGCAATCAATTTTCAAACCCAAATTGCACTCGATCTTGAAGCGGTTTGCAGACGAACGATCGCTACACAGATCGGTCGCGATCGAACCTCAAACACCGAAGTAGGAACTCACGACGGCTCGGCTAGCGGTAACTCCAGCCGAGGCAAATTTCTCACTAATCCACAACTTTTAACAATCCCATCTGCAACCGCACCTGCATTTGGCGAACGAGGTTGTATTCTTCGTGATTGAGGGTTGTGGCGGAGCGGGTGGCGCGAAGGAGTAGGTTTTCGTCGGCTCGTGTGATTCTACCAGTGGTGAAAATACGGTGTGTGAGGGCTTCGATCGATTCTGGAATTGCGTTTACGTCTGCCTGCATGGGGATAGATTCACTCCTTTGAGTTGCGGTCGCATCGTCATTTTCTTGAGGTTCAAGTGACAGGCCTGTGCTTTCTTGGATAAGCAACGAGTCGAGAAACCAGTGCAAACTTGAGATTTGCGTGATTATACTTGCAAATTATCGACTGAAAAATCAAGCTATTCCCAAGATTCCCAGAAAACTTGAAGAAGATAAAGAATGTGTAAAATTTTACTTAAATTAAAGTACTGAAAAGCGACTGTTCACAAACGCGATCGCCGCAAATCTACTGAAAAGCCAAATGCCCGCACCGAAAAAACCAGTACGGGCAATGCATGAAAATATATTAAGGACTAGGTGGAAGGTACGAGACGCTTTTTCAAAGCTTCACTGCGGCGTTTGGCCGTTGCGTTTTTGGGGTCGGCCTTGAGAGCGGCTTCATACGCTTCAACGGCCTGCGCGATCAGTTGCTTTTTCTCGTAGGCAAAGCCCAAGTTGTTTAAGGCCGTCACGTAGTCGGGCTTGAGTTCGATCGCATCCTTATAGTTGCGAATGGCTAGGTCATATTGCTCTTGCGAGGTGTAGGCAAAGCCAAGCGCGTTGTAGATGGCTGCGATCGCTTCTGCACCGCCCAGTTCTTTACCTTTGAGGGCTTTTTGGAACTGAGCGATCGCTTGAGAATACAGCTTTTTGTCCAAATAGATGCCGCCGAGTTCGTAGTGTTCTTGAGCCGTACCTTTTTCTTTGTTGAGCTTGCTTTGCAGCCGCGCAAAGGTCGTTTCAACGCGGCGCGTCTTCAGCACTTGGCGCAGCAAAAATACGCCCGCAATCAGCAGCAAGCCGACCAGGATGCCGAGATAAACGGCGGGGAGCAAGCGATCGTCCATAGCTTTTACTAAAATTCGTCCACTTTCTTTTAGGCTACACCCCGGATTGCACCTTCTGCCACGCAAGTTTGGCCGCGCCGACAATGCCCGCCTGATTTCCCAAGCTGGCAGGAAGAATTTGCAGTCCGGGGCGAGAACTCGGCAAAACGCGCCGATCGATTTCTGCCTGTGCGATCGGCAGGAAAAACGGAGCGCTGGCACTCACGCCACCGCCAACAATCACGGCTTCGGGCGTGAGGACGTAGATCAAGCTGGCAAGTCCGGCTCCCAGATCGCGCCCATAAGTTTGCCAAAAAGCGATCGCCTCTGGATCTCCGGCTGCTGCTCGCCGCCCTAGTTCGTCTGGCTCCAATCCGGTTCGCCGCCGAATTGCCGGAACGGAAAGATATTGCTCCAGCGAGCCACGATTGCCGCTGTTGCATTCTGGCCCGTTTGGGTCAAGCGTAATCAGTCCCAGTTCTGCCGCCGTGCCGTGATGCCCGACAAACAAGCGACCATCAAGAATCACCGCACCACCGACGCCCGTTCCCAACGTCAGCAAAATCAAATGCTGAAACGCTCGTCCTGCACCGAGCCAATATTCCCCCAATCCCGCACAGTTCGCATCGTTCGCAATCACAACGGGGCGATCGACTTTCGCTTCCAGCCAGTCTGCCAACGGCACATCGCGCCAGCCCGCCAAATTAATCGCCACTCGCGCAATTCGCCCTGCCCCATCCGCAGGTCCCGGTGTGCCTACGCCGATCGCCTCACAGGTTCGATCGCCGTCAAGCTGCGCGATCGCTCTGGCAATTTCGGCCACAACTACTTCGGGAGAGGCAGGTTGCGGTGTGGGAACGGTCAACGACTGTAAACAGTTTCCCTGCTCGTCAAATCGTCCTAATTTAATTGCCGTTCCGCCTAGGTCAACACCAATGACCGATCGATCGCTCATGTTCCGGCTAAAAGTTCCATGCAGTTCATTATACGATTGGGGGCGATCGCTCATGCCATCTTAAAAATAGGTTGCCTAGTAAGTAATGTCGAAGTATCTCATCTCTGGAAATAACTTTTTGTTCCAAAATAGTTGATTGCAGTCTAACCCATTCAGGATTTGAAGACGGTCACTTTCAAAACGCAATTCTACGCCTGCGATCGCCCATTGCTCATAACCCAAACCAATCTGAATATTTTTATCAAGGCATTCTTCTACAATGCGAATTGCTGCAATCTGTTTCCCCTTCAGCCTTTGAGTTTGAAAGTAAGCCTCTTGAATCCACTGCAACGGAGCAAATCCTAATTCTTCGCTGCCACACCAATAGACGGGTGAAGTTAGGTCGATCGAATTCACCGAGAACGAAAAAGAATTTAATGTTTTAGCACAGAACTCAAGCTGATTGCTGCTAGTACAAACTACAACCGGAGCATCATTGAACCACTGATTCTGCTTGCTATCCCATAATACCCAAACGGATTTAGCTTGAAGGCCAACGATCGGTGTTGCGGCAAGCAAATCTGCTAGCTTTGAAGCTGAATTTGTCCATCTTGGCTGATAGTTTTCAATGCCCCATTCGCCCATAAAATGAATACTTCATTGAATAATTTTTATTGCTCAACGATCGATAGTTTGCAGAAGTAGAGCCGACTTGATCGATCGCTCCACCCTTTCACCTTGCCCATTCACCTTTCCATAAAAAGTTTCACCCTGATAATAAAACGAACTCGAACTGCCGCCATCGAAATTCAAGGCTTGAACAAGGCCAGCGCGATCGAGCCAGTCTGCCAGTTCAATCAGCGAAAATCCTGAAGTTGATGGAGCGTCGGGACGTTGGGCAACCATCACCCAAACGATATCGCCCACTGCGGTTAAACCGATCGCGCTGCGGGCGTTGGGCTGACGTAATCCGATCGCGTCTCGTCCAGCCGATTCGTCTACAAACGCTTCTGCTTCTGCGGTCAGAGTGGGTAAAAGCTGGGGGCCAGCCCCGATCGCCAGATGTAAGGTGCAGTTAGCAGGAATCGCAGCGGAATGCGGAACGATCGCCGCCTGCCATTCCTCGCCACACTGATATTGCCGAAATTCGCTGCGATCGAGAATTTGCTCCAAATACGGCGCAAGATCGGGATTTTGCATCAGGCGATCGTTTTGGCGCGGGTCAGCTACCAGTTCACCTTCGATCGAAATAAACGAAGTCGATCGCCCATTCACCGGATCGAAAAATCCCGCATTGATGGCGGCAAGTGCGCCCTGTGATTCTGCCAGCGTTTCGAGGCGATCGAGCGTTGGTGACAGGGCAATCGTGAGGGGAATCGACTTAGGGATCGTCAGCGTGTGAACGATCGCATTCGGCAGCGATTCGACTCGGTACTGTGGTGTGGGGATAGCGGGTTGCTGAGCGATTGCGTGGGACAGAGGTAGCGATCGCAGCAGCACCAGCAGCAGGGCGAGGCAAATTCCCAAAGCAAAATTTTTCATGGTGGCGATCGCACGACTCCAGCGATTTTAGACACAAAAAAGGGCGCAATTTGCGCCCTAGCCATCACAACTTCTATTTTAGGATGCGCTTCGTGCTTGTCCTCAGCCCTTAGTAAGCATCCTGTAGCTCGAAGAAATCCGGCGAAACGTAGTCTTTCCGCAGCGGATAGCCCACCCAGTCCGAAGGCATCAGCAGGCGCTTCAGGTTCGGGTGGCCTTCGTAGATGATGCCGTACATGTCGTAGGTTTCGCGCTCTTGCCAGTCTGCCGAGTGCCAGATCCAGTAGACCGAAGGAACGGTCGGATTGTCGCGCGGCAGAAAGACCTTGAGGCGCACTTCGTCGGGATTGTCGGCATTGTCAGTCATCTTCACCAGATGGTAGACACTGACCAAATCACCGCCGGGGCCACTGTCATAGCCGCACTGCATGGCGAGATAGTTGAAGCCGTTGGCATAGAGCGCAGTGGAGAAGGGAATCAAGAAGTCGCGATCGACCTTGATCACTTCAATGCCGCGCACGTCCGGGGCGAGCGCTTCATGCTCAAAGCCGTTTTCCGTCAGCCAGCGCGAGGTTTTTCCGGCCTCTACGATCGACGCTTGCTGCTCCGGTGCGGTTTGTTCTTCAGCCACGATCGATCTCCTCTTTCTGAGTCTGCGATTGCAGTTCGGGGACGGGCATTCCCATCGCTTCCATCAGTTCTCGCGGCGGAGCCTGACGCGATTCAGCCTGTAGATATTTGCCGTCGTCAATCAGCGGCACAGGCTTCATCTTATGGCTGACCGAGTAGTAGCGGTGCGTTTGTGCCTGCTGTCCGCGCTCCTGCACGGCTTCATTAGCGATCTTCTTACGCAGCTTGATGATCGCGTCCATGATCGCTTCCGGGCGCGGCGGGCAACCGGGAATGTAGACATCAACCGGAACCAGCTTATCGACACCGCGAACCGTCGTCGGCGAGTCGGCGCTGAACATGCCTCCGGTAATTGTGCAGGCTCCCATTGCCATCACGTACTTGGGATCGGGCATTTGTTCATACAAACGCAAGAAGGCAGGAGCCATCTTCATCGTGATCGTTCCGGCCACGATGATCAAGTCGGCTTGACGGGGGCTAGAGCGGGGGATGAGGCCGTAGCGATCGAAGTCAAAGCGAGACCCGATCAGGGCAGCAAATTCGATGAAGCAGCAGGCGGTTCCATACAGCATCGGCCACAGACTTGACAGTCGCGCCCAGTTGTGCAGATCGTCTACAGTTGTCAAGATCACGTTTTCCGAGAGGTCTTTGGTGACTTCGGGATACGCGATCGGGTTTGTCATTTGTTGAATGAGATCGTTGCCAGCGGTGGCATTGGGATTTAAGACCATTCGAGCGCTCCTTTCCTCCAGGCGTAAACCAAACCAATCACAAGAATTGCGATGAAAATTAGGGCTTCAACAAATGCCAGCAGCCCAAGCTGGTGAAACGCCACCGCCCAAGGATAAAGGAACACCGTTTCCACATCGAAGATCACGAAGACCAGCGCAAACATGTAGTAGCGGATGTTGAACTGAATCCAGGCTCCTCCGATCGGCTCCATCCCAGATTCGTAGGTGGTGCGGCGTTCGACTCCTGGGCGCTTGGGTCGCAGCAGCCGCGCTCCCACAAAGGCGGCAACCGGAACCAAGCTGCAAATGAGCAAGAAGCCTAAAAGGTATTCGTAACCACTGAGGACAAACACAATAGATTGACCGCTCTAATAAGGGTTGGTTAGTCATTATGTTACCGTCCTTTTACATTCTAAGATATGGCTTTTGGGCTGGGGGGGAATACGGAGTATTTATGCGATCGATAGGCTGGTGGGGATCGAGTGGCGGCAATGCCGCAAAATAGAGATCCGCTGAATCTGAGTAGGGCTATGACTTCAGGAGAAACTTGTTTGACTGCATCGCCGCTGACTCAGGTGGAAGCGCTGCTCGATCGATTCGCCCACTTTGGCGTTGAACTTGGCCTAGAGCGGATTCAAACGCTGCTGGCGGCTTTGGGCAATCCAGAGCGGCAGGTGGCCGTGCTGCACGTTGCGGGCAGTAATGGCAAAGGCTCGGTCTGTGCTTATCTCAGTTCGGTTTTGGAGCAGGCGGGCTATCGAGTTGGGCGCTATACTTCGCCGCACCTGGTGAATTGGTATGAGCGAATTAGCGTGAACGGTGAAGCGATCGATCCTACCGATCTCCTGAATCTGCTTCAGCAAGTGGTCGAAGCCATTGATCCCCAAAAACCTTCCCCGACTCAGTTTGAGGTGTTTACTGCTGCCGCTTGGCTCTACTTCGCACAGCAGCAAGTCGATGTGGCCGTGATGGAAGTCGGGCTGGGTGGACGACTGGACGCGACGAACGTGATCGATCGCCCCTTGGTCAGCGTCATCACCTCGCTCAGCCTGGAACACTGGCAGCGACTTGGTCCCACCTTGGCCGACATTGCCCGCGAAAAAGCTGGAATTCTCAAGCCTGGATGTCCTGCTGTCCTCGCGCCGCTGCCGCCAGAAACCGAAGCCGTGATTTTCGATCGCCTCCAAGCATTGAACTGTCCTGCCGTTTTTCCGCCGCCTGCGATCGATCTGGGAAACGGCTGGGCAAAGTACACTGCATCCGACGGCTCAACGATCACTTATCCACTGCCGCTGTTGGGATCGCATCAGCTAATCAATTCCAGTTTGGCGATCGCTACCTTGCAAATCCTTCGACAGCAGGGCTGGCAGATTTCCGACCAGGCGATCGGGCAGGGCATGAAGCAAACGCGCTGGCCGGGACGCTTGCAGTGGACGACTTGGCGCGATCGAACGTTGCTGATTGACGGCGCACACAATCCGGCAGGGGCGATCGCGCTGCGGCAATATCTGGACAGCAGCGATCGCATTTCGCCGCCGATTCAGTGGATTATCGGCATGATTGGTGGCAAAGATCACGCTGATATTTTGCGGGAATTGTTACGATCGCACGATTCGCTGTTTCTCGTTCCCGTTCCTGAGCATACGCCCGTTGATTTGGCAAAACTGGCGGATTTGGCGCGATCGATTTGTCCGAATCTAAGTGCTTGCGAAGTATTTTCAGATGAAATTGCAGCGTTGGAAGCGACAAAAGCGGAAGGAGCGATCGTCTTGTGTGGATCGCTTTATTTGATTGGGCATTTTCTGCGGCAAAAACTAAATTCTTCTGCCTAAGCAATGTACAGCAATCCTAAATAGGAGATGAACAGTAGCCGTACATAAATGCTTTGGCAAAAGCAAAGGTTTGACAATGTGTGACTAATTGAAACAGAAACTTGACCGACCCAAATCTT
>NZ_JACJPO010000025.1 GCF_014696105.1 Microcoleus sp. FACHB-1515
AAGATTTGGGTCGGTCAAGTTTCTGTTTCAATTAGTCACACATTGTCAAACCTTTGCTTTTGCCAAAGCATTTATGTACGGCTACTGTTCATCTCCTATTTAGGATTGCTGTATATTAAGTTGCAGGTTTCTATCAGGTCAACATTGACTCCAGTTGTGGATAATCGCAGCACTAGATTGAGTTATGATATAGGATTTCTCCTACCAGGCTTATGCGAACAGATTTTTATTATTTCCCCAGACATTGCTTCGGTTGAAGCGCAGCAGGCAGACTCAATAAAAATCGGCTCAGAGGTCGAGTTTTGAAATTTTTAGAGGCAGCAGAAACAGATTTTGTTGGGTTTATTCCAGCCTCAGATCTCAACTATATTCCACAAGCTTCGTTTTCAACGATTCATGTTCGTCCTTTCCTTGCACCTTGGGTACCGCAAGTAGATCCATCGAGGGAAACAGCTATGATTGCTTCCATTAAAACCACTGCTTGGGTTGCCTCAATCGAACTTGCCCGCTGTGCCCTTAAGCAACTGTCGAGCAATCGTTGGAACCTGTTAGCGATCGCAGAAGTCTTAGAGCAAGAAAACATCGCATTTTATTGGGCAACACTACCCGCAAATCAAAATGCTGCTCTAACTGATTCCACTTTAAATTTAACTGTTCTTGCAGTAGTTCCTCACTACCGCTGTGAAGCATGGCTGCGTCGATGTTTGCGATCGCTCGTGGATCAAACACATCAACCAGATGGAATTGTTGTAATCGATGATGCCTCAGAGCATCCGCCTGTCGAGATTGTAGCGGAATTTCCAACAGCAACATTACTTGGCAGCGATCGCAATGTTGGGCCTTACCGACTGGTTCAGCAGGTCATCGAAAGCACCAACTACTGGGCTTATTTATTTCAAGATGCAGATGACTGGTCTAGTTGCGATCGCGTGGAGAAATTGATTCAAGCTGCGGTAACAACAGGGGCAGAACTGATTGGAACTCAAGAAATTCGCGTGTTTGAATCATCTGCAATTAAATCGGTCTATTATCCTTTAGATGTGAATCTGGCACTATCAAGAAAACTAGGATTTGCCCTGTTGCATCCAACTAGTCTGGTGGTTCGCGACTTGGTTATGCGACTCGGTGGCTTTGCAACAGGATTGCGCTTTAGTGGCGATACTGAATTTCTGCTGCAAGCAGTCTTAGTTGCCAAAGTGATGAATGTCGCTGACTTCTGCTATTTTCGCCGACATCGCTCTGGATCTTTAACCACTGATCCTGTAACAGGTTTAACTTCCCGTGCACGACGAAAATTAGAGCTTCAGATTAGGCAGCAGGCGATCGCTCACCGCAGAGCTTTGCAAATCGGACGGTCACCTAACCTGAAATCAAACAAGCCGAACCGATTCACCTTCACCATCTCACAGGCCCTCAATTGCGATAGCGTAAATCTTCTGCATATGGCGAGATTTGAGGATAGATTGATTAAAACGCTGGTTAGACAGCGCAGATAATGACGGCTCCAAAGCTAGTTTGTTAACAGGGGCTTGAATGGCTGAGGTGACCTCTACACATTTGTCAGCCAAAACTCAAACTCATCGAAGTCAGGAGCGATCGCCAACATCACTTCCTCACTTCTCGACCGCTACCCCTCTCTATCCAGAAGCAGAGCTTTTAACGTTGCAGCAGATGGTTGGCAATCATGCTGTTAACCATTTGTTGCAGTTTCGCCCTTCTCCTGCTGGTCTACCCTCAATCGTGCAAGATACTCAGTCGGCTGATAACCAATAATCTTATGGTGAATCAATGGGAGCCTGGTAACAATCAATCGCTCGATGACTTACTCGAAACGCTAGGGCGACTCGATCGATTACTAGAGCGATCGATCGCCGTGGCGCAAACGGTTTATGGGGCAGAAGCAGCTATCGATCGCTATCGAGGGCTGCACATCAGCCAGAGCGAAGTGGAGCGGTTATTGGGACAAGAACCCGGTGTGCCGATTTTATATTGCCCTGACGCGGATGCCTCCGAGTCGATCGACCCTTCCCCTAGTTCTCTCTCTCGATTTGCTTGGCTCCAACAGGTTTATCAGCTTTCGCCATTTGAGATGGATGTGCTGGCGATCGCTCTAGCTCCCGAACTCGATTTGCGCTACGAGCGGCTCTATGCCTATCTGCAAGACAACGTGACTCGCAAGCGTCCCACCGTTGATTTGGCGCTGAATCTCCTATGTCCTTCTGTCAAAGCAAAGCTGCAACAGCGTCAGGTGTTTGCCCCAGATGCTCCGTTGCTCAGACAGGGGCTTCTGCATCTGATTGCCGATCAGCCCAATGCCCCCTTACTGTCACACAGCCTGCGGCTCGATGAGCAGATTGTGCGCCTGCTGCTAAGTCAAAATTCACTGGATGCACGGCTAGAGCGCTACTGCGATCGCAGTTTTCCAACCCTTCGCTTAGAGTCACTCCCCCTCAAGCCAGACGTGCAGCAGGCGCTTTGGGCACTCCTGCATCAAGCCGATCGCCAACCTCTGCAACTGTATTTTCAGGGGGTTCAAGGCAGCGGCAGGCAGATGGTAGCCGAAGCGATCGCCACTGAGCTGGACGTTCCGCTGCTGAGTGCCAATTTAGCAGTGATCTTGGCCGATGCAGAGGTGGAAGAAATCCTGAAACTGCTGTTTCGCGAAGCTTGGTTCGCCAATGCGGTGCTGTATCTCGACATCGAAGCGCTGCCGCAATCTCATCAGTCGCAGTTGCTTAAGGAACTGCAAAACGCGCCAGGTATCACGATTCTGGCAGGAAGCCAGCCCTGGAATTTGACCGGACAAGATCCGATCGCCTTGATCACTGTGCCCATTCCCCGACCGGATTTTGAGCAGCGACGTGACTGCTGGGAAGCGGCACTAGCAGCAGCAGGGATTGCGATCGATCCACTTAGCCTTGCAGCACTAGCCGATCGCTTTCAACTATTGCCGTGCCAGATTACTCAGGCGGTGGCGACAGCTTGCAATCAGGTGCGCTGGCAGGCAGCAGCCCGATCGCTTGAGGCCACGTCGCCCACCTTAGCTGATTTGTTTGCAGCGGCTCGCGCTCAGTCAGGCCAGGAGTTGAACGAATTGGCAGCTAAAATTCAGCCGCTCTACACCTGGCGCGATCTGGTGCTGCCCGAAGACGCGATCGCCCAACTGCAAGAAATCTGCCAGCGCGTCGCTCATCGCCATCAGGTGTTAGGAGAATGGGGGTTCGATCGCAAACTGTCGATTGGCAAAGGCATCAACGCGCTGTTCGCCGGAGCGTCAGGCACGGGGAAGACAATGGCGGCTGAAGTGATTGCCAGCGAGATAGGGCTTGACCTCTACAAAATTGATTTGTCGAGCGTGGTTAGCAAATACATCGGTGAAACCGAGAAGAACCTGGAGCGGATTTTTCGGGCGGCAGAAACCGCCAACGCGATTTTGTTTTTTGATGAGGCGGATGCACTGTTTGGCAAGCGATCGGAAGTGCGCGATTCTCACGATCGCTACGCCAACCTGGAAATCAGCTATCTGCTGCAAAAGATGGAGCAGTACCAGGGCATCGCAATTTTAGCGACGAACCTGCGCGGCAACCTTGATGAAGCGTTTGTGCGCCGATTGGCCTTCACCATTCAGTTTCCTTCGCCAGATGCAGACAGCCGCAGGCAAATCTGGGCGAGCATTTTGCCTGCTGCCGTGCCGATTGCTGCCGATGTTGATTTAGATTTCCTGGCCGATCAATTCAATCTCAGCGGTGGCAATATAAAAAATATCGCTTTGGCAGCGGCATATTTGGCAGCCGCCGATCGCAGTCCCATGACAATGACGCATCTGCGGCAGGCAATGCGACGGGAATATCAAAAACTAGGCAAAATGCTGTCCGATCGGGAACTGAGTGGCGAGCAGGGTGAATCGCAATAGACGGCTAACAAGCCCAAAGCCAAGGAGGATCACATGGCTGAGGCGGCAAGTAAGGGACCTAGAGGCGTTCAAAGTGTTGTCTTGGGCGCGTCTTTCAACCTCTAACACAGCTTAAATGCTTGATTACACGGATGGAGAGGGGAGTATGGCAAAATTGGCGGCGCGATCGCTCAAAAGCAGCCCAAAGCAAACGCAAGGACAGTTCAACACGCCTCGATCGACTCCAACGGTTCAGGCTGCTGATTCAGTTTTGGCGCTTCAGCAGGCGATTGGCAATCGAGCCGTGAGTGAGCAGTTGCAGGCAAATCAGGTAAACCAATCTGTAGCGATCGATCCCGTTCTGAACGACGTGGGAAAACCGCTTGATCTCACTACACGCGCCGCAATGGAGTCGCGTTTTGGGCAAGATCTAAGCCAGGTTCGCGTTCATACCAGCTCGCAGGCGGCAACCTCGGCGCAAGCACTCCATGCCCAGGCTTACACGGTTGGGCAGCACATCGTATTTGGAGCAGGACAATACGCGCCAGAATCGTCAGCAGGAAAGCGATTGCTCGCGCATGAATTGACCCACACCCTGCAACAGCGATCGCCCGCCTCGGTCAATCAGTCTGCCACTAGCGAACAGGAAGCCGATCGGGCTGCGGATGCCGTGATGTCAGGCAGCGCGATCGCTGTGCAAACCGCCACTCCGATCGGGATTGCTCGCCAGCCTGCTTCCGGCGGCTTTGATCTGACTGAAACCGCCTCCCCGATGATGGCACGGGCGATCGGCTCGGTCACGATCGACAATTTTGCGCTGGGGAAAGCTGACATTCCACCCGGTCGTGACGCAGAACTTCGTAAAACGGCACGGCAGATCGTCACGCTGCTGAAGCGCTATCCGCGATCGACGATTCGCGTCACGGGGCATACGGACATGGTAGGTACACCCGAACGGAATGAAACGTTGGGTAGCGATCGGGCGAATGCGGTGAAAGCAGTTCTCGTCAGTGAAGGTGTGCCAGAGGAGAAGATTCAAGCCCAAAGCAAAGGTGAAACGGCTCCGGCAGTGTCTACGAAAGACGAAAAGCCTGAACCGTGCAATCGCCGCGTTGAGGTGCAGTTTGACCCAGCACAGTCGATGCTGCCCTCGATGGTTCCCGACTTGACGCTGAAGCCCAAGCCGCCCGCTCCCCCTCCGTTTGATCCATTCCAGAAGCAGCCGATCGATATCTCCCCCAAACTGCCGATTCCAGGCGATCGTAAGCCCGGACCCTGGCGCGATCCGCAGCAACCCCTGCCGCCCTGGTTCTGGAAGCCCAACCCCTTCCCAGAAATTAAAGGCACAGAACCGAAAACGCCGCTCGATGTATTTTACGAAACTCTTGTTGATCCAGTGCTCAAACCGCTTGTGAGTCCGCTGCCCAAAGAGGTACAAAAATTCCTGATAGATAGAGCGCACGATGCGATCGAAGCGGGATTAAAAGACCGATTTGAGTCGGCGGTTGGCGGACTCAATCTAGATGACAAAACAAAAGAAGTGCTGAAGCAGTCGGTAGAAACGCTGATTAAGTCAAAACCCGGACAGACCACCGATCGCAAGTCAGAGACCGAAGGCAGTCCCTATCGCAAAGATCCCCCACCCTCAAGAGTGGACGAACTTGAAGAACAAGGAAAAGCGATCGATTCTCTGCTGAAAGACAAAGACAAGAAAAAGTGATTTTACAACGATCGATTGAACGGCAAAGGTGGCGAACATGAGTTCATCTAAAGTATCTCAAAGAAAGGAATCGGCGCAATCGTCCCTGCAAAAATTACCAGCCACACAACATGAAACGGTATCTTCCCAGCCGTATGACTCTATTTTGGCAATGCAGCAAGCGGTGGGTAATCAAGCGGTAAACCAGCAGTTGCAGGGCGATCGCTCGACAGTGGAGGCAGATGTAACTGCGCCATTCATCCAGGCAGGAATGCGATCGCCCGGTCACCCTTTAGATACTGCAACCCGCGCTTTAATGGAGTCGCGCTTTGGTCAAGACTTCAGCCAGGTAAGAATTCATACGGATGCTCAGGTGGCAGAGTCAGTACAACAGGCTAACGCACTTGCCTATACAATGCATCAAAATATTGTATTTGCACCTGGACAGTATGCACCAGAAACCGAAGCGGGAAGAAGGCTGCTAGTTCATGAGTTGACTCATGTAGTGCAGCAAAGTCAATCGAGCAGCAGCTTACCTGGTGATACCCATGAGCAAGAGGCTGAGATTGCCGCGGGGCGATCGCCATCCGCTGAAATTTCTGTTTCTCATTTTAGCGCTGCTGGTGTTCCCCAATTGGCTGGAGATCCAGCCAAAGCAGGTCAAAAACCCCGACTTATCTTTCTAGATACTAATGTCGTTTTAGACATCGAAGCGGGTAACACTCAAGCAGAGACTCGACTTGCAGAACTTAGAAAAGAAGGCGCAATCTTTAAACTGCCTCAACAGGTCTATAACGAACTAGTTGTGCAGGCAGCCGATCCAAAATCAAGAGAAGCGACGCTAAAGACGCTAGAAAGGTTGGGGCTTAACCTCGGCGAAACAGGATTTTTTGCTGAGCGGGTTGATGTGTATGACCGAAACATTCGAGATATTTCACCTGAGGGAGGGGGTAGCATTCGGACATTTCAAGCAAATAAGAAGGAATTACCTCAGCCAAGAGCCATCTTATCCGAGCCGGATTTGCTGTTAGAGCGCAGGAAAGGCACTCGAAATGATGTCTTGGTTGCGGCTCAGGTGAAGGCAGCGGGTGGAGAACTGTGGACATTCGATCGAGATTACTTAGCCAGTAACAAGCAGGGAGTCACCGGAGCAAAACCTGAAGTTACCGATCCAAAAAGGGGATTGGGGGTCAAAATTGCCCCTGAGAGCTGGCAAATTCCTATGGTGAGAACTTCGGGAGGTAGCGGTGGCGGAGGAAAAGGCAGTAGTCAGCCCAAAGCAAGTCCAGCAGCGGGTGCGAGTTCACTACCTGCTCCAGCACCAACTATGCCGCCTCCAACTGCACTACCAAAAGCACCCCCCGTAGCCCCTTTAACACCTCCTTCCTTGGGTGACGCTCCTTTGCCGCAGGGTGGAACTGGCAGTGCTAGCCTTGCAGCCCCGAAGGGCGATCGCCCTGCCGCACCTCGCGCGCCTCAACTGCCTATTCCTAGTCCTGGCGCATCTACCCCTGTAAAACCAGAGTTACCTGGCAGCACTACTAAATCTCCGCTGAGGCTGGGTCCCGGTCCGGAAGGTGGAATTTCTGCGGGCAAATCTTCCAGCAGCACGGGTAGATTAACGGCAACGGTTGGCACACCTACACCGGCACCAAAAGGGTTGGATTCTCCGCCGAAGGGTGCAAAACCTCAAGCAATTGAGTTTGGTCCTTCGGCGAGGGGTGATGCAATGGCTCAGGGGATTGTGTTTGGGCTGGAACTCTTGAGAAACGGACTCAACCGGCTTGCGGCTGAAAATCAGATGACTGCTGCCCAAAGTGCGATCGCCGTCGAGAAACCGAAAATTTATCAAACTCTGTTTGATAATCCTGGAATGGGGATGCTAATTCAAGTGCATTTTGTGCAAAGTCAAGATAATCCTGTTCCAATGTTCAAGGGCATCACAAGCGTTATGGCAGCGAGCCGCGAAGAAGCCAGCAAAATTCCGACGATTCGGCAGGGTTATGAATCGGGTTCAACCGAAAGCAGTATGATTCTCTGGTATCCGCCGGTTCGCAAAAAACCAGCTTCAAAAACCGCTGAGCAGGCAGACAAGCCGAGCGAAAAAGCACCGCCGCTCATCGTTCACACAGTTGAAGAATTTATCAAGGCACTGCCTGATCCATTCAAATATCAGCAGGTTTACGATGCCCTGAAGCAGACCCAGCCAACGTTCCCAGGCTACACGATCAGCATTGGTGGCGTTAACCTATTGCTGCCCGTCGATATTCATACAACAGCGCTGGCGTTCTATGAAAAGAAAATTCAAGAGGATTTGACGGCGAATCTTAACGCGCTCACAGAGGCAATTCGGGTGAATGAAAGTCGCCTCCAGAAGAACTTAAAAGAAGGAGCAATCTCAAAGTGGTGGCATGGCAAGATTGACCTCGATCCACATATGTTTGACTATCCTAAGGCTCATGCCGCTTCGGCAAAAATTGGCATCGAAAGAAAAGCATTTCGCGACGTGCGGGCATCTCTGAAGGCAGGATGGGATTTAGTTGAAATCGCGCACAAGGAGCTTCACAAATTCGAGACAGGCGTTGATTTAGACATGTAAGCAATACGCTAAATGTTGTGGAGTCGATCGTCTGCAACGGATAAATTATTAGGTCGTGCTCTCTTAAAAATCAGCCGATTTTCGGGCTGTTCCGTCATTGATTGTGAAGATTTATGTGAATTTAACTAGAGTAAAACTGAGTAGTTTTGGGGTAAAAATAAACAAAGAAAGCTTTATGTATGTTTGTTACTTAAGATATGAATTTTTAGATCAAATAAGAGCTTTCCCCTACAAAAAGGAGTAGAAATTAAATGCGAGAGTCACTTCTTGCATTTAGCTATTCTTAGCTGATTAGTCAGTTGCGATCGCATAGACCGTTCTGCTCGCTCCAAGTTCGTCTACCGCAAGTTCGCTCAACCTGAAAATCTAATTTCTCAAATACCAAAACACGGTTTTCGCTGACCCTTCTACGGCAGGACTTGAAGATGATTCATCGTCTTGATGCACTGCTGCGCCGACTTTTCATCCAGGCACAAATTCCCAATTTAACGACAGAAACTCAAATTCGTTTTCAGCCTCCCGATGGGCAGTGGCGCAGTGCTGTTGGGAATATTGGCTCGATCGCGCTGAACGTTTACCTCGTGGATCTCCGCGAGAATCGCAAACTGCGATCGAACGAGTCGGTGCGATCGATCAACAATGGTGTGGTGAGTGACGATCCGGCTCCAGCACGGCTCGACTGTCACTATTTAATCACGGCTTGGAGCGCGGCAGAGCCAGCTTTGGAGCCAGCTTTGGATGAGCATGAGTTGCTCTATCAGGTTGCTGCGGTGCTGATGCACAATCCGACGCTGAATCCATCGCGCATTCTGGCAGGTTCATCGCTGCTGAACGGGTGGACACCGCCATTTCGAGATATCGATCTGCCGGTCACCGTCTTGCCTGCTGAGGGCTTTCCGAAGCTGTCTGAGTTTTGGCACAGCATGGGGCAGGGAGCCGTTTGGAAACCAGCCGTTTATGCGATCGTGACGCTGCCGATCGCCCTTTTGCGCGTGGTGGCAGGCCCGATGGTGACAACGCTGATCACCGACTATCGCTACACCGATGCAGCGGTGACGGCAGAGCGTTGGGTGCAAATTGGCGGCTTTGTGCTGGATGCTACGGTCGATCCGCCTGTGCCGCTGGCAAGTGCTTGGGTGCAGCTTGAATCATCCGGTGGCGATCCGCTGCAAACCACGATTAGCGATGAGTTAGGACGATTTTCGTTTGAGCAGCTTCAGCCTGGAAGCTACCAGTTGCGGTGGCGATCGATCGATCGGGCGGAACCTGTGCCGCGTTTGGTGCAGGTTCCGTCTCCCAGCGGCGAGTATGATTTGCGGTTTGAGTAGCCGCTTTCGCAGGCAATTTCGAGACCAGACGATTGGATTCACCTGTCAAGGAGTCACACGATGGCAGTCCAGGTTTCCTATCCCGGTGTTTACATTGATGAGTTCGCGCCCGGAGCGCCGATTCAAGGCGTGGGTACGAGTACAGCGGCGTTCATTGGCCCTGCTGCCAGCGGCGAACTCGACACGCCCACAAAAATCACCAGTTGGGATCAGTTTCGGCAGGTGTTTGGCGCACTGCCGCTGCCGGGATTTTTCTTGTGGTATGCGGTGCGGGGCTTTTTTGAGAATGGCGGGCAGGTCTGCTATGTGGTGCGGGCGAGCAATGGCAAGAACGCTAGCCTCTTGCTCGAAGATGACGCCGATCACGACATTGTGAAAGTGCGATCGCGCCAGCCTGGAAATCCCTCAACCCCAATTCAAGTCGCGCTGAGTCGATCGCACCTGCTGCCTGCGGCCAGCGCCAGCCTTTATCGTCCGACCGCAAATTATACGGCGGCAGCAGGCCGTGAAATCACGCTGGATACAGCGGCGAATGCGGCTCAATTTCGCCCTGGAGATTTTATTACGCTCAACGATGTCGGGGAACGAGTGCAGATCGCCCGTATTAGCGGCAACAAAATCCGGCTGGCTGACAATCTTACCCAAACTTACCCGGCCAATGGAACCGTTCGCATCGCGAATGCTCCGGTCGGAACGCAAACGATTCGCATCACCTCCACTGCGCCAATTGCTTCAGGGGCACTCGTGGCGGGGACGGTGCTGACCATTACCCAGGGGACGCTTTCGAGTACGCGAGTTGTTGAAACTGTGCAAGCGGAAATCAATGGCTCGACGACGACCTATCGCGTTACTTTCCGGCAAGGACTGAGCATTCCTCTCAGCTTTGCCCAAGACGCAACCGTGCAGTCTCAGGAATTTAACCTGGAGGTGACGCAAGGAGCCAGTGTCACCTACCCGAATCTTTCGATCGATTCTGCCCATCCGCGCTACTTTTTGAAGGTGGTAAATGAAGCAGGCGGACTCGTGCAGCTAGAACGGATCGAGCCGTTTCCTCGCGTTGATTTTCCGGCTGGACTGCTAAAGAATTTGACCGCGACATCGCTTGCAGGTGGCGAAAATGAGAACCTGGCAACGATCGACGATCAAGACTACATTGACGCCCTCGAAACGCTCAGGGAAATCGATGATGTGAACCTGATTGCGATTCCCGATCGCACAACGGCTCCTGTGCAGCAGGCGGTGATTACTCACTGCGAACAAATGGGCGATCGCTTTGCCGTCCTAGACGCTAGCACTGCCGATCTCAAACTGTTTGGTGCAGGCAGCGTGGAAGCACAGCGGCGCGGACTCGATTCGACTCGCGGCTATTCGGCGCTTTACTATCCCTGGCTGCGCGTGCCGCCTACCGGACGGGGCGATCCGGTATTAGTACCGCCTTCGGGTCATGTGTGCGGCATCATTGCTCGCAGCGATACACTTCGCGGCGTTCACAAGGCACCTGCGAATGAAATTGTGAATGGGGCGATCGGCGTGGGGCGATCGATGAGCAACATCGATCAGGGACAGCTCAATCTTCAGGGCATTAATGTAATTCGCATCTTTCAAAACGGAGGTCGACCCGTACTGTTTGGGGCACGTACAACCGCCACCGATTTGAACTGGCAGTATGTCAATATTCGGCGGCTGTTTCTATTTGTCGAAGAGTCGATTCAAGAAGGCATTCGCTGGGCTGTCTTTGAGCCAAATAATCTTCAGCTTTGGGAGAAGGTGAAGCGCACGATTACTGAATTTCTAACACGGGTTTGGCGTGATGGCGCACTGTTTGGCGCCACTGCAAAGGAAGCCTTTTATGTCCGTATTGATGAAACGCTCAATCCATTTTCAGAACAGGCATTAGGCCGTCTCAACATTGAAATTGGACTGCGTCCGACCTATCCGGCTGAATTTATCATCGTGCGAATTGGCATCTGGCAGGGCGACGCCCAAGTGACTGAAGGTTAATTTGTAGATTGCTTTGATGGAGGTGAAACGATGCCAACTGGTGTGATTCCTGACCCGTATGGTAATTACAATTTCCTAGTTGAAATTGACGGCATTACCCGCGCTGCCTTTCAAGAATGCAGCGGATTTGATTCCACAATCGACGTAATCGAACATCGCGAAGGCGGTGAAAATACCACGCCCCGCAAGCTTCCCGGTATGACCAAGTTCAGCAATATTCAACTGAAGTGGGGCATGACGGACGATCGCGAACTTTACGACTGGCATCGTCGCGTGATTGAGGGCGACATTGAGCGCAAAAACGGATCGATTATTTTGCTCAATCGCAAACGCGAAGAAAAGGCGCGTTGGAATTTCGTGCGGGCTTGGCCGACGAAGTGGGATGGTCCCAATCTGACGGCAGAAGGTAACGATGTGGCGATCGAAATGATTGAACTGGCGCATGAAGGCTTTGCTCGCGCCTGATGGTGAACTGTGAGGGAGCGATCGATGTTTCAGACCGAGTACGAGTTTATCTTGCCCTGTGGTTATCTCGACGCGGAAGGTACGCTGCATCGAGAAGGGATTATGCGCCGCGCCACTGCTGCTGATGAAATTTTGCCGCTCAAAGATCCGCGAGTGGTGAAAAATCCTGCCTACCTGATTGTGATTTTGCTGTCGCGAGTTGTGACGCGCTTAGGAGGAGTGAGTCCGATTACGCCGAAGACGATCGAAGACCTGTATGCAACCGATTTGGCCTACCTGCAAATGCTCTACAACGACATCAATCGACTCGACAGTAATCAGGTTGCAGTCACTTGTCCGCAGTGTCAGCACGAGTTTGAGACGGAGCTTAGCCGCGTGGGGGGGTAGCGGGCTACCCTCTGGCGCAGTTGTACCGGGAGGTAGCCTTTGTCGCCTATCACTTTCACTGGCCGCACGATCAGGTGATGCAGCTAGAGCATGACGATCGCCGCCGCTGGGTGGCCGAAATTTCAGACATCAATCACCGCATGAATGGAGAATCGACATGAGGCAGGGCAAACCACACAGTCATTTGAGCGAGATGCGCGTCACGGCAAGCGTGCCTTTGCGTCCGCTGCGATCGCTGGTCACTGTGCCTGCTGGCCGCTTTGCCGAACAATTGCAGCAGCGCTATCAGCATCAATCGATCGCAGCTCATGCAGAGATGGAACTGCGGCGATCGCCTCCAGCCCTCAGCTTCAGTTCTCACCATCACCACCCGCAACTTAATTTTGCGCCTCAACTGCAACTGACCGTCTTGCATTCACCCACTCTGGCAGCAGCACAGGCCGCAGCAACAGTGGCAGAATCCTTGACGCGATCGAGCCACACCGTTTTGCAGCAGCAAAGCCAACTGCGATCGCGACAATTCCAGCGCATTGAGCAGACCGAACTGCTGGTGCAGCAGCTTCAGCGCGATCGCACCGAAGCCGTTTTGCAGCAAGAACTCGTGCAGCGAATGGTCGATCGCACAACGCGAACGGAAACGGTGACAGTTTCGCGGGCGATGGCTGGGATGGAAATGGGATCAGATACTTTGACAGCGATCGCTCAATCTCGCCCAGCGTCACAAGTGCCACTCACTATGGAGCTTGTTGCTGCTCAGCCTGTCCCGCAAGTGGTGCGAGTAGCGCAGTCGGCTGAATCGATCGCGCCTGAAGGCAGGCGATCGACTCCGCTTTCCGCATCTCCGGCAGCATCCGGATTGGTTCCGCCTGTTGTGCCATCGATCGATGTTAATCGCCTGACCGATCAGGTGATGCAGACGATCGATCGGCGCTTGCTGGCATATCGCGAGCGGCGGGGGAAGTAGCACATGGCGTTAGAAAAAGCGCGATTAACCAATACCGACACGGGCGAAGATTTTGAAGTGATTTTTAACCCGGAAGAATACACCGTTAATAAAGACAATAATTTCGCACAAATTGCCGTACCGGGATTGCGATCGCCGCTGCTTCAGTTTGTTCACGGCAATCTGAAAACGCTGGAAATGGAACTGCTCGTCGATACCTACGAGGCACATCGAACCGGAAATAAGCCCGTGAATCAGGCGCATCAAGACGTGCGTGACATGACTCGCAAAATTACGCACCTACTTGACATCAACCCTCAAACCCACGCGCCGCCAGTTCTGCTGTTTGTCTGGGGATCGCTGACGTTTCGCTGTGTATTGGCGCGAGTGAGCGAAAAATTCATTATGTTTTTGCCGACGGGCATTCCTGTTCGCGCTCGGCTTCAGGTGACGTTCAACGAGTTCACGAACGCCGAATTTGAAGCGAAAGAGGTCAAGCGCGAAACTGCCGACTACAGCCAGTTCTACCTTGTTGGGCAGGGCGAGACCTTGAGCAGCATTGCGGCGCGGGTGTATGAAAACGCAACTTTGTGGCGACCAATCGCCCTGCAAAACCAAATCGACGATCCGCACGAGTTGGCGATCGGGCGGCGGCTGCTGATTCCGCAATTGCCGTTTCGCGATTCCGATACGGGGGAGGTGATGCAGTAGTATGTCAATTCATCCGCGCTATGCGCCTGACTTCAAAATTCGCATTAACGACCAGGAAATTCCGGCTGCACTGCGGGCGGCAATTACGAGCGTCAGCTATGAAGACGGAATGCAGGCTGCCGATCGCGTCGAGGTCGGCCTGGCGAATATCAATCTGCGCTGGCTGCAAAGTCACATTCGCGGGTTGGGATTTCAGCCGTTTCCCAGTCGCGTCAATCTGCCTGTGGCGGGCACGATCGTCGCGGCCACAGAAGGATCGTTTGATATCGACAATAAGCTGAGTTTGGCGATCGGCTATGCGCCAAACCCGCTCGAAGAAATGTTTCGCGGTGAACTGACCGGGGTTGAAGCCAGCTTCCCCAATGGCGGTGTGCCGACGATGACGCTGGTGGCGCATGACTACCTGAATCGCCTGTCGCGAGGCAGCTATGCGCGAGGATTTGGCTTTATTCCCGATGCGCTGATTGCGGCAATCTTGAGCGCCGAGAATTTGCTGCTTCCCACAATCGATCCCGCAATAATCGCGGGATCAACAGCGCTTGCCGTACTCAATGTCATCTTCAAAAGCGGTGGACGCAAGCAAACCAGCAGCGATCTAGCACTGCTCGAAGAAATCGCCAAAACTTACGATGCAGATTTTTGGGTCGAGGGCGATGTGCTGTATCTATCGCGCTTTATGAAGGAATACACGCCGCGCTTAACTTTGGTTTGGGGGCAAAACCTGCTGGATTTTTCGCCGCGTGTCAGCACGATCGGTCAGGTGGCGGGCGTGGCAGCCAAATTTACCCTGCGCGAGATTCCGCTCGATTTTCTCGTGACGGTGTTTTGGGATTTTGATCGCGAGAGTTTAGGTATTTCGATCGTTCCCGGTGACGCCGCCTTCAGCAAAACGATCGTCGGGGCAGTGAAAACGATCATCAACAAAACGATCGCCAGTCCTGCTGACATCACAACGAGCGCCTTGGAAATTACCCATGAATTGCGTAGCAAGATTAACAATCGGCTGACCGGACGCGGATCAGCGATCGGTGATCCGCGCATTCGGGCAGGAGCCGTGATTCGCCTAGAAGGGCTGGGGCCTGATTTTAGCGGCGACTATCGCGTCAATAGCGCCACGCATTCGATCGACACGAGCGGCTATCGCACCACCTTTACGGTCAGCAAGGAGATTTTGCCATGACAGAGATGTTTAGCTGGGTGTCGGATTCGATCGAGGAAGTTGCCGACAAGATTCAGGGCAAATTCTACGGCGTCGTGGTTGGTAGGGTGATCAATCTGCTCGACCCGATGACGCTGGGGCGCGTACAGGTGCAGTTGCCCTTCATCGACAGCCTGGATCTGAGTCCTTGGGCGCGAGTGGCAACGCCGATGGCCGGATTGGGGCACGGCATCTACTGCATTCCCAATATTGGTGATGAAGTTCTGGTTGCGTTTGAGCATGGTGATGTCGGTTCGCCCTATGTCATCGGCAGTTTGTGGAACGCGCTGTCTCCGCCGCCGCTGCCGACTCCGATTCCGCAAATTCGCACGATTCGCACCTTAGTGGGCAACCAGATTGTCTTTAGCGAAGTGCCGCCGACAATCACGCTGCAAACGGCTCCCACGCCCCCCGTTACCATTCCACTGCCGCCGTCTCCCGTCGGACCGCATCAAACCGTGATCATGTCGCCTGCGGGTGTTCAGATTGTGGCAACGTCGGTGCAAATCGTGGCGGGAAGCAACGTGATTAACATGACGCCCGACGGCATTACGATCGCCAGCGCCTCAAACTTGACGCTTGCTGCAACTGGAGCCGTTAGCATCACCGGAAGTGCCGTTTCAATCACCGGAGGTGCGGCCGTGAATATTACTGGAGCACTGGTAACGATTAACTAAATTCGATCGCATCTTCATTTACCTGAGAACCTCCTATGCCTTCTGCTGCTCGCATCACTGACCCAACCGGACATCCTGGCATCATCACAGGTCCCGGCGTTCCCAACGTGCTAATTGGCAAATTGCCTGCTGCTGTCGTCGGAGATTTACACACCTGCTCAATGCCGCCGCCTGCTGGCCCCCATCCACCAACGCCCTTTCTCAAAGGTAGCTTGACCGTGTTGATCGGTGGACGACCCGCCTTGCGGATGGGCGATCTATCTGGCTGTGGTGCGCCGATTCTGGCGGGAGCCGTCAACGTTTTGATTGGAGGCTGAGCAATGGTTGAATTTCAGGCAGAAAAAGCCTTTTTGGGTGTCGGCTGGGCATTTCCGCCACAGCTTCAGCCCGATGGCGAGATTGCCCTCAGCGCCTACGAGGAAGACATTCACCAGTCGATTCACATCATTTTAGGGACAACTCCAGGCGAGCGAGTCATGCGTCCCGATTTTGGATCGGGGCTGTCTGCTTTAGTGTTTGAGCCAATTTCGACCACGACGATCGAACTCGTGAAATTTCGCGTCGAAGAAGCCTTAATTGCCTGGGAGCCGCGCATCGACAGCATCACCGTTGATGTCACCGCCGAGCCTGCCTTGGGTCGCTTGCTGATCAACATTGACTATCGAGTGCGATCGACCAATACGTTTTACAACCTGGTTTATCCTTTTTATCTGCTGGAGGCGAAACCGACATGAGCGGCACGCCCTTCCTCGACGATCGCGAGGCCGAAGCAATCGCGCTAGCCCTGCTTCAGCAGTTGCCCGCCTATGTGCCCGACTGGAAGCCGACTGTGAACGGAGCAAGCTGGGCACTGATCCAGATTTTTGCTCGCTATGGGCAATCGCTGGCCGAACGGCTCAACCAAGCACCCGACAAAAACAAGCTGGCCTTTCTCGATCGCCTGGGAATCAATCTGCTGCCCGCACAGGCGGCTCGCGCTCCAGTTGTCTTTCAGGCGTTGACCAATGTGGCGGATAGCCGCGTTCCGGTTCGGACTCGCGTTGGCGCGAAGGTGTCAGGCCGCAGCGAACCGCTGGTGTTTGAAACTGAAACGGCCATCGCCCTAGCAACTGCCCAGATCGCTCAGGTGGTAACGCTGTTTCCGGGTCGCGATGCCTATGCCGACCACACCGAGGCGGCGATCGCTCGCCAGCCATTCACCTTATTTGAACCGCTCCAGCCCATCCCGCACGAGCTTTATCTGGCGCATGATTCGTTTGCGATCGCGGGACGATCGACGATTGAACTGCAAATTGACCTGACACAGGCGGCTAAGGAATCGCTGGCGATCGTCTGGGAGTTTTGGAGCGGCAAAGACTGGCATCCGTTCAAGCCGTTTCAATCACCAGAAAGCGCTTCTGAGTCGGACAGTCTGGACGGCACACAAGGACTGAAGTTTAGCAGCACGATTCGGCTGGTGACCGACTGCGCCACGAGTGCGCCCACCCGCATCAACGGCATTCTCGGCTATTGGATTCGTGCCCGCTTGAATCAACCGTTGCCGCCGCTCGGAAATTTGGTGCTGCCGCAGATCGATCGCCTGCAAATTCAAACCGTGATTCGTCAGGACGTTTGGAGCCAAACGCTTCAGCTTAAAGACCTCACAAGCGGAGCCACCCCGACGCTCAGCGGCATCATCAAAGACGCAAAAGGAACGCCGCTGTCAGGGGTACTCGTTTTTGCCGGAGATTTCTTTTCAATTGTGTCGCCGTATTCTGGCTACACGGATGCTCAAGGAAACTATGGCTTCGAGATTCCAACCACTCTGGCGACGAACCTAAGCGTGGGTAGGCTCGGTTTACCGACCTTTGTGGGTAGGCTGGAGGCGAGCAACGCTTCGATCGAGATGAACTTCATTCTCAATCCTGGACTTCAGCCGGAAGTTGCGTTTGCTGACGGGGTGAAGCTGGACTTGACCAAGACGTTTTATCCGTTTGGGCAGCAGCCCCTGCCCGGAACGGCACTTTACCTGAAATGCACCGAAGCGTTTAGCAAGCGCGGCGCGAAAGTCACCTTTTACGGTCAGGTGGCCGCAACAGCGCTGGCTGTGGAAGGCGAGCCGCAACTGGTGGCAGAGTATTGGGACGGGCAGCAGTGGCAAAGTTTGGGGGCAGACCGCGATCGCCTCCTCAATTTCTTTAAGCAGGGCTATCCGTTTGAGCTGGAAATTCCAAGTGACCTTGCCAGCACAAAAGTCAATGGTGACGAGGGGCTGTGGATTCGCATCCGCATCGTTGAAAACACCTTTTCCCGCACCCGCAAGATTACCTGGACGGGTGCGACAGCCGATTCACCCAATGAAATGACGATCGTGGAAACCACTCCGCCCGCCTTGGCCGATTTTCGGCTGGGCTATCTCTATCAGTCGCCGCTCGATCGCCCGCAGGTTTGCCTCACCTACAGCGATTTTCAGTGGCAAGATCAAAGTGAAGCGGTGCAGTGGCGGGGTAATAGCTTTGAGCCGTTTGAGCCGATCGCCGATCGCACCCCAACGCTGTATGTCGGCTTCGATCGCCCCCTGCCTGCCGATCTGATCAGCCTCTACCTCGACATTCAGGAAAACACCGCTCAGGGCAATCTACTGAAGTGGGAATATTGGGACAAGGCTTGGCTGCCGCTGAGTGTCGAGGACGAAACGCGCAATCTTGCTTTGCCCGGAATGGTATCGGCAATTTGGGCGGGCGTGACGGCTTCACCCACAGCAGCAGTTTTGCAAGCGAGCGGCAATCGGGTGCAGCTTATCGATGCTCGCCAGACGGCACAGTTTGCCCCCGGCGATTTACTCTACATCAGCCAAAAAGAAAAAGGCGAACTGGCAATTTTGGTCGGCACGGCGCAAGACACGCTGAAGCTGAAAACGCCGCTGAGCCAAACATATGCCCAAGCCTCGATCGCCCGTGCTGCCCTGCCGCGCTTTGGTAAACCCTGCACCTGGATACGGGCACGCCTGCAAACCGATGGCGAACCGCTGCGATCGCAAATCAACGGCATCTACCTGAATGCAGTGTGGGCAACGCAAAGCCAAACCTTTGAAAATGAAGTGCTCGGATCGAGCAATGCTCAGCCCAATCAAGTGTTTTTCGCTCGCAATCTGCCCGTGCTGTCTGGAGCCACGATCGAAGTGCGCGAACTGGAAGGACTGCGCGCCCCGGTCGAACTACCGCTTCTAATGGAGGAATTGCAGCAGCAGGGATTAAGCGAGGCGATTCGCACCGTCACCGATCGCCGCACCGGGCAGGTGACGCAGGTTTGGGTGCGCTGGCAGGAACAGTCGAATCTGTTTTTTTCCGGCGCGAGCGATCGCCACTTTGTTTTAGAGCGCAGTCAGGGGCGCATTCTGTTTGGCAATGGGCAGCAAGGCCGCATTCCACCTGCAAGCGTGGACAACATTCGCCTGCAAGCCTATCGATCGGGCGGGGGACTGATTGGCAATGTTCCAGCCGGAGCGATTTCGCAAATTCTGGCGGGCATTTTGGCGCAGAGCGTCACCAACCCCAAAGCCGCAGAAGGCGGAGCGGATACCGAAGCGATCGATCGGGTGCAAGCTCGCGCCCCGCAAGTGATTCGCCATCGCTATCAGGCCATTTCGCTGGCCGACTACGAAGCTTTGGCGCAAGAAGCTTCGCCTGCGGTTGCCGTTGCCCGCGCCCTGTCAACCACGCATCCGAACGGGCGATTGGCTCCAGGCTGGGTGAAGCTGGTGATCATGCCGCAAAGCCAAGACCCGCAGCCGCAGCCGTCGTTTGAACTGCGGCGGCAGGTGCAGCAGTTTTTAGCCGCCCGCGTTCCGGCTGCGATCGTCGATCGAATTTCGATTGTCGGACCAGACTATTTGCCGATCGGCGTTGAGGCGATCGTGGTTCCCCTCGTTCCACCAGAAGCGGGACTGGTGGGCGATCGCATCCGGCAAGCCCTCACGCGCTTTCTCAATCCGCTGCACGGTGGCCCCGAAGGAACAGGCTGGCGATTTGGTCGGGCGGTGTATCTGTCGGACATTGCGGCGACTCTAGAGCGCGTGGCGGGCGTGGACTACATCCGCGAACTCAATCTGCTGCTCAACGGTACGCCGCAGGGAGAATCGATCGCCGTTCCGCCCGATCGCATCGTTGTGGCGGGCACGTTCCGTATTTTGCTTCAAGGCAGCGAGGTGAACTGATGCCCCTACCCCTACCCAATCTCGATACGCGCCGCTGGCTAGACCTGGTGGATGAAGGACGGGCACTGATTCCCCGCTACGCAACGGACTGGACTGATCATAATGTCCACGATCCGGGCATCATGCTGATCGAACTGCTGGCGTGGCTAATCGAGCAGGAAATCTACCGCACCAACCGCATTCCGCTGCGTCACCGCCGTAAATTCCTTGATCTAATTGGTTTTTCACCGCTGCCGTCCCGTCCTGCCCGCACTGCGATCGCCTTTACGCCCATCGCTACCGAAACACTGCTCCTCCCCGCCGGACTGACAATCGCCACTGCCGATAACCAACCACTGCGCTTTCGTACCGTAGCTGATGTGCAGGTTTTGCCCGTCCAACTTCAAGCGGTACAGAGCTTCGATGGGGTGACGTTCACTGACCTGACGCGATCGCAGCGTGAAGGATTGCCGTTTTCCCCTTGGGGCACAAATCCAACTGCGATCGATGCCAAGCCTGCTCTCTACCTCGGCTTTGATCAGGCACTTCCACTCGATCAACCGCTGAGCATCTGGCTGCGCTTTCAAAACTCAGACGATCGCGATCGCATTCTGGCCGAAGCACGGGAACAGGCGATCGCCTGCTCGTCAATGACTCGCACCTGCATCGGAGAGCCGCCTAAAAGTGTGATAGCCGCAACGCCTCAGCCCACTGTTGATCTGCCGCCGCATCACAGCCTGCGAACGGTGTGGGAATATTTCAACGGCACGGCTTGGCAGGCACTCCAAGGCGAAGCGATCGCAGACGACACGCGATCGTTCACGATTGACGGCACGGTGCGGGTTACGATTCCAGGCACGATCGCAGCCTCGGTGCAGGGATTAGTTGCTGCCCCCGCTTATTATTTGCGCTGTCGCTGGCTGAGCGGACAGCCTGATCTCGCTCCGGTTCTGCTGGGAATCGCGCTCAACGCTGTTGCTGTTGAGCAAACCAGTCCTGCCCGCAGCACCTTGGCGATCGCGCCCAACACCGCCCCGCCCGCAGGCAAAGTCCCGATTCCTGGGCAGATCGGGCGATTAAGCCTTAGCTTCGACGCAGGCGTGATTACGCAGATCGCCTTTGACACAGAATCAGACGCGCCGGAAGTTTTCATCATTGCCTATCAGCCTGCAACGACTACCGCACCTGGAAGCCTGACCAGTACGCTGATGCTTGTTGGTGAAGGAACGGGTTTGCCCAATCAAACCGTTCACCTACCGGGAGCGATCGCTCAGGGACAGATTCAAGTCTGGACAGCAGGCAGCACTGTTGAGCGCTGGCAGATCCGACCGGATCTAGATGCGTCTGGCCGCACCGACGCTCACTTCAGCCTAGATACGGCTGCGGAAGTTTTGCGCTTTGGGGATGGCGAAAGCGGGCGCGTCGTTCCCACTGATGCGCTGATTCTGGCAGTCTATGACCAGACGGCAGGCGCGGCTGGTCATGCGGCGAAAGGGCAGTGGCAGCTTCGCGGCGCAGATGATGCGTTGAATCGATCGCTCCTCGATCCGACTGCTGAGGATATCGTCGCGGCGACAGCCGAACGAGTGCAGTCGATCGCATCTTGCGCCGCGATCTCAGGCGGAGCAGACGAGGAAAGCGTTGACCAGGCCGCAGGTCGAGCCGTCGAAGCGCTGTGGGCACATGAGCGGCTGGTGGAACTGTGCGACCAAACGCGCTGCACCACGCTCGACCAGATTGAGAAATCTGCCGTTCTCGATCGCCTGCCGCCCCAACGCGCCACAACTCTGCTGGATTTCGAGCGACTGGCCTTAGCCGTTCCCGGCACTCATGTTGTGCGATCGAGAGCCTGGGCAGGACTTGACCCCGCTCACCCGTGCCTACAAGCACCGGGAACCGTGACGGTCGTGATTGTGCCCGCTCTGCCGCCGCAGCGCCCGACGCCTAGCCCCGGTCTACTGCAAGCTGTGCAGCAATCGCTCGATCGCCGTCGTGTCATCGGAACGCGATTGCTTGTGGTTGCGCCGGAATATTTAGAGGTGCAGGTCGAAGCGACGGTGCAGAGCAAGCCTGCTGCCAGCGTCGATCGCGTCCAAACTGACATCTTGCAGGCACTGAATACCTTTCTCGATCCGCTGCGGGGTGGCTCGAACGGATTGGGCTGGGCGTTTGGGCGGGATGTGTATCGATCGGAGATTTTGCAGGTGATTGATGAAGTGGCAGGCGTCGATCACATCCGATCGCTTCGGCTGATTGCAGGCAGCGGCATCGCGCAATGCGGCAACCTTTGCGTGTCGCCGATCAGCCTGGTGACACCCGGACAACATCGCATTGAGGTGATGTGACATGACACACTCGCAATTTGGCGATCGCACCTTACGCATTCGCTACAACGACGATCAACGACTCAGCGCACAAGATTTGCAGTCTGAGGCAGATGCCGAAACGCGCTTGCGAGAACTTCATGTCCGCGCTCTCCACAATACCTGGGGTGTGGCGCTGGGGTTTGAGGTGATTCTCAAGGGCAATGTTGTTCAGGTAGGGCCGGGTTTAGCCTACGACTGTCAAGGACGCGAAATCCTGTCGGCGCGACCGCTGCCGATCGCGCTGCCGAATCCGCTCCCGTCGTCACGAGCGTTTGACCTGGTGATTCGCTATGCCGATCGCGCCACGCTGCTCGGCGATCGTCCGCGCACGACTTGTCTGGGCGATCGCCGTCCGACCGAAGAGCGCTTTTTGTGGCGCTGGTCTGATGCGGGAGCCGGCGAGCTAGGACAGCCGCTTCCCTTCGCTGACGATGTGCGCTTGGGTGAGGAAATTCCGATTGCGCGGCTGCAACTCGAAGCCGGAGTGCCGCCCGTGCTGGACACTTCCTTACGCCGTACCACGCAGGGATTAACGCGCCCTCATCTGGTGAGCGGACAGGTGCGAGCGGGTAGCGTCACCGCCTATGGTTCGCCGCTAGCGTGGTCAGTTTATGTGGATACTTCTAGCGGCGGCTTTCGCGGAGTCGGCGCACCGTCCGGCGTATTTTATTTCGCCAATCTGCTCAGCCATCCGTTTAGCTCCGCGTCCGGCTTTAATCGATTTCTCTCGCCTGCTGCGCTCAGGCGCTTGATGGAGCAGTTGACCGGACCATTTGTGTCAATCGCCAATCCCTACGCCAATCCCTATTCGTCTGGCTTTCGGCTGGATGTCCGCTTTGGTCTGCGCGATCGCCAGGCCCTCATACCGCTGCTGACAGATTTGCCCGAACTTAACCGCAACCAAAATCCGCTCTTGCCCGTTGGCATTCACTGGCTTGGCGTCGAACTGGTTAAAGGCTGTCCACCACCTGCGATCAGCCAATTTGCTGCCCTGCCAAATTACGCCTATCTGCTTTAGTCGCTGCCCTTTACCGCCGAATTGCCATGCCAGTCCCCGACGATATTCCGATTCTCGATCGCCCCAGCTTCTTTGACGGACAGCGCTTGACTGCCGCTGATCTAGATGCCGTCCAAGCGTTTCACCGCGAATTGCGCTGGCTGCACAACCGCAGTTTACATAGTTGGGGAATTGCCTTTGGCTATGCCGTTTCTGGACAGAAGGGCGATCGCGTGGTGCGGTTGGCTCCAGGCTATGCCGTAGACTGCAACGGACGCGATTTGATTCAAAGTCAGCCGCTCACTCTGGCGATTCCTGCCGTTGCTGGCGCGAGCGATGGCGGTCCCGTGACGTACTACCTAACGGCTTCCTACGCCGACGACAGCAGACTGACTCCGCAGACGCAAAGCGGCATGTGCGGCACAGCAGGCGCAGTGCGGCGATCGGAGCAGCCGATCATCCGCTGGCAGCAAGACTCTAGCGACATCGATGCTGACAGCCGCTATCGGCGCGGAGAAGATGTGATTCTCGCCACGATTCAAGTGCAAAACTGTCAGTTGCTTAAGGATGTATCGATCGCAGAACGGCGCGATGCCGTGCCTGCCCAACAGCCCTACATTGCCGCTGGACAAACCGAAGCAGGCAAAACAGAATGGCAGCTTTTTCCCAACAAAGATAGTCCGATCGGCGTTAAGGCGATCGTCTCGACTGGCAGTGCCGGATTTCGCACACCGCCGCGCTATCAGGCGCATATTGTGGGCGATCGATTGGTGAGTGACACTGTCAACGGCCAGTCCCGTCAGTTCGTCGTGGATGGCTACGCGCAGGTGGCAGGCGCGTCTGCCAATCAGTTTGAGATGCAGGTGATTTTGCCGCTGGGAGCCGCCACAGGTGAGTTTTTCACCACGCAAATTACGGCAGACGATTACAAACTGCTGCGTGATGCGATCGTCGCTCGTGCTAGGCCGACTTTTGTGCCGACCGAGCCTTGGGGTGCGCCGGGTGTAACCTTCGCTCAACAAAACTTAGAAGCGCAGCTTGCGGGGCAGCGGGTCGCAGTGGGGCAAGTTCTGTCTACTTTCTTCATCTATCCGCCTGTCGGAATCATTTCCAGTGATTTCGATGGACTGCTCAACGCGATCGCCACTCGCACCTCAACCTCGGTCGAAACGCTGCTGGCGGTGAACGGGTTAAGTCGCGACACGATGTTTGCTGCTGTTGGCGATTCGCTCACGGTTCCGCGAGAAGCGCTGCTGCTGAATCCGCCCAACATCGTGCTGACCGAAGAATTCATGGAGCAGCTTCAAACCAAGCTGGGCTGGCACGTCGTCTGGATGGGAATTGAGGGATAAGGCCATGTCAGAACCGGGATTTCAATATCTCAATCTCAACAACGTCTGGACGAATCTTCAGCTTCAGGCGGGACTGGTGCAGCGATCGGACGGGGCAATTACGCTCGCTCCAATTCCGCAAATCGAAGCGACGATCGCCCAACTGCCGCCCGCCGAAATTTCAGTTTCAGGCGCGGCCAATCTCGATGCGGATGCAGACGGAAATTTGTATTTTGCCGACTTGAGCCGCGATCGAATCTTGCGCTGGGATGCCTGTACGGGCGAAACCGCAGCGCTGCCTTGCTTTGGCGGCACGGGCAGCTTGCCAGGACAGTTGCGATCGCCGCGTGGCGTTTTGGTGCTGGGGCGACGGCTTTACGTCGCAGACAGCGGCAATCACCGCATTCAAATCGTCGATCTGTCCAGCCTGCAACTGCTGGGCATTTGGGGACAGCCTGACCCCTACGCCCCGCCGATCGCCAGCGATGTCCCCGGTCAGTTGAACGACCCTTGGGATTTGATTGCAGATGGAGCGGGCGATATTTATGTTCTCGATCGCGGCAATCGGCGCATCCAAAAATTCACGGCAAACGGCCGCCTGATTCCTGAATTTGCGGCGATCGCGCTGGAGCAGCCACTTTACATCTGCATTGCCCAGTTCGATGGACAAGAACGCCTGCTCATTCTTGACCTGCAATCGATCGACGGCGAACAGCGCGGCAAACTGCGGGTTTATCAACTCGATGGCACGGCAGACGAAGCGATCGCCGCTCGCTGGCAGTCGATCGCCCTGGAGCAGCCGACGGGCATGGTGGCAACGGCAGATACGCTGTATGTCGGAGAAGGCGATCAGATTCTTGGATTTGACCTTGAGGGGAAATTCCTGGGTGCAGCGCGGGGCTATCGCGGTACGATCGCTGGATTGAGCCGCGATCGTCAGGGGCGAGTGCTGGTGCATCCGGGTGGCGGTGGCGCGGTGATGCGGCTTCTGCCAGCCCAGGCTTACAGCGAAACGGGCAGCTTTTTGGCAGGTGCATTTCACGTTGATGTGACGGCTAAACCGCCGACGCGCTGGTTTCGACTGCGGGCGATCGCCGATCCGCTGCCTCCAAGCTGCCACCTTCAGTTTTTTACCTACACCAGTTCCTTACCCGATGCCCCAACTGTTGCCACGCCCATCCTCGATCGCGTGAATCCGGGTGAACTTGTGCCGCTCGATACCTGGTGGGCAGCTCCACTAGACGGACTGGATCTGCTGATCTTGAATCAGCCTGCGCCTTACTTGTGGATCAAAGGCGTCTGGCGCAGTGACGGCACGGCTTCACCCGTTCTGCATCAGATGCGGCTGGAATACAACTCCGAGACTTGGCTGCGTCACTTGCCAGCGATCTATCAGCGCGGCGGCAGCGAGCAAGTGTTTCTCGAACGATTTTTGGCACTGTTTGAAAACTTGCTGTCTGAAGAAACCGAGTTGCTCGATCGGCTCCCGCAACTGTTCGATCGATCTGCCGCCCCCGATCGCTTCCCCAACGACTGGCTCGACTGGCTCGCAGGCTGGTTGGCCTTTGACCTCGACGAAACCTGGAGCGAATCGCAAAGGCGGCAAGCGATCGGCGATGCCTTCAGCCTCTACAGCCAGCGGGGAACCGTGACTGGCCTCAAGCAACTGATTCGCCTTTACACGGGAGCGATCGCCCATATTGAAGAGCCTGCTCGCTTTGCCAGCTTGTGGTCGCTGGGCAATTCAGCCTTGGGGTTTACGACAATGCTGGCTCCGGGCGATGCCCAAGGCGCAGTCGTCGGCACAACCGCCACACTCAATCAGACGCAGCTGATTCAAGCCGAAAACTACGGCGCACCGCTGTTTGAGGATGTGGCACATCGCTTTTGCGTCCAGGTGTATGCGGCAGATGTGGACAGCGAGACGGCAATGGTGCGCGTGCAGCAGGTGCTAGACCATGAGAAACCCGCCCACACGACCTATCAGCTTTGTGCGATCGAAGCTCAAATGCGCGTCGGCTTTCAGGCGCGCCTGGGCATCGACGCGATCGTCAGCGCACCCCCGCCCGATCTCGTCCTGGCTGAGACGCAGCAGCTTGGCGTCGATACCGTTTTAGCCACACCGATCGATCGCGCTGGCAGTCTGCTTGGACAAACTGCCCGTCTAAATCGCCGCACATCGCTGCAATAACATTCACCCCAAGAGGTTGGCATCATGCTCAAACACAAGTTGATTTTAACGATCCGCTTTGCCCGGGAGGTGAGGTGAGATGAACGGCGATCTGTTAGGGCAACTTACAACGCCTGCTCGCAACCGCTACTTTTACGGCAAACTTTTAGATGCCTTTCACTTCGACCTGGAGCAAAGCTATTTCAACCGCAAACGCTGGCTGCTCAATCGCTTGACGCTGGGTGCGGGCGTCGTCTGTGGCTTGTCGCTGCATCTGTCGAACGATAAGACGCGAGTTTGCATCGCGCCCGGGGTGGCGATCGACTTTTTGGGACGCGAAATTACCGTTCCAGAAGAATTTCCGATCGACCCGCGCCAGCCAACCGATGCCTGTGGCAAACCCTGGGGCGATCGCATTGCCGGAGCCGGAATGGTAACGCTCTGTTTAGACTATCTTGAATGCGAAGCCGAACCTGTGCCCGTACTGGTCGGCGACTGCGACACCCGCAACGGCTGCGCCCCCAGCATGATCCGCGAGCGCTATCGCCTGCTGGTGCATTCCGGCTTGCCCAAACCGATCGCTAGCGGCATCGATCCAAATCTTTGTCGGGCACTGGTCGGGGATTTAACTGACAGCGGAACAACAGGCTTGGCCGTCGTCAGCACAATCTCAACGCAGGGTAGCCCGATCGCCGTTGCGATCACGCCGGATGGCCAGCGGGCGATCGTCCTCAATACGCAAGACGGACCAACCGTACAAATCATTGATGTAGACACTAACGCTATTCTTGCCACATTGGAAAATGTCGTCTCGTTGCCACTAGGCGGTGTGGCGATCGCGCCCGATGGCGGCGTTGCCTTCGTCACGCATCAAGCTGGAATCACAACAATTGATCTACAGGCCAATCCGCCCGCAACGACAACGTTTTTGAGAGATCGACCCTATGGCGCTTGTGCAGCAGCGTTTGGGGGAGCGGTGCTGTTTGCCGTCAACTCGCAGACGCAGCAGATCGATCGCATTGATGCCGTCAACCAAACCGTGATGAGTTCGATTGTGGCAGGCACTCGCCCGATTGAACTGGCGATTTCTGCTGATAGCCGCTGGCTGTATGCGATCGATGCGGACGGAAACGCCCTGCTGCGAATCGATACCGCCACGAATACCGTTTTCTCCCAATCCTTAGCCAATTCACCGAAAACGCTCGCCCTGCGATCGACGCCAGCAGGTCGAGTCGCCTATGTTGCCAATGATACTGAGGTGCAAACCATTCGCGAAGATGGCACAGCCGCGAGTTTTGCGATTGCCGCCAGCGTGCGAGCCAGTGCCCTAACCAGCAATGGCAAATTTTACTATCTCGTCAGCAGTTCTGAGTCGGGTCAGCATGAAGTGATCATTTTTTCTGCCGACACTTTGCAGGAACGGGCACGGCTAAAAGTTGGCGAGAATCCAACCGACATCGCGATCGTGCCAAACCGACTGCGCGGACTGGTCACGGCATCAGGAAGCATCAGCGTCATCGACCTCGATCGCCATCTGCTGCTGTGTGAACTGGCAGGCGAATGTGCCACGCCGCCCGTTCAGCCCTGCATTCCGATCGCGACGGTCGAACTGCTGGCAGATGGTAGCATTGGGGCGATCGACACTTGTACCTACCGACCCAGAGTTTACAGTAATGCCACGCTGCTCGAACTGATCCTCTGTCTGGCTGAGCGCGTCGAAGAATGCTGCAAAGCCGAGGTCGTCCCTGCTCCAACACCCCCACCGACGCCTGAACCCAGTCCAGAGCCAAGCCCGGAACCGAGTTTGGAACCCAGTCCAGAGCCATCTGCGGAACCCAGTCCAGAGCCAAGCCCAGAACCCAGCCCGGAACCTAGCCCGGAACCCAGTTCAGAGCCAAGCCTAGAACCAACTGTCGAACCGCTCCAACCGCTGAGAGTGCAGGTGGCCTTTTTGAATATTGAAAATCAATCGATCGCTCGCCTGACTTCGATCAACCAGCCGCCACAGTTTGACAATGGCCGCCAGCTTCGATCGATTCAAATGACCTTCGATCGTCCGGTCAATCCAGAGTCGGTCAAGGCGGACGAATTTGGCGCTGATCCAAATAGTTTTAGCGTGCTGGTGCAGTCTGACTGGAGCAATGAACCAGAGCGCTATGTAGCCGGATCGATTGTCACTAGTGACGATCGCCGCGTCAGCCGGTTTGAGATTAGCCGCGAGTTTAGAACGTTCCCTGTAGGTAAATATCAGGTGACGCTGTTTGGCAAGGTCGATCCTAACGGTCAGCGTCCCGCAATTCAATCAGAAGACGGCGTATTTCTGCGTGGCAATCGCAGCCAAGGAGACAACCTTGTCTTTACCTTCAGCATCGTTTGAAAAAATTAGCGTCATCGTGCCTGTCCGTAACGAAGCCCCGACGCTGCGATCGACCGTTGAGCAGCTACAGGCCACTTTGCCTGACGAAAGCGAAATTATCGTGGTAGACGATGACTCGACCGATGGTGGTGCAGATACTCTGCCTGTGAGCGATTCGGTTCGCCTGCTGAAAGCGCAGCAGCTTGGAGTTGCCAGAGCGCGAAACTGGGGAGCCGCCCACGCAACCGGAGATGTGCTGGTATTTTCGGATGCCCATGTCAATCCTGTTCCGCGCTGGTGGGAGCCGTTGCTCGCGGCGCTCGATCACCCAAATGTGGGAGCCGTCGGACCTGTGATTTCGTCGATCGCCAATCCCCAAAATCGCGGCTACGGCTACCGCTTCAAAGATGCTCGCCTCAACACCGAGTGGATGAGCCGACAGGGATACCAGCCCTACCCGGTACCAATGCTCTGCGGCTGCTTTCTGGCGATGCCACGGATCACGTTTGAACTGGTTGGCGGTTTTGATGCGGGCATGACCTGCTGGGGATCTGAAGATTCGGAACTCTGTGTGCGGCTGTGGCTGCTGGGCTACGAACTGCTGGTTGTGCCACAGGCTGAGGCCGCTCATTTGTTTCGCCGCAAGCATCCCTACGCCGTCGATCGCAAGCTCACGATCTACAATTCGCTGCGGCTGATCTTTGCCCATTTCAGCGGAGAGCGACTGACACGAGTATTGACCTGCTTTAAGGAGGACGGCGACTTCGCGATCGCCCTGGCGAGGCTGGCCGACAGCGACATTTGGCAGCAGCGCGATCGCCTGATAGCGCAGCGAATCCGCACCGATGACTGGTTCTGCGATCGCTTTGACATGATGTTCTAAGGAGTAGCGATATGTATACCGAACACCCTGGGTCTTGCTCAACAACTGGCGCGATCGGACTAGAGCGCACCCGCTTTTTTCCGCGCCAGCTGATTACGCCTGATGATTTGATCCAGGATCAAATTTACTTTCGCGATAAGCTGCGTCGGCACAATCGCCTCTTGCACGGCTGGGGCGTCGTTTGCGGAGCCAGAATCAAACCTGGAACAGGCGAGTGTGAAATTGTGATCGAACCGGGCTACATTCTTGGCCCTTACGGAGATGAGATTTACATTGATCAAGAAGTCACCGTTAACCTGTGCCAGCAGGGAACTGATGGCAACGCCATTTCGCCCTGTAGCGACATGACCGATCCCTGGTGCAGCAATATTCGCGTTGATCGCCAGTCCAACAAGCCCTACTACCTCGCCGTGCGCTATGCCGAATGCCAAACTCGCCCGGTGCGCGTCGTCGGCACAAGCTGCGGCTGCAACGAGATTGAGTGCGAATATAGCCGCATCCGCGACAGCTACGCCATCAAACTGCTGAGCGAACTGCCCAGCACCTATGCCGACCCGATGCCGCAGCCAAATCTAGACGACGTGGCACGCTGCACGCCCGATCATGCCTGTCCTGCCTGTCCGACTGAACCCTGGGTAATTTTGGCGGATATCACCTTGGGCGCAGGCAGCAAAGTTACAAAAGAAGGCATCGACTGTTTTGCCCATCGCCGCCATGTCGTTTCCTTTGCCAACTACTACTACCTGTGCAAATCTACGACGCTGCCCGTCGTGCGATCGATCTTCCCTGGCAATGGCATCAATCTCAACAACGATCAAGCGCTGCTGCGAGAGTGGGCGCAGCGGCCATTGCTCAAAATCACGTTCGATCGCGAGATGGCAATGCCCAAGCTTTCGGAACCTGATGCTTGGCTGCGGTTCTGGCAGCTTCGATCGGATGACAACCTCACGGTTGTTCGCCGAATTTTTCTGGCGCTTTCCCCTGAAAATCCGCCTGCTACGGATGAATCCGGCTTCACTGCCACCTATCAACTGCGAGCTGGCGCTCAAGAACTGTTTCAGTCTCGCTTCTTAATTCAAATTCGTGCCACTGCTGACACCATTACCGATACGACCACGCCGCCGAATCTACTCGATGCAGACTTCTCTGGTACAAAACTCTCGAGTGAGCAACTCAATCAGGTTTGGAACGTCACTGATCAGACCACTCTCTCGATCGAGATTTTGAACAATCTCAGTACAACAGACGCAACTTTGCCATCCGGCGATCGAGCGGCGGGCGGACAATTTCATAGTTGGTTTGCCGTGCTTGGCTAGCAGCGAGTCACCTCATTTGTACAGGTTTTGTTGGGAGAATTGGTTGAAGCCAAGCGTTGACCCTAGCCGTCCTTCAACGGCTAGCGCGAAATCATGAGTCAACGATGGTAGCTTTTGCAGAGAGGCACCGCATGTCAGTTGCCCTGCTGACGATCTTATGTGCCATGCGATGGAGCGATCGATCGGTGCTCACCTGCGGAAGTTGGGAGAGTGGAAACCATCGCACATCAAGCGCTTCTCGCTCACAGTATTGCAAGGGTTCATACTCGCTTGCTAGCAGCAGATAGCGAATGTCGTAGTGCCAGTGTGCGGGGACGATGCCGCTGGCTGGAATCCGATGCACATCCACATCAAATATCGCTTGACCCGCTTCTTGGCGATGCCGGGAACTTCAATGAGGCGATTGAGATTGATCTGCTGCTCGATAATGTCGAGCGTGTCTGCGCCAAAGTGGGCGACGATGCGCTTCGCGGTGACGGGACCCACTCCCTTAATCAAGCCGCTGCCAGGTATTTCTCGATCCCCGTGATGGTGGCAGGCTTGGTTTCGCGGTACTGGGTGACCTGAAACTGCTGACCGTATTTGGGATGCTCGCGCCAAGTGCCGCTAAGCTGTAAGGTTTGTCCCGCCTGAATATTGGCGAAGTTACCCACGATCGTCACTAGCTCGCTGGTACGGGGCGCTTTGAGACGGGCGATGGTGTAGCCCGATTCTTCCGAGTGGTAGGTAATGCGCTCCACCACCCCCTGTAAGGGTTCGAGTGCAGCAGGTTGAGAACTTGAGGAGGGGGACATCGCCATACTATTTCCAGGGCAGCGCGATCGATCGGTGCTACCCGTTACAGTAGCGTGAGCTGTCCCTGATTCTGGCTGGGAACAGCCTGTCTCACCTCAGGTAGTGTTCTAGACCTGTGGATCTTGATTTTGAAAGCCACTTCCTGCAAGCGCCTCAAAATGGGCATCCACATATTTGAAACCCTACCGAACATTGCCCTCTGTGGCTTCGTATTGAGCGATACAATCGCTGCAATTTTTCTCTCTACAATCTGTAAATCTCTTCATCTGTTCACCCCTTCCTGTGTCTGAGCATCACCCCGATCACGACCACGACCACGCTGCCACAGAACCAGAATCGATCGATCCCGCCCTGCACCCGTCGCAATTTCTCTCCAAGCAGTCACGTCGCGCGTTTCTCACGTCGATGGGCGCTGCGGCAGCACTCGGTACGCATACGGCGATTGGCTTTTTGCGTCATCCCGAACAGGCACAGGCACAGACTCTCCAGGCGGCTGACGAGATTCGCGATGCGGGCAACATTCACATCCTCAGAGCCACACCGGAAACTTGCTTTTGGGGCTTCTTCAACAAAGAGTTGCCACCCGTGTTGACGATCGATTCTGGCGATATTGTCTACGTCGAGGCGCTGACGCATCATGCGGGTGATGCACCTGATTTGCTCATGGATGCGGGTGTGCGCGAGGTGTATGAGAAGGTGACCGATCGCGGTCCGGGCGTTCACATCATGACCGGACCGATCGCCGTCCGGGGAGCTGAAGTTGGCGACACGCTGATGGTGCGAATTCTCAAAACCGAGCCGCGCCTGCCCTACGGCAGCAATCTCGCCGCCCACTGGGGCTACCTCTACGACAGCTTCAAGAAAGAGCGCGTCACCATCTACAAGTTCGATACGACATCGAATCTAGCACAGCCCGCTTTCGCCTTCGACTTCAAGGGCAGAGCGCTCTACGACCAGCCCGAATTCATCTCACCGCCCGATCCGAGTGCGCGAGAAACGATCAAAACAGGAATTGCCTTGCCGCTGCGACCGCACTTTGGCGTTATGGGCGTTGCTTCGCAGGAAAGCGGACGCATCAACAGCATTCCGCCCGGTGCGTTTGGCGGCAACATTGACAACTGGCGTAACGGAGCCGGAACCTCGATGTACTACCCGGTCTTCAATCGCGGCGCGAACTTCTACGTGGGCGATTCACACATGGCGCAGGGTGATGCGGAACTGTCGGGAACGGCGATCGAAGCCTCGATGAATGCCTATCTTCAGATTTTTGTGATCAAAGACTTCCCCATCACCAACCCGATCATGGAAACGGCAACGCATTGGATTACGCACGGCTTTAATGAAGACCTCAACAAAGCGATGCGGCAGTCTGCCGATCAGATGGTTGATTTCCTCCAGAGCAAGCGACAGATGAGTGCGGATGAAGCCTACTCGCTGATTTCGGTCGCTGTCGATTTTGGCGTGACGCAGGTGGTCGATATTCGCCAAGGCTGTCATGCTGCCCTGCCGAAGAATGTGTTTTTGCCCACGCCCTATTCGGCTTAGGGCGATAGCTTCTGGCGATGGAAAGGTTGCTTTTTCATTTCGGTGATTTTGCAGGCAGGTTTAGCGATCGATCTCCCCACTCAAACTGTCCGCACCTCCAGGATCATCCCAGCCTGACGCAGCCGTTCCGCCAGCACTTCACCCAGCCCAGTTGCTGGAGTCAAAATACCTCCCCGCGATCGACCACCTGATAACTCATCTGTTTGAAGTGCCAAACCCAAAGCAGATTCACACAAGAATTTGACCGTTGCCCGATTGCCTGGATCGCCTTGGTCGCGAATTAATCCTTTTACTTTGCGCCCATCTGAGGCAGTGCCCACCAGTTCGCAGGAGAACCAGCCCTGATTCATCGTTTGCTCAGATGGTCCGCTGCCCGGTTGGGGTAGGAACGGTTGCACGATCGAGCGCACTTGGGGCTGTTGCAAAGCACCTATAAACAGCGCCGTTCCCACCGTCAGGCAGATCGCCTTGAGACCTGAAAGCGGTTCATCGAGCTTGAGATATTCCTGGTAGGTGAAGTCACTGCCATAGGACTCTTGCCACTCGTCATACAAGGCACAACTGCGGCGGACAATTCGCGTGTTGACCGCTCCCATGAAGAAGGGCGCGACCCAGGTGTTGACCTCAGCCGCAAACAATGGCGCTTGCGGGTCACGGTTGCGATCGATCTGAGCTTGTAAATGCACTGCGGGCGGATTGAGCAGGAAGGGATCGCTAAACTGCCCTGTGACATCTGCATCATACAGATTGAAAGCAGAGGCCAGCGTCCCCCCATTTAAGCCGCCGTTCGCCTGAAAGTAGGCATTCACTCGCTGGCAAGACACTCCGAATGCTTGTTGCAGGTGACGAACCAGCAGGTAAGTGCCCAGGTCTGAGGGAACAGAATCGAAGCCGCAGCAGGGGATGATGCGCGTGCCATCGGCGGCAGCTTGAACGTGGTAGCGATCGATCAAGGTCTTGACCCAGGGCGTTTCTCCCGTAATGTCCACGTAATGCGTTTTGAACCGCACACAGGCATCGACTAGGGCATTGCCGTAGCAGGCAAAGGGGCCAGCAGTTGTGAGCAGCACCCGCGTTTGCGACACGATATCGTCTACGGCCTGTTGATCTTGGCTATCTGCAACCAGGATATCGACCGCTGCACCAACCTCGGATCTGACGGCTTCTAGCTTCTGGTGGTTTCGTCCCGCAATCGCCCAGTGGATTTGCTTAGAGGCAGGATGGCGATCGAAGTATTGCACCGTCTGCCTGCCTACAAACCCACTCGCACCGTAAAGCACAACTGAGGTGGACCCGTAGGACTAGACGAAAATCGAGGGAGAATAAGCTACAGATCTCAAGTTGCAGACTCAGCAATGCTGATGTTTTAGTTCGACTTTAATCAGCGATTCAACTA
>NZ_JACJPO010000026.1 GCF_014696105.1 Microcoleus sp. FACHB-1515
GCTGCTGCGGCGAAAATAGTGGGTAGGTGACTGCCTGTGAAGATAGCTCAGTGCCAGGATGTTATTAGCTGCATACAGGGGGGAAGATTGCTCAACCAATCTTCCCCCCTGTGTTATTACTTGAACGAGCCTTAGCTTTTGACAATCGGGCCAAAATCTCCTAGCACACGTGCATGATTGTGCAGCAGTCTTAATAAGCTGAGACGGTTGTAACGGATATTGAGGTCATCTGCCATCACTAAAACGCTTTGCTTTCCGTCAAAGAAGTTGCTGACAACTGGCGCGATCGCTGCAAGGCCATCAACAAGTTTTTGATAGTCACGATCGCGCTGAGCTGCTCTAGTTTCGGGAACAAGCTGCACGATCGCATCATAAAGGGCTTGTTCGGAAGGCTGCTCAAACAAATTGGGCTGTACGACGCCGATTGGATCGAGCGTGGTCATGTCGAGATCGCCTTGGGCGCCAAGGCGAGTAGCGCGGTTGACAGTTTCGTAAATGCGATCGAGCATTCCGTTTTCGCGAATCTGCTGGAGGAAGCAGGCTCGATCGCGTAAATCAACTGGATCCGTGAGCGCCCGTTCAGCCGCGATCGAATCATTCTCGCCGAGTACGGCGTTGACTAGGTCGTAGTCGATCGCGTGGTCTTCCTGCAAGAGCGACCGCATCCGCACCAAAAAGAAATCGCGTAGCAAGGGTAGCAGCGTTGCAGAAGTAGATTTGACAGTGGCGAAATCAGTGACAACCTGTTCGAGCAGTTCGCCTAAATTCACAGATAAATTTGTAGACCAAATTACACTGATGATCGCATTGGCTGCTCGCCTGAGTGCAAACGGATCGGATGAACCAGAAGGCAGCATTCCTAAACTGAAAATGCCAACTAGCGTATCGAGGCGATCGGCGATTCCAACGACTTGACCGGCCAGCGTTTTTGGCAGACTGTCGCTGGCTCCACGTGGCAGATAATGCTCGAAAATGGCGAGTGAGACGGCTTCGGGTTCGCCGCTGCTTTGTGCGTATTTCTGCCCCATCACGCCTTGCAGTTCGGGGAATTCGCCGACCATCTGCGTTACGAGATCGGCTTTGCACAGCAGGGCAGCACGTTGGATGTGCGATCGCTCCTCTCCACTGACCGCAAGCTGATCGGCAATGCGATTCGCGGCTTGAACAATGCGATCGACTTTTTCGCGCACTGAGCCGAGATCTTCTTGGAACGTTACCTGAGCGAGGCGCGGCAGGTAGCTTTCTAAAGGTTGAGTGCGATCGGCATCAAAGAAAAATTTGCCGTCTGCAAGTCGGGCACGAATGACGCGCTCGTTGCCAGCCGCAATGATATCGGACTTAGCCGGATCACCGTTGGAAATTGTGATGAAATACGGCAGCAGTTGATGCGATTCGGCTGATTTGCGAACTGGGAAATAGCGCTGGTGGCTTTCCATCTCCGTCACGATGACTTCAGATGGCAGTTCGAGAAAACTGGAGTCAAATTTGCCGATCACTGCGGTTGTGGTTTCGACTAAATTGGTGACTTCTGCAAGCAGGTCGGGATCGATCGACACGACACCGCCGATTGTTTGCGCTGCTGCTGCTGCCGCCGTTTGAATTTGCTGCTGTCGCTGAGCGGGATCAACTTCGATCGCCGCCTGCCGCAAGATCTCCACGTAGTTCTCGGCGCGATCGATCGTGACGGGATCGGGGTGCAGAACGCGGTGGCCTTGCGAAGTGCGTCCGCTCATGCAGGTTTCCGAGCCGTTTTGAAGTTCGATCGACAAAACTTCGGCGTCGAGCAGCGTCACCAGCCAGCGAATCGGACGGGGAAAGCGCAGATCGCCATCGCCCCAGCGCATGAAACGACGACCTTCAAGGCTGGTAATCCAGTTGGGAACAAGTTCAGCGAGAATTTCGGCAGTTGGGCGACCAGAGATTTTTTGCTGGACGAAGACGAAATCGCCCTTGTCGGTCGATCGCACTTTCAGCGTATCGACTGAGACGCCACACTTTCGCGCAAATCCTTGTGCCGCCTGCGTTGGTTGGCCGTCTCGAAAAGCAGCTTGAACAGGCGGTCCCTTGATTGCTTCTTCTCGATCGGGCTGCTGCGTGGGTAAACCGGAGATGATGGCGGCTAAACGGCGCGGCGTTCCGTAGATTTCAACTTTTTCAGCGGTTAGAAGCTGATCGCTTAAAGCAGCAGGAATTTTCGATCGCCACTGCGCGATCGCGTCTTGGACAAAGCTTGCCGGAAGTTCTTCCGTTCCAACTTCCAATAAAAACGTCGCCATTTTGGATTCTTTTACACGCGAGCCGAGCGGCCACTAAACCTTCTCAGTGTACCTTAGCCACTTGTAAAACAAAGCGCTTTGAGCCATTCGACTCAGAGCGCTTGAAACTGTTGATGCGGATGGCGAGACTCGAACTCGCAAGGCAAAGCCACACGCCCCTCAAACGTGCGCGTATACCAATTCCGCCACATCCGCGTGAGAGAAAGCCAAGTGATAAACTCGACTCCGATTTACAAGCATAATCGATATTGATCAATCTGTGCAAAAAATTTGGAAATCAGTTTACAATTTCCGGTCGTCCCTTGGCGCAGCTTGTAAGATGGACGCACGGTTGCTAGCGATCGAGTTAGAAAAGCGAAATGCAAGCGCTTCTTAACCATCGATATCGCGTTTTGGAAGTTTTGGGCAGCGGCGGCTTTGGCGATACGTTTTTGGCCGAAGATACGCAGATGCCTTCTCGCCGCCGCTGCGTCGTGAAACAGTTGCGATCGCTCGCGCATCAGCCTCAGTATCAGCTTGTGCAGGAACGGTTTCAGCGCGAAGCGGCCATTCTTGAAGAACTGGGCGATCGCTGCGACCAAATTCCCCGCCTGTATGCCTACACGATCGAAGACGGACAGTTCTACCTTGTGCAGGAATGGATCGAAGGTCATACGTTGAGCGAACTGGTGCAGCATAATCCGCTGGATGAGCAGACGGTGCGATCGCTGCTGGTTGAGCTATTGCCCGTCTTAAATTTCATTCACGGCCAAGGCATTATTCACCGGGACATCAAGCCGGACAACGTGATTGTGCGATCGGACGGCAAGCCCGTTCTGATTGACTTTGGAGCGGTGAAAGAAACGCTGAGTACAACGCTGATCAACTCGCAAGGTCAACCTGTGAGTTCGATCGCGATCGGCACGCCTGGATATATGCCGCCTGAGCAAGCAGCGGGTCGGCCAGTTTATTCCAGCGATCTCTACAGCTTGGCACTAACGGCGATTTATCTGCTCAGTGGTGAATCACCGCAGAATTTCTCCTCAAATCCTGATAGCGGCGAAATCGAGTGGCAGCACTTTGTTCACTCGATCGATCCGCATTTTGCTCGCGTCCTTAATCGCGCTGTGCAGCTTCATCCCCGCGATCGCTATCCGACCGCTCAAGCAATGCTGGCTGATTTGCAGGCCGAAACAACCGTGATTGCCGCACCTGTTGCTATCAAGTTTGATCTGCTTGCTACACCTCAGCGCGTCTGGATAGGCGGTGTTGGCTTGATGATTGCGCTGATGGTTGCAGCGGGTGCGATCGTTCGCGTTTGGCCGCAGCAGTCCACCGAGCCTGCGTCGATCGCATCGGGCATTCAGCGCTCTTCGATCGAGCCGACTGCCTCACCCACCCCGATCGACTATGACTGGCTGTCAGAACGATTGGTGACTCAGGCCGACATGCAGGGCAAAAGCGCTGAAGACTTGACGCGAATGCGGAATGCGATTTTTGCTCGTCATGGTCGCCGCTTTGATGATGTTCAACTTCAGCGGTATTTTGACAGTCAGCCTTGGTATCGCCCAGTTTACGATCCGATCGAGTTTCCCACCGATCTGCTTAACTCGATCGAGCGCGAAAATGCGACGCGAATTTTGAACTACCAAAAACAAAACGGATTGATGTAGCGGTCTTAAATTCTCCTTATGGTTTGAGGCGATCGCTGAATTATTTCGCTAGGGTAGGCAAATGCAAACGGCCATCAGCAAACGAGGAGACAGCATGGCGCAGGCAAAAGCTGGAGATACGGTAACGGTACACTACACAGGCAAGCTGGATGACGGTACGGTGTTCGACTCTTCGGTCGAGCGTGAACCGTTGCAGTTTGCGATCGGGTCGGGCAGCTTAATTCCTGGTTTTGAACAGGCAGTCATCGGCATGACTCCGGGCGAATCGAAGACTGAAACCATCGCTGCTGAGCAAGCTTATGGCCCACACTATGAAGAAATGGTTTTGGTGATCGATCGCAACCAAATTCCGGCTGACATGCCTGTTGAAGTCGGCACACAGCTTCAAATTCGGCAAGAAACTGGCGAAATGATTCCCGTGATCATCACGGACGCCAACGATGCGGAAATCACGCTGGATGCAAATCATCCGCTGGCAGGCGAAGAGTTGACGTTTGAAATTCAGCTCGTGGCGATCGATTAGGAAATTGAATGTCGGGCGGCGAAGCTTCGGTGGCGGCAGCAAAAACAGAAAGCCTGTCGCGTGGCAGTAAAGCGATCGCGCATTGGGCTGTTCGCCACCGCCCGACACCTAATCCCCCTTCCCGATAAAATGGAAGTAATTTCAACCACTGGAAACCTGCTTCCATGACTACTGCTGCGCCAATTAAGACTCAGTACGAAGCGATTATTGGCTTAGAAACGCACTGTCAGCTCAGCACCGAGACGAAAATTTTCTCTGACAGCTCGACGGCTTTTGGATCAGATCCAAACGTCAACATTGATCCGGTCTGTATGGGTCTGCCGGGAACTTTGCCCGTCTTGAACCAGAAAGTGCTGGAATATGCCGTCAAAGCCGGGCTGGCGCTCAACTGCCAAATCGCGCCCTACAGCAAGTTCGATCGCAAGCAGTATTTCTATCCTGACCTGCCAAAGAACTACCAGATTTCGCAGTACGACTTGCCGATCGCCGAACATGGCTGGCTCGAAGTCGAAATTGAAGATGCCGACGGGAAGCCTGTCCGCAAGCGCATCGGCATCACCCGTCTGCACATGGAAGAAGACGCTGGAAAGCTCGTCCACGCAGGCAGCGAACGCCTTTCGGGTTCCGCCTACTCGCTGGTCGATTACAATCGTGCAGGCGTGCCGCTTGTCGAAATCGTTTCGGAACCGGATATGCGATCGGGCGCGGAAGCCGCCGAATATGCCCGCGAACTGCGCCGAATCATGCGCTATTTAGAAGTGAGTGACGGCAACATGCAGGAAGGCTCGTTGCGCTGTGACGTGAATATTTCCGTTCGCAAAGTCGGCGCAGACAAGTTCGGCACAAAGGTCGAGATCAAAAATATGAACTCGTTCAACGCGATCGAACGCGCCATCAATTACGAGATCGATCGGCAAATCGAGGCGATCGAATCTGGCGAACGCATTGTGCAGGAAACTCGTTTGTGGGAAGAAGGCTCGCAGCGCACGATCAGTATGCGGGTCAAGGAAGGATCGAGCGACTACCGCTATTTTCCGGAGCCGGATTTGGGGCCGATCGAAGTCACGCCCGCTCAGCTTGAGGAGTGGCGATCGCAACTGCCGGAACTGCCCGCCCAAAAGCGTCAACGCTATGAAAGCGAACTTGGCTTATCGCCTTATGATGCGCGAGTGCTGACGGACGATCGCACGATCGCTGAGTATTTTGAGGAGGCGATCGCAGCAGGTGCAAATCCAAAGCCAACGGCAAACTGGATTATGGGCGACATCAGCGCCTACTTGAACAACGAGCGGAAATCAATTCGCGAAATTGGTTTAACGCCACAGAGCTTAGCCGAACTGGTGAAGCTGATTGAAGACAACACGATTAGCAACAAGATTGCCAAGGATTTGCTGCCAGAACTGCTGGTCAATGGCGGTTCGGCCAAGGAACTGGTTGAGCGCAAAGGGCTGGTGCAGATTTCGGATACGAGTGCGATCGAAGCGGCGATCGATGCGGTCATCGCTGCCCATCCAGATGAGCTGGAGAAATATCGAGCTGGCAAAACTAAGCTGCTCGGCTTTTTTGTCGGTCAGGTGATGAAGCAGACGGGCGGACGTGCCGATCCAAAGCTCACAAATCAGCTTCTGGCTCAAAAGCTGAACGGATAATTAAATTTTCTAGAGTTCGCTAGGGGAGGAAAACGCTACCCCTAGCGTTTTTGTATGTTTTTGTGAAATTTCTGCGAAAGGGGGTTACACCCCTCACCCCTGTCATGGCATACTGTGTTAAGTAGATGCACCCTGATGGTTGGGGGAGCCAAAGTTGGCTCTCCCTTTTTTTGTAGAAATCGTGATTTTAAGTCAAGCCGATCGAGATTTGCAAGGATTCGATCGCGCCGTACATCTCGTGCTATTCTAGATAAGGCAAATCGGGGCGTAGCGCAGCTTGGTAGCGCACTACTTTGGGGTAGTAGGGGTCGTGGGTTCAAATCCCGCCGCTCCGATCGACAAGAAAGCCGCTGTCACAGGCGGCTTTTGCTGTATCTAGGCGTTATTTTGTCAGGTCGAAATGCGGATTCCAGGCAATTTCCCACAAGAAGCCGTCCGGGTCAGCAAAGTAGCCAGAATAGCCGCCCCAATCAGTGTCTTGAGCGGACTTGAGCAGTTTGCCGCCTGCGGCGATCGCCTGAGCCAGCACTCGATCGACCGCTGCTTTGGACTCAACATTATGAGCTAGGGTGAAGCCACAAAATCCGCTGCCTGAAGGGGAAACTTGGGCATCTGCGGCCAATGCCTCGCGTGGATAAAGCGAAAGCCAAGTTCCCTGCAAGTGAAAGAACGCAATGCCCTCGAAGCTGCGATCGCACGGCAAACCCAGACCCGCTGCATAAAAGGCGATCGATCGCTCCAAATCCGCAACGCCAAGCGTGATCAAGCTGATGCGTGGTTCCATTTTGCCTCCGAAGAACGCCCAACAATCTTAGTACATTTGTCCGAATCATTTCAACAGAGCGATCGTCAAGCTAGATGACAAAATGCGTGGAGTCGATCGTGCTGATTGAAATTGATTCCAAGCGAGCAAGCGTGACAAACTGCGTTTCCGCACTGCTGCCGTCTGCATCAATTTGAATGTCTGTATGATTGCCAACCTGCACCAGTCGCACAAAATTTTGATACTGCTCAAAGCTGGAAGTGCTGCGAAACTGAGGCTGCTTGAAGATCGATCGCAAGTCGATTACATCTTCACCTGCTTCAAATTTTTGAATTAAATCGGTTGCGTCCGCGATCGCCTGGAAGACAAACATATCTTTGCCACCGCCGCCGATTAGCGTGTCGTGTCCCTGCCCGCCCACGAGAATGTCATCGCCCTGATTGCCGCTGAGCCAGTCATTTCCTGCGCCTCCCAGCAATAAATCTCTTCCCTTTCCGGCATAGAGGCGATCGCGACCAGAACCTCCTGCGAGTCGATCGCGACCTGCGCCGCTGTAGAGTCGATCGTTGCCTGCGCCGCCATTTAGTTTGTCTTGTCCCAATCTGGCTTTGCCGTAGCCGCTGCTGAGAACGTCATTGCCTGCACCACCGTTTAAGACATCGTTGAACCAGCTTCCTTTAAGGCGATCGCGATCGATCGTGCCCGTCGTCTTCCGGTTTGGGCGTTCAAAGGCAATTGCAGGAATTGGAGTGCCCATCGGTTTGGCGGGGTTGAGGGTCGGTTGATCCGGCTGTGGCTGCACCACGAAGCGAAAAACATCGATCGCGGCGGCATTGGTGGTGTCGGTTGCCGTGACTTGAATTTCGATCGATCCAACATGCTCGGTCGTGGGAGTGGCGCGAAAGGTTTTTCGATCTGCATCAAAGCTGAGCCAGGTGGGGAGCGGATTGCCGTTGGCAAGCGTGGCGCGGAAGGTGAGGCGATCGCCAAGATCCGCATCTGCAAAGGTGTCGATCGGTAAGGTAAAGGTCGATGGACGACCGACGATCGCGCTTTGGTCAGCGATCGGAGTTGCTACAGTGGGCGCATCGTTCACAGGAGTATAGGCAATGATTGCCGCAACGGGCGGTGTGCTGTTCGTGCCGTCGCTGATGCTGAGGTTGAACGTGGGTGCGGCTTCGCTGCCGTTGTGGACGAAGCGGATTTGTCTGTTGGTCGCTTGTGCTTGAGTAAAATCTGTGACCGCGATTCCTGGACTGCTGATTAATTCAAATTGGCCGTTCGTGACGCTGCTGACGCTGAAGCGGACTGCTGTATTTTCCGCATCGATCGCGCTCAAGTTCGCCTCTGTCAGCATTAGACTCTTGCCTTCAATCACGCTGAAGCGGTTATTCACCAAAACGGGCGCGTCGTTGATTGCCGTGACGTTAATTGTTTTGGTTGCAACGGTGCTGCCGCCATCGCCATCAGTGAGGACGAGCTGCAATATCCGGGATGCGGTGTTGGGATCTTCGGAAACGTTGGCGTAGGTGAGGTTTTGCAGCAGGGCAGAAACAGCAGTTGGCGTCGCGTTGGCGTTGAATTGAAAAATTAGCGGTGCTGTGCCGTCGCTGCCTGTGAAGGACGCGATCGCCGTATCGTTCCAGCGAACCTCGTTGCCACTGATGCTAATCGATTCGGCAGCGCGAACGGTGAGGCGATCGTCTGCTGTGCCGCCTGTGGAGTAGTCGATTGTCAGCGTTCCGCCCTCAAAGTTCGCCGAATCGGAGTCGCGGACGGTGGCAATCGCATCGATCGGCGTGGCTGGATCGTTTTCGGTGTAGTCGAGGGCAGCGTCCGCAAAAGCCAGGATGGGGGCGACGTTGGGGGCAAGGTTGGTCAGGCTGAAGCGAACCGCACTGCCTTGATTGCCCGCTGTGGTTGCCGTAACGGTGTACGTGCCGCCTGTGGCATTGGCAGTGATTGAGGCGATCGCTTGTCCTTCAGAAATCGCGATCGTTTGGCTGACCGGATTGGTACTCGCTCCCGTTGTGGGACTGGTAAAAGTCACTGCGCCGCCGTTGACGGGTTCATCGAAGCCGCTGCGAATGCTGAGCGCGATCGGATTGGCGAAATTCGTTTCAGTGCGGGTGGTTTGGTTGCTGCCGCTGACGAATTCGAGCGTAAAGCCACGCGATTCAAATGCACCGATGTCCACTGCGCCGACTCGCGCCACGCCTCGCTGGTCTTGAGTCGGGACGCCACTGATGCCCGCATCGATCGCCGCACTACCGGGAAGCAACGCATGAGTTTGGGTTGAACCGCCGTAGCTGCCCAGCGGGGAAAGGCCAACGGAGGCAAACGTGCCCGCGAGATTGTTGCTTTGGTTCGTGATGCTGCCTGCGATCGCGTTGCTGGCGTTGCTGACCAGCAGGTTGTTGAACAAGCTGGCGATCGTGCCCGTGTTGGCGATGCCCGCATTGGTGCTGGCGGCGATCGTGTTGTTGACGAAATTGGCGATCGTGCCTGCGTTTGCAATGCCCGTGCCGTTGCTGCTCAACGTGCTGTTGCTGAGATTGGCGATCGTGCCCGTGTTCGCAATGCCGATCTCGTTGTTGTGAAAGGTGCTGTTGCTGATGCGGATTGTGCCTGCGTTGTCGATCGCGCTGCTGCCGTTGCGGAACGTGAATCGATCGAACGCCACATCCACGCCTGCACTGATGCGGAAAATTGCGAATCGATCGACGGCTTGCAGAGTCGGTGTGCCGATCAAATTGGCGGTTTCGGTAAGTTCTAACGTGCTGTTGATTGCGATCGCGTCGTTGCTGATGTCGCTGTCAGTAAATACGCCTGCAAAGGTGATTGTGTCGGCTCCGGCGATCGCGTTGGCGTTCAAAATCGCCTGCCGGAGCGAGCCTTCGCCTGTGTCGTTGGTGTTGGTGACGACAAAATCGTTGGCGGCGATCGTCAAGCGGTCTGTTGATGTGCCGATCGCGTAGCCTGTGCCGTTGGTTAGCGTCAGTTGAATGGTTTCGTCGGCTTCAGCAGCCAGATCATCGATCGGCTGAATGGTCAAAGTTGCCGCTGTGGTTCCAGCCGCAATCACAAAAGCACCATCCGCAACGCTGCGAATTCCCGTGCCGCCAATGATCGTGTAGTCGCGGTTGCGATCGGCACTGCCTGCGATGCTGAAGTTGATCGTTAAATCTGTGCTGGCAGCGCGGCTGAGCGACAGGGTAAATGTGCCGTTGGTGAACGATTCGATCGGGCTGCTGCCTGCGGCGATGCTGAGCGTGGGAACTTCGGGCGGACTGCTGCTGTTGCGGGGCGTGGGCGTACCTGTCGTAAAGTCTGCCGCATTGCTGTCTGTATCGCGATTTTCGGTGCGTTTTGCCGCCGTTGTATTGCTCAGGGCGGGGGCTGCACTCGTTTCAAAGCCGTTTGCCGTGCCATAGCCCACCCGATCGATCACGCTGGCGTTTGTGGGATTTGCTCCACTCAGCGCTGTGGAATTGCTGACCAGGGCAACTTTGCCGCTGGTGGCACTCAGCATAATTGATCCGATCGCGTCCGGCGTCGGCAAATTGATCGACCCGTTACTGCCGCTGCCCTGCTGAATCAGGTAGTAGCTGAAGGGGGCGATCGATCCTGAAAGCGGTGTCACCTGCCAAGTTGTGCTAGTTGCAGGGGCATACTGCACTGACCAGCCGGACAGGTCAACCGCCGTTGCGCTGGTGTTGAACAGCTCAATAAAGTCGTTTCGGAAGGTTGTGCCAGCGTTGCCGCCGCCGCCGTAGATTTGGCTGATTACGACGTTGCTGCTCGGTAGAATGCCGCTGTAGCGATCGATTGCAGCCGACTCAAATGCCAAAGCACTCGTAATTTCTCCGGTTGCCGCTTCTAAAATCCAGTCGCCGCCCAAATCAGAACTGCCCGTCAAATTGGTGGATGCCGCAATATCTAAGCCTGTAAGCTGACTGAAGCGATCGACAAATGCCTGCCCCAACTCGCCTTCCGCGACGTGACAGCCGTAAATCAAAATATCGGCATCTGCGGTGAGCAACTGGCTCCACTGCTGAAGTTGCGCTGCGTGATCTTGAAGTGTGGATTCGGTGAGCCAGTCGCGCCCTAGCTGAATTGCGCCCGCTTTCCCGTGTGACACCAAATGCAGACTGGAAATATTTTGTCGTCCCTGCAATGCCTGCGTGATCTGTGCGATCGCATCCTGATGGGGATCGAGAATGTGAATTTCCGTTTGCGGCTGCACCGCTTGGAGCAAGCTTTGATAGTCAGAAATTCTGGAATCGATGAACATCAAGGAAGCGATTGGCTCGATCGGGTCGCTAGTTGATTCCGGAGCGGTTTGACGATCGCTCAAATTTGTAGCCTGCTGAAAGCGCATATTGAGAACACCCACACCAATGAACAAACAGGCAAAATTGTCAGCACAAACGAAAGCAAGCACGACACAGCACTTGCACACTGATTGAGGTGCAGTTCATTTAGAAACCTGCAAACTCAAGCAAGATGAACAGCATCAAAACTAAACACTTGAATTTAGAATTCCCGAACCTGAAAAAAAATCGCGATCGAGAGAAAATTCGACGGGTGAATGGCGCGTGTGAATTTGGGCAAGTCTAACTAGAGTCAGTTGAGTGCGGCCTGACGGTGCAAGTATGCTGCTGAGTATTTTGTTGCGATCGCCTCCATGCTGCATCGTCCACTTCCGACTGGTCTACTTTGCATTACGCAACCGACTCATGCTTGGCTGGCAGGTCAGCTTGCTCGCGCTTGGGGAAATGCTGATTTTGGTACGTTTGCGCCTTGGCCGGAAGTATGCTTGGGCGCAGAACTGCATGATATCGGCTGGCTGCGCTGGGAACCACAGCCGACGCTGAATTTGCAAACGGGCTACCCGCACAGCTTTACTGAATTGCCGCCGCAAGTGAGCGTCGAAATTTGGACGGGCGCAAAGCAGTTAGCGATGCCGTTCGGTCGCTATGCAACGCTGCTTGTTTCGCTGCACGGAACTGGCTTGTTTCACCGCTTTACAGGCTGGCAGCGCTCTCTCGAAGCGATCGATCGCGTTCAAACTTATTTGAATCAAGAAGCAGAATTTCAGCAGCACCTGATCGCTCAGCTTCGAGCTGATCTGCACTACGAGGGAATGGCGACGCCAGAGGTAATCGATCGCAATCGCCAACTGGTCGCAACGTGGGACACGCTGTCGTTGATGATTTGTATGGGCGTTCGTCAGTCGAAGGTGGCAGATGTTCCCAGTGCGAATGGTAAAACAACGTTGACGCTGGCGGCGATCGCCAACGATCCAACTCGACTAACCCTTGATCCTTGGCCGTTTCAGGCAGAATCAATGACGCTGAAATTTGAGGGGCGCATCCTCAGTCAAACGTTTAGCGATGAAGCAATGATGCGATCGAGCCTGCAAACTGCTCCCTGGATGACGATTTCCACCACGATTACGCCCGTCAGCGGAGGCGATCGTGATTGACTCGATTCCCGCTGAAGCTCGAATTTTAGGCGGCTTTGTCGTGCTGATTTGGCTTTTGGAAAGCATCGATCGGTTGGTGCTGCGGCATCGGCTAAACCGTTTGGGCATTCGACCTCGATCGCAAATCGGTCTGCGCGGCATTTTGTTTGCACCTCTGCTGCACGGCACTTGGCAACATCTGAGCGCCAATACTGTGCCGTTTGTCGTGCTGGGTGGATTGGTGATGCTGGGCGGGCTTGACGAGTTTGCGATCGTCACGGCTGTCGTTTGGCTGGTGAGCGGTTTGGGCGTTTGGCTGTTTGCCACGTCGAACAGTCTGCACATTGGCGCGAGCGGCTTAATTTTTGGCTATTTTGGCTTTTTGCTGCTGCGGAGCTATTTTCAGCAGGATTTGACTTCAGGGGCGATTGCCTTGCTCGTCCTGTTCCTCTACAGTCCGCTGATCTGGGGAATTCTGCCGATTCGACGGGGCATTTCCTGGCAGGGGCATCTGTTTGGCTTGGTAGGCGGCGGGCTGGCCGCTCGATATCTACCGCAGTTGCGACAGTGGCTCGAACTGGTGCGATCGAACTTCACCTGAACGAGCGCTAGGATCGATCGTATCTGCAAGCAAAATTTGAACGATGGCACAGGATGATTTGACGGGAGACGCGCTGATTAAAGAAGTGTGTCGGCGCATTCGAGTCGCCCGCAGCTATTGGGATGCTCACAACAACGCCGCCTGTCGGGGAGAGCGCGATCGCGCCTTGGCACTTTACAACACGCTCACGAAAGAGCAAAAAGCAAAAATCCCCGAAGTTTTGCGCGTTTGGCTGCGCTATCGCAGCGAGAAATATTTTGGCGCTCACCGAACGCCGCCCCAGCCGAAACAGCAGGCAAAACGGCGATCGAAATCGTCCTAGACTTTTGGGTTTCAACAGCCGTTTGGGTTTCAACAGCCGTTTGACGAAAATCGTTAAGCTATGTAAAGCAGTTTTTCTCTCGGTTGACTATGCTGATCGACGTGCCTGCCTCAGTCCAAACCTCAAGTGAACTGCCTGCGGGCAGCAGCGACCTCGATCGCTTTGCCTGCCAAGAAGCGTAGTATCCCGTTTTCTATATCGAAGATTTAGATAAAACGAAGCCCAACAAGTTCTAGTTGAGGCTGGCCGTTTCGATTGAATGAATTTGACTGGCTTTGGCAAATTCACCGATCGCACAGTAGGCATTTTTCAAGCCGTCGATTGCTCGCTGCTCCATCATTGGATCGGCGATTTCACGCGCAACAATTAACCGCTGTTCGTAATACTCGATCGCAGGCTCAAATGCGCCCATGACTTCATGAATCACGGCGAGGCTTTCGAGAATTTGCTCTTGCGATCGATCGTCCTTCAAGCTGCGAGCGACTTCCAATCGGGCTTGCTGATAGGCGATTGCCTGTGCGTAGCTGCCCATTGCGTAAGCAGCACTGGCTAAATTTTTCAAGATCAAAGCTTCGGCGGGACGATCGGCTTGCTGGCGCACCAGTCGCAGCAGTTGCTCGTAGCAGGCGATCGTCTGACTATAATTTGCCAGCCCGTAGTGCAGATTGCCCAAATTGCGAAGCACCTGCCGCTCGATCTGCGTATCTTGATGCCGACGAGCGAGATCGAGGCAGTGCTGGTAGTAGGCGATCGCGAGTGCTTCGTCGCCTGCGGCTCGATACACCATGCCCAAATTGTTCAGGGCAGCAAGTTCCCCGCGAACATCAGCAATTTCGCGAGCGACTTTGAGGCTTTGCAGCTTGTATTCGATCGCCCGTGCATAATCTTCCAGATGGCGATAGGCATTGCCCAAATTGCCTAATGCCTGTCGCTGTGTGCGGCGATCGAGCGTCAGGTGCGAAATTGCCAAACTTTGCTGCGAATAGGCGATCGCTTCGGCATAATTGCCCAGCGCGTAGTGCGCCAAACCCATGCTGCTGAGGGCGCGGCCTTCTCCCTGCAAATCCGTCAGGTCTTGGTACAGATCGATCGCTTGCCGCAGCGTGTTCAGCGCCGCTTGATAGCGACGGATCTGGTGCTGCTCGATCGCTTTTTCGAGCAGGCGATCGGCTGCTTGCTTGCGGGGGTCGAGGGCATCGTCGCCCCAAACGCGATCGGCGGCTGGAATAAACGTGCCTTGTTCCTCGAAGTCGTTCATCTTTTTTGCCGTGAAAGCTGCACAGATCGATAAGGTCGATCGCACTGCGTAGCGAGTACGTTGTGCCTACCTATGATTAACTGATTCGGCAGATTCCGAGTTCGGTAAATTCTCCGAATTGTGCCTTCGTCGAATTGGGTAGGCGATCGCAACAAAGTTATTTCACGCAGAAGTCCTGTTCGTTATTTATACGAATTTAAAGAGTGGTGAGGGCAGATAGGGCAGCAAGAAAAAAGGGATAACCCGTAATCGAAGCAATCATCGGAGCGCTTAGTGGATCGAGTCATTGATCGATTTTGGTTTGCAGGTGATGAAGGGTTTCTAATGTTGCCCTCGCTGCTCGCTGTTCTGCTGGCGGCGGGTGGGGACGAGCCACCTTGAGTTTGGCCTTGAGTCGATAGCGTCTCCTCTGGTAAAGCGCATGATACTCGGCTTCGACGCCCAACTGCTCGGCTAACCACTGTTGCACCTGTCCATCACTTTTGAAGTTGTGTTCTGGCTCCTGTAGCCGCTTTGCCAGTGCTGTTTGCTGCCCATTGCGCTAGAGAGCCTGCACAACAAACGAGAACAAGAACACTACCGTAAAGCGACCCCTGAGTATGTGCAATTGTTACTTGAAACGCTTGAGATTGAGCCAGCAGAACTGGCGTATGAATTTGGACGGTGGACAGCAGAACGTTTGGCAACCTATTTGACATACAGCAATCCTAAATAGGAGATGAACAGTAGCCGTACATAAATGCTTTGGCAAAAGCAAAGGTTTGACAATGTGTGACTAATTGAAACAGAAACTTGACCGACCCAAATCTT
>NZ_JACJPO010000027.1 GCF_014696105.1 Microcoleus sp. FACHB-1515
AAGATTTGGGTCGGTCAAGTTTCTGTTTCAATTAGTCACACATTGTCAAACCTTTGCTTTTGCCAAAGCATTTATGTACGGCTACTGTTCATCTCCTATTTAGGATTGCTGTATCCCGATTATTAAGCAAAAATTAACGAATACATCGATCGAAACCGAGTGCTTGATAAATTAGTTCATCCATCAGTGAGGATAGTTTTAGGTACGTCGTGACAATTACTGTGCATCTGATTCGTGATTCAATTGGTACGGCAAGGCGCGATCGATTCACTCAGTTTTGATTGCGCCCTGCATGAATTAGGCCATTTATTTGGGTGGACTTGTGGCCTAATTGTTCTCTGGGTCGGCAAAAGAGGGACGTTTGCGCGTGGGAATTTTCCAGTTTTCGTTTTCGCCGCCGATGATCAGGCGATCGATTTCGACAAATTCTTTGCTAAACTGCCGCAGCGCGTTGATCAGCACGTCGAGCGCAAGTGCATCGCTGGTTCCCAAATCAAACCAGCAGCGTCCCCAGTTGCCTTCATATTCAAACTCGCCCATGTTGTGCATCAGCGACATCAAGCTTTCGTCCGCCTGGTCATCGTCGTAGGGCAAATAGCTAATGTCCAATCCGGTATCTTGCACCTGAAGATTTTCGGCATTAAATCCGCCCAGCTTGCCCAAGAAAAACCACGAGTTAAACACTTCCTCGACGTACTGCCGCTCCATTGCCGAAGGAACCGTGCTGAATTCCAGCCAGATCCACAAATCAAAAAAATCGCACTCGCGAAATTGAATTTGCATCAGTTCATAAAAAGAAAGGGTTGATCTCCAGGCTAGCAGCGATCGCCTCAAGATTGATGAATTTCTGTCGAGGGTAGAAGCAACTTGGCTACAACAAAAGAAGCGTTTGATTTCTACAGATTTTACAAATGTTCGATCGCGACCCAGTAATGTTCACGCTTGCGCTGATTGTGTCGATCGTTGCGACCGTTTTGGGCGTGAGCAATTTGATTTGGTTTATCGACTCGATCGACGCTAGTGATTCGACTGAGCAATCGATCGATACTGCTCCTCGCTAATTCGTCCGACCCGATGCAGCGTAGTGCTAATTTCTGACAGCGTTAAAACTGAATGCGCTCGATAGCCGCTGGCTTTGAGTCGGTCTTTCACGCCTTGTTCATGGTCAAGAAACACAACAATATCTTCTACGTTTAAGCCAACCGATTCAATTTTTCCAGCCCCTTCGATCGCACTCTTGCCGCTAATCAAAATATCATCCACGACTACGACAGTTTCACCGGGCACAAAGTTTCCTTCAATCACGCGGCGAGTTCCATGTGCTTTGACTTCTTTGCGCGGAAAAATCATCGGACGATTCAATCGCAGCGCGAGTCCGGTTGCGGTTGGCAGTGAGCCATAGGGAATTCCGGCAATGCGATCGAACTGCAAATTCTGCAAAATATCCGCATAAGCATTGAGAATCTGATGAAAAATTTGCGGATTGGAAATAATCTTTCGCAAATCAATGTAGTAAGGAAAAACTGCGCCGGATGCCTGCACAAATTCGCCAAACAAAATGCAGCCAATATCAAATAGCTGCACGATCAAATCTTGCTGCGGATGACTATCAGAATTTGGCAGATTCGACAGCCATAGATCGCAGCTTGAGCCGCTTTGTCGGACGCTTTCACGCACAAAATTAATCGTTTGATTGAGCGATCGCACCTGCTCATTTAATTGCTTGCTTGCCAGCCAATCTTGCGGTATAGGAATCAACAGCCCTTCAGCATTGTTATTCAGTCCAGCCGCTAAAATGTCATTCAAACTATCGGGATTTGCCCAAATGCTGCGAGCCAGAATTAAACGTTCTGGCGCGATCGATCGCACCTTTGCCATTACTTCGGGCGCAGTCGTTCCCACTTCCAGGCCGACCTGTTCAGGCGTTCCCCAATTGCGAGCTTCTTTGATAATTTGCAGGTAGAGATTCGAGTCTTGCTGGATGGCGATCGCGGACATATTTGAGGTTTTGCAGGTCACAAAAACCGCTTTGCCAGCATATAGCAGAAACGGCGCGGCTAAATCCTGTCCGGCATAAGCGCTAATCGTAATTGCATCAATCTTCCACTTTCCAAATATTGTTCGCGCTAGCAATGTGCTGGTATTGAGATCATTATGTTTTGCGTCCAAAATAACTGGGATTTCTGGCGGAATCAGGCTCAACGTTTGCTCCAGCAGTTCCAATCCGCCCGCTCCGATCGCTTCATAAAACCCGATCGTCGGCTTGTAAGCACAAACCGATTCAATCGTCGCCGCAATCACATCTTGCATCCAGTTTCGTAGCCCGTCCAAACTGTTCGCATATCGATCGGGCATCAGTTCAGGATTCGGATCAAGACTGACAAACAAAAGGCTGTTGTGCAGGGCGATCGATCGGCTGAGCTTGTCGGAGAAGTTCATTGGCTGTCGGCTAGTGTCTACTTTTTACTTCTAGCAGGAGATGGGCGATTTGCTGTTGAAATGATGGGAAGCCGAAGCGATCGATCGCCGCCTGCCTCAGCAATTCCGGCTGATACAAAAGCGGATGAACAAAAGTGCGCTGCAAAATTTGAATAATCGTCTGGGCGATCGTCTCAATGTCAGTCGGATTCACCAAAACGCCGAGTTCACCGCTGCACAGCGCATCGACTGCGCCGTCACGATCGCCGCCCAGTGTGGGTTTGCCAGAGGCAATCGCTTCGAGATAAACAATTCCGAAGCCTTCTTGCTGACTGGGCATCGCGAACAAATCGCACAAATTGTAGTGGGCTGGCAGTTCCGCATCGGGCACAAATCCCGCCAGCGTCACACTCGATCGCACCTGCAATCGATCGATCAGTTGCTCAATGCGGAATCGATCGCCACCTGTGCCCACCAGCAGATAGTGGACGTTCGGAATGGCGCAGCGAATTTGCGGCAGGGCGTGCAAAATCTGGTCGTAGCCTTTGGCACGATCGATCGACTCCAAACGAGCCACCGTCAGGATCACGGGCTGATCCGCTGTCAGGCCGTATCGCCGCAGCAGATCGTCGGGCTTGGAAGCGATCGAGAAGCGATCCGGCGCGAACGTGCAGGGCAGGACAATGACACGATTGGAATCAAGCGCTTGGGACAGCAGGCGATCGCGAGTGGTGCGGCTGACAGCAAGGATGCGATCGGCACGTTGCAGTGCGGCTTGCTTGAGCGGGTGACGCAAATTCCACACGTCGATTCCGTGCGCCGCCACCCAGTAGGGAACGTTGCGAAGCTGATGGGCAACCAGCGCGATCGGTGCAAAGTTGACATGCGTGCTGATAATCAGATCGGGCGGATCAAGCAGGCTCGATCGCAATAGTTGCAGTGCAAACGCCGCTGTTCGCACTCGTGGCGGATAGTGTCCAAAGCAGAGCGGCTCTGAGGTAGGCAAATCATGCTTAATAAACACTTGAATTTGGCTGGTTGGCGCGATCGATCGAATTGCTTCGAGCAGACTAGTCGAATACATCTGGATGCCGCCTTTTGAAGCAGACAAAGCTGGAATCCAAAGGTGAAGATGCAGCGGTTTCAGCGGCATAGCGATCGATTCAAATCAGCAATAAATTTCAAGAAAATTTGACAAAGTTCATCTGTGAAAACTCTAAAAACCCCATGACAAAAGATAGATCTTTGCAGTTTAGCTTGGAAGTTCTGTCGAAAGACAGAGCAGAAGTATATCAATTAAAAAACGACAAAACTCCTGGATTAGCAGAGGTTTTGACGATCGATTGCTTGGCTAGTCCTTCTGAGTGAATCCCGCAAAATCAAAGGCTGTACTGTAGGATAAAGGCATTTGTTGGAAGATCCTTGGTTTCCAATAGAAAATTCTCTAAATTTGGTGTTTCTATTATTGAATTCTGATTATGGATCAGTCCTCGAACTTTACTCGTGGGCAACTAGAGCGCACCTTGTCCCAGCGCATTGAAGCGCTCTATCGCAACCAGCTTGGTCATCGCCCAACGAAAGTTACTTGTCACTTATTTGACGAAAAAATTGCGATCGTGATGGAAGATGCCGTGACGCCGCCAGAGCAGCTTCTCGCCAGAAATGGACAGGAAGAACTGGCTGAGCAGGTACGCGACGACCTCGATCGCGTGTTGCAGCCGCAGCTTTGCGATTTGATTGGCGAAGTGTTGGGCGTAACCGTAAAAGAAATTCTCAGCGATGCCAAGCTCGACACTGGACGCACAGGGATGATTGCGATTCTTGAATCTCCGCCCTTGATGCGCGAAGCGAACTCAAAAGCGCCTCCGCGTAAAGTCGATCCGGCGTGAGTTGATGGGATTTTTCCACACCTACGAATTTGGTCAAGGAAGACTGAGGAAAGGGACACTCTTCCAGCCCTCAGTTTGCAATGCTTTTTACGCGCTGCTCTAGGCATCTCTCTCGATCGAAAGATGAAGCGTCTGTCTGTGTGCAGGCGATCGGGCAGTTTCAGCAGCGCTAGCATTTTGTCAAAATCAGCTAACAAATCTGCCAATTGGTTTTTAGCAGCACAGTTTTTTGAGAAATTAGGAAATTCTTATGGCAACCACCAACACTGAATTGAAACAAAAGGTTCAAGCATTTCAGCGCTTGAGCGTGAACGATCGCATTGCCGCTTTGGGTGCACTTTATTCCCAAGCTTCAAGTTCGCTGTCATCAAGCAGCGTTTCTGCTTCGGATTCTGAGAATGTGCAAATGCTGCTTGATGCGCTGGGCGATGCCTATTCTGACGATCCGGCTTTGTTCCTGCACGATGTGCTGATGGAAAAGCAAGATGGCGTGGCAGAAGTTGCGCTTGATCCACATCCAAGCAAGGCAATGGTTGAACTGCTTCCCGGCAGCAGCAAGCCGCCTCTGAAGCGCTATAACGACCTCAGCGCCCACGATCGCATGGCGTTCTGGTATCTGTTCGCACAGCGATTTGGCGATCGGATTCCGTCGTCCTACCAGCCTTCGGAAGAAGCGCAACAGTTCATTCAGTCGCTCGGCGGACTGGACATGCAGCAGCAAACCGAATTTTTGAGCGAAATTCTCTAATTCGTCGGCTTGATTGAGTTGAGGCAGTCCGATCGAGGCGGTCGGACTGCTTGCTGCATGGGACTTCACAGAATTCTCACATCGATCGCGATCTTCGTTCGGTCAATTTAGGGCACACTAGAGCAGGGCATCTGGCAAGACCTATTCATTTTGCTCTCGCGGAGCGACACTTTCAGCCATGAGTATCGAGAAAATCGTTGAACAGGCGCTACAAGACGGATATTTAACGCCCTCAATGGAGTCAGAAGTTGGGCGCATTTGCGACACTGCTGCTGAACTGTCGATCGAAGAATATATGGCACTCGATCGACTCATGGGCGCACTGCTGACGGGCGAAGTGGTGGCCGTGCCGCGCAAGCAGTTCATCAACGTGATGGAAGAACTCGTTTTGACCGAGGCGATCGCCCGCGTTGCCGAAATTGAAGCCACCAGCGACTTCACGCTGGATTTGGGCGACATCGCCGCCTACGCGCTCAACCGCCTGCCGCCGCTCTATGCCACCACTGAAGAAGGCGCAGAATATCAGCGCAGTCGCGCCAAAGATGAACTGCAAGCGTTGATTGCCCAGCAGGTCAGCGAAGGCATTGCTCGCAGTCTCGATCGCCCCTCGTTCTTCCCCGAACGGCAAGTCTTGGGCAAAAATTCTGGCGATGAAGTGCTCAGTCAGGTCAGCGCTTTGCTGCAAGCCTACGCGCCAAAATACGAAGCTGATCCGGCTTCACCGCGCTAGCGGGCGCTCGCCCGGAAGTTAGGAATGCAAAAATCGGTAGAAGATTTACGGATCTTCTACCGATTTTGTCAAGCTAAACAACGCGCTGAGCTTAAAGAATCTGGGAGAGGAACTGCTTGGTGCGATCGTGCGTAGGATTGTTGAAAAACTCTTGCGGTGTCGCTTCTTCAACGAGTAAACCATCGGCCATCAGGACGACGCGATCGGCCACTTCCCTGGCAAATCCAACTTCGTGCGTAACGCAAACCATTGTGATCCCGGTGCGGGCAAGGTCGCGCATTACGTCAAGCACTTCGCGCACCATTTCCGGGTCAAGCGCAGAAGTGGGTTCGTCAAACAGCAGAATTTTCGGCTGCATGGCAAGGGCACGCGCGATCGCGACGCGCTGCTGCTGGCCACCCGATAGCTGTCCGGGAAATTTTTGCGCCTGATTGAGAATGCCGACCCGCTCAAGGTGCTTCATCGCGACTTCTTCGGCTTTGGCTTTCGGCCAGCGGCGCACCCACTTGGGAGCGAGCGTCACGTTGTCCAACACGCTCAAGTGCGGAAACAAATTGAACTGCTGAAACACCATGCCGACTTCGCGGCGAATCGCTTCGACGTTCTTCACATCGTGCGAAAGCTTGATGCCGTCGATCGTAATGTTGCCTTTTTGATACGGCTCCAGCGCGTTGAAGGTGCGGATAAACGTGGATTTGCCGGAACCGGATGGCCCCATGACGACGACCACTTCGCCTTTGTTGACCGTCAGGCTCACGCCCTTCAAAACGTGGAAATTATTGTCGTACCATTTTTCAACGTTTTCAGCGATGATCATCGGCTCTGGACGCGACTGATCGATCGATTCGGCCTCAGTTTGATATTGAGTCATTGCTTGCGTTTTCTCCCGCTTGGATAAGAATTGAGCGTCACCAAGTTGATTGAGTCTGGAGGGGTAGCTTGGCGATGAGAAAACCTGCTCCACAGCGACTCCAGATGCTTACGGCTGCTGATAAAGCGATCGCGCTTCATGTCAACCAATATACACTCCCCCTTTAGGAAGAGACTGTTAAACCGTACACGCTAGCGCTGCCCCTGGTTCAAGGCATACTCAAGGCGGCGACTGCCCCACGACATCGAATAGCACAGCACCCAGTACAGCACTCCGATGAAGAGATACACTTCGGCATAGCGTCCAATAAACGCAGGGTTGGAGAGAATCGATCGACTGATCCCCAACAGATCGAACAAACCAACGATCGACACCAGCGTTGTGTCTTGCAAAATCGAGATGAACAAGCCGACGATCGCTGGAATCGAAATCTTCAGTGCTTGCGGCAGCACGACCAAAGCCAGCGTCAAAGGTGCATTCAGGCCGAGCGCGTTTGCCGCTTCGGTTTGACCTCTGGGAATTGACTGCAAGCCGCCGCGCACCGTTTCGGCAAGGTAAGCAGCGGTGAAGAGAGTTAAGCCGACGATCGCTCGCAGGACAAGATCCGGTCGGGCATTGCCTGGCAGAAACAGCGGAAACAGATACGCACCGATGAACAGCAGCGAAATCAAGGGAACGCCACGAATCACCTCGATAAAGAACGTCGAAAGCCAGCGAATCCCAGGCAGACTGCTTTGCCGACCCAAGGCAAGCAGCACGCCAAACGGAAACGACAGCACAATGCTGACCACTGACAAAAAGATCGTCAGCATCAAGCCACCCCACAAATTTGTCTGGACGCGCCGCAGTCCCAAGCCGCCCAGCATCAGCCACAGCGAAATGAAGAACAGCACAATCCACACCAACGGTAGCCAGCCCGCCAATTTTGGCTTAGCGCGACCGATGCCGCGACCGAGCCACGCGCCTGCGAAGACCAAGGCTTCCGCCCCAATGATCAAGATTTTGTAGAAGACGGGGGCAGGCTCGATCACGGCAAGGACGGCGATCGCTGCTGCGCCGATCAGCACCGGACGATTAAACAGCTTTGAGGAGTTTCGCGCAATCATTCCCCAAGTCAGGCCGAACAGAAGCGAAACCAAAGCCACGATCAGCCACAGTCGCCAGCGCTGATTGACGGGATAGCGTCCTGCAAAGAACAGTGGCAAGTTGACGGGAATCACCTGCCACTGGGCACCATTGAATGCCCAGGTGACAAAACCGATCGCCGTCCGCAGCAGGATAAATCCGACGATCAGCGTCAGCAGCGTGTTGAACCAGCCGCCGAAAAAGTTTTTGCGTACCCAGGCGATCGCTCCGACTTGGGCAGCGGGCGGCGGCGAAGAAGAAGCAGGCGGAAAAGTTGTGGTCATCGCAATTTACCGTTCCTTCAGTTGCACAGCGCGATTAAGCTGGTTCATCACGATCGAAATGATCAAATTCACCACCAAATAGGTACTCATGACGAGCAAAATCACCTCAACCGCTCGTCCGGTTTGGTTGAGCGTGGTTTGGGCAGTGGAAAAGATGTCGGGATAGCCGATCGCCAAGGCCAAACTAGAGTTTTTCGCCAGGTTCATGTACTGACTGTTGAGCGAAGGAATGATGACGCGCAGCGCTTGCGGAAACACAACCAGCCGCATTGCCAGACCGTTGTGCAAACCGAGCGCTTTCGCCGCTTCCCATTGACCTTTGGAAACCGATTGAATTCCCGCTCGGACAATTTCCGCGATGAATGCACCCGTGTAGAACGCTAAGCCAAACAGCATCGCGCCGTATTCGAGCGACATCCGCAATCCACCGGAAATCGTGTCGGGCGGAGCAGTCAGGCGGGGAAAGTTCCAGCCCAAGCCGAACAGGAAGACCAAGAGACTGACCAGACCGATCGCACTCAAAATCATCAGTTCGCGTTTGCCGTCCGAGCCTTCTTCGGACATAACTTTGGTGCGTCGCTGCCAAACGAGATAGGCCACGACTCCCCCTGCGACCAGGACGGCAGCAGAGAGCCACGCCGCCAGCGTATTGCCCGGAAACGGAATGTAGATGCCTTTTTTACTAATAAAAATCGAGCCGGGAAGCCGAGCTAAGCCTGCACTGCCCGCCAGTCCAAAGAAAACGGCGAAATACCAAAAGAACAGTTGCAGCAGCAGCGGCGTGTTGCGAATAATTTCGACATAGACACGGCTGATGTTGCGGACGAGCCAGTTATCGGAGAAGCTGGCGATGCCTGCAATCAAGCCCACAACAGTCGCGACAACAAAGCCAACCAAGACCAAGCGCAGCGTGTTGAAGAAGCCAACCGTCAGCGCCCAAGCATAGCGATCGTTCGTGGTGTAGGGCACGATCGTTTCCCCGATGTTGAACCCTGCCGACTGGCGCAAGAAATTAAAGTTGAGTCCGCGCCCCATGTTGCGGTTCATGTTGCCATACGCAATCAAGGCAATGATCACCACAACGGCAATCACAATGACTTGAATGGCGATGCGCCAAAATCGATCGTCTCGCCAAAAAGGAATTTTTTCTTCGCTAGATACAGTCATAGCTCGATACAGCCATAAATTTCGCGGTTGTGGAGTCACAAAATGCGAGTAAAGACCTTCCCAGGCCGGGAAAGTCTTTACTCACTCAGAATCGATCGACCCTTAGCGGAACGGCGGCGAATACATCAGCCCACCATTTGTCCACAGATTGTTCAGACCGCGATCGATGTTCAGCGGCGAACCTGAACCCACGTTGCGCTCGTAGATTTCGCCATAGTTGCCCACCGTCGTAATCACTTTCTGCATGAAGTCGTTGGCGACGCCTAGCTGCGAACCCAATTCGCCCGTTGTGCCCAGGAAGTTCTGAATATCCGGGTTAGGGTCTTGAGTTCTTTGTGCGACATTGCCCTGGGTAATGCCGAATTCTTCAGCCTGGATTAAGCCGAAGACCGTCCACTTCACGATGTCATACAGACGCGGATCGTTGTTGTTGACAACCGGAGCCAAGGGTTCCTTCGACAGCACATCTTCGAGCAACACGAAGTTGTCGGGATTTTGCAGACCTGTTTTCTTAGCGGCCAACTGCGATCGATCGGAGGTGATCACTTCGCAGCGACCTTCACCAAACGCCGCAAATCCGGCGTTCGAGTCTTGGAATTTGACTTCGTTCACCGTAATGCCTGCTTCCTTGGTGCGGCTCGCCAAGTTTAGCTCGGTCGTGGTTCCGGTTTCCACGCAAACCGACTTGCCATTCATGCCTTCCAGGTTTTGGACACCGCTGGCTCTAGAAGCGAGCAGACCTTGACCGTCGTAAAACGTGACGGGTGCAAAGTTGAAGGCGTTGCCGCCCGGAGAATCGCGGCTAATTGTCCAAGTGGTGTTGCGCGAGAGCATATCGACTTCGCCGTTTTGCAAGGCAGGAAAGCGAGCAGAAGAATCGAGGTTGCGATATTCAATCTTGCTGTCGATGTCTTCGGAGGTGTCAAAAATGGCTGATGCCACTGCTCGGCAAACGTCCACATCCAGACCGGAATAGTTGCCGCTCGGATCGACAAAGCTGAAGCCGGGAATGGTTCCCTCCACGCCGCAAATCAAATTGCCGCGACTCTTGATCGTATCGACTCGGCTTTCGGCTTGAGCCGTTTGCTCACCGCCGCCGCCAGTCGCGCCTGTGTCGGAACCGCTACAGGCTGTGACCGTCCCCAAGGCGATCGACACTGCCAGCAGCAGATAAAGAAATTTACGTAACATGCTTGCACTCACTCCGCTCAAGAAAAGAGGTTCTAAAGTGTGACTTGTTGACCGGAGTTTGAATGACTCCAGCAGTTCAGAAAGCAGAATAATCTGAATCTGATGCAGTTGAGGCTGAGCTTTAACCAGATGTAAAACTTGTCCTGCAAAGCTGAACAATCAGCCTCCAGATATATGCCTCAGTTTTCTACATTAGACTTTTTTAACAGTCCAATGGTTTGTGTTTTCTTTTTGTCACACAAAGCACAGTTCGTTGTCTGCGGCGATAGGTCTTTTTACTTAGCAAGTGCATTCGGCAGCGCGATCGAGCGCTTCATGCTCTGCCAGATATCACAAGCGCGTTCAGTTCGATCGCATTGCAGTAGGTGTGAAAGATGCAGTTCAGAAAGATCAAGCATCCTTCAACGAGCAAACACTTCCTCCAAAAACCCAAGTTTTGCCAGCAGTTCATTCCACCGCTCAACGGGTAAACTGCCAACAGATGCCTGATCGTGTCCATGTCCAAAATTGCCTTCGCCTTCCGAAATATTTTGAGCGCGGAGAGGTTCGAGGACGTTGGCACTGTTCGATCGCAAAAAGCTCTGATTTGCTCAGTCGTAGCTATAGGCTAGATTTCATCCCGTTTAGAAACATAATCAATCAGTCGAATCCAATCAATTTGATTGTTTATCATGAAGTGGTGCATAAAATCTTGAGTCATCTCATTCACCTTAGCCGCGTAGATCGCCTTAAAAGCTTCGTTTCTCTCCCTAGCTTTTTGATCGATCAGCACTATTATTTCTTGGTAAAAATTGTCATCTTCAGAGATGAAATACCAAAAATCTTGACCAGCATACTTGTAGTAAACTTTATCAGGCTCCTCGTCTACAATCTGCTTATTTCCAACCTTCGTTTTGTCTTTCAATGGATTACGATCTTTGCCATACATACACCCATTGACAGCAGTAATTTGGCTTGAAATCCCTTGCCTTCGCAAAGCTTGTTTTGCGAGCTTGAAGTTTTCTTTCATCTGGTTAATCTGGTCAGCGTTTCCCCAGTTTGTACCAGATTTGATGCCTACGATATAGTAGATACCATTTCTTTGAAACTCTAAATCCACGCTCTTAAATTTAGACTTAAATCCACCATATCTTGTTTCAGATACGAATATTGCAAATTCTTCTAGTAGATTGCCGAACATTGTTTCTTCCTGTGAAGAAAGAAACGCATCAACGATCGTTCTCACCAAATCTCCAGCAAGCTCGATATTCTTAGCCTTAAATAGGTACGGATTTTTACGCTTAAGAATATCAGCCAGTTTAAGGCTTCTTAGTCCTTCTAGTCGCTTGTTGTAGAAGAGAGTAATAACATTTTCGGCGAGATAGTCGTAGTAGTTTTGGTAGGGCGAATCGATCATAGCAAATCTAGCTGGATTGCATCGGATGCCAGCAGTTGTTTTTGTTTTGATTCAGTGATGTCCAACTTAATGTTTGAGGCAGCTAGATTGTAATACTCCTCTTTAATTTCAATGCCAATGTAGTTTCTGCCTAGCTCCTTGGCGGCGATCGCTGTTGTACCCGATCCCAAGAAGGGATCAAGCACTAGGTCGCCTTCTTGCGTGAAGAGTCGGATAAACCAAGACGGTAACTCTTTCGGAAAGACTGCACTATGCTGCCGATTGGAACACTCGGTCGCAAAGTGAAGAACGTTCGTTGGATAAGCCATTTCCCTGCCAATCCAATTTGATATTTTCTTGCCAAATCCACTTTCTACTTTTGAATCATCTCGCCTTTTGTCTGTTTCGCTCAACTTTTTCAAGCGCGACTTAGCCCAATCACCCATTGGAACCATGACGCTCTCCTGATACATATTGAATTTTTTTTGCTTGTTAAACTGCAAGCACCGCTCCCAAGCATCCCGAAATCGAGTTGACCATTTACCGGGATAGCAGTTTTTTTTGTGCCAGATAAATTCTTCCGTCCAAAGCCATCCTTGTTTACGCAGTTCAATAATCAGTTCCATAACATAAGTGTGGCGTTCACCCTCAACAACCTTTTCTTTAATATTTAAGATGAATGTTCCCTCATCTTTAAGAACTCGCTTCAATTCTTGAGACAAGGGTAAAAACCACTCAACGTAATGATCGGGATGAACGCCGCCATATGTGTTCTTTCTGCTATCGGCATAGGGGGGTGATGTCACAATCAGGTCGATCGAATTAGAAGGCATTTGCTGCAAAACTTCTTGGCAATCACCTAAGACAATCTGATTTTGCCAATCGCTACTTGTTCCTGTTTGATCCATTTCAACCCAAAAAATTCCTAAGAACGGAAGACGAATGCACTAGAAGCTAGGTTATATCACAGATTGAGTAAGCCTATCTACTGAAGAACTACGCTCAGCTTATCGTTTTTTACAAGCAGTCAGTTCAGCCTACTTTGGCACTTGCCTACTCACTTCGCAAACACGTCTTCGGAAAAACCGAGTTTTGCTAATAGTTCATTCCATCGATCGATGGGCAAACTGCCGCCAGAAGCCTGATCATGTCCATGCCCAAAATTGCCTTCGCCTTCCGAGATTTCTTGAGCGCGGAGAAATTCGAGGACGTTTGCACTGTTCGATCGCGCCGAAAAATTCACCCGATTCGGTAAATATCCCGTATTCGCCGCAATCACAATATATTTCGGTAAACGAGTGCGCCAGCTTTGCGCGATCAGCGGGTGAATTTGGCAGGGTGAATGCATCCGCACGAGGGCGACCTGACCGGAAAATACGGGGGCGGCTTTGCGGGCTTCTTCAAGTTCGCGTTTGACTTCGAGGCGGGACGATCGCAACTGCTCCACAGCGGACGCGGTCGAGTTCACCAGTGATTTTGCGTCCGTATGATTGAGGAGAGCTTGGGCGGCGGCTTCCGGGTCGTAGTGCGAGGCACGACGAACGGCGTTAATCATCGCGGTCGCTTCTTTGAGATACTTGGCCGTGTATTTGCGCTTGGCCGTTGTCAGCAGATCGAAGGGGGCGCGATCGCCCAAATCGCTGACCGTACCGATCGCCGCAATCCAATCGAGATCCGAGATGTCGACTAAGGGTGAACACAGTTCCCAGATGATCAGCGAGGTATTCGGAATCGGTTCCCACGAGTACGCGCTGATCAAGGTGTCGCCCGTCGGGACGCCTTCCGGGTGGTGGTGGTCGATGAAGCAGGTCGGAACGCCGGAAATTACCGATTCGGACTGACTGCCCAAGTCCATGACGAAGAGAAATTCGGGATTTGCGGCTTCGAGGCGGGCGCGATTTCCTGCCGTCCAAGCGTTGCGTTCGCGATCGGGTGCAAGTCGCAAAATGTTGGTAAAGCCCATCCGCTCAAAGGCTCTTTGCCACAGAACGCCGGATGTGACGCCATCCGCATCCGAGTCGTGAAGGGCAACGATGCGGGCAGTTTTGGGGATGCGGTTGACAAATTCTTGAAACGCTTTCCGGGCAATTTCGAGGGTGGGTGTGGGATTTACGGTATCAAGCGTCTGCATCGGGTTCTTATGAAAACATCTCTAACAGTAGAGATTAGCGTTTGGAAAAGATTCGATCGCCCCCGCTAGGGTTGAATTTGCTTTGCTAAATATCGATCGAATGCTGTTTTTGCAATTCGATAGCATTCACACGCCGCTTCTTCCATTTCTTCACGATTTAAGATGGTGATTTTGCCTCGATCGGACTGAATCAGTCCAGCGGTTTGTAGGGTTCCGCTGACGATGCTGACGCTGGGTCGTCCTGCCCCAATCATCTCGGCTAAAATCTCTCGCGTGAGCGAGAATTCCGAAGTTTCAGCGCGATCTTGGGCGGCCAACAACCAGCGACAAAGCCTTTCTTCGACCGTATGAAAGCGATTGCACAAGGCAGATTGAGCAAGCTGCACGATTCTCAGATGCGTGAAATTTGCGATTCGCTGCCGCAGCGTGGACGATCGATCGATCGCCGCCAAGAAATCTTTAGATGAAAGCTTCAATGCTTTGCCGCTCAACTGCACTTCAACTCGCAAGGGGGAACGGTCTTCGCCTTGCGATAGCGGTAAGCCAACCATTCCTTCATAACTTGTCACGCCGACTTCCACCCGATCGCCTTGTGCGGTCAAAGTGATTAAAGAGAATAAGCAGGTCGTTGGAAAATAGACGGCAGTAATTTGTTCGTCGAACTCATAAATAACCTCGCTTTGTTGAAGCTGAACTTCTGTGAGCAGGGGGCGAAGCCATTCATAATCTGCTGGCGATAGTGCGTCGAGAATAAAGTTTTGCGAGGGCATTTTATCTAATTAGAAATAAAGCTTTCTAGAGCCGCATGATTCCATTTTTGGAATTTCTTAAGATGCGTCAGTTCGCCATCGAACAGACGATCGCTGCTCGATTTTATTAAGCTGATTTTATTCGTGAAGCAGAATTGACATCAAAAGTGCGATGCCTACACCCTCTAATAAGAAAATCTTATGCGTAGACGATTCAGGGGACGATTGTGAGTTGTACCGCTTCATCTTGAGTGAGGCAGGCTATGAAATCGAAATCGCGCAGTCAGTCTCCAGCGCTCTAGTGTTCCTAGAAAACAGCATATTTAACCTCTGTCTGTCTGACCTCTCGCTACCGGACGGGACAGGGTTTGAATTATTGAATACAATTCGAGCCGTTGATGCGTCTTTGCTGTTTATTGTTTTGTCGGCTGATGCGCGGCTTTCTACGCAAGAACGAGCAATCCAAGCAGGAGCGCAAGCTTTTTTTCCAAAACCGATCGATTACGATTTGCTCGTTGCTTCGATCGATCAACTGCTGTCGATCGAAGCAGCGGTTTATTAACTCGACGCTTTATTCACTTTCGGGTTCTCCCACTGCAAGCTGGCGGACAGTTTCGATCGTGTCAATTTCTTCAACGGGTTTGTCGGTGCGAATGCGGAGAATGCGCGGGAAACGCAGCGCATAGCCGCCTTTGTGTCGCTTCGAGGCTTGGACGCGATCGAACGTCACTTCCAGCACGATTTTTGGCTCGACCGTCCGCACTTTCCCGTGCGCGAATTCCTGCAAAGTGTGAGCGCGACACCAATCGGAAAGTTCTTGAATTTCGGCATCCGTCAGGCCGGAGTAGGCTTTGCCGACGTTGAGTAAAGTCGGGTCGGTTTCACTGGTGCGGACGGCAAACGTGTAGTCGGAGAGGAATTTGCTGCGTCTGCCGCTGCCGACTTCTGCCGCTGTAATCACGACATCCAGAGTCGCGAGGGCGCGTTTGACTTTGAGCCAGTCGCGTCCGCGTCGTCCGGGCTTGTAGGTGGAATCGAGGTTTTTCACCATCAAGCCTTCATTGCCGCGATCGCGGGCAGCGGTAAATTCCGCATCCAAAGCTGCCGTATCGGTGAAAACTTGGGAAACGGCGCGGCGAATAAAAGTCGTATCAAGCGGCAATTGTGCGAGTTTTGCCTGACGGACACGATACGGAAGCTCGATCAGCACTTCGCCATTTGCATACAAAATGTCATAGGCGATGAAGCCGATCGGCACGGCGGCCAGCAGTTCGGGCGGCAGCGTTTTTCGACCCAATCGCTTTTGCAGTTCTTGAAACGGCAAAATTTTTCCGTCCTGCATCGGCACAATTTCGCCGTCAAGAATGAATTCGCCAGAATTACCGAAGACGTTTGCCAAAGGTTCAACCAAATCGGGAAAGCTGCCCGTGATTTCATCGAGTGTGCGGGAGAAGAGAGCGACGCGAGTGTGGTGGACGATCGCCCCGTGCATTTTCCCCTCGCCCTCAACAGCCGGAGCAACGTGAACCTGAGCGCGAATTCCATCAAATTTGTCTTCAACGGCAAACTCGTTCGGCATCTGTTTCGCGATCGCCTCCAAATCTTCTGCCGGACTCGCCAGCATAAAGCGAATCGGGTGAAACAAGCGCATTTTTGCCTGATCAAGCTGCTGATGGCGGGCAAGCAGAGCCGTTTCGCCGATGTCGCCCGTCAGCATATTCACCCACTGGATTCGACCAACGGTTTCCCCTGCGAGGCGGGCGATCGCATCTTCCACTGCACCTTCCTTCAGCCCAATCCGTAAATCTCCAGACAGCAATTTGATGATGTATTTCGATTCGAGGCGCGTCGCTTTTTTGAGCAGGGTAATCACCCATTCGACTTTACGCTTGGAGCCTTTTGTATTGGCAAGCTGTTCGAGCGCGATCGCCACATCGCTCAGGGTAAGCGGCGGTTGGGGGGTGCGATCGGGAAACACCTGTGCCGACACATCGCCCAAATCACCGAGTTTGACAAGCTGAACTTTCAGATCGTTCGGCTCAATTTGGGTAATTACCGCAAGCGCGGCCAGTAGTCCTGCTCCCCCAACGTTTGTCGTTCGCTGATCGCGCAAGGGAAAAGCATATCCGGCAAAATACCGAGCGGCGTACAGCAAATCGTCGTCGCTCAAGGATGTGAAGTAATCTCCGAGAATGGCGGCTTTTTCGAGGCGTTTGGTGGTTGCGCCGACTTGTTCTGCAACATGGGCGAACTGCTGAAAGGCTCCGGGAATCGTGGCGATCGAAGTAGCTGCTGCGTGAGTCATGAGCGATTTTTCAGGAAGGAACAGTTTGCCTAGCGATTGACTTCTTGCGGGCAGGCTTAAGATCGATCGCCACCTGCTGACAGACCGGACAGAAATAGATAATTCGCGTCTTCTCCTCGTCCTCAAGCTGGCGCGTCACCTGGCGCTTTTGGCGAATCGGCGTGGCGCAAATCAAGCAGGGAAGATTGGTGCGGCGAAAGACGTAGTGGCGATCGCCCCACTCACTGCCTGCACGATAAACTAAGTCCGGGTCTTCGCGCATCCGGGCACGATCGACCTCAGTTACCGTCACGCCACCTGTTGCGTAAGCCCGCTGCGAGATTGATGAAATCTTGTCAGACAGATCCGTAAGTTCCGCTTCCGTCAATTCGCTGACGAGTTTCCAGGGATCAAGTTTGCAAAGAAATAGAATTTCCGCTCGTAAATAGTTTCCGATTCCAGCCGCGATCGACTGCTCCAGCAAAGCCGCCCCAATTTCGCGAGTCGGATGCAGCAGCAAGCGGCGTTGAAATTCGATCGCATCAAACGGCACCGCCAAAACATCTGCCCCCAGCAAACTGAGTTGCGGATGCTGCATTGGGTCGCCCGTGCCGATTTCAAACACAGGTGCGGAATGCAAAATCGCCGCGCCTTTTGCCGTGACGATGCGGGCGCGTTCGCGGCGATCGACTTCATCGGGCGAAACCTCATGCACAAACCAGCGACCCCACATCATCAGATGCGAATAGAAATAGTAGCCGCCTTCGATCGGGATGAACAGATGCTTACCGATCGTTTTCACCGATTCGATTCGCCGTCCAATCAGCGCGCCAGGATTTGCTTGCAGCCAAGCTTTCGCCTGTTTGGTGCGGGCGGTGATCGAGTCGATCGCTTCACCTTCTAGGACGGTGGCGATCGAATCGGCATAGCGGCGAACTTCGGGACCTTCGGGCATTATGCCTGCTCCACCAGTTGCACAACGGCAGGCTGATCCGCAGGCTCAACTAAAGTCGGAATCCATTCTTGCTGAAGGCGGGCGATCGCTTCTTCTTTCAATTTCGCTTCAATCTCAATCCAGGGTGCATGACGATAAGAAGCAGGCATGTCGTAGATGAAATCGCTGTGCTTCGGGTCTTTGAACGCCATTTGACCGTTCGAGATGTGGACAAGCTGCCATTCGGGATGCGGCCAGGTCGATCGCGCCGCCTCAAACATTGCGGTCACGCTCGGATCGTCGTAGCTGTCTAGCTGCTCATGGACGATGTGGTGATGCGCGTCAAACACAAACGGTACTTCTGCGGCTCGACAAACTTCCAGGATTTCCGCTGAACTGTAGGCGTGTTCGTCGTTCTCCAACGTCAGGCGCGATCGCACATTAAACGGCAGCGATCGAATCGTTTCGATTAGCTTTTGGGGTCGATCGCCCTTCCCGCCGTGAATGTTCATCACCGTCCAGGATGACTGCGGCAGACCGATCAGATCGAGAATCCACGCATGAGTTTGTAAAATCTTGATGCTGTTTTGAATGACATCCGGGCGATCGCTGCTCAAAACCACGAACTGATCTGGGTGAATCACCAGACGAATTCCTAAAGCAGTGGCGCGATCGCCAATCAGCTTCAGTTCACTGGCAAATTCTGGCAGAATCGCCGCGCCTAACGTGTCGTCCGCAAACGGAAACAAATTGGAACTGAGGCGATAGAGGCGAATATTTTGTTCGTGGCAAAAGTCGATCGCCAGTGCCAACCGTCGCGTATTTTCGGCGTAGAGCGTCCGCAGCGTTTCAGCCTGTTTTTCTGGCTCAAATGAGAGAAGTCGCTTGCGGGTGAGTGCTTTAAAGCGGACTCGATCGGTCGAGGAAATACAGACGAGTCCCAGGATAGGTAAGGGTTTAGCGATCGCAGTAGTGGTCATGAGTGTTTCGATCCTTCAGGCAAAAAGGCGGCTGAGTCGTAATAGGTGCGGAAGCGCTGAACTTGTCCCAAGTGGCGTTCGATCAGGCTGACGCCGCGATATTTGATCGGTTCGCCGGATGTGAGCGTTCCGGTTGAAGTCCATTCGAGGGCGATCGAGTGCCCCCCTTCGGCAACATGGGTAAACTCCGAGTGAATTTGGTCGAATACCGAGAGATACTTTTGCCAGAATTGCCTTGCGCCTTCGTGACCGGTCAGCGGCTCAGCCATGATCAAATTGCTGACTTCCGCATCCGGGGCAAATAGGGCAACTAGCGGCTCGACCTCTTTGGAAGACTCGATCGCCTGCAAGGTAGACATGAATTTCTCTGCAAGTTCACTCGCCATGCTTAATCTTTGAGCGGGTCGTGACCCCAGTTTTTCAACGAATATCGCCAGCGGGTATGCTCAATATCGCCATCGGGTCGCTGGGCAGAATGGCGATGAATGTAGCTAATCACGCGCTTCATTTCGTGGATGTCGTCTTCGCTGTAGTCTTTTTTATCGAGCAGTTCGACAATGTGCCGACCGGACTGATGCCCGATCGCTTCATCTCCGTCTTTCTTCTGCCCGACCGACTGTGATTCTTCAGTTTTCAGCCAGTCTTCGAGCTGCTTGCGGCTCATGTTCACCGCCCGCTTGAATTCCTTAACGGTGTCGTCTTTCACTTCAGCCATTGTCTGAGTCCTCGTCTTAGTCCTCCGATGTCCTAGTCCTCAATTTTCTCTAGCGAGTCAGGCTTATGTGCGGCTTCCTTTCCGGTTTTGCTGCTTTCAACGAGATATTCTGGGTTTTCCTTGGAGGCAGCAACGTGGTGGCCGTTGATCTCAGTTGGCTCCGTCAGTTTCTTTTTGATCACGCCTTCTACCTTGTTGCCGGAATAGTTCCAGCGGACGCGATCGCCTTTCTTAAATTCGCTCATAGTTCAACTTTTGTTAAATGACGTGTTTCCAAATTAAAAATTTCTGTAACAAATAGCCTCTATCTTCTGGCTTGCTGAAAGCGGCTTATAGGGCTGATTTTTCTGAAGTAAGAATGCTTCTCTAATTGGGATTGCTGCTGGTCTCCGAATCAGTGGAGGCTAGGGTGTGTTTTCAAACCTCCTGGTGATTGGATTTTTCTACTGAGATCCCCCTGTTCCCTTAGAAAGGAAGACTTTGAGGAGTGGTTCGGCTCCCTCCTTGCCAAGGAGGGTTGGGGAGGATCATGTGGTTTTAGAGCACGGCCTAGGGCGTGAGCAGCGACAGTTGAATGGACAGGCTCAAGCAACTGACAGATTGTCGCACGGCCACTGGAAAGCGCGATCGGTGGTCGATCGTGCTGCACAACTGAGCGAAAATCGATTCGCATGAATTCCTGCTTACTGAAAATGATTTGCAAATATTCATTTTTTCGCTTACGCTATAAACACTGTTGCATATGATTCTCAATAGCTGGTGTTGTTGAGTCAACTGCTTTGCAGCATGGCAACGGCTAACCCTTCTGTTCGCAAAATCTCTAAATGGACGCGCAGTTTAATTCTTCGGATACTGATTCGCCCGCTTCTCAACTGATCGCCGTGCCGCGCTGCGATCGCTGGCAAATTTTCCACCGCCTAAAAGAGCTTGAAATTTCCTGTCGCTGCCTTGCCGATGGCCGTCTAGAAATTGCCACTCACAGCTTTACTGATCAACTGCAAGTTTGGAGCGTGCTGCATCAACTGAGTGCAACGCGATCGCAGCTTGTGCGCCTGTTGGAGCGATCGTGGTCAGCCTCCGCCTAAATTAAACCGCCAACCTTTACGTCACATCTAGGAGAAATTGTCAATGTATCAGCACGATGAGCGATCGCCGTTTGCCTTTGAAGGTCGGTTTCTTGGCTTTGCTGCCGATGGCGCGAAGCTGAAGTACGTGCGCGTTGAGACGCCGATCGGAGCGCATTTGATCAAAATGCCGAAAGACCAGCGGCAATCGCTTTATCGACAGTTGATTCCGGGTGACTGGCTGCAAGTGAGCGGCTATCAGAAGCGATCGGGCAGCAAGACCAAGTGGAAAGCCGAGGTCATCTATCGCACGGCCAGCAGCACGGCGACGCTGCCGACTTCTGCCGATTTGCCTGTGCCTGAGAAACCTGCTGACAGCGGCAAGCCAGCGTGCATTTTGTTTTGCCAAAAGTCTGACTGCTGCAAGAAGGGCGCGAAACAAGTTGCCAGCGCGATCGAAGCGGAAATTCGCGATCGCGGCTTGAACGCAACGGTGAAGGGAACGGGCTGCATGAAGCGCTGCAAAGCTGGCCCCAACCTTGTCATGCCGGACAAAACGCGCTACACGCAAATTCGATCGCAAGAGGTGGCCGCCATCATGGATAAGCATTTTCCGGAGTCGATCGAGTCGATCGAGCCGAAGGCTGAAAAACGAGTGGTCGATGAGCGGGTGGCGGTGGGCGTTTAGCGATCGAGTTGCAGTGGATGTTTCAATGCAAAAAGCCGGAGGCGTTGGCTTCCGGCTTTTGTGTTGCAGATTGGATTTAGAGATCGACGCCTGTGCTGCCTAGGACGCGATTTTTAAAGGTGTTGAAGCTGTCGGCGAGTTCTTTGCGGTTGGAGGCTTGCCACAAATAGCGGTAGACAAACCAGGCCGAGTAGCCAATGCCGATCAGTTCAAAGGTGGGAGCCAGTAGGGGGATGTCGTTGATGGAGTCGAGGATTGCCAGCAGCAATTTCACGGAGATGACTGCACCGAAGAACAACCCGATCACGGTCAGCGGGCGCTTGTATTGGCTAAAGAATGCGCCAATGTAGTCGGGCAGGTCAGACAGAAAGGCGGAGACGCGCTCGCCAATCTGTCGCCATTGCTCGTTTGTCTCAGCATCTGTTGAGAACGAGGCGATCGTGTCGTTGTTGACTTGAACTTTGACTTCTTCCACAGGGGATGCGTCGTTGATGCTTTCAGCGGGTTTTACTTCAGGATTCATAAATCTTCCTTAATGCGACAACCTGAAATAGCGTTTGCTAGTAGATGATATCTCAACCAGACGCTAGGACAGTAGCAAAGCTGCGAAACTGATTTTGTAATCTCTCTGACATACTTCAAAGCTAGAGCGGAGTTTTGCTGGCTTCTAGCTCCGAAAGGTAGATCATTTTGGGGTTACGCATTCAGTTTCTTGATTATGGGGGGCAGTTTTGCATGAGGGCAGAAATTTGATTATCTCTTAAGCTCTCGATCGCGAATCCGTGATGCGGACGGGGCGATCGAGATCGATCGACATAAATGGATTCTGCTAGGGTTGAACTGCTTGTGGGTTCCGAGCCTGTGGAGGCTAGGGCCACCCCTCCTCCACACCTCCAACCCCGACCAAAGGCCACCCTCTGGACTCCCAAAGGGCTTACTCGTGGGTGTCAATGTGGCGCTTCGCATCTGCTTACCCGCCGCGTCCCTCGTGTGGCTCGCTTTCCCTCTGGCCCTCTGGCCTCTGGCCTCCTTTTCTCTCAGCGAAGCTGCACGACTGCTTGATTTTCTAATAGCGTTTCTAGGGTCAGTAGGTCTTCTACTGTGACGCGCAAGAAGCGATCGCTATCAACCCAAAATAGAACTTTGATGCGATCGCTGCCAGGAGATCCCAAGGGGTTGAGGGTGGCGAGGCTGTGGGCTTGCGGAGTGTCGTTGAGGGGTTGGACTTGGGTTTGACCTCCGGTTGTGCGGGTGACGAGGCGATCGCCCTCAAAGTAAACTTCTGTGCCGCTGCTGGCTGTGCCCATTTCGCCGATGATCAGTTCGATGCTGGGCTGATCGGGCATCGATGCGCCGAGGACAAGTTCGACCGGAGCGGACATCGGGTAGGGTTGGCCTTCGGGAATGAGGGGATGCCAGTCGTGGCGGTTTTGGCGGCGGTTCCAGTAGCGAATGCCGTAGCCGTGATAGAGAAAGTCTTTGACTTCGAGTCCCTGGTTGAGTTGCAGTGCGCCCTGCGCGATCGCTTCAAAGGGGCGATCGGCTCTGAGTTTGTCGGCTCCAAAGCGCTGCTCAACCCAAGCACGGACACTCGGAATTTGCGCCGTGCCGCCCACCAGCAAAACGGCATTCACGTCGCTGATGTCTAATCCTTGCCGCTGGGCTTGGCGTTCAACTTGGGCAAGCGAGTCGGCTAGGCGATCGAAAAACTCGTGCTGCTGCAAAATCTGCTCGAAGGCAGAGCGATCGAGTTGCAGCTCGTAGCTCTCGAACGTTTCGTCGTTGAAGAAAACTTCGCTGGCTTCCGTTTGGGTGGATAGCTGCACTTTCAGCCTTTCTGCTAGCCGCAGTGTGATCGGGGAAATCGGAAGATTTTGGGCGGTGGCAAAGTGATCGATCAGCCAGTTGTCGATGTCGGCTCCGCCTAAGTTTTGTCCGGCTTTGGCTAAAACTCGTGCCAGTTTGGGTCGCTGGGTCGAGGTTTCCGCGAGGTTTTGCTGTCCCCACTTGAGCAGAAATCCCAACGGTTTGCTTTTGGGCTGGCTGGCAGATGCGCCGTCCAAGCGAACGAGCGAGAAATCCAGCGTGCCGCCGCCAAAGTCGATGACTAAAAGAGTTTCGGTCGCGTCGAGTCCATAGCCCAAGGCGGCGGCGGTCGGCTCGTCGATCATGCGGATTTGCTCGATCGCCAATGTGTCGCAAACTCGTCCCAGCCAGTAGCGATAGGCTTCAAAGCTGTCTACGGGAACCGTAAAGGCGATCGCCCCCACCTCCGGATCTTGGGTCAGCAGTTGCCGCAAAACCGTATCGAGAAACCATGCGCCGACCTGCTCAAAGCTCACGTCTTGCCCGTCCAATTCCGGCATGAAGCCTTGGACGCTGGCGCCAATGCCGCGCTTAAAGTTGCGAAAAAATCGAGCGTCGGTTGCCAAATCCAAACCGCGATCGCGCACCGCTTGACCTGCGACAATCTTGCCGCTGTCCGCATCTTCCACGTACACCAAACTAGGAATCAGCGGCGGATTTTGGCCGATTTGCTGGGAGAGATTGGGGAGGAAAACGGTTTCGGGCTGTCCCGTGACGGCGTTCCAGCGGGTGATGACGGTGTTGGTGGTACCAAAGTCGATCGCGTATGAATTCGAGCCAGCCATGATGCGTCTGCGGATGAACGAAAACGAAAGGAGAGGCGACTGCCTTTCTAGGATTTTAAGCGGATTGCCAGTTCATTCAGCCGTGCTTCTCCTGCCTGCCGCAGATAGGTTTCTGCCACACCAACGAGCGCATTGAGATTGGTCGCATCAGCATTGTCGAGATCATCGTAGGCTGTGTCGAGCGGCGTTTGAAAGCGAAAGTAATTGCCCGGAGTCAGCAAATACTGGGCAATGTAGTCGGTTGCATCGGCTGAGCCGTCAAACAACACGTCAATGAGGGGAATTGCCCATTCCAGTGCGCCCCATTCCTGCGTTTGCTTGGCCGTAATCGGTCGAATCGTTTCGCCTGTGCCAAATGAGGCGACGAGGAACTGATCAATTCCCGATCGCGTGTCGATCGCCCGCGCCTGATTGATCCGCACCGCTTCTGCGATCGCACAGGCCGTCGGATTATTCGCCACCACGCCGCCATCAATGACAGGGATCGTTTGTCCGTCCAGCGTCAGCGGATGAGCGGGGAAGTAAACCGGAGCCGACGACGACGCCTTGCACACTTCCCAAACCGGAAGGCGAAGATAAACGGGTCGATCGTTCTTCAGCACCAATGCTTCCCGATTCAGGGTGTCGTAGCTGGTCACGAGCGTGCGCGTGGACAAGTCGCCAAACTGAGTCGTGCCAAACACGCGCTTGAGGACGCGCTCCAACCCTTTGCCGTCGTAACGGGGCGCGTCTAGTCCTTGGGTTAGCGATCGCCCGATCCGACTCCAAAATTGACTTGGCCCGCCGGGAAACACTTCGCGGCTTTGCGTCAGATAAAAATTGACAATTGCCTCAGCCGACATGCCCATTGACAAAGCACAAGCAATAATACTGCCCGTTGAAGTTCCGGCAATCAAATCAAAATGCTCACGCAGCGGAGCTTGCAGCAGCATTTCCAGCCGATTGAGCCAGATCGCTGCAACCAAGCCGCGCACGCCGCCGCCATCGATCGAAAGAATGCGATAAGCCATCAATCTTTGTGCAAACAGTTCCAAACTTTACCAACCATTACACAAACTCTGAATCTGCTGCGAGAAGAATCCGAAATTTGTAACAAAAATGACGAAATTTGCCCATTTATGAGGTTGCAGTGAACGCAGGTTGATTATTCTTCCGTTGTTGCTAAGTATCTTTTGTAACTAAAATCTACAGTAGTAAATCTGCACCATTGGGAAGATGAGTGATTGCCTCGGTCAATCTGATAATCAAATGTGTTAAACGCGCTTTTCGATCGCAGGATAACAACATGATTTCAATCGGTGATTTCGTTCAAAACCAAAAAACGGGGCGTTTGGGTAGAGTAATCGGCTATGGTCATCAAATTTTGAATAACGTTTACGAAACGACTTTGAAAGTTCAGCTTGAAGACAATCACGAAATTGCAGAGGATCTGTTTTCAGCCTGGACTGTGAAGCCGTAGTTCAAGTTTCGATCGCGGCTTTAACAAGCAAAACCTCTTCAATCATGGGGAGGTTTTTTGATCGTTTCTCTGCGGCTAAGTAGGTGGATGCAATTAAATTCAAAATGCTGGCTTTGCCCTCACCCCTCGCCCTCAGGGAGAGGGGGACAACAGCCCTTCTGGTTCCTGTTCTCCTCCAGGAAGTTGAGTAGGGGATGAGGGGATTTTGCATCTGACAACTCATCTTGGTTGCCGACTTAGCTGCTTTCAGCGCAGTTCAATGTCGATCGAATTGCGGTCATCACTCTCGAAGGGGCAGATGGCAGAGCGATCGCTTTGAGTTGCACAACAAATGCTTAATCATGGCATTCGTTGAGGGAAATTACTTGAGCAATATTCAGAAATCGCTGCAAGATGGCGGATGAATCGTTCCGCCGCCAAACTGCGCTTAATTGCTTCATCGCTGTTTGTTCCTGAATTGGACGATAAACGACTCCTTTGCGCTGCAAATTTTGAACGCTGAGCGGCAGTAGACTAATGCCCATTTCACCCGCCACCAATCCCAAAATAGTGACCATAAATGTTGCCTCTTGAGCAACTTTTGGCACAAAGCCAGCTTGGGCACAAAGATAGTGAATTTGGTCAGATAAACCCGATACAGCTTGACGTAATGGCATGATGAACTCTTCACTGACTAAATCAGTCAGCGCAATGTTGAGTTGGCCGGACAAGCGATGTTCTTGGGGAAGTACCACAATGAGTGGTTCCTGTGTGAGCGGCATGACGATTAGGTCAGACGCTTCTGTAAGGACAGAATCTTGATAGACGAAAATAACATCGGTCTGCTGATCGCGTAAGCCCTGAATCTGAAACGCGCTATTGTCTTCGCGCAAAATCAGCTTCACTTGTGGATAGTGCTGGCGAAACGATCGCAAAATATTTGGCAGGACACCATTGGCGATCGAACTGGTAAAGCCAACCGTGAGATAGCCTAACTCTCCCTGATAAATACGCTGCGTTTTTTGGACTGCTTGTTCTAACTGAATCAGCATGGCTCTGGCTTCTTCTAGAAATGCTATTCCAGCAAGCGTTAATTGGAGTGGACGTTTTTTGCGATCGAATAGCTGCACGCCAAGTTCTGCTTCTAACGCTTGAATTTGCTGACTCAAAGGTGGTTGAGCCATCTGCAATCGCGCTGCGGCACGACTGAAGCTGAGTTCATCAGCAACCGCAATAAAATAGCGCAAATGGCGAAGTTCCATGAGTTCATAATATCTTTTGAGTATGATACTGCAATTAAATAAGTATTTGACATATAGTATTTGCTTCTCTAGAGTGAAACCAACCAGTGAAAATAATTGAAGACTCGATATGAATCAGCGTCCTTCGGAGATGGTGCCTAGATCGATTCGACGAGTGGCGATCGTGGGTGGAACGCATGGAAATGAATGGACGGGAGTTTATCTAGTCAAGAAGTTGGAGCAGTTTCCCGCTTCAATCGAACGGCCAACGCTTGAGTGCATCACGCTGCTTGCCAATCCAAAAGCAATTGCGGCCAACCGACGCTATATCGATCGAGATTTGAATCGTTGCTTTGGCAGTGCGGACTTGTCGAATGCAAAGCTGACCAGTTATGAAGATCAACGTGCTAAAGAAATTGCGACCCAACTGGGACCAAAAGATCATCCCAAGGTTGATTTCATCATTGACCTGCATAGCACCACTGCCAATATGGGATTAACGATTTTACCAACAACAAAGCATCCCTTCAATTTGCGACTCGCGGCCTATTTAAGTCACCTGCATCCCGACGTTCGCGTGTGCTGCGGCGTGCAGTGCAGTCAAGATTCGCCCATGCTGCGATCGCTCTCGCCTTTCGGTTGCACGATTGAAGTGGGCGCGATCGCTCAAGGCGTTTTGGATGCTCAGTCACTTCAGCAAACGGAGATATTAATTCACGCAATTTTGGATTATCTTGATGTGATTAATCAGGGAACGCCATTGCCTGCACCCTCCGATTTAACTTTGTATCAGGCGATCGCATCGGTGGATTATCCTCGCAATTCAGCAGGTGAACTGCAAGCAATGATTCATCCTCAACTCCAGTTCAAAGACTATGAGCCGCTGCACAATGGCGCACCAATGTTTCTCAGTTTCACGGGAGAAACTATTCCATATCAAGGGGAAGATTTAGTTTACCCAGTCTTTATCAATGAAGCGGCTTATTACGAGAAAAAGATCGCGATCGTCTTAACAAAAAGACAGCAGTTCAAACTGGAAACGGCATAACCTTGCAAGCAGCGATCGATGATTAGATTAATGCTTGAAATTCAATCCAAAGCAAGATGATTGATTGCGAATAAAATCAAGTGGATCAAGTGGAGATTCTTATGGCAAATCGGAGTTCGGGTTGTCTTGGCTGTTTAGGAAGCTTGGTTATTTTAACTTTTTTTGGTTCAATTTTCTTTGGTGGTGGAGTTCTTATGCGGGTTGCTGGGTTTCAGTTTGTTCTGGGCAATCCAGTTGACCAGCAACGGTTCATGATGAACTATATGAGTGATTTAGAAGCCAAGCAAAAAATAGCAGCGAATGCTGTTCAAAGGTTTCACAATCAGCTCGGTCAAGGACAATGCGAAGAGATTTATGAACAAGCCAATGAAATTCTCAAAAGCAGCCAAAGTCAAGCAGAATTGGTTCGTTTCTGTGCAACAGTACAACGCGAATTTGGATCTGTGGAATCAACTGAGCAAATTGATTGGTGGGGACAACCTGCCAATCAACAAGCTGATCAGTATATTCTGACTCGATACAATACACGGTTTTCAAACGCATCTGCTCAAGAAATATTCGTTTGGCTGGTGAAGGATGATAAAGCTGAACTTGTTTCTTATCAAGTCAACCCATCAACTCCTCCATCTGAAATTAACAGAACGTAATTTGAATCTAGTAAAGCGGCCTCGTTCTTCCAATTGGTTCAACAGTTCGCTTCATGGCGAGGCCACAAGCGTCAGCATTCTTTAGCCGAATAATTGCAAAATTCAGCAAGAGAATATGGATTTGAGCGAACACCGCACCTGGCAACGATCGAAGCGCTTCCGACTCAAATTCAAGCAACGCATAAATTGCGAAGATCCTGCTACTGCAAACGCAGGTCGCGATCGATTCAGGTGCAGGTATGATATCGAGCACATTTCACCGCGCTGAATGGAAGCTCAAGTCCCAAAACGAATTAAGCCTGTCAATCCAACCCACTGAAATGAGTTTGCGCTTTCAGCCGGAAATTGATTTCACGGCTTTTGCCCCAGTCCTGTTTGTAGAGGAATGACAGCCGAATATAGAAATTTGATGAAGCGATCGCGTTAGCGCCCAAAACGATATCGCCCCTCAACTTGCGACAGTCGCCAAATCGCGAATCTGCTCGATCGCCTGCTTCACATCATCTCGATTGATGCGATAGCTGAGCGGATGGGCAATCAGGCGAGCCGTGCTGTCGAACAGGCGATCGATTTCCACCAGATTGTTTTCCTTGAGGGTGCGTCCCGTTGCCACCAAATCGACGATCGCCTCAGACATTCCGGTAATTGGCCCCAACTCCACCGAGCCATACAGCGGCACAATCTCCACAGGCAGATCGAGACTGTCAAAGTATTCGCGAGCGCAATTGACAAACTTCGATGCGATGCGGCAGTGCGGCGGCAGTTCCAAAGCCGACTTATACCCGCTTTCCTGCTTCACCGCCACCGACAGCCGACAGCCACCAAACCCCAAATCCACCAGATGCGCCACCTGCGGCTGCTTCTCGCGCAAAATGTCATATCCGACAATACCAAGTTGCGCCTGCCCATACTCAACATACACAGGCACATCGTAATTTCGCACCAAGATCGCCTTGGCCGTGTGCGACGCATCCCAAATCTCAAGCTGACGGTTCGCCGAATCGAGAAACGCGCTGAAATCCCAACCGATCGCCTGAAACAGCCGAATACTCTCCTCTAACAATCCACCCTTCGGCAACGCAACCGTAATCATTCCCATTCGCCCAAAACGCTTCTAGCAGTGTATCGCTTTGGACGAAGCATACCGCAACTAACGCCAGTCTATTCCAGCGCTGATGCGAGTCCGTTCCAGCGTTTCCAGACCACACACAACTGCCAGAGTCAGACAGAATGTTTGTGAAGAATTTTCAGGCGCATTCGCAAGCATTCTACTCGCTGAGTTGATTTGACCTGTGTTAGAACGCTTGCATTTGGATGGGCAGTTTTGCGTGGGTTAGGACAGTGGGGTTGACTGCGGCAAGCAGCCCGATCGAATCAATCCTTTAGCGACACGGCAGCAGCATCGTAAACGTTGCACCCTTGCCGACACCTGCACTTTCAGCGTGAATTGTGCCGCCGTGCAGTTCAACGATATGTCGCACGATCGCCAGTCCCAAGCCCATACCGCCATACGTCCGCGTCGTCGAGCCGTCTTCTTGTCGGAAGCGATCGAACACATAGGGCAGAAATTCGGGAGCAATGCCAATGCCCGTGTCGGAGATGGTAAGACAAATGAAGGGACGCAGGATGCGGGATGCAGGAGGCGAAGTGGCTTCCATCTTTCCTCCCTCATCCTTCCTCCTTGCCAATCGCACATCAACGCGCCCGCCAGATGGCGTGAACTTAATCGCATTGCCAATCAGGTTCCAGATTGCCTGATGCACATAGCGGGCATCAAGCCACAGCGGTTCGATCGCTTCGCCCTCATAGTGCAGTTCGACCGATTTGGCATCCGCAGCAAACTTGAGCGAGGCAATCACTTCGCAGGCGATCGCACCGAGATCAGCGGCAGCAGGCTGAAGCTGAATGCGTCCGGTGATGACATAAGAAGCATCCAGCAGTTCGTTGATGATCTGCGCCTGAAGATCGGCGTTGCGTCCGATCATCTCGATCGCGTGGTTGGTCATGTCGTCGAAGGCTCGCGTTTGCAGAATTTGTGCCCAGCCGGAAATGACGTTGAGCGGCGTTCGCAGTTCGTGCGACAGAGTCGAAAGAAATTCGTCTTTGAGGCGGTTGAGCGTTTGCGCCTGTCGATAAAGCTGGGCGTTGTCGATCGCGATCGCCGTCCGACGTGCCAGTTCTTCGGCCAAGGCGACTTCTGCGGGCGTATAGGCCGCCGATCGCACAAGCTGCATGAGGCCAAGAGCGCGATCGTGAGCGATTAGCGGCAGCAACAGACAAGCTTGAGCCGCCATCGATCGACAGGCGGCGATCGCATCGGCGTTTGTATCAAACAGCGTTTCACAAATGCCTTCTTCCAGCAAGCGGGCGGGCAGCAGTTGCATCAAATCGGTTCGCAAGCTGTGCTGCCGATAGTGGTCGGCCAAGGCTTCAAGCTGCAACTGAGAGACAGGATCGGCAGCGGCGATCGCGATCGGCGTGAGACAGCCAGCTTCCAGCGCAAAAATCAAACAGCCATCGGCGAGAAACGGCACGATCGATCCTGCGGCCTGCGTGATGCTGCTCTCTTCCAGAGAGGCATGAAGAATTTTGCTCACCTCGGCCAAAAAAGCTGATCGCTGTTCTGCAAGTTCTGCGGTTGAGCGCACCGCCTGTTCGCGTCGCAAAAGCTGGTCGCGTTCGGCTTCAATCTGCTTGCGACTCGTGATGTCATGGGCAAGAACGGCTAGTCCTTGCGCTGTTGGATAAGCTTGAATTTCTAGCCAGGCATTGTACTGGGGGCAAAACGCTTCAAGCTGAGCGGTCTGACCCGTTTCGATCGAGCGATGCAACGCCTGCTCAAAATCCGAGCCTTCCATTTTTGACAGCCAGTTCCAAATCGACTGCCCAATCAATTCGGCAGACGTAGTATGCAGCAGCTCTGTACCCCGCGAATTCACATAGCAAATCTGCCACTGGCGATCGAGCAGGTAGAATCCATCATTGCTGTTGGCGATCGTCTGGAGAATTTCTGCTGTGGCAGCGGGCGATTGTGTGTCGGGAGGCCACGATCGCCCTGGAAACGGGACCCGCCCGATCAGCGCACTGAGCAAGCTGCCTTCGAGCAAAAATAAACTGAGGTTTACCGCATCGGCAGGCGGAAGCAGCCAGCCGGAATTGCTGATAGCGCCGTTTTGCACCGCTTCGATCGAATGAAGATCGAACAAGCTGTAGAAGACAATTGCGCCTGCCAGCGCGGTACTGAGCAAGCCCGTTTTGATGTTGCCATACCAAGCACTCAGGGCGATCGCAGGAATCAGGCACAGAAAAGGCGCAACGGCAATCAGTGAGCCAAGCAGCAGCTTTAGCCCCAGAGCCACACCCACCAGCCCAACCGCCGCGATCGCAGTATTGCCAAAAAAGCGGAACACAAAGAATGCTCCTCACGCCCAACGTCCAGCGATACGCATCCCAAAACCGAGAAGCAGCACCATCTTTATTGAAGCTCGGCTGCGCTCATTGTGCCCTCTTCCGCAATCAGGAAAGACGTTGCTTCAAGTGGTGAAGTTTTTGCGATCGAGTGTCGAAGCTCTGACGCGATCGAGCAGCAGTGAAAAGTTGCCTGATCGAATCAGTGTGCCATTTCTCTGCTGAAGGATATCGAGATCTTGGAAGCGCACGCCGCTCCCCAGTTGAATCTGGTCTTGATTGACCTGAAAATCTGTGATTCGATCGCGTCCGGCAATCTGCTCAAAGCGAAACAGGTCGCGGCCTTTTCCTCCGATCAGGCGATCGCTGCCGCCGCCGCCCACTAGCAGATCGCGCCCTTCATCGCCCTGCAAAGTGTCGCCCCCTCCATTGCCAAACAGTTGATCGCTGCCTGCCTTGCCAAGCAAGCGATCGCTGTTGCCCAGTCCAGTCAAAATGTCATCGCCCACTGTTCCAATCAGGCGATCGCGTCTTGCCGTTCCCACGATGCGATTGGGTTGCGGATTCGGTTCCGGGTTGGGTTCCGGGTTGGGGTCTGGATTCGGTTCCGGGTCGGGTGGCGGATCAGGAATCGGTGTAGAAATTCGATAGATCGTACCATTGTTGTAGTCGGCGAGGTAGAGGTTGCCTGCGCGGTCTTCCCCAAACGTCGAGATGTTGAAATCCGTGTTGGTGATCAGACGAGTTTGTGCAGCGGAGCCATTGCGCTGCAAGCCGAGAATGGCTCCTGTGAGGAAATCGCCGTAAATGTAAATGCCTTGCATGGCGCGAGACGCACCGCGATAGACATATCCACCCGTGACCGATTGGCCCACAGTGCGGGGATATTCGGTGATCGGCAGCGTCAGACCTGCGGTTTGATCAGTGGGATTGTTGAACTCCTGCGTGCCTTCAAACAAGCGCCAGCCGTAATTTTCGCCACCCGGACTGTTGGCGGGCTGAAAGTTGATTTCTTCCCGTGCGCCCTGGCCGACATCACCAATGTACAAATCTCCGGTGAGGCGATCGAACGAAAATCGCCAGGGATTACGCAGGCCAGACGCCCAAATTTCATCGCGAGTTTGATCGTTCGGGTCGCGACTGCCAACAAACGGATTGGATTGCGGATTTGTATAGGTTTGCCCAGAAACATCGATGCGAAGAATTTTTCCCAGCAGCGAATTGGGATTTTGGGCGTTGTTGTTCGGGTCGCCGCTGCCGCCACCGTCGCCCGTCGCAATGTAGAGAAAGCCATCGCGCCCAAAGGCCAACTGACCGCCTTTGTGATTGGTGAGGTTATTGGGCTGATCGATCGTCAGGACAATTTCTTCGCTGCTGGCATCGGCCAAATTGGAATTGGTTGCGTTGCGGCGATAGCGAGCGATCACCGTGTCGCCCGATCGATTAATGTAGTTGACGTAGAATTCGCCATCATTGGCATAGTCGGGCGAGAAGGCCAAACCCAGCAAGCCCTGTTCGCCATTGTTGCGGACTCGACTGCTGATGTCGAGAAACGGCTGACTGAGCTTTTGGCCGTTTTGCAAAATCTGAATTTGGCCTGTCTGCTCCACAACAAACAGGCGATCGTCACTGCCCGTCTGGGCAATGGCGACGGGCTGCGTTAGATCTGTGGCGATCGGCGTAAAATTCAGCGTGAGGTTTTCAAGTGACATGGTGCAATTGGAATTCTCTATTGCCTATTGCACTGGATTTATCGCCAAGACAGGCAAGCTGTAATTTTTTGCAATGTTGACGCAAAGGAAGATTACGCTACAGCAACATTCCAGCGATCGTTGCCGTCATGAAGCAGGCCAGCGTTCCGCCGATCATCGCTCGCACACCCAGTCTTGCCAAGTCTGATTGGCGATTGGGCGCAAGACCACCGATGCCGCCGATTTGAATACCAATCGAGCCGAGGTTCGCAAAGCCACACAGGGCATAGGTGGCGATTACGATCGCTCGTTCTGAGATGGCGCGACTTTCGATCAGTCCTTGGAGTTGCGTGTAGGCGATGAACTCGTTGAGAATGGTGCGCGTCCCCAGCAGCGTTCCGACTTCGCCCGCATCCGCCCAGGGAATGCCCATTAGCCACGCGAGGGGCGCAAGCAGAAACGACAAGATCAACTCCAGCGACAGGGTGGGCAAGCCAAACAGACCGCCAATCCAGCCCAAGAGCGCGTTAAACATCGCCAGCAGTGCCAAAAACGCAATGATGATCGCGCCGACATTCAGCGCCAAGCGCAGCCCGTCTAGCGCACCACTGGCGGCAGCATCGATCGCATTGGCCGAAGTCCGCTCCACTTTGATCGTGACTTCGCCTGCGGTGGGAGACGCTTCGGTTTCGGGATACATCAGCTTGGAGATCGCCAAAGCTGCCGGAGCGGACATCACCGAGGCGGCGATCAGGTGTTCAGCCGGAATGCCAAACGAAATGTAAGCCGCCATGACGCCGCCGGAAATCGTGGCAAAGCCTCCGGTCATGACGGCATGAAGCTCGGATTGCGTCATTGTCGGTACATACGGCTTGATCAGCAGCGGAGCTTCCGTTTGTCCCACAAAGATGTTGCCTGCCGCCGAAAGCGATTCTGATCCGGACGTTCTGAGGGTGCGAATCATCACAAAAGCGATCGCGCCGACGATGCGCTGCAAAATCCCGTAGTGATACAGCACGGTGATGAATGACGAGAAAAAGATGATCGTTGGCAGCACTTTGAAGGCGAAAAAGAAATCTCTGAAGTTTTCGCCAAACACAAAGGACGCGCCTGCATCCGTGAAGTCCAAAAACCGCCCGACCAGACCGCCCAGCCAGCTAAACACGGCAAAGCCAAACGGCGTCCGCAAAATCAACAGCGCAAACACAAGCTGAATGGCAATCCCCCACAAGACGGGACGCCAGCGAATCGCCCGCCGATCGATCGACAGCAGATAAGCAATTCCTGTGAACACCAACAGTCCCAACAGCGAAATTAGCCGTTCCATGATTCACCCCTCGATCGCCACACCTGCGGCTGCTGAAAACGATAAATATCGCGAATCACCTTCACCCAGCCATCGGAAACTGAGGCCATGATGCGATCGCCTTTTTCGCGGGTCGCAACAGTGGCATCGCCCATCACGCCGCTGCGAGATAGATCGCGAGTCGTCCAGGCAAACGGCAACTTGTCCTCCATGCTCAGCAAGCTGGCTTCCGGTAGCTGCTGCGGATATTCGCACACCGCCGCGTCCATATTCACCTGATCTGGCAAAATCGACAGCAAAACGCTGGTTTCTGCATCTCCGGCATGAATGCCCAGTTCCTTTTCTTTGTCCGTCAGCAATTCACCTGCATTGTGCGGCACACGCCAGGTAAACAGCGGAAACACGCAAAAATCCTCATATTTCTGATGTAGATCGCGGGCGACAATTTCCATCACCTGCGGCTGACCGCCATGTGCGTTCATCAAAACCAGCTTGCGAAAGCCCGATCGATATAAGCTTTCCGCCACTTCGATCAGCGTGGTCATCAGCGTCGTGGCAGACAGCGTGATCGTGCCGGGAAAGTGCCAGTGTTCGTTTGATTTGCCGTAGCACAGAGTTGGCAGCGCAAAGGCGGGAATGTCGGCTTCCAGTTTCTCCAAAGCTTGACCGAGGACGGCGGTGGCGATCGCGGCATCCACCACAATTGGCAGGTGGGGGCCGTGCTGCTCGATCGCGCCGACAGGCTGAATGACCACGACGTTCGCCTTGTCGGGCATCGCCTCCACGTCAGTCCAACTCAGATACGGAAAAAATCGATCGGGCGGAATAAAGCTGTGCATGATGCACCTCGACTCACGCTCGTATTCTACCGAAGCTGGAAGCGCGAAACTGTAACGGTTGATGGCAGAAAGGTGTCGGGTGTCGGATGTCGGCAAACCGCCTTCTGCCATCTGGTTTAGCGGGGTTGTTCCAGGCGATCGAGATAGCGACTGAGCGCAAACGCCATATCGCCTCGCGTCATCGGCAGGCTAGGGTTAATGCGGTTTTCGGCATCGGTATTGACAAAGCCTTCATAGAGCGCGGTTGCCATTGACTTTTGTGCCCAAGTCGGGATTTGGGCGGAGTCGGGGTACTGGCTGAGGACTTCCGCGATCGTCTGTTCGGGAAACTGAAACACGCCATACGCTTGCGCGAAAATCGAAAAGGCTTCGGCACGAGAAACGCGCTGTTCTGGGAAAAACAAATTGTCGCGATAGCCCGTCATCACTCCAGTTCGCAGCACGGTTTGAATGTCGCTGTATGCCCAATGATTCGACGGCACATCACGGACTTGAATCCTGTTGGGATTGGGTGGCGTCCGATCGCTCAGTTGAAACGATCGCACCAAAATACTTGCCAGTTCTGCGCGACTGAGAAATTCACTTTCGCGAAAATCACCGCCCGTCGTGCGGCTCATGTAGCCCGCTTCGACGACACGATCGATCGGATTTTGAGCGGGTGTTTGTGCGACGGCAACACCTGCGAGCATCATCGTTAAGGTCAACGCACTAATCCAACGCTGCATCATCTCACACTCCTAACAAACCTCGGTCAATTCGACTTCAAACAAGGCGATCGATGTTCCTGAATCTCCGTCTGTCCGGCAAAAAATTGTCAGGTTTGTGAAGCGATCGCCTCATCTTTAATCAAATTTGATCAACCCTGCAAATTGCAAAACTGCCCACCGCTAACAGCAGATTCCGAACATCCGCTGCTAAGATGCTTCTACCTAGTGTGTTTAGCTTGACTCCGCCGCAATGAACACCGTTCTCGATGTCCGCAACCTTCAAGTTGAATTTCAAGCGGGCGATCGCCCCGTCAAAGCCGTAGACGGCATTTCGTTTCGCCTCCAGCGCGGCCAAACCTTGGGAATTGTGGGCGAATCAGGGTCAGGAAAATCCGTGACGGCACTGGCGACGATGGGCTTGGTTCCGCTACCGGGACGGATTAGCGCAGGTGAAATTTGGTTTCAAAGTGTGAACGAGGAAGGAGAAGCCGCCGAACCCGTCAATCTGCTTTCGCTGTCAGAAACGCAGATGCAGCGCTTTCGCGGTGGCGAAATCTCGATGATTTTCCAAGAGCCGATGAGTTCGCTCAACCCGGTCTACACCTGCGGCTTTCAACTGACCGAGGCAATTCGGCTGCATCAAGATATTCCGCAGCCTGAGGCGAGACGACGAGCGATCAATCTGCTGCAAGAAGTGCGATTGCTGCCCAGCGATGAAGAACTGGAACAGCGCGTCCGCGAAGAGCTAAGCGGAGTTGCTCAGCCATCCGATCGCGACATTCGCGAAGAAGTCAACCGCCAAAAACACGCGATGCTCGATCGCTATCCGCACGAACTGTCGGGCGGGCAGATTCAGCGCGTCATGATCGCGATGGCGATTTCGTGCAATCCTTCGCTGCTGATTGCGGACGAGCCGACAACCGCGCTCGATGTGACGGTGCAGGCGACGATTCTCGATTTGCTGCGCGAACTGCGCGATCGACGCGGCATGTCGATCATTTTCATCACGCACGATTTGGGACTCGTGGCCGAAATTGCCGACAGCGTAGCCGTGATGTATCAAGGCAAAATTGTCGAATACAATTCGGTTCTCGAAATCTTCTCGAATCCCCAACATCCCTACACCAAAGGTTTGATCACCTGTCGCCCCACGCCGAATCGCCGCCTGCGCTTTTTGCCGACTGTGGCTGATTTTATGGAAGTGACGCGGAACGATCGCGGCGAACCCGTGATTCGTGAAAAAGCGCTCGATGTCAATCAAGCCCTCCGCGCCAACAGCGAAGTCAGCGACGCGGAACTGCATCAGCGACTTGTTCAACTGCAAACGCGATCGCCTCTGTTGTCCGTGCAAAATCTGCAAGTTGGCTTTCCGATTCGCGGCGTATTTGGGGCAACCGATCGCTACATCATGGCCGTCAATAATGTTTCATTTGATGTTTATCCGGGTGAAACATTAGGCTTGGTCGGTGAATCCGGCTGCGGCAAAACTACGCTGGCGCGATCGCTGTTGCGACTGGTCAAACCCACAGGCGGACAGGCATTATTTGAAGGTCAAGATATTTTCAAACTCGGTTCGCGCCAACTGCGGCAACTGCGCCGCGACATGCAAATTATCTTTCAAGATCCCTACGGTTCGCTTGATCCCCGCATCAGCATTGGGGAAGCGATTCTTGAACCGCTCCGTATCCACAAAGTTAGCGGCAACCGCAAGCAGCAGCGCGATCGCGTCTCTTATTTGCTCGATCGCGTCGGCCTTGATCCGAAGTGGATCGATCGCTTTCCCCATGAATTTTCTGGCGGTCAGCGACAGCGAATTTGCATCGCCCGCGCTCTAGCTTTGAACCCGAAATTTATCATTTGCGATGAATCGGTTTCGGCTTTGGATGTCTCGGTTCAAGCACAAGTTCTGAACTTGTTGAAAGCGCTGCAAGAAGAATTTAACCTCACCTATATTTTCATTTCGCATGATTTGGGCGTGGTGAAATTCATGAGCGATCGCATTATGGTGATGAACAAAGGCAAAATCGAAGAACTTGGAGCCGCCGAACAAATTTATCGCCATCCCAAACAGTCCTACACGCAGCATTTGATCGCGGCAATTCCGTCAGGATCGATCGATCGAATTCGCACTCGTCAAGCGGAACGGGGAATCGCTGTCAACTAGCTAGCTTTCTACGACAAGCTGTCTTTTGACTTTCCCAAAAATTCGATCGAAAGTGAAGCGCCATCGAACCTTTTTTGCTTCATGACAACGATCAATCCTGCAAATACCGAATCGAGTAGCCGCTTCTATCGATCAATTTGGCGCTGGCATTTTTATGCCGGACTGTTTGTGATTCCCTTCATGGTGATGTTGGCGATTACGGGCAGCATTTACCTGTTCAAGCCTCAGCTTGATGCGGTGATGTATCGCGACTTGATGTTTGTGCCGCCTGAAACTGCCGCCTTGTCTTACAATCAGCAATTGGCCGCCGCCCAGCAAGCTTTTCCCGATGCAATTGCGAGCAAATTTACGCCCGCTGTTGCGCCCGATCGCTCTGCGGAAGTCGAAGTTACCACTGAGGATGATCGCACCCTCACCGTTTTCGTCAATCCCTATACGGCGCAAGTGTTGGGAAATCGCGACGAGGATAACAATTTTCAGGCGATCGTCCGCAAAATTCACGGCGAACTGATGCTCGGAACGGTGGGCGATCGACTGGTTGAACTGGCATCCTGTTGGGCGTTGGTGCTGCTGTTGTCGGGGCTGTATTTGTGGTGGCCTCGCGATCGAAATTCGATCTGGGGAACGCTGCTGCCGCGCTTCAACAGTGGTCGCCGGACATTTTGGCGCGATCTGCATTCGGTTCCCGGCTTTTATGCTCTGCTGCTGATCGGCTTTTTGATTCTCACAGGTCTACCCTGGTCGGGCTTTTGGGGCGAGCAGTTTGCCAAGGCGTGGAACCACTTTCCGCAGTATGTTTACGACGGTGCGCCCGAATCCACGCCGCTGACAGGTTCGCTGAATCAAAAAGGCTCTCAATCAGTGCCTTGGGCAGTCGAGCAAATGCCCATGCCCCGATCGATTCTGGTTCAGCATTCGCACGAAGCTGCGCCCGCCGATGCACCCGCGCAGCCTGCGATCGATCTCGACAGAGTAATCGCGTTTGCCCAATCGGAATTGTCTGCCGAATACAGCGTCAGTTTGCCGACTGATCTCAGAGGCGTTTACACGATCGCATCCGTTCCCAACAACGTCTACCGAGAGCGCACAATTCACCTCGACCAGTACAGCGGCGAAGTGCTGGCCGATGTCGGCTGGGCGGATTACAACTTAGTTTCCAAGTCGGTCGAGATGGGCGTGGCGATTCACATGGGCAAATATGGCCTTGCCAATCAACTGATTATGCTGACAACCTGCATCGCGATCGTGTTGCTCAGCTTCACGGGGATCGTGCTGTGGTGGATGCGCCGACCGAAAGGACGTTTGGGCGCTCCAAGTTTGCCTCCGCATCAAGCCGCGTGGAAGGTTCCTTTGGCGATCGTCGCTGTGATGGGCTTGCTGTTTCCTCTTGTCGGCTTTTCGCTGGTGATTGTGTTGATGCTCGACTTTCTGGTGATTGCCCGCTTGCCGAAACTCAAGCGTCTGATTTCGTAGCCTGTCCGATCGCCTCGAGCGCCGCCTCCAGTGCGATCGCTTAATGGCACTTCATTTCCGATAAGGATCTCGGCAACCCACGATCGCTTCTCCAGCTTTTTCCTTTTCAGCTAACTCTAAGTTTAGCGTCAGCAGCTTTTCGAGAATGTCGTCGCTGGCGCTGAAGCCGTAGGCTTGCAGGACGAGGCGATCGAGCCGAGCGTGTAGCTTAAATAGCTGGCTGGTCGATTCGGCAAAGTATTCGTTATACAGTTTGGTGATGCCCCACTGTTTTTTCTCCATCTGTTCGCTGCGGTAGTGATGGAGGTCGAGGGCGATCGAGCGGATAGCGTCAACAATGCCCTCATCCCCAATCCTTCTCCCTCAGGGAGAAGGGAGCCGAACCATCCTCTTGTCCCCCTCTCCCTGAGGGAGAGGGGCTAGGGGTGAGGGCAAGATTTGCGGAAAAGGAAAGGTTTCAAAACAGGTGTTGTGAGTGTAGGCTGTTCGATCTTCAAGAGTGGATTTTTGCGCGTGCATCCAGGTTCGATGAACATTTGATGTTAGAACACCGAAAACGTAGAAGTCGTTTGATGCAACTGCCTTTGTTTTATTCCCTGGCAACCATTCAGGAGGACAAGGAACAAAGATCGCCCATTTTGAAACCTCTGGAACTGCAAAGTAACAAGACAACAAAGCCAATGCTCTTTTCATCTTGGGAGCATTTTCGCCAAACTTCCACCAATTTATTCTTCTAACATCCCGACGATTTGTATCCCGCTCTGGTTTAACGTTAGCTTTGACATGAGCAAAAGGAAGTTTGTATTCGCTTGCGTCTTCGATCGGCATATCATTGAAGTCGATAATCCATCGATCGGGCAACCCATTTGGATTACCTGCAAGATTTGCTCCCATTGAGAAGAGTTTTAGAACATCTATATTTTTAGGATCGGCTTTGATCCATTGATTAACTTGTTGTTCAGTAACGATAAATCCTTTGCCAACTGGAATTACGCCTTGAAAGCATTTGTTGAGGTTTGCTTTGAGGCGAACAGCTTGAGAAACATCGATTTCTGATTTGAGGGAGGAGTTAATTTGCGGGACGATTTGATTGTCGAGGTAGCAGATGATTTTGGGTGTGTTGTTCATGCCTTTGCCCTCATCCCCAGCCCTTCTCCCTGATGGAGAAGGGAGCCGGAGTGGTGCGTCTTCCTCTGCCTCCAATGAATTAACTTGCTCAACCTTCTTGTCCCCCTCTCCCTGAGGGAGAGGGGCTAGGGGTGAGGGCAAAAGAACCCGCGCAACCTCACCCAAAACCCCCTCCAAATCCTCAAAAACTCGATCGTTTGTGAATCGCAAAACGGTTAATCCATGCGACTGCATCCACTGATCGCGATCGCCATCTTCCATCTTGCGAGACTGATGAATTTCACCATCTAGCTCAATCACTAAACGCGCAGCATGACAGTAAAAGTCAGCAATAAACTGTCCCAAGTTATGCTGTCTGCGAAATTTTGCATTTAGCAAGCGTCGATCGCGCACACATTCCCATAAAATTTTTTCAGCGCTCGTCTGTTGTTTTCGCAGTTCTTTTGCGCGTTGTAGAAGTGCGGTTGGAACTTGGCGCGATCGACCTGTGACAGCAGAGATTTCGTCATGTGGAGTTTGCGATTGGCTTGCCCTCATCCCCAGCCCTTCTCCCTGGGGGAGAAGGGGGCAAATCCTTGTCTTGATTGGCTACTCGTGAGGAAGCATCGCCAACCTTCTTGTCCCCCTCTCCCTGAGGGAGAGGGGCTAGGGGTGAGGGCAAACACAGCCAATTCACAAGACTAACGTGAACATTTGCCTCGCCTGACCAAACCTGAGTAGAAACAGCATCATAAATCAATCCATCATTCTGAATTACATAGTCCAATGCGGCGATTCTGCTTTTGCCTTGACTAATTGAATTGGTTCCAACCAAACCAGCCCGACCGTTTGTTTCTCGAATTTGGTTATGAGCTAATCGAAACCAATATGCACAGAAATCAACCGAATCTTTAACGTCAGGAAACCGATCGAAAACACGATTGATATACTCATCCCCCAAATTCAGCCGCAAATGTTTTCCACCCAAGAAAGGGGGATTGCCGATGATTGCGTCGGCTTTTACCCAGTCGGTGAACAGGGCATCTTTGCAGACGATATTTTCATCGAGCGTGTCAAGCGGGAGAGCGGGCTGGTCGTGGATGTTGCAAATGTCGATCGCCACCTTGCGAGCAATCATTAGCGTCACGCGGGCAAGCTCAACCGCAAACGCATTCGTGTCCATGCCATAGAACTGCTGCGGGGTCACAAAGCCGATGCTCATCTGATCGCGGGCAGATTCCGATCGCCGCCGCGCATCGATCTTGTCTTGCAGCACCCGCTCCAGTCGCTTTAGCTCAAGATAGGCCATGTAAAGGAAATTGCCCGATCCGCAAGCCGGATCAAGCACTCTATATTCGCGCAGTTCCGCCTGTAGCGCAGAAAGTTCCAAGAGCGTTGTGGCATTGGCGATTTTTTCTTCCCAATAGCGCGTGATCGTGGGGCGAACAATCTTGAGAATGTCTTCTTCAGAGGTGAAATGAATGCCGTGTGCATGGCGATCGCGCTTGTTGCTTTTGCCAATTGCCGACTCGAAGATGTTTCCAAAAATTGACGGTCGCACTGCTTTCCAGTCTTGCGCGGCTGCGGCTTCCAGCAGTTCCAGTTCCTTCTCGGTTAGTTCCAGCGGATGCACTTCACGAAACAAACCGCCGTTGAAATATTCCACGCCCTGATAGCGTCCCGCAGGAGTCGTCCCCGGTCGATTCATCTCCTGAAACAAATTCCCCAATATATCGTAGGTGTTCGACGGTTTTCCCTGCCGAGTGCGATCGAGACATTCGCGTACCAAGCTAATAAACAAATCGTCCGGCAATAATTTTCGGTCTTCTGCAAACATCGCCAGCACACACTGCAACACAAACCGCTGAGCAATTGTGGGATCAACCGGATTCCGCTTGCGATCGATCAGCATTGTCAGCAATTCACCCATCCGCCCCGCCGCCTTTTCCGTCACCGAAACCAAATTGTTGTTAAAGACAGGCGGACGATCCTGCTCCGGATTCATGAAGTTGAACGCTCCCGCTCGATCGGGTAGGCGCTCTAGAGGAATTTTTTCGATTGGTTCTTCCGACTGTTTGCGAAAGTCATAAATCCAAAACTCATCAAAGTTGCATAGCATTACATAGCTCGGACACTGCAACTGCATCCAATAAGTCACCGCCTGAGCATAGTGCTTATTGAGGTCTTCGCCGCGCTTCTTCATCTCAATCAGCAAATGCGGCTTCCAGGCAAGATCGGCATAGCCCAGATTGCCTTTTTTGCTGCCCTTCTTCACTCGCTGCTCAAAAGTTGCACCCGCCTCGATCGCCCCTTCATGCCCAAATGCCTGAAAAAAGCGATCGAGAAAGTTTTGCGACTCTCCTTTCTCGTCGCCTTTAATGTGCTGCTGGCAATACTGAACAAATTTCTGGAGGCGATCGGGTGTGGAGGGCATGGGTCAGGCAAAAAAATGGGCGGCTGTCAGAATTGACGCCAGTATTCCCGCTTACATCTTCGCTTTTCACAGGATCGATCGGGAGTTTCCACCTTTTTACTCGACACTTCGACCTCGGAACTCGGAACGTCAAGCTTTAACCTCGAAATATGTACCCTTTTACTCGACATTTTGACCTTTGAACTCGAAACGCCAAGTTTTTTACTCCAAAAACAAAGCTCTGAACTCAAATTGTCGAGCTTTTTAGTGCATCGATCGAGTCCAGAGCTTGAATATCGAACCTTAAAGGTGCAACTATCCCACTTTAGGCTCGGTTGACGCAGCAGAAGACGGCTTCTTGCGCGGTTTGCGGGCGAAGCGCTGACCCATTTCCTCCACCAGTCCTTCTAATCCTGCGCCCTGTCCGCTCACCTTTGCGTAGCTATACACCTGCAACGCCGCCGCCATCGCTTCACTGCCCACTGCCAAAGTTGTATCGTCCAGCAATTCCTGTAGCTGACTGAGCGCCACCACGATCGGATACAGGGCTTCGGCTAGCTGCACGTCTTTCCGCATTTCTTCCACGTCGAACGATCGAGGTAAGAAATCGGGATTCTGTATCGCCACCTCCATCGCCTTGCTGACAAACGCCCGACTCTTATCGCCCATCTTCGGCAGTGCTTTTCGCTCCTCTGCACTCAAATCGATCAAAAACGGCAGCTTTTGTTTAATCGTGGCGATCGCATCCATGACGGCCAGTCGGTCAGCATGGCTCAACGTCGCACTAATTGGGGAAATTGACATTTCAGAAACTCCGAAATCAGTACATGCCTTTAGGATTCCCTTGCGCCAAAACTCCTAACTTTTTGCGCCGATCGCCTCGATCGCCGCCTCCAGTGCGATCGCCACGTGTGTCCAGTGCGTCCCGCCCTGACAAAACACGACATAGGGCGCACGCAGCGGGCCATCAGCGGAGAATTCTGACGTGCTGCCGTCGATGAACGTGCCGCCCGCCATCACAAGCTGACTTTCATAGCCGTGCATTTCGGCAGGAACCGGACTAAGATACGACCCGATCGGGGAATGCTGCTGAATCGCGGTGCAAAAGGCGATGATTTTTTCCGGGGAACCGAGTTCGATCGCCTGAATCACATCGGTTCGGGCTGCACCGGGACGCGGATTCACTCGATAGCCCAACTGCTCAAACACATGCGCCGTCAGATGATTGCCCTTCAGCGCTTCCCCGACCATTTGCGGAGCCAGAAACAAGCCTTGAAACAACAGGCGATTTTGATCGAACGTCGCGCCGCCAAAGCTGCCGATTCCCGGTGCGGTCAGGCGACAAGCTGCCATCTCGACCAGATCGGCTCGACCCGCCACATAGCCACCTGCGGGCACGATCGTTCCGCCCGGATTTTTGATCAGCGATCCCGCGATCAAATCCGCCCCGACTGCGGTTGGTTCGCGGCTCTCGACGAATTCGCCGTAGCAGTTATCGACAAAGCACACCACATCGGGATTTTGCTGCTTCACCAGTCGAATGATTTTCTCGATATCCGCGATCGACAAACTCAGACGCCACGAATAGCCGCACGATCGCTGAATTGTCACCAGCCGCGTTTCTGGTCTGATTGATTGGGCGATCGCATTCCAGTCCGGCGCTCCCTCTGGCGTCAAATCCACCTGACGATAAGAAATGCCCCATTCCTTTAAAGATCCTTGATTTGTGCCGCGCACTCCGATGACTTCTTCTAATGTGTCGTAGGGCGCACCCGCAACGGCCAGCAGTTCGTCGCCCGGACGCAACACGCCATACAGGGCAGAGGCGATCGCGTGTGTGCCCGACGTGAACTGGACTCGGACGATCGCCGCTTCTGCTTGCATCACATTGGCAAAGACGCGATCGAGCGTTTCCCGACCCAGATCGTCGTGTCCATAGCCCGTTACGCTCGCAAAATGCTGAACCCCAACCTGATGCTGCTGAAACGCCGCCAAGACGCGCCGCAGGTTATGCTTAGTTTGGGTGTCGATCGCAACAAAAATTTGCGAAAGCGCCTGTTCTGCTCGCTGAAGCGGCTCAAAGCTGCTCATTTCTGTAATCTTTCTCCTAAGATTGGAGACTTAAGGACTCCGTTTCATCCGACGGGCGATCGAACGTTTGTTCACCCGAACTTTATGTTCACCCGAACCTCTGTTCACCTCGCAGCGTCATCGATGGCGGAGTCTATTGTCGCCTAGATTCGACGCTCTCAAAACAGTCCGCAAAATTTACTTTCTGAGACTACTGCATGACAATCGCATCTTCGCAAAAACTCGGTTACGACTGGATCGTCATCGGTTTTATGCTCGTGATCCACGTCGGCGCAATCTTCGCCTTTCTCCCTGGCAACTTTAGCTGGAGCGCGGTCGGCCTTGCCCTGTTCCTCCACTGGGTCACAGGCGGCTTGGGGATCACGTTGGGATGGCATCGAATGCTGACGCACCGCAGCTTTCAAACTCCTAAGTGGCTCGAATATTTCCTTGTCTTTTGCGGGACGCTGGCCGTTCAGGGTGGCCCGATTTGGTGGGTTGGCCTGCACCGTCACCACCATCTCTACTCGGATCAAGCTGTTGATCACCATGATTCGGGCAAAGGCTTTTGGTGGAGCCACATGCAGTGGATGTTCCACGAAGTTCCGGCAGAAGCAGAAATCGATCGCTTCACCAAAGACATTGCTGACGATCGCTTCTACCAGTTCCTCGACAAATATTTCTTTCCGATTCAGGTCGTTTTTGCCGTCCTGCTCTACTTTCTGGGCGGCTGGCCGTTTGTCTTCTGGGGCGTCTTCGTGCGTCTCGTTTTTGTCTATCACACGACTTGGCTGGTCAACAGCGCCACACACAAATTCGGCTATCGCACGTATGAGGACACAGGCGATCGATCGACAAACTGCTGGTGGGTCGCCCTTTTGACCTATGGTGAAGGCTGGCACAACAATCATCACGCTTTTCAATACTCGGCGCGTCACGGCATGAAATGGTGGGAATTTGATATGACTTGGCTGACGATTCGCTTCTTACAGGCGATCGGTCTTGCCCAAAAAGTCAAGCTGGTTGAACAAAAATAAATTCATCCAAAAGGGTGAAGCATTTCAGTTGCAATTGTCGCGAATGTGATAGTTACCGGTTGCATGTTTCGCCCTTTTTCTTGGCTGACTCGATCGCAATTCGTCAACTGATTAATCCTCATTTAGTTATGTCGTAATACAGCAATTACTTGAACTTTAATTTCTTGACCTTGGCGTCAATTCCAGAAAAAATTTGAAATGACGTTTTTGCTTTGCAAATCTGTTTCTATACTGGCGATCGATCTTGATGCACAAACGAGTTTGAACTGAAACACACCTTCAATCTCGATTTCTGCACGTTCCTTTTTGATTCGTTTTGTCTTGCAGACATGGCATCTTATCTCCCAACATAGTGCGATTTTCGTCCGTGAAATTTGCACTGTTTGAACCCGCACTGTCTTGATATGCAATGTCTTGACATCCGAACTGCTACAAACACCATTGAGACCACTGAATGACTATTGCAACTTCGACCAAATCCTCCATTAAATGGGTAATCCTGCTCTACGTGATTAGTATTCACGTTGGGGCACTCTTTGTTCTTCTTCCCAGCAACTTTAGCTGGAGCGCAGTAGGTTTGATGCTGTTTCTCCACTGGATTACGGGCGGATTAGGAATCACGTTGGGCTGGCATCGTCTCGTCACGCACCGCAGCTTTCAAACTCCCAAGTGGCTCGAATATTTCTTTGTTTTCTGCGGCACATTGTCACTGGAAGGCAGCCCGATCGAATGGATTGGCCTACATCGCAATCACCACGCTCATTCGGATCAAGAACTCGATCAGCACGATTCCAACAAAGGCTTTTGGTGGAGCCATATGCTTTGGATGTTCTATGATATTCAGGCAAAAGATGATGTTCCTCGCCTCACAAAGGACATTTCCAGCGATCCGGTCTACCGATTTTTAGATAAATACTTTTTCCACATTCAAGTTGCTTTTGCCGTCCTGCTTTATCTAATTGGCGGCTGGTCGTTTGTCGTTTGGGGCGTCTTCCTCCGCCTCGTTTTGGTTTATCACTGCACTTGGTTTGTGAATAGCGCCACGCACAAATTTGGCTACCGCACGTATGACAGTGGCGATCGCTCCACAAACTGCTGGTGGGTCGCTTTATTGACTTACGGAGAAGGCTGGCACAACAATCACCATGCTTTTCAATACTCGGCTCGACACGGCATGAAATGGTGGGAATTTGATATGACCTGGATGACGATTCAGTTTTTGCAGGCGATCGGTCTGGCGCGAAAAGTTAAGCTAGTTGGTAACACAGCAGGCGAATAGACGATCGCACCCTTTGAATAAATTTGGAAGCCTGTCTCGCGACAGGCTTTTTGTTTGAATTCTACAATGAAAGAAACCTTGAAACGGATGCGTGGCTATGACGATCGCCCAAAATTCAATCGATCAAGTCAGCGCAGAAATCGTCGCACCTCCAATCGATCTCAACAGTGACGAACCGCCCTTGGATGACCTGCATCTTCAGCAAATCATTTTGTTTCTGGAATGCTTAAACTGGTGGTGGCGCGATCGCAATGATTTCTACGCAAGTGCCAACACCACGATCTACTACAGCGAAAAGCAACTCAAGTCGCGAGATTTTCGCGGTCCTGATTTTTTTGTGGTGCTGGGTGTCGAGAGAAAACTTCGCAAAAGCTGGGTTGTTTGGGGTGAAGATGGTAAAACTCCAAATGTGATTGTTGAGATTTTGTCAGACAGTACGGCAGAGATCGATCGCACTGTGAAGAAGCAGATCTATCAAGATACGCTCAAGGTTTATGACTATTTCTGGTTTGATCCAGACACGCTTGAATTCGCAGGTTTCTATCTCGTGAACGGTCAATATCAGCCGATTTCACCCAATCAAAATGGCTGGCTTTGGAGTCAGCAGCTTGAATTATTTTTGGGCGTTCGCGATCGCAAACTGCGCTTTTTTACGTCCGCAGGCGAACTGCTGCCCACTCCTGCTGAAGCTGCGATCGCTGCTCAAGCAAAAGTCGATCGACTGGCCGACAAACTGCGCGAACTCAACATCGATCCGGATGCGCTCTAGCCGAACTGTAATCGATCGGCACTTAAAATCGTCGTCCCAGCAATCGCTGCCGCACCCCTTCGGCAATTTTTTGACCCAGATATTCGGGAATCAAATTTTCGTTGGGACCTAACAAATACAAAATCAAGCGGGTTCGACCGCGCCAGACGAGCAAATTTGCATTCACAACCAGCAAATCTTCCTGCCAAATCGCGTACATCACCTTGTAAAACAATCCGGGCTGGTTGTCCGCTTCGATCAGCAAGGCAGGCAAGTGAAAAACCGGATCGACATAAAATTCTGTTTCGACCTGTTCCAATCCGGCATCCAAATTAAACTCGACGGCCAGCATTTCTTCGACTTCAAAGCGTCCCGCCAAAGCTTCGCGCACCGCTCGGCAAACGTTTTCCGCCGTTTTGTCCGTCAGCGCTTTGCCGCCTCGCGACACGACCAGCTTGATAAATACGAGCATCGGCGGCTCGATTTGGCCGTACAGACTGAGGCTGTGAATCGTCAGGCCAAAGGCGGCTAGGACGCCAAAAATGTCGCTCAGCAAGAAAGACTGGTTGCGGTAGGCGAAATGCAGTGCGCTTTTGCTGCCTTCGGGCTTGAGTTCGATGACCGCCTGTTTAGTTTTGTAAAGCTGGTAGGCCAGTCGCAAATTTTGAAGCTGAATTTCGCTGCTGACAAATTGCTCATAGAACTGCGGAAACGCCCGATTGAAGCGCTTGAGCAGTTCGAGAGTAGTGGACTTGAGACCCGGAGCCATAGTGCAAAGAGTCAGCCTTGCAGGGAACGATGCAGGGAACAGGCAGTGGCGACGAGTCGGGGCGATCGCTACTGTGCCGCCGCGATCGAAACGGGTTGCCCGCCGTACTGTTCTAGGAAACCCTAACTTTACGGTAATCTTTCACCCTTTGCACAGCGATCGCCCTACCAAACGCATCAGACGATGGATTTTCCTGCAAAGCACGGGTGAAGCAAGCAGGGGAGAGATATACTAACTAGTACCATCTTTTCATTTTCACTACCTCCACGACGGCTGCATGGGTTTCTGGAAAAGCTTGTTTAGTGCTTCTGATGCTGCTGCCACATCCAAGCCAGCCCCGTCGGAGTTTGGCATGTCAGAAGCGGCGAGTGAAAACTCGCGGGTCTTCTTCAGCACCGATCGCGAAATCGATCTCTATGAACTCGAAGAACTTTGCGATGCGGTGGGCTGGTCGCGCCGTCCCTTACGCAAAGTCAAGAAGGCGATTCAGCACAGCTTTTTGGTCGTCTCGATGTGGGAACAGCGTGGAGCCACGCGCCGACTGGTCGGATTTGCCCGCGCCACGTCTGACCACGCCTTCAACGCCACGATTTGGGATGTCGTGGTTCACCCGGATTTTCAGGGCAAAGGCTTGGGGAAAGCGCTGATGCGCCACATGATCAAAAAGCTCCGCAGCGAAGATATCAGCAACATTACCCTGTTTGCCGATCCGCAAGTCGTCAACTTCTATCGCGGCTTGGGCTTCATGGCTGATCCAGAAGGCATCAAGGGGATGTTTTGGTATCCAGAGTGAGGGAATTGGGGTTAGGGATTAGCAGGACGCCCTAACTCCCAATCTCTAACCCCTAATTGACTTGCTTGAGGACAGAGGCGATCGTCTCCACAATTCGATCAATCTGGTGCTTCTCGATGATCAGCGGCGGGGACAGGGCAATGATGTCTCCCGTCGTGCGCGTCAGCAAGCCTTGTTCATAGCAGCGGACAAACAGATCGTAGGCGCGAGCGCCTGGCTTGCCGGGAATCGGGGCAAGTTCGATTCCGGCTACGAGGCCGAGGTTGCGAATGTCGATGACGTGGGGCGCATCCTTGAGCGAGTGGACGGCGCTTTCCCAATAGCTTGACAGGTCGCGGGCGCGATCGAACAAGCCTTCTTCCTCGTAAACATCCAAGGTGGCGAGGGCGGCAGCGCAGGCGAGCGGGTGGCCGGAGTAGGTGTATCCGTGAAACAGTTCGATCGCGCTTTCGCTGCCGTGCATAAAGGCGTCGAAAATGTGGTCACGCACGAAGACGGCTCCCATCGGCACGGTTCCGTTTGTGATGCCTTTGGCGACGCAGATCATGTCCGGCAAAACGCCAAAATAGTCGGCGGCAAACGGCGCACCCAGCCGACCGAATCCCGTAATCACTTCATCAAAAATCAACAGAATGCCGTGCTTGTCGCAAATTTGGCGCAACCGCTGCAAATAGCCCTGTGGAGGAATCAACACGCCTGTCGATCCGGCTACAGGTTCAACGATCACGGCGGCGATGTTGGAAGCGTCATGCAGGGCAACGATCCGCTCTAGCTCGTCGGCTAAGTGTGCGCCCCACTGGGGCTGACCTTTGGTAAAGGCGTTGTGTTCCAGGTTGTGCGTGTGCGGCAGGTGATCGACGCCGGGAATCAAGCTACCGTAGAATTTGCGGTTCGCACCGATGCCGCCGACCGAGATGCCGCCAAAGCCGACGCCATGATAGCCGCGCTCGCGTCCGATCAAGCGTTGCCGAGTGCCGTCCCCTTTGGCGCGGTGGTAGGCGATCGCAATTTTCAAAGCCGTATCAACCGCTTCCGAACCGGAATTGGTGAAGAAAATATGGTTCAGGTCGCCGGGAAGCGTTTTGGCGAGGCGATCGGCCACCTGAAACGGCCCCGGATGTCCCATCTGAAAGGTCGGGGAAAAATCCAGCGTCGCCACTTGCTTTTGCACGGCTTCGACAATGCGCGTCCGCGAATGTCCGGCGTTGACGCACCACAATCCGGCTGTGCCGTCGAGGACTTGGCGATCGTCTTCGGTGGTGTAGTACATGTCTTTGGCCGCCACCATGATGCGGGGTTTGGCCTTGAATTGCCGATTGGCCGTGAAGGGCATCCAAAAGGCTTCGAGTTCCAGACGGGTGCTGGTAGTTGCGGGTGGGGTGAGTTCTTGTACCATGATTTCTTCTCCCAATGACAGCGATCGAAATGGCGCAAACGGCGCTTTGCGGAGGTTCCGCGCTATGCGACTATTCTATCGCTGCGATTTGATTGGCCTGATACTTCCCCCTACACTCCTACGCGAGGCATACTCATGGGTGTTGATGTGCGACACATTGGCTTTCCCGCCACGTCCTCGTCTGACTCGCTTTCCCTCAGCACTCTTTTTCATCAATTCCTAGTTCATCAATTTTTATGTCGATCGTTACTACGCTTGAAGAACTCGAAGCTCTCTACGGTCAGCCGGGTGAAGCCGCGATCGTCAAAGAAATCGATCGCCTGACGCCGCACTATCGCGCTTTGATTGCCGCTTCTCCGTTTGCTGTTCTTGCCACTGGCAGCCCGGACGGACTGGACTGTTCGCCGCGTGGCGATCGACCTGGGTTCGTTCGCGTCCACGATGACCAAACGCTGCTGCTGCCCGATCGACTGGGCAACAATCGCATTGATTCGCTGCGAAATATTGTTCGCGATCCGCGCGTCGCCCTGCTGTTTTTGATTCCGGGTCTGGGAAATACGCTGCGGGTGAATGGTCGCGCTCAGGTCAGCATCGATCGCGCCCTGCTCGATTCATTTGCCGTTGAGGAGAAAGCGCCGCGATCGGTGATTGTGATTCACGTAGAGGCGGTTTACTTTCAGTGTGCGCGGGCGATCGTGCGATCGAATTTGTGGAATCCTGAAACTCATGTTGATCCTCAAAATCTGCCGACTCCTGGACAGATTCTGGCTGCGTTGAGCGATCGCGTTGGCGGGGCGGAGTACGATCGCGCTTGGGAAAGTCGAGCGCAGCAAACCTTGTGGTAGAAACCGAGCGATCGCAAATCGACTACGATCGAGAAAAACGCTTGTACTTTGGCATGAATTGGCAGGAAATTTCTGGCAACTGGGTGTTGATTCCGCCGCGCCCGATCGCGATCATTCACTTTTTAGGCGGGGCATTTGTGGCGACAGCTCCGCAATTGACTTACCGCAGCCTGCTGGAATTTTTAGCAGCAGAAAATTACGCGATCGTGGCAACGCCGTTCGTGAATACGTTCGATCATTCTGGCATTGCGGTAGACGTACATAAAACGTTTGAGCGGACGATCGATTTTGTGCATCGGCAGGCGGGGCGGCGATATTTGCCGATCTACGGCATGGGTCACAGTATGGGCTGCAAGGTGCATTTGCTGATTGGAAGTATGTATCCGATCGAGCGATCGGGCAATATCTTCATGTCGTTTAATAACTATCCGGCGCGACGATCGATTCCGTTTATCGAGCAGTTTTATCAGTTTGCACCGAATTTCGCCGCCGAATTCACGCCTTCACCAGAAGAAACGATCGATTTGATCGAAAAGAAATATTCTGTCGAGCGAAATCTGCTGATTAAGTTTAGAAATGATGATATCGATCAGACTCGTCCGCTCAATGATGTGCTGATCGATCGCTTCCCCAAAATGACAACAACTTGCTTGCTGAAGGGCAATCATCTAACACCATTGGGGCAAGATGTGAACTGGAAAAGCGGTCAAGATTTTACGCCGTTTGATGCGATCGGGCAGCTATTTCGCCAGGAAGTTTTGCGCGACTTCAACGAACTGAAGAAAACAATCTTGCTGTGGTTGAATCCCTTGCGAGTGCGAGAGTAAGGGCGACAACGTTTAGGGATCAAAGGGCGGGCGGTACTGTGCGGTAACGCCAGGATTGCTGACTGGTGAACTATCAGCGGATTGATTGCCAATTCTTCCCCTTGTCGCTCTCAAAAAGTCGGTGAAGACTGAGATGACATCGTGAAACACATTGCTGCCTGCTGAAATGGTTAAACCCGTTAAAATAATGTCAAGCGTTTGAAACGCAATTCGCTGATTGGAATCAATTGCTTCAAGCACAATCAGCGGTTCAAGAATGCGAAATCCCACTAAACTGACGACAATTCCCAACACAAATCCAGCTCGCAGTGCGATCGATTTTGTTTCGTGACCATAGCGATTCAGTTCATCTTGCACTCGTTGAAAGGCAGGCGTTCCAGGTTCATATCGAGCCAGTTCATTCTCCCAGATGCTTTTGCCTTCGCCACGCCAAATCGTAAGCAAAACTTCGAGACTTCTTTCAACAACAAGTGTTGCAAAAAAGGTGCTGTTAAGCAGTGCCCCAACTTGAGTTTCTTGGATATTTCTGAGCGCGATCGCAGGCCAAATTGGAAGCAGCTTGAACAACAAAGCGATCGCAATTCCTAAAATAATGAGTAGGGCAAAAGTTCCTTTCAGGAACTTCTCGAACGATAGTTTCATGGTTTGTCCTTGTCGATCGATGCACGACGCGATCGCTCATTGCTCAATTTTGCAAGTCAATGAGTCATTTAACTACAAGGTGAAGGTGACTACAAGGTGCAGGGTACCCAAGACGCTAACTTCCGCTTGACGACTTGTAGCGCAAATGTAGTATGATTGTAGGACGCATTCTGCCCTCTTTTATGCTGATGCTCGATCGATCGTTCACCTACCGTCCGCTGTCCGAGGCTGGAGAAGACCAGCAGGTTAAGTCACTGTTAGCGCAGTGTTTCAACGCACCCCGCGATCGCGAGAGCTTGTATTTTGACCTGATGGGACGCGACAGGTATCGCGGATTTTGGGTTGGCGATCGGTTTGCAGGCGCATTAGCGTTGCTGCCGATGGGTCAGTGGTGGAACCATCAGCGCGTCCCCATGACCGGGATCGCTTCAGTCGGAATTGCCCCAGAGCATCGGGGATCAGGCGTCGCGCTGGCGATGATGCAGCAAATGCTCCTCGAACTGCACCAGCAAAATGTGCCGCTGACGACGCTCTATGCTGCTGCCCAACGGCTGTATCGCCGTGCTGGATACGAACAAGCGGGATCAGTCTGCGGTTGGGAAATCGAGACGGGATCGATCGCCCTCCGCCATCGTCCGCTTTCGGTGCGATCGATTGCGCTTGAAGCCGATTTGCTGATGAAAATGCAGCACCAGCAGGCGATCGTCAACAACGGTCATCTCGATCGCCATCCGGCCATGTGGAAGCTGCTGCTGACCGAAACCGATGCACCGCTGTATGCTTACGAGTTTGGTGACGGTGAAGGCTACATCGTTTTTCGGCAAGAGGCCGACCAAAGCCTGCTGAAGATCGTGGACTGGGCGGTGCTGACAGCCGCCGCCGGACAAACTTTCTGGAGCTTTTTGAGCGACCATCGATCGCAAATTGACAAAATCCGCTGGACAAGTGCGGCGATCGATCCGCTCTCCTTCTGGCTACCGGAACAAACGGCCAATCCGCGATTTGTCGATCGCTGGATGCTGCGAATTGTGGATGTTGTGTCGGCGTTGGAACTGCGCGGCTATCCGTCTGATATCAGCGCTGAACTTCATTTCGAGGTGCAAGACGATCTGATTACGGCAAACTGCGATCGCTTCTGTCTCACCGTCTCGAACGGTCGTGCCCATGTGACTCGCGGCGGCAGAGGCGACCTGAAGCTTGACATTCGTGGACTTGCTCCGCTCTACACGAATTTGTTTTGCGCCAGTCAGCTTCAGCAGATGGGAGTTTTGGAAGGCGATCGCGACACGCTGATGCAGGCCGATCGCATCTTTACCGCTGCTCCGCCCTGGATGCCCGACTTCTTCTGACTGTGGATTCAATCACCAAGGCTTAATTTTGCAAAGGCGGCTGCTCTTGCAAAATTAGAAACTTGATTGTAATCGAGCCATGATCCTAAGAGACGATCGCATCGAGCAAGCTTTCTGCTCCAAATCGAATCACGTCGGTACAGGGCAATCCGGTTTCAGCTTGGGCTTGTTCGATCGCAGCTTTGGCTGCGGTCAAATCGAGGTGATGCGTGTTGAGAGCGATCGCTGCGACTTTCGTTTCGGCAAACGCGCCACCTGCTGCCGCAATGGTTTCATAAACCTGAATTACCTTTGGCAGCGGCGGAATCGGCACGTCGGGCACATTGTAAATATGTGACTGTCCGGCACGATGCACCAAAACGAGGTGAGTCGGCTGTGTGCCCCGCAGCAAAGGCAGGGTTGCGGTCGAAGCCGGATTCATCAACGAGCCTTGGCCTTCGACCCAGACAATTTCCGCATCGGCGTGGCGCATGACAAGCTGTTCGATCGCCCCTGCCGCAAAATCGACCCGCACCGCATCTAGGGGAACGCCGTCATGCCCAAGCATCAATCCGGTTTGTCCCGTTGCCAGAAAGGTCGATCGCATTCCCCGCGCTTTCGCCGCCTGATTGAGTTCCAGACTGGCCGACATTTTGCCGACGCTCATGTCTGTTCCGACTGTGAGGACGCGCCGATTGCTCAGCTTGCCAGCCGCACCTGTGCCAACGCTCAAGCCTTGCGGTTCGCGGCGAACGTCCCAAATCCAGCGGTCTGCGTGTAGCAGATTGGCGAGTTCGGGATCGGTTGACATGGCGGTGTGCAGACCGTTGACGATCGACAGTCCAGATGCGATCGCCTGCCGAATTTCCAGCATCCATTCATCCGGCAGTGCGCCTCCAGAAGGAGCAATCCCGATGCTCAAAACCGTTGGCTGATAGGCGATCGCCTCTTCCACCGAGGCCACGATCGGAGCTTGTCTGGCAATTCCCGTTATCTGCTCCAAATCTTGTCCGGCAAACTGGCGATCGACCACCGCGACGATCGCCAGTTCGCTGTAGCGCAAAAGCGACAATCCGGTTTTACCTTTGGAACTTTGCAAGCCGTCATGCAGCAAAATCGCCACTCGATCTTCAGCCTTTAGCACTTCGTTTCTCCTTGACGCACGCCCAAACCGGGGCGATCGATTGGACGCAAGCAACCCCCGACCAATTCTGCACCGATAAACGGATCGTCAATCAAATTCAGGTGGCTGTCGAGGTCGAGATGGTCGGCATACGGAGCAAGCTGAGCCGCTGCGGTGTTGGCGATCGCGCTGTCCGAATAGCAGCCAAACATAATTTGCAGCCCGCAAGCCTGAGCCGTATGCACCATTCGCAAAGCCTCGCTCAGGCCACCCGACTTCATCAGCTTGATGTTGATGCCGTGAACGCGATCGCTCAATTTCGGAATATCTGCGCTGGTAAAGCAGCTTTCATCCACAAAAATTGGCAAAGGCGACTGGCGATAAAGCTCCAGCAAATCGGCTTCTTGACCCACTGCGATCGGCTGCTCAACATAGGTCACGCCCACCTCGGCCAGCCAGTGCGACATCGCGATCGCATTTGTCAAACTCCAGCCGCCATTTGCATCGATGCTAATTTTTGCGTTTGGAGACGCTTCGGCCAGCACTGCCTTGAGCATGGCGCGATCGGCCTCCACGCCATCAGGACTGCCAAGCTTTACCTTGATCGCTGCAAACGGCGCAATTTCCATCCAGTGTCGCAGTCGATCGACCGCCGCTTCGGGAGTGCTAATTCCGATCGTCGCGGAAGTTGGCACAATGCGCGATCGATCGAGTCCCCACAGTTTCCACAGCGGAAGATTTGCCCGTTTGCCGACCCAGTCGTGCAGAGCGAGATCGATCGCACAGCGAGCCGCAGACGGAAAATCTGCCAAAATTGGCTCGATCGCTTGGCGATCGTCGGGCGTGTAGTCGGTGAGTTTGGCGGCGATCGAATCGATCGCGGCAATCAAAATTTCGGGGGTTTGGCGGTCACGAACGCTAAACGGGGACGCTTCGCCCCAGCCTTCGATGCCGTCATGCCGCAGCCGCACCCAAATGTTTGTCGATTCGGCAGTTGTGCCGCGACTGATCGTGAGGGCAAAGCGTTTGTGAACGGTGAATGGTTCGGCTTGAATCTGCATGAGGGCGATCGCATTTCACCCCTTCAGCATACAGAACTTCTGCAAACTCTGCGGGCGAAATCTTGTGCAGTTCTTGATATTTCAGATCCGTTTTTGTCACGTTTGTCCAGCCAGTTTCACTAGTTAGCAAGAAGATTTGGAGACGAACCGATGAGACTTGATCTTGAGCACACCAAAGACACACTCCACCAGTGCCCGCGCTGCTCGAAATATGCTTTAGTTCAGCGAGATGCAGACAAATTCTACTGCCTGTGGTGTCACTTCAATCGCGATGTTTCCGATTCAGGCGGAGCGATTTCTGCCGTTACAATCATTGCATTTTTCATCTTTTTGCTGCTGGTCGTTTCTTCTGCTTCAGAATCAAATTCACCTGCTCCAGTTCAGCCTGCTTTGCAAGAACAAGTTGTTTTTCCTTAAGCTCAATTTTGTGCAGCTTAATTTGCGTCTTTGCAGTCGCTTAATTTGTCAAAATCGATCGCCTGCTAACAGAAACTCGGCGATCGCCAGCATCATCTCGATCGTTTCTCCACCCGATCGCAGCCATTCATCCTCGCTTAAATGCAGAATCGATCGCGTTTCGGTCGCATCAGCAACGCCATGAACCAAGCTTTTCGATTACTGTATGAAGAAAGCTTGCCGAACTTGCTGTGAATACTTCTGTTTTCATTCAAACGTTTATTGCTGTGTTTGTGCTGGCCGACCCGCTCGGCAACGCGCCGATCTTTCTTGTCCTGACGAAAGGCATGGAGCAGGATCAGCGCAACAACGTGGTCGATCGCGCCTCGATCGTTGCCACCAGCGTTTTGCTCGTCTTTGCGTTCGCAGGCCAAACGCTGCTCAACTATTTGCACATCAGCACGGCATCGCTGGAAGTTGCAGGCGGTTTGCTGCTGCTGCTGATTGCGCTGGATATGCTCAATGGCGAGCTTGACGCGCCGATCGTTGAGCAAGAGCGCGATGTGGCGATTACGCCGCTTGCCCTGCCGCTGTTGGCTGGCCCCGGAACGCTCACGACCGTGATGCTGCTGATGTCTGACACACCAACGGCTCGCATCAGCGTTGTAGGCGGCATTGTGGCAGCGATGATTGTGACGTGGTTCATTGTGCGGCAGTCTTCACGGGTGGATAAGCTAATTGGGGCAGAAGGCGCAATTATTGCTACGCAGCTACTCGGCTTTTTGCTGGCGGCACTGGCGATCGAAATTGGCAGCGGCGGCATCCGCGAATTATTTTTCCAATAGCAGCGAAACATGAGCGCTCACGACCCGCCAACCTTGCAAAGTTCGCATCCAGGTTTGGCTTTGTCGTCCTTGTTTTCCAGCGCGATCGAATTCAGTATTCGCCGTCGCAAAATCTCGTCCGTAAGTGGTGATCACGGTGTTTTTGAGGGTGCGATCGAGATGGACGGGCAATCGTCCCTGCCGAAACGCCTTGATTTCGTCATAGCCATACAGATTCTCGGTTGCGCCATAGCGAATCGTGTGCGGAGACTGCCAGAACAGTTCATCCAAAACGGCAACATCGTTGCGAATTAAAGCCTGCTCGTAGCGATCGAACGCTGCTTGCACTTCCGCCACCACATCCGGCAAATTAATTTCCATTTCGCCTCTTCCCGCTTGCCCTAAGCTGTTGATATTGACTGGCTGTTGATATTGACTGAACCGAAGGCAAATGTCAAAGGTAGAAATTGCGGCGATCGTGCTGGCAGGCGGCCAAAGTTCGCGCATGGGGCAAGACAAAGCGCTGCTGGACGTGGACGGCGTTCCGCTCTTACGGCGCGTGTACGAGGTGGCGGCAAAATGCGCTCCGATCGTTTACGTGGTTACGCCTTGGCCGGAGCGCTATCGATCGCTTGCTCTGGGCTGCATCTGGCTGACCGAAACGCCGCTGCCGCATGAAACCACGCCGCATGGTCCCCTCGTCGGCTTCGCGCAAGGACTGGCACAAGTTGAAACCGATTGGGTGCTGCTGCTAGCTTGCGATCTGCCGCGCCTTCAAGCCGACGTGATTCAAGGGTGGATGGCTCACCTACCGGAAGATCGATCGATCGCTGCCGTTCTGCACCACAGCAAGAAAGGTTGGGAGCCGCTGTGCGGATTCTACAGGCGATCGTGCCTTCCTGCGCTCGAAAAGTACATTGCAGAAGGGAGGCGATCGTTTCAAGGCTGGCTGACAACGCAAACCGTTCTTGCCCTGCCGCTTGCTGAATCAGACATGCTGTTCAACTGCAACACGCCCGACGATTTAGTTCAGCCATAAGTTATGGAAAGTATGGCTTTAAGTAGGCCGCTAAAAGTTCTTTGGTCGCGTTGAGGACTTGCTGCTGAAAAGGGCGATCGCGAGTCAGTGAGAGAATTTCCAGCGCACTTGCCACTTCAACGCTGACGGTTGCAAGCAGATCGACTTGAGCGCGATCGAGCGTTGAATTTCTGACAGCAAAAATCGCCGATAGCTGCTGAGCAATCTCCTGATTAAAGGCATTTTCCATTGCCAAAACTTCTGGTGAAACAAGGCGCGACTGCACAAAGACAACGCGAAAGGCCGGATTTGCGCTGACAAATCGATCGAACCCGTCCACCAGTTCACCGATATACGCTTCGATCGACATCTGCATCATTTCCTCAGAATGCAGCGCGGTAAACAGATCGCGAAGCTGATTTTGGTAGCGATCGACCAGCGCTTCAAAAACCGCCAGCTTGTCTGGAAAAAAGCGATACAGTCCGCCGACTGACGTATCGGCTTGTGCCGCAATCTCGTCGGCTGTCACTGAGTCGAAACCGCGATCGGCAAAGAGTTCGGCGGCAGCGTCAAGGATGCGATCGAAGCGATCGCGACTTCTGGCCTGTTTTGGAATTCGCCAGCGCGGATGCGGCAGTGCTTTAGTCATAGCGCTTGACAAAAGCGAGAATTTTCTCGTATTTTGAAGATGCGAGGTAAACCTCGCGTTTCAAATTGATGGAACATTCAGGAGCATATCTGATGGAAACTGCAACTGTAACGCATGACGCGATCAGCCGCCCCAAGCAAATCCGCTACGGATTCTTTTGTGCAATGGGCGTTTTGGTTTGGCTCAGTGCAACGCTGGTGCTGCGCTTGTGGGGACAATATTTTTTCATTCCCGAAAGCCGCCTGAGCATGGGTGGAATGTTTCTGTTTTCGATCGCTTTTTTGCCGCCGCTGATTTATTTCTTCCTGCAAAAAGTACAGCCTCAACAGCAACTTGAAGCACTGCTTTGGCTATCCATTCCCTCGATGCTGCTCGATGTGGACACGACATATTTCTTCGCTCAGGCTTTTCCGAATCTGTCACCTGCTGCTGTTGGTGCGTTTGCAGCGTGGCTGCTGTGGAGCTACGCGATCGTGCTAATCACCGGATTGGCAATGAGTCGATCGCTAAGCGCTCCCGGTACGGTATTACGTCCTTAAAAAGCTTCACAGGCGATTTACCCGGACGTGGAACGATCGCCTGTGAAGCTTGTCTAAAGCTTCAACCTGAAAGAGCCGATCGACGGAATCGATATGTTAACGTCGATCGACGCGCTTGTTGAGACGATCGGGAGTCACCTGCATGAAAAGAACCTGCTGCCTTGTCGCGCTGTCGCTGTTGTCCGTTTTGTGTCTGCCTGCATTGGCTCAAGAAACCAGTTCCCAACTGAGTGCCGCCAGCTTGCCCGATCGCCCTGCCACCGAAGATAATGCTCAACTCCTCGGTCACTGGGTTGCCAACAACGGCTCCACACACTATTACTTCGGTCAAGATGAAGTCATCATCGTCAACGAACTGCGGCGGCGCGACAATTCGATCGTTCAGCACAAGCAAAAACTCGCCTACGCCATTACTGCCGTTCAAGGCGACTGGATACAGCTTGAACTGCAAACGCCGCTCGACTGGGCAGAAATCCGCTTCCTGCGATTGGCCGACGACAGACGATCGCTCACCGAACTGATGGAGGTGATGGGGCACTCGTTCCGCAATCAGTGGACTTACGTCAGCGATCGCCAGCAGCCCTAAAGTGTGTCTTGAAAGACATTGATCCTCCCCACCCTCCTTCATAAGGAGGGTACCAAACCACCCCTCAAAGTCCCCCTTCTCAAGGGGACAGGGGGATCTCCCCAAGCCAATCTAACGATTAGAAAGTTTTCAAACGCATCCTAGAATGATCCTTTTGTCTGCTCGCACGATCGCCTGTCAAAAGCGATCGCCAGCCGAACCTGACACAGTTATCGGGGCAGATCCGGGCAAACAAATTCTTCTTCCACTGGAGTCAGCGTAACTTCTTCTGACTCGTTCGTGCGTAGCAAACGCCTGTTTAAACGCAGCGAGGTGTTGGTCAGTTCTACAATTTCTGCGGTGTAAGCAGGGCTGCCATTCTCGCTGACTTGCAGCACTCTAGGCGTTTCTTTATCCACTGTCCAGCCATAGATGCCATAAGTTTCTGTACAAGAAGTTTGTAGCAGTGTGCCGTTTGGCAAGAAGACATAAATTGTGTTGGATGCCGGATTGGAGGACGCATCCGTGACACGCCAAATTTTGCTGAACAGAATCGTTAAATCAGCGTCAGCAGCAGTTTGAGACGGAGTGGTTTGAGCGGTGGTTGGAGTAGGTGAAGTGGTGGATTGAGCGACGGTATTGTTAGAAGTTGGGCTGACAGATTGAGTGCAGCCAATTAGCCCAGCAACTAACACGCTGAGAACGAGCAGTAGTCGAGACTGACGTTTAATCATTTGAAATTTCCTCAAGTAGATTGACACCTAGCAAGATTGCTACGGTTAAAAACCGATTTGAAAAGCGCAGAATCGATCGCCAGAAGCCTCTATGCAAAGCAGAAACGAGGACTTTACTAAGCGATCGTGACTTCTCAAACAGTCCTAATTAGTGTCACTATCGGTATGAAGTTTAACATCTTACTTTGGTTCCATAGCCTATTTGAAATTTTCTCAAACTGTCAGGCTGCTGATATCAATCGTCCTGATAACCTAGCAGTTTGTGTTACCTTGCTACAAAACGCGCAAGACGCTGGGAATGCTGTCGATCGCCTCAAAGTCTTCAATTTCTTTTAACGCCTGTCGGAAGTTGCCTTCGCGGACGGTGTGCGTGACGACGACGATTTCTGCTAGATTATCGCGCATTCCGGTTTGCACGATCGATTCAAGGCTCACGTCATGCTGACCAAAGCAGGTTCCCAGTTTGCCAATTACGCCCGGAGAATCTTGCGTCAGAACGCGAGCATAAAAGCGGGTTTCAAGTTCGGTTAAGGGAGCGATCGAGTAGGCAGACGAGTGCGATCGCGCCATCAAAGGATCGAGAATTGGCGTGTTTTCCAGTTGAGTTGCCGAACCGCGATCGTGGTGTCCCGGAACGGTATCGACTTTCAAAATGGCGGCGATGTTGAGAATATCCGAGACAACCGCGCTGGCGGTGGGACCTGCTCCGGCTCCGGGGCCAAAAAACATCACCTGTCCGATCGGGTCGCCTTCGATCAAAATCGCGTTGTAGACTTCGTTGACGCTGGCAAGGGGATGGATTTTATCAACTAGCGTCGGGTGAACGCGAACCTGAAGCTGCATTGCAGAATTAGTCAGGTCGCGCTTGGCGATCGCGAGCAGCTTGATCACAAATCCGAGCTTGTCAGCATACGTGATGTCCGTTGCCGTCACTTGGCGGATGCCTTCGCAGTGCACTTCCGATCGCTTGATCCGCCCGCTAAACGCCAGCGCAGCCAAAATCGATATTTTATCGGCAGCGTCGAGTCCATCCACATCCGCAGTTGGATCGGCCTCGGCGTAACCCAAGCGCTGAGCATCTGCAAGAATCTCGGCAAAGTCGCCGCCCTCGTGCTGCATTCGGCTCAAGATGTAGTTGGTTGTGCCGTTGATGATGCCTGTGACGGTGTGGATGCGGTTCGCGCAAAGCGATCGCTTCAGCGGCTCAATGACCGGAATGCCACCACCAACAGCCGCTTCGAGCAGCACATAAACGCCTGCCTGACGCGCGGCCTCGAAAATTTCATCGCCAAATCGAGCGATCGCCGCTTTGTTCGCCGTCACAACATGTTTGCCCTGCGCGATCGCCTGAAGCATCAGAGTTCTCGCAGGCTCTAAGCCGCCCATCACCTCAACGACAATATCGACTGCGGGATCGGTGACGATCGATTCCAAGTCAGTCGTGATTCGATCAGCGGGCAAGTCAACCGCGCGGGGTTTGTCGATCGATTGCACGCCGACACGATGCAGTTCGATGTCTTGCAGCAGCGGATGACGCTGGCTGGGATTGAGCAAAATTTGTGCGGTTCCGGTTCCAACCGTTCCCAATCCAAGCAGGCCGACCTTAAACGCCACGATTGCTATCTCCTACACTTCACACTCAATTATTGTAGGGGGGCGATGGCTTCGCCGCCTTCGAGCGATTCGGGTTCACTGCAACTTGAGAAGCTGCGCGATCGCGGCGATCAGGCGATCGGGATCAACAGGTTTCGGCAAATGCTGCTGAAATCCGGCCTGCACTGCTTTCTGGGCATCCTCCTCGCGAGCGTATGCCGTCAGCGCGATCGCAGACAACCGATCGCGATTCGGCAGAGCGCGAATTTGCCTCATCAAAGCATAGCCATCAGTTTCGGGCATTCCCACATCGCTAATCAGCAGATCCGGCTGAAACTCGCCAAGTGCGGCGATCGCAGCGGCAGCAGAATCGGCAGCGATCACTTTGGCTCCATGCCCTTTGAGCAGCAGTTGCAGAAAATCTCGTGAATCGAGTTCGTCGTCCACAATCAGGATGCGGCGGCCAGCGAGAAATTGGAGGTTCGGAGATTCGGCTTGGGAGTGGAAGGTCAGCGGAATTAAGTTGGACTTGAGCGACAGAGTAATGGTGAAGGTTGCGCCCTGGCCTGCTCCCAAACTGGCAGCGGAAATTGTGCCGCCGTGCAGTTCGACCAAGTGACGGACGATCGCCAGTCCCAACCCTAAGCCCCCGTGCGATCGACTGATTGATGCATCTTCCTGACAAAAATACTCAAACACATGCGGCAGAAAAGCGGCAGGAATGCCGATGCCTGTGTCAGAAACGATAATTTGAGCTTGAGGAGTCGAGCCTTGAGGATCTTCGATCGCCTCCAGCCGAATTTCCACTCGTCCTCGGTTCGGCGTGAACTTGATCGCATTGGAAAGCAGATTCCACATGACTTGCTGTAGCCGATTGGGATCGCCGGGGATTGCGGGAATCGATCGATCGAAACTCGTTTCAATTACGATCGATTTGGCTTCGGCAGCAAAGCGCATCGTGTCGATCGCCGCTGCGATGCAGTCGATCAAATTGACCGATTCAACGTTGAGTGACAGTTTGCCCTGCATGATGCGCGAGACATCCAGCAGATCCTCGACCAGTTGCGTTTGCAGGCGGGCGTTGCGCTCGATTGTTTTGAGGGCGCGGAGGGTCGAAACTTCGTCGTATTTGCGGGTTTGCAAGAGTTTTGCCCAGCCCAAAATCGGGTTGAGCGGCGATCGCAATTCGTGCGACAAAACCGCCAGAAATTCATCTTTGATGCGGTTGAGTCGGCTGAGTTCTCTTGTTTGATGCCGCAAGGCTTCTTCGGCCAAACGGCGATCGGTCGTGTCGCGCACCACACCGATCATCCTGATTGCTTCACCGCGATCGTTGCGGTAGACGCGACCTTTGCTAGCCAGCCAGTGAACGCTGTCATCCGGCCAAACCACGCGAAATTCCACGTCATAATCGCTGTTTTGCTCGATCGCCCGATCGATCGCGTATTGCACCATCGCTTGATCGTCCGGATGCACCTGCGCTAAGAAATCAGCGTAGGTTCGATCGCGCGTGGGTTCAGCGCCAAATAAGCCGACCTGATTGTAAGACCAGGTGACACGATCGCCCGCAACATCCCAATCCCAAAAGCCAAGTTCGGCGGCTTCCATTGCCAAGCGAAACTGTTCTTCCGATGCTTTCAGCGCCAGCATTGCCGCTGCATAGTCGCGCTGCATCTGCTGCTTCAAGATGGCTTCGCGCACGGCGATCGCCAAACGGTGAAACGGCTGGCGCTTCGGCAAATAGTCGCTCAAGCCTTGCTTCATGCCCAAAACGGCGACTTCTTCGTTGCCGCTGTCGGTGAACATAATCACCGGACAATCGGGATAGCGCGTTTTGACCACTGTTAAAACTTCCAGGCCGTTGCTCCAGCGCAACTGATAGTCTGTGATGACTAAATCAAGTTGATCGGTTGCCAGTTGCGCGAAGAAAGAATCGGAATCGATCGCTGCCAAAATTTCAAGGTCGGAAAAGGCCTGTTGCAGTTCGCGAATGACCAAGAGGCGATCGTTCGGATTGTCATCGAGCAAAAGAATACGGAGCATCGCAGCCTTGGCGCATCAGCCATCCTTCCTACTGTACAAGAATTGGATGAAATCGTTGAAAACGCCTTGCGTTTAGAAGCAGTATGAAGATCAAGGGTCAGCCTCAGCGTCGATCGTGCTGCACCCGTTTTAGCCGATCCCCGATCCTCGACTGCCGACACCCTTGTATTCTGAAAAGGGCATTGAGGCAAAAATCATGGCTTGGTCACGTCCCGATCGTCGTCGCGCCGATCAGTTGCGATCGATTCGGTTTGAGCGGCAGTTCACGCGCTTTGCGGCAGGATCAGTGTTGACGCACTGCGGCGATACGCAGGTGTTGTGTACCGTGACGGTGCAGCCCTCTGTGCCGCGATTTCTGGTGGGCAGCGGCAAAGGCTGGCTGACAGCGGAATATCGAATGCTGCCCGGAGCCACGCCGCAGCGACAAGAGCGCGAATTTATGAAGCTTTCTGGCCGCACTCAGGAAATTCAGCGGTTGATTGGCCGCAGTTTGCGATCGACGCTTGATTTCGAGCTGCTGGGCGAACGCACCTTGCTGGTGGATGCGGATGTGCTGCAAGCCGACGCTGGAACGCGCACCACGTCAATTACCGGAGGCTTTGTTGCCCTCAGCGATGCGATCGCCAAGCTGATTGAGCAGGGAGAACTGGCGCGATCGCCGATTCGCCATTCGATCGCGGCGGTCTCGGTGGGACTGCTGGAAAATGAAGCGTTTCTCGACCTGAATTATCTAGAAGATGTCGCCGCCGATGTGGACTTGAATGTGGTGATGAATCAAGACCTCAAACTGATTGAAATTCAAGGCACAGCCGAAGCCGAAAGCTTTAGCCGTCAGCAGCTTAATCAAATGCTGGATCTGGCTGAAACGGGAATTTCCGAATTATTAATGGCTCAACGTCACGCCTTAGAATCTGCGTAATTTGAAATTCGATCGCTTCCCCGATAGGTTTTTCCCCTCACCCTAAATCCCTCTCCCATTGGGAGAGGGACTTCCATCCGGTTCCCCTTCTCCCCAAGGGAGAAGGGGTTAGGGGATGAGGGCAAAGCTCTCAACGCAGCGCGATCGACTTAAACGAACTTCACCACGTTCTTGTTGAGATTGATTCGGTTTTCTCCGGTCGGGAAGCCTGCTCGACCATCACCATCCACATCCATGTTGCTGTGAATGTTGACGTACATGTTGCCAGAGAGCAAGGCGGCTTGTTCTTCGGGCGTCAGCTTAAACTGACCGGAAATTGTGCCCGATTTGGCATCTGTCGCGGTGTTGTTGATAAAGCGAACGACAGTGGCATCCGCAAAGTTGCCGCGATCGTCGCCTGCTGGACTAAAGTGCAAATGCGTTCCCGTCCGAGCGTTGCCCTCAGAATCTTGAGATACGGCCAAGAAGCCATTCACCAGGGCTTGCGGATTGGCACCGTTCAAGATGCGGGCTTTGGGATCGATCGTCGTTTCGCCCTGGCTAAACAGCGGAGCACCGTCGAAGTTCTTGTAAGAACCTGTCAGCTTCATCACGCCGTCCTTCAGTTCCGTTTGCACTTCGCTGGTTCCCGGACTGTCGGTGGCAAAGGGAAACTCTGTTCCGCCGCCGCCCGTCGCTTTTTCAAACCGGAAGCCATCGTTGCCCAAGAAGAGGAAGTCGTTGCCGCCACCACTAATCAGGCGATCGCTGCGGCGCGACCCGTTCAATTGTCCATCACCCCTTTGAGTGGCAAAGAAGCGATTTGTGATTCGACTGTCGGAGTTGAGCGCTTGCAACTGACCGGGATCGAGCGCACGGAAGTTCTTCTCGCTGATTGTGTCAGCTTTGGTGAAGGTCAGCGAGGCGAGGACGTGGCCGTTGCGCTTGTCGATGATCAGCGTGTTGGCAACGTTGTCGGTCGGCTGATTCACGCCTGCACGGTTGGCGTTTGTGCCCTGCTGGATCGAGATATCGTTGACGGAGATGCCTTCACCCAAAACCAGGAAGTCATTGGCAGCATCAAAGTCGAAAATGCGGTTGGTCGTTTCTTGCCCCAGCACGATCGCGTCTTTTCCGGTTCCGGTTGTGATCGTGTTGAAGCCGCGACCTGTACCCATAATCACATCGCTGCCGCGACCGGAAATCACCGTGTTCGTGCCACCACCCGGATCGAGGATGTCACCGCGACTGGCGATCGCTCGCGTACCAAGCTTGAGCGCCGAAGTTTTGCCGACTTGTTTGCCATCCAAACCGCGACCTGTCTGCGCTGCTTCCATCGAGACATGCGTGATTTGACCGAAATTCTTGGCCGTGTGGTCGTGTTCGTCAAGCGGATTAGATCCGCTAGGCGGCGCGACGCTCTGACGATTGGCACTGCAAGTACACAAGGCTGTGCCTGCGTTCTGGCAAGTTCCCATCGGCTTAGAATCGTCTACTCCGGAGTTTTGCGAGGCGACTGCTTTGGCAGGCGAATTCGTCACCGCTTGATTCAGGTTGCTGTTCAAATCGGTGGCTAAAATGGCTGCACCTTGCGATTCAGACAGCGGCGAATTGGCATTGGGGGTGCTAGCAGTTCCCAAATCAGCAGCAGTAGTTTGGGTCTGAGTTTGGTCTTTGCGATCGAATTCCATAAGTCTCCTTGAGTGACAATTCAATCAACGGTTGACAGTCGTTGTCTTGAGTAAGGCAAGCGATCGATTCCAATTTGTAGAACATGAATGCAGCACTGGTTTGGCGCATTAAGACAGCATTTCGCGCGGCTCATTCGCCGTTTTCTGTCTGAATTTGAGCAGTGGTAGAAGATAGATGCGGCGAACAAATCTGGCTTCAATTGGCGCTGATGCAGCTTAGGAAGTTAAGGGGAAAACGGGTAGAGCAATTGCAATCAGGCAATGAATTTGAGCGCCAAGTGATTGTGATGCAGGTCTAACTGAAATCGCACAAACGGAAGATCGGTCAACGAATGCGTTGCCTCAATCACTGCATGTTCTAATTAATGGAAAAATCGCTCGCTTGAACCTCACTATACTCACCCAAATTGCAGGTGTCAAATATTTGGTGCTGTTCTAGCTTGATATTTCTGATTTGAAAAGCAAAACTGAAAATTCCTAAAACGCTCACTGTCACAAGGGTTTCACGCGATCGCGCTGTCCAAGATTAAATCTACAATTTCTGGATGATGACTGAATTAACTCAAATTTTTCTGTAATTAGAACCAGTTGCAAGGATTGGTTCTAATTATTTGTGCCTATACTGGGTTTGGATGGTAATCTGATGTCAAAAAAGTACAGAACAGATAGCTTGATTTGAGTTTCTCGTGATTCGATCGATCCTCACTACTCAAAGGAAATTAAAGACGATCGTTCCTTTCGCGCTTGAAAGATGCATCAGTTGCTGAAGCGATCGACTTTCCCAGGCAGATGCTCGGAAAAACAACAGCCAGACGGCAACCCGCCCCAGCATTTACGGTTCGCCCCAATGTGCAAAAGCGAACTGATTTTTACACTGAGGACATTGGTAGCAGAGATGTACCTCCCTGAATGCCAGTGCCGATCGCTGCAACCGTCCTACCGCTGGTTCGGTAAATCCCACTTATGCGGTGGAGCGGAAATCAGCAGTATATAGAGTGGTGCTGCATTCACAAAATCGATCAGCAACACTTTTCGGTCTTTGCCGAGGGACGTGCGCCTAACGGTCATCGAAGCCAGATTTGTCTGAAAGAACTGGAGCAAAATTAGAAACATGGCTAAAGTAGTTGGAATTGACTTGGGAACAACCAATTCATGCGTGGCAGTAATGGAAGGCGGCAAGCCGACTGTGATCGCCAACGCTGAGGGTTTTCGCACAACGCCCTCGGTTGTTGCTTATGCAAAAAATGGCGATCGACTGGTCGGACAAATTGCCAAGCGTCAAGCCGTGATGAACCCCGACAACACCTTTTACTCGGTGAAGCGGTTCATCGGTCGTCGCTTTGATGAAGTCAGCAACGAGCTAACGGAAGTTTCCTACAAAGTCCTCAACGTCAACGGCAACGTCAAGATCGACTGTCCGGCAGCGGGCAAGCAGTTCGCCCCGGAAGAAATCTCCGCGCAAGTGCTGCGTAAGCTGGTTGAAGATGCCAGTAAGTATTTGGGTGAAACCGTCACGGAAGCCGTGATCACGGTTCCCGCCTACTTCAACGACTCGCAGCGGCAAGCCACCAAGGACGCAGGCAAGATCGCGGGTATTGAAGTCAAGCGGATCATTAACGAACCGACCGCAGCTTCGCTCGCATACGGTTTGGACAAGAAAACAAACGAAACCGTACTCGTATTTGACTTGGGTGGCGGTACGTTTGACGTATCGATTCTGGAAGTCGGTGACGGCGTGTTTGAAGTGCTGGCAACGTCGGGTGACACGCACCTAGGCGGTGACGACTTCGACAAGAAAATCGTGGACTTCCTGGCCGAAGAATTCCGCCGCAGTGAAGGCATCGACCTCCGCAAGGACAAGCAAGCGCTGCAACGTCTGACGGAAGCGGCTGAAAAAGCCAAAATCGAACTGTCGAGCGTGACGCAAGCGGAAATCAACTTGCCCTTCATTACGGCAACGCAAGACGGGCCGAAGCACCTCGACACGACCTTGACCCGCGCCAAGTTTGAAGAGCTTTGTGCTGACTTGATCGATCGCTGCCGCGTCCCCGTTGAAGCCGCGCTGCGCGACTCGAAACTCGACAAGAGTGCGATCGATGAAGTCGTTCTCGTCGGTGGTTCCACCCGGATTCCTGCCGTGCAAGAACTCGTCAAGCGCACCTTGGGCAAAGACCCCAACCAAACCGTCAACCCGGATGAAGTGGTTGCGGTCGGTGCAGCCATCCAAGCGGGCGTGCTGGCAGGCGAAGTCAAAGACATCCTGCTGCTTGACGTGTCGCCGCTCTCGCTGGGCGTCGAAACTCTGGGCGGTGTGATGACCAAGATCATTCCGCGCAACACGACGATCCCGACCAAGAAGTCGGAAACCTTCTCGACCGCTGCCGATGGTCAGTCGAACGTGGAAATTCACGTCCTGCAAGGTGAGCGTGAAATGGCGAGCGACAACAAGAGCCTGGGAACCTTCCGCCTCGACGGTATTCCTCCCGCGCCGCGCGGTATTCCGCAGATCGAAGTCACCTTTGACATCGATGCCAACGGTATCTTGAATGTCCGCGCCAAGGATAAAGGTACGGGCAAGGAGCAGTCGATCAGCATCACGGGTGCTTCGACTTTGCCGAAGGACGATGTGGAGCGGATGGTGCGCGAAGCCGAGCAAAACGCTTCCGCCGACAAAGAACGCCGCGAACGCATCGACCTGAAGAACCAAGCCGACTCGCTGGCCTACCAAACCGAGAAGCAGCTTAGCGAACTGGGCGACAAGGTTCCCGATGCTGACAAGACCAAGGTGGAAGGCTTGATCAAAGATCTGAAAGATGCAGTCGCTCAAGAAGACTTCGATCGCATGAAGTCCGGCATGAACGAGCTACAGCAAGCCTTCTACAGCATCAGCAGCAACCTCTATCAGCAAAGCGGCGGCCAAGCCCCCACAGGCGATGACTTCGCAGGCGGCGGCGACGCAGGCACAACCAGCAGCGGTGGCGATGATGTGATCGACGCTGACTTCACCGAAACCAAGTAGGTTTCATGGACGGAGGCGATCGATTTCGCCTCCATGAGATTGAGAAATTGAGAGAACAGGTGAATTTTGGAGCGGTCTGGCGATCGCTCCATTTTTTTGTTTAACCAAACCGACTGACGAATTTCAGATGAATGGTCGCGGCATGTCACGCATTGCTTCCACAAGCAGTTTGACCGCAACTCGATCGATACTGCCTGTAAATTTGATTAATCGGATAAATTCCACCTTAAGCCTGTTGAAATCAGCAGTTGGAATCGGCAATTGATAACTTGGATATCTCGTCTTTTAACAAACGCAATGCGAAATTTAATATCTTTGCGGTGGATGATTCGATCGATTAGCAAGGTGGCGATCGTGGTCTTGCTGATTTTGACTTTGGGATTGGCTCCTGCGATCGCGCAATCTGCTCAGGCTACCGTTGCTCTGGACGGACAAGTCCTCTTTGAAGTCAGCGGTTCTGGACAGTACAGCGCTCAAGATCGAGCGAATTTGATCAACCTGCAACTGCAAGATGCTATCCAATCTGCTCGTCCGATTCGCGTCCGAATTGAACAGCGCAACCAATCGCCAACTCTGCTGCTTAACGATCGCTACTTGCTCACAGTCACCCAGCAGGACGCAATTCCTGGCAGCACGCCGGATGAGCAAGCGGCAACTTGGGCACAGCAAATTCAAAATGCGGTTCGACAGGCGCAAGCAGAGCGCAGTCCAGTTTATTTGCGGCAAATGACGCTGCTCACGGTTGGAGTTGTCGTTGCTGCTGCGTTTCTCCACTGGCTGCTGGGCAGAATGCGAAATCAAGCGCTGCGATCGCTCCGACAGCGGTTTACGACTGCCGCAGAAACGCAATTAGAGTCGTCTTCACGTCCGCTCGAAGAACTGTTGAGGCTGCTGGTCGCGATCGCCCGCGTGGGACTGTGGACGATCGCCGCACTCTACATCACAAATTTGTTTCCCGTCACTCGCGCTTGGAGCTATCAGGTGACGGATGCGCTGAAATCAAGCTTCACTTCGCCCATCATCAGCTTGGGCAGAAACGCCTATTCCATCATTGATCTGCTGCTGCTTGCAGGTTTATTGTCTGGACTGATCGCACTAGCCGGAACGCTGACGAACTTGTTGCGATCGCGAGTGCTGCATCTGGCCGGACTCAGCCGAGGCGGACAGGAAGTAATTGCAATTTTAACTAAGTACAGTTTAATTACGATCGGCACGCTGATTGTTCTGCAAATTTGGGGACTTGATATTAGTTCGCTGACCATCTTAGCGAGTGCGTTAGGTGTAGGAATTGGCTTTGGCTTTCAAGATATTGCCAAAAACTTCGGCAGCGGTTTGGTGCTCATTGTGGAGCGTCCAATCCAAATTGGAGATTTTATTGAAATTGCTAACTTCAAAGGAACCGTAGAGCGAATTGGCGGACGCAGCACTGAAATCCGCACCCTCGACCATGTCTCAATTATCGTTCCAAACTCTCGCTTCTTAGAAGAAGAAGTGATTAACTGGAGCCATCGCAATCCGATTTCACGGCTGCATTTGCCTGTTGGCGTTGCCTTCAGTGCCGATCCGCAAACGGTTCGCTCTGCCCTAATTGAAGCAGCTCAAAGTCATCCTGAGGTGCTGAAAAATCCAGCACCGCAAGTTTTTTTTACAGGCTTTGGTGAAAGTGCGCTCAATTTCGATTTGCTGGTTTGGACAACAAAACCCAATCGACAATTTATTCTCAAAAGCGATTTGTACTTCCGCATTTTTGAAGTGCTGAAAGAGCGAGACATTCAAATTCCGTTTCCCCAGCGCGATCTACATTTGCGATCGAGTTCCCTGAATTCCCCTCAGCTTGAAGCGCTAATCATGCAGCAGTTGCAGCAACCTCCAAATGGAAGTCACTCTGAATAGCAGCGTTGCGTCAGTCCTGGAACTTGATATCTCAACGGATTCATAAGATGGTGCACTTAAGCGGATGCGATCGCCCACTGAAGGCAGCGTTGGAAAGGTCAGCAAAACGGTGGCAAACCTGAGCAGCTCAGTCGCAATTCGGTCAATACATTTGGTGAAACGGCCTAATACTAGCAAGCGTGGATGATCCAGCGCCTCGGCTGCCCGCACGCATTGCTATAGGCAATCGCTCGTTCACATACTACACTTGTATTACGGCAATGGCAGCATTTGCCACTTGATTACTAAAGGAGAAACAGGATGTACACACTCAGTCGCACCGCCACAACCGAAATGGAAGTTACCAGCATCCGGCTGGAACGCGAGCTAAAGGAAAAGCTGAAAGAGTTATCCGGCAATCAGGGCTATCAGGCATTGATTCGAGATGTGCTGTGGAACTATGTGCAGCAGCGATCGAGCGACTATCAGCCACAGATTGCCCGCGAGCAGATTCGAGCCAGCCTGGAAGCGATCGCCCAGCGAGAGGAACGTTGCGCCCTCACAGGCAAAGCCATTCGATCGCAAGAAAAGATGCTGCTTGGCTTTACGACAACGGGCGAACTGGTTCCCCTCGCTTCAGACAGCCTCTAGCCCATTTTGGCCGCACTCAAGACAGCGCGAGCCTGAGTGCGGCCAGTTGTTCTCACGAAAAATCAAGCATTTGAACTCTTTGTGTAAAGTAATGTAACAATAATGCTGTCATAGCAGCATACGGTCTTGACAGCCCCTTAACCTTCCAATTACTCTTGTCTGCATACCCGGGTATTCACCATGTAATCCGTTATGCAAGAGAAGCACAAAGTCACTCTATACCTGCCGCCAAACCTGCACCGTCAGCTAAAAATTCGAGCTGCGGTTGATGCGGAGGCGATGTCAGCGATCGCCCAGCGAGCCATCATTTTCTACCTCAATCATTCTGAGATTGTGGACGAAGTGGAAGCCGCTCACGGTCGCGCCCACCAGGTCTATAGTTGCCCTGAGTGTTCTACCTCTCTTGTGGTTCGCGACGGAGAAGCGATCGCCCTCGGTCAGCAACCTGGCCTGCTTGATGATGATTTGCCTGTTGATCACGCTGGCGATCAATCCGGCGAGCAAGCTCTCGTCTCGGTTTAGTCTCGGTTTTCGTTCCTCACTGCTTCGGCTGTCTGTTCTTGATGTAGGTCAATGGCAATGAAAGAAGAACTCAGCGTTCTAGTTCAAGCTCAATATCCGCTGATCTACCTCGTCACTTCCGAGGAAGAACGAGCAGAGCAGACGATCGCCACGATCGCTCAAACCAAATCCAAGCGCCGCGTCTACATCTGGACGATGACGCACGGCATTGTCGAATACGGCCAAGCCCGCACTCAAACACAGCACAACACCGTTTCGCCCGAAGCGGCGATCGAGTGGGCAATCCGGCAGCGCGAGCCGTCGATTTTTGTCTTCAAAGATTTACATCCGTTCGCAGATTCTCCCGCTGTCACCCGCTGGCTCAGAGATGCGATCGCCAGCTTCAAAGGCACGGAGAAAACCATTATTCTGATGTCGCCTGTCCAGCAGGTTCCGATCGAACTCGAAAAGGAAGTCGCCGTTCTTGACTTTCCCCTGCCGGACATGAGCGAACTCAATCAAGTTTTGACCAATCAACTTGATGCGTCGCGCACGAATCGCCGCATGGCAACCGAGACGCGAGAAAAACTGCTTAAGGCTGCGCTTGGTTTGACCCGCGATGAAGCGGAAAAAGTCTACCGCAAGGCACAGGTGACAGCCGGACGTTTGACCGAAGCTGAAGTGGATGTGGTGCTTTCGGAAAAGAAGCAACTGATTCGGCGCAACGGCATCCTCGAATACATCGAGGAAGATGAAACGATCGATTCGGTCGGCGGCTTGGAAGAACTCAAGCACTGGCTGAAGCAGCGATCGGGCGCTTTCACCGAACGTGCCCGCGAATATGGTCTGCCCCAGCCCAAAGGAATGCTGATTCTTGGCGTTCCCGGTTGTGGAAAGTCGCTAATTGCCAAGACGACTTCGCGCCTGTGGGGACTGCCTCTCTTGCGGCTGGATATGGGTCGCGTCTATGACGGCTCGATGGTGGGTCGATCGGAAGCCAACCTGCGAAACGCGCTCAAAACCGCAGAATCAATTTCACCGACGATTCTATTTATTGACGAAATTGACAAGGCGTTTGCAGGCAGCAGCGGATCAGCCGATTCCGACGGCGGCACGTCCAGCCGGATCTTCGGGTCGTTCCTCACCTGGATGCAGGAGAAAACTTCTCCGGTCTTCGTGATGGCAACGGCGAACCGAGTCGAACGGTTGCCCGGTGAGTTTTTGCGGAAGGGTCGCTTTGACGAATTGTTCTTCGTCGATTTGCCGAACCCGGAAGAGCGCAAAGAGATTTTCAGAATTCATTTGTCGAAACGACGGCGCGACATTGCTCGATTTGACCTCGATCAGCTTGTGAAAGTCTGCGATGGCTTTTCGGGCGCAGAAATCGAGCAGGCACTCGTGGCCGCGATGTATGAGGCTTTCGCGCAAGACCGCGAATTTACGCAGCTAGACATCATCGCCGCAATTCGAGCCACCTTGCCGCTGTCGAAGACAATGAGCGAACAGGTCACTGCCCTGCGGGACTGGGCGAATCAGCGAGCGAGACCTGCCGCCGCCTCCGTCGCTGAGTATCAGCGGATGGAGTTCTAACAGGCTTTCACTCCTGCTTCCCAACAGGAGGAAAGGCTAGCAAGTTGCTAGCAGTTTGACAAAATAGGCCGTATCAGGTTTGCCTTCCAACCGCTAAACCGATCGGTGTTCAAATGTAAACACGTTGTCTCTCTCAATCTCTTCTATCGGAGGAAATCCAAAATGTCTCACTTTAGCACTCTTCGCACCAAAATCACCGATGCCGAAATCCTCAAGGCTTCGCTGCGCGACCTGGGTATCAATGTGAAGACCGAAGCTGATGTTCGTGGCTACAACGGTCAGCGCGTCCGCTCGGATATCGTGGCAGTGTTGGAAGGCGAATATGATTTGGGCTGGTCGCGCAATGCCGATGGTTCGTTTGACTTGATCGCAGACCTTTGGGGTGTTGCCAAGAAGCACAACCAAACCGAACTGATCAACTCGATCAACCAGAAGTATGCAGTCAACAAGACCTTGGCTGAAGTCAAGCGTCCTGGCCTGCAAAACGCCAACGTCAAACTCGTGGTTCAGTAATCCACGTCTACAAGCGTTCCCAATTGACGGGCTGATCTCACAGATCAGCCCGTTTTTTGCTGCCAACTGACTTCCATTACCGCTAACCTGATAGGATGAAGAGACCCAATTCGCATCTATCTTGCGAATGGTCTTGGCGATCGAAGGCAGCTTATGAAGCAAATTCTGCTATGCCTAGAACCTTCAAACCTGCGGCAGGCGATCGCCCAATGGCTGCAAAACCACGAGTATCGATTAGTCGAAGGCACGATCGATTCTGCCTCGTTCGATTTGTGCCTGATTGATCGCCCCAGCCTCGATCGCGATCGTGTCTTGATTTTAGATCGGAAGCGGTCGGCATTCGAGCTTTTACCTGTGCTGCTAGTGTGTGATCAGCTTGAGTCGATCGATTTGCAGGGCGTAGACGACGTGATCAAGCTGCCGATCGACTGGCTGGAATTACAGGTGCGGCTGACGAATTTGCTGCAATCGCGGCAGTATTTGCAGGCGTTTCAAGCAGTGGAGCGCGATCGGGTGGATGCCGAATATGAATCGGTCTTTGCTGCGCTACAAGGCAATCATTTGGGATTGCAGCGATTGGTCGAGTCGAGCGTGATCGGATTTGTGATCGCCAACTTTCAAGGGCAGATTCTCGATGCCAATGATGCATTTCTCGCCCTGCTTGGCTACACACGCTCGGAACTGCGATCGGGTCAAGTCCGTTGGGATGTGCTGACACCGCCAGAATATCAAGAGCGCGATCGTCAAATTATTGAAGAACTGCGCGAGACCAGCATTTTTCGCGAGTATGAAAAAGAAATGCTGCACAAAAACGGCGATCGCGTCGTCATCCAAACGGGCGGAGCGCTGCTGAGTGAGGCTGAGGAAACTGTGATTTGCTTTGTTCTAGACGTAAGCGATCGCAAGCGGATCGAGGACGAGCGCCAGCAAGCGCTTCAGCAAGCCCAGGAAGTCAATTCACTGCGATCGCGGTTTGTGTCGCTGGTCACGCACGAGTTTCGCAATCCGCTCAATGTGATTTCGGGAACGACGCAACTGCTAGAGCGATATCCAGACTGGTCAGCGGAACGACGAGCGGATTGCTTTCGCCGCATTCAAGCAGCGATCGCTCGGATGCTGGAACTGCTCGACGATGTGCTGCTGATTAGTCGAGCCGAAGCAGGCAAGCTGAACTTTGCGCCTGCACCAGTAGCGATCGAGGCGTTTTGCGATCAGCTTGTTGAAGAATTCAAGCTGGGATCAGGCCGCGAACACCGCTTGATTTTCACCGTGCAGGGCGAGTGCGGCCAGCCTGCACTGGATGAAAAATTACTGCGTCTGATTTTGAGTAACCTAATCGCCAACGCGATTAAATATTCGCCGATCGGCAGCACGGTGACGCTGGAACTGATGGGACAACCCGAAGCGATCGCGTTTCGCATCCGCGACAGCGGCATTGGCATTCCGATCGAAGACCAGCCACGTTTATTTGAAGCATTCTTTCGAGCGCAAAATGTCGGCACAACTCCGGGAACCGGATTGGGACTGGCGATCGCCAAGCAAGCCGTTGAACTGCACGGCGGATCGATCGCGGTGGAGAGTGAAGCCAATCAAGGAACGACATTTACGGTACGACTGCCGATCGCAACAACGCCCAATTGATTCGCTACCAAATTTTGCTTAAATCCAGCACAAAGCCGGAAAGCGTTGGATCGCCGCTGAGGATGGCTGGATTGTTAAGCTGTTGGACTAGAGCATTGGGCTGGTAGATGTAAACCTGCTTTTCGATCGCATCAATCAGCCAGCCCAACCGTGCGCCATTATCGAGATATTCCTGCATCTTGGCTTGCAGCGTGGAGAGATCGTCGGTTTCCGATCGCAACTCCACCACAAATTCCGGGCAAATCGGAGCGAACTTCTTGCGCTGCGCGAGCGGAATGGTATTCCAGCGCGATCGAGCAATCCAGGCAACATCGGGCGATCGAACTGCGCCATTTGGCAGCGTGAACCCAGTGCTAGAGTCGAAAATCAATCCTGTCCCATCTCGCTCTGCCCACACGCCGATTTGTACAATCAAACTGGCATTGCGATTTCCCGACTCTGCTCCGGTGGGTGACAAAACAATTAGCTCCCCGCTGGCGCTACGTTCAAACCGCTGCTCAGAATTGATTTGGCAAAACTCAAAAAACTGATCGTCCGTCAGCTTCACGATCGGATCAAGCTTGATCACGATTTGCTGTTGCGGAACAAATTCAACGGTTGCGCTCATGAAGTTGCCCTCGATCACCTGATTTGCCCTCGATCGCCTAATTTAATTGTAGTTGCGCCGTCCGCAGTCCGTTCAAAGCGGTTTCGGCAGTTCTTCCGAATCGCCAAACGGCTATGCTGGTGTAGATGGAATTTCTTCGCATGAACCGCCGTGCTTGACCTCAAATTGATTCGCGAAAATCCCGAACAGGTGCAAGAACGCCTGAACACACGCGGAAACTATGACCTGCAAATCGTGATCGACCTCGATCGCCAACAGCGCGATTTGGAAGTGAAGCGATCGCAGTTGCAAGCACGCCGCAACGAAATTGGCAAACTCGTTGGCGAGAAAATGCGCGGTGGCGCAAAGCCGGATGATGCAGTTGTCAAGGCGCTGCGCGAAGAAGGCAATCAGGTCAACGCGCAGCTTGGCGAACTGGAACCGCAAGAGCGCGACTTGAAATTCCAGCTTGAAGCCGTGATGCTGACGCTGCCGAATTTGCCCGATCCGTCCACGCCGATCGGCAAAGATGAAACAGAAAATATCGAAGTGCGGCGCTGGGGCGACGAATATTTGCCGCTGAATCCGAACATTTTGCCGCACTGGGAAATCGGCGAAAAATTGGGGATTCTCAACTTCGAGCGATCGACCAAAATCGCCCAAAGCCGCTTTGTAACCTTGGTTGGAGCGGGTGCAGCCTTAGAGCGAGCCTTGATTCAGTTCATGCTCGATCGCCACGTTCAGGCGGGCTATGTGGAAGTGCTGCCGCCGATTTTGGTGAACAGCGCGTCGCTGACGGCTTCAGGACAACTGCCTAAATTTGCCGAGGAAAGCTTTAAGTGCGATCGCGATGACCTGTGGCTGACGCCAACGGCGGAAGTGCCGATCGCCAGCTTGTACCGTGATGAAGTCCTCGATGCGGAAGCCCTACCGATTCACCACTGCGCCTATACGCCGTGTTTTCGACGGGAGGCGGGCAGCTACGGACGCGACACACGCGGATTGATTCGCCTGCACCAGTTCAACAAGGTGGAGATGTTCAAGTTCGTGCATCCTGACCAGTCGGAAGCGGAACTGCAATCGCTGACGCAGGACGCCGAGGGCGTGTTGCAGGCGTTGAAATTGCCCTATCGCGTCTTGCAGCTTTGCACGGGCGATATGGGATTTTCCGCTGCAAAAACTTATGATCTCGAAGTTTGGCTGCCCTCGTCGGGCAAATATCGCGAAATTTCAAGCTGCTCAAACTGCAACGATTTTCAGGCGAGACGGGGAAATTTGCGCTTTAAAGAAGCAGGCAAAAAAGGAACCCAGTTTTTGCACACGCTGAACGGATCGGGATTGGCGATCGGTCGGACGATGGCCGCAATTCTGGAAAACTATCAGCAAGAAGACGGCAAGGTGAAAATTCCGGATGTGCTGCGGCCTTATTTGGGACGCGAATTGTTGTAGACGATGTTTTGACGGCGATCGCCTGCGTTTCTGCTAATTCTTCTAAAAGGTTTTCAACAGCGGTAACACCTTTTTCTTGAGCCGATCAATCAAAGCTGGCTCCATGTAATCATATTCGTCTGGAATATCCAGGCAGATGACACGCTTGCTTTTGAGCCAAGGTTGAAACTGTTGCATCAGCTTTTTGCGATGTGATTTTTCCATCACAAAAATGATATCTGCCCGCTCGATCGCTTCACTTTCAAGCGGCATTTCTGCATCTCGATCGAGTCCGGCTGATTCAACTTCTAAACCTTCATATGCTGAAAAAATTGCTTCCGCTGTTGGACTCCGCAAGCGATTTCGGCTGCAAATAAATAACACTTTCATTGCATCGTCTGTAAGAGAAGTTTTTGTAGAATGTCCTGCATCAATCTACACATCGCCCAAATCGCGATTGCAAAAAATGACAGCAGATTGACGAAAAAAACGGAGTGCGCTAACTATTAAAGTCTAGCCCTGCAAAGTTGCAAGCAATGGAACCTTCTTCCGAGTCTGAGTTGGCGATCGTCGAGCCGCATCGACCTACCGCTTCGCCCACCCCGCGCCGCTGGTTGCCCTGGGTGATCGGCGCTTTGCTGCTGCTGTTGGGAAGCTTTGGCCTGTGGCGCTGGTGGCAAGCGCGATCGCAGCCCCCAGAAAACGCAATGCAGGGGCGAGCCGCTCCGGTTGAAGTTGCCGCTGTGCAGACCGGAAGAGTGCAAGAGGCGACGGAATTTGTCGGCAACCTCACATCGCGCAATGCCGTCGAACTCAGTCCAGAAATTGAAGGGCGGGTGACGCGAATTTTTGTGCAAGCGGGCGATCGCGTCGCGCAGGGAACACCGATCGTACTGCTCAGCCCAGATCGACGACAGGCAGAACTGGCGGGCGTTTTAGCCAGCGTCAACTCTGCCCGGGCGATTCGCGCCAATGCCGCTTCGCAAATTGAAGCGCTCCAGGCCGAACGAGTCGCTAGCCTTGCCGAAGTTGAACTGCAAACCACGCAGCGCAATCGCATTGCCAATCTGGTTGCCGCAGGTGCGCTGGCGCGAGAGCAGCTTGACATTGTGGAGCGCGATCGCCGCACGGCACTTTCGGCTTTGGCGGCGATCGATCAGCGCATCGAAGCGGCTCGTGCCAACCTTGCCGAAGCGCAGGCTGGACTGGCTCAAGCACAAGCAAATGCCAGTGCCGCAAACGTCGAGCTGCAAGATACGATCGTCCGCGCTCCGTTTGCGGGTGTGGTCGGCGACATTCCGGTGCGAGTCGGACAAGTTGTCAGCTCAAGCGACACGCTCACCAGCATTACCGAAAATGACAGACTGGAGCTAGAGATCGCTGTGCCGATCGAGCGCTCAGCGGATTTGCGGACGGGGCAGCGCGTTGAACTGTCCGATGCTCAAGGCAAAGCGCTTGGCGTTGGGCAAGTCAGCTTCATTTCGCCACAGGCCAATCCCACCGCCCAAACCGTCTTGGTCAAAACCCAATTTCCCAATCCTGGCGGGCGACTGCTCAACAATCAGTTTGTCCGCGCTCGCCTCATTTGGGACGATCGCAGCGGCCTGCTCGTTCCCAGTGCAGCAATTTCTCGCTTAGGCGGCGAAACTTTTGTCTTCCTGGCGGAATCGCAACCGCTGCAACCCGGCCAACCGCCGCAGCTAGTCGCCCGTCAGCGCCTCGTCGAATTGGGCAGCATTCAAGGCAACAACTATCAGGTACTCGAAGGCTTGCAGCCGGGCGATCGCATTGTCACGTCAGGCGTCCTGAACCTTTCTGATGGAATTCCAATTAGTCCGATGCAGGAAGGACAGGCCGCACCGCAATCCTAGGCCGATCGTGCACTGATTAATAGGGCACGGCAATTGTCAGATCGCGATGGAGATCTGCTGGAGTCGGCAACGCTGCTGAATTCGATCGCCTCAGTTGCAACAGGCTAAACTCGAATCACACTGGCGTCCCGTCCACCATGCAAAGAATCCTCCAGGCTTTACTCAAGTGGTCGCCTTCGAGTGCAGGCGCGGCAATTACGCTGCACGCGCTTTGGCAGCAACAGTGGACGCAGGGCGCGATCGCCTTCACGGGAACCGCCCTTCTCTCACTCTTGACCGCTTATTCCGACAAATTCACGGCCATCCTCAAGCAAGCAGTTGAGCAGCGCGGCGAACGAGATGCCCGCTGGATTGTGGGTCAAGTCGGCGGAATGGGATTTGGCGATCGCTACCGTCAAAGCTTGATCTACGCCTACCGCACTACGCGCACGCAAGGCTTTGATCTCGCCCCGTTCAAGCCGGATTTGGAGCAGGTGTATGTGCCGCTGCGCGTTCAGGCCAGCAGTTTGCCGCAGCTATCTGGGGCACTAATTCAGCCGGAGCGATCGATCGATGCGCTGAGTATCTGGCCGTTTCTCGTGGCGGCTCCGGCTGCACGAATTGCCCTGATTGGGCCACCGGGATCAGGTAAAAGTACGCTACTAGAGCATCTGGCGCTGACTTATGCCCGCAGGCGACATCCCCAACAGCATCCCAAAGCGCCCGATCGCATCCCCGTTTTGCTCTACCTGCGCGATTGGCGGGACGCGATCGCCGCTGATTCGCCGCCGACCTTGGTGCAGCTCATCGAACAGCAGGTACAAAGGCAGCCGAGCGATCGCCCACTGGAAGGAACGGCAGATTGGTTCGTGACCCGACTCGCGCAAGGCCAATGCCTCGTGATGCTAGATGGACTCGATGAAGTGGCTGATCCGGCTCAGCGGCAGAAGGCGGCACAGTGGGTGAATCAGCAGATGCAGCGCTATGGGCGATCGCCATTCATCCTTACATCACGTCCGTTCGGCTACGACAGCGTAAAAACGCATCTGCCGCAAATCGATTTGGTGCTGGGCGTGCAGCCGTTTCACTGGCGTGAAGTTGAGCAGTTCATTACGCGCTGGTATCGCGAAAACGAATCGAAACGACAGGCGCGGGCGATCGATCCGGGCATTGAGCAAGCCGCCCGCTCCAGTGCCGCCGATCTCCTGCGCCGCATCCAAAACAGTCCACCGCTGGCAGCAATGGCCGTCAATCCGCTGCTGCTAACGATGATTGCGACGGTTCACTGCTACCGGGGCGCACTGCCGAGACGAAGAGTCGAACTGTATGCCGAAATTTGTGATGTGCTGTTGGGACGCCGACAAGAAGCAAAAGGCTTGAGCGATCGCCTCTCTGCCGCCCAAAAGCAAACGGTTTTGCAAGTCCTCGCGCTTAAGGGAATGCAGCGCAACACTCGCGAATTCAAACTGGTTACAGCTTGTTTATTAATTCGTCAAAGATTAGCAACAGTCGCAGGCGCAGAAGCCGATCCGATCGAGTTTTTGCAGTCGATCGAACGGGTCAGCGGTCTTCTCGTTCAGCGCGAACAAGATGTTTACGAGTTCGCCCACAAAAGCCTACAGGAATATCTCGCCGCCAAGCAAATTAAAGACATCAATCAGGAAATGCTGCTAGCTCGCCACATCGATGATCCCTGGTGGGAAGAAACGATTCGTCTTTACGCCGCTCAAGCGGATGCCAGCTATCTAATTCAAACTGCGATCGATCGCAATACGGTTCAATCTTTGGCGATCGCTTATGACTGCCTCGAAGAAGGTTTGCGCGTCGATTCAAATGTTCGCAAAAGTTTGGAAGTGGCGATCGAAGAAGGTCTTGAATCCACCAATCCGGCAATCTTCAAACTCGCTGCCGAAGTCAAACTTTCACGCCGTCTCAAAAATCTACTCCGCATCGATGACAAAACCGAAATTGATACTAGCTACATCACCTGTGCCGAATATCAACTGTTTATTGATGAAAAGCGATCGATCGGCCAAAATCGCCAGCCCGATCACTGGACAAGCGCTCGATTTGCACCCGGAGATGCCAACAAACCTATTACAGGTGTTCGTGCCAGTGATGCGATCGAATTTTGCGACTGGCTGACGGCGCGATCGAGCGTTTTGGGAGATGTTTATGAAGAGGGAGGCGATCGGGTTTATGTGGGAGATTTTCGATTTAGAGTTTTATCGCCTGTAGAAGTTCAGGAATATCCGCTGCTGCAAGCATCCAATGCAGAAAAAATACCGATCGGAGAAAAGATTCGGATTGCTAAAGAGCAAGTTTACCCAAAGGAAAAGAATGAGTATGAAGGTAAATTTTGAGCAGCTTTGGGCGATCGCCAATCGGGAAGCCCAACCAATTAGCGAAACATTCAATGAAGCATTTGTGTCAATTGGCTTAAGACTTGAGATTCCAACAAAACCCAAGGGATATTACTGCACACCGCTGAATGTGAAAACATTTGCAGGTACTGGCTGCGATGGTGTCCACTTCAGCTTTTTAGAAATGGATGATCGCCCGCTATCAAATTCACCCGTCATCATGACTGTTCCAACAAACTTTCATGGACAACAAAATGTAATTATTGGTGAAAATCTTTACGACTTTTTATGTCTTGGCTGTCGAGCAGGTTATTCTGTTTTAGAAGAGTTTTCATGGTCGAATGGACAACTTGAACCGATTCGATCGAACCAATATGCGGACTATCTCGACCAGCAACAAATTAATCTAATAGAAATTTTGAATCAAGAACTTAGCCTTGAACCTTGGTCAAGCCTTGAGGACAAAATTATAAGTCTCAACTCGACTTATCTTTCTCATCTTATTTACTAGCGATGAGATCAATGATGGAGGAACTGAGAATTATAACGAAGCTGATTCAATCGATTGGCTCCTCATTTTCTAGCGCTAATTGAACAACATGTCCTTCTAATGGAAAATAGAGAAGAATCATGAAAGATCATCACATTAATGTTTTCTACAGCAAAGAGGATGAGGGGTATATTGCTGATATTCCTGATTTGAAGTATTGTTCTGCGTTTGGTGAAACGCCAGAGGAAGCGGTGCGGGAAGTGGCGATCGCAAAAGCCGCCTGGATCGAAGCAGCGAAAGCTCAAGGAAAGCCAATTCCTGAACCACAATATCGGCCTGCAATTTATCAGATTGTCAGCTAAAATCGTTGCAGTGGCGCTGCTTCATTTTGCAAGAGAGCGCTGGATTACTAGCTTTTTGCTCGATCGGATTGGTTCTGTCACTGGCCGATCTTGCTGCTGTCGGGGCAGAGTTTGCAGTAAGCTAGTGGATTGGAGGTCATGTCCTGCGGAAGCTTGCGGCTTTTCGTGCGGGCAGTGGAATCTAGTGGAGGTGGGCGATCGTGGCAAAAGACGAGCAAAAAGAGCAACCGAAAGAGCAGAAAAAAGAGCAAAAGCAGACGACTGAAGACAAAAAAGTCGGTTCTGGTGCAGGCGAATTTCTCAAGGGAACCAGAGAAGAACTGGATAAAGTCGTGTGGCCGAGTCGCCAGCAGTTAATTAGCGAGTCACTGGCCGTGCTTTTGATGGTGACACTTTCGGCAACGACCGTTTATTTCGTGGATAACTTGTTCAACTGGGCAGCAGGACAGGTATTTCGATAGCACGCTCAAGCGACAAGTTCAGGTGAGTTCCGCTGGAGACGCAGTAGTTGCCCCTCCAGCAGGTGCGGCTAGAGGGTGATGAAGTCGCTGGCCGAAATTTGACTTGCGGAAACGCCTGTGAGCAGTGCTAATGGATCTGCGCCGCTGCGAATTAGCGTATTGCGACCCGATTGGCGAATCGTTACGTCACGAAACTGAAGATCACCCGTCAGCAGCAGACTGTCTCGACCGTTCTGAAAGTCCTCGATGATGTCGCGCCCCTGTCGGCGCGTCAGCACAAATCGATCGCTGCCGCCATTGCCCCGGAGTCGATCGCGCCCTTGTCCGCCATCGAGCAGATCATTTCCACCGCCGCCAATCAAAATATCGTTGCCTTCTCCACCGCGCAGCGCGTCGCTGCCCGCACCGCCGTTCAGCGTGTCTCGACCAGCGCCGCCGTCTAGTTCGTCGTTGCCGCTGCCGCCGATCAGGGTGTCGTTGCCGCCCAATCCCAAAATTCGATCGTCACCTGCCAGACCGCTGATGCTTTCCGCGATTTCGCGTCCGGCCAGTCGATCGCGCTCTGGCGTACCCACCAGAGACAAATTGAGTTCGGGGCGGGCAAATTGGCGAAAAAAGACGCCGCTGCCGCTGCCATCTTGTTCCGTACTGCTCCAGGCCGTGACAAAGCTGCCGCTGCCGTCGAGCGCGATCGCAGGCGTAAACTGATCGCCCGCTAAATTGGTGTTGACCTGGAAATCGTAGTCTTTGAAAGTGCCATCAGCGGTAAAGGCGCGACCGTAAATCGCATCGAGAAACACTTGCCAGGTGACGACAAACTCGCCGCTAGGACTCATGGCGATGTCAGGGCTGGTTTCAAAGTTGCGATCGATCGACTGCACCTGAAATTCGCTGCCCTGCCGCGTTCCGTCTGGACTGTAGCGCTGAAGCTGAATGCCCGCGTCAGAATCTTCCCAGACGATCGCAAAATTGCCTGTCGCATCCATTGCGATCGCCGCTCGATTTTGAGAATTTGTCGTTTTGGTGTTGACCAAAAACTCGCCGCCTTGGGCGATGCCAGCCGCGCTAAAGCGTTGCGCTTTAATGCCGTTGCTGCCGCCATCGTCGCCCGTCCAGGCAATCACAAAGTCGCCATCGGCATCCATTGCCACATCGGGATTAGAAGAATTGCCGCTGCTGACCGCAAAGGTGCTGCCCTGCGCTGTGCCTGCTGAATTAAACCGACGAGCAAATACGCCTGTTTGCGCTCCAGTTTGTGTCCTGAAGCCGCTCCAGGTAATTACAAAATCGCCATCGGTGTCCATTGCGATCGACGGGCCAAAATTGGTTGCATCAGGAAATGACTCCACCAAAATCGTCGCCCCCAGTCTTGCCCCGCTACTATCAAAGCGCTGAGCATAGACGCCGTCTGAATCTGGAACAGGTGTACCGATTCCGGGTCCAGATCCGTACCAGGTGACGACAAAGTTTCCGGCTGCGTCGATCGCCACATCGGGATCGCGCTGAAAGCTATTCGTAAACGTGTTGACCAAAATTTCGCCGCCAATGCGATTACCACTGCTGTTGAATCGCTGAGCATAAATGCCAGTGGCGCTGCCGTCTTGTCCTTGGCTTTGCCAAACCGCCACAAAGTTACCCGCCGGATCGTGGGCGATCGCGACATCGCGCTGGTCATCATTGGTGAAAGTGTTGATTTGAGAATCGGCCATGTTCGCCTCCCTTCTAGTTCATAAGTTATGGAATGCTTTTGCTGTTTCTTCAGTCGAGTTTGGCTTTTTTATGCAATCTGTTCACCCAGAAGCGCCAATGATCGTGCTGCTGCCAAAGGCGCGAATTTGCAGTAAGCTAGAACTTTGGAGGCGAGGTCTCGCGGTTTTCGCATGTCAGCGAATCGGTTCGATCGCTTTCAATCCTCTTGGCAACGATATTTCGTGACCAACCGATTTAGTTAGGCCGCAGGGCAGGTAGATTCGATGACATTTGCATCCGACGAAGAAAATATTGCTTTATCTGAAGATGCCGCGCAGCCGCAGCCAGCCGACGATGTGCCGACAGGATCGCCACGCTGGTATGCCGTTCAGGTCGCGTCGGGCTGTGAAAAGCGCGTCAAGATGAACTTGGAGCAGCGGATTCAAACGCTCGATGTGGCAAATCGCATCCTTCAGATCGAGATTCCGCAAACTCCGGCTGTGAAGCTGCGTAAGGACGGGTCGCGGCAAAATGCCGACGAAAAAGTATTTCCTGGCTATGTACTGATTCGCATGGTCATGGATGATGATGCTTGGCAGGTCGTCAAGAATACCCCTAACGTGATCAACTTCGTGGGGGCAGAACAAAAGCGCCGCTATGGTCGCGGTCGCGGCCACGTCAAGCCAATGCCGCTGGGCGCGGGCGAAGTCGATCGCATCTTCAAGCAGGCGCAAGAGCAAAAGGCCGTTGTCAAAATCGACATGGCCGCTGGCGACAAGATCGTGGTGCTTTCGGGTCCCTTTAAGGACTTTGAAGGCGAAGTGATCGAAGTTAGCCCAGAGCGATCGAAGCTGAAGGCACTGCTGTCGATCTTCGGACGCGATACTCCGGTGGAATTGGAGTTTAATCAGGTTCAAAAACAAGGCTAAGCACATGGCAAAGAAAGTTGTCGCCATCATCAAACTGGCGATTACGGCAGGAAAAGCAAACCCCGCACCCCCGATCGGCCCCGCGTTGGGTCAGCACGGGGTCAACATCATGATGTTCTGCAAGGAATACAACGCCCGGACTGCCGATCAAGCAGGACTGGTGATTCCCGTTGAAATCTCCGTCTTTGAAGACCGCAGCTTCACGTTCGTTCTCAAAACCCCGCCCGCATCCGTGCTGATTCAAAAAGCAGCCGGAATTGACAAGGGTTCAGGCGAACCGAACAAGAAGAAAGTCGGCTCGATCACTCGCGCTCAACTGCAAGAGATCGCGCAAACCAAACTTCCCGACCTCAACGCCAACGACATCGATGCGGCCATGAAGATCGTGGAAGGAACCGCCCGCAACATGGGCGTTACGGTGACGAGTTAATTTGAAGTGATTCGGGGGAGAAGTAGAGCTTCGATCGCACCCCAAGGAGAAACCAATGGTTAAAAAAGTTTCGCGCCGTTTGAGAGAACTGCAAGCCAAAGTTGAAGACCGCGCCTATGCACCGCTCGAAGCGCTGCAACTGCTCAAGGAAACCGCAACGGCCAAATTTCCAGAATCCGCAGAAGCACATCTGCGACTGGGCATCGATCCCAAGTACACCGACCAGCAGCTAAGAACAACAGTTGCGCTACCCAAAGGCACAGGTCAGGTGATCCGCGTGGCCGTGATTACTCGCGGTGAAAAAGTCGCGGAAGCCAATGCAGGCGGAGCCGATATCGTCGGGTCAGAAGAACTGATCGAAGAAATCCAAAAAGGCATGATGGATTTCGATGTTTTGATCGCCACGCCGGACGTGATGCCGCAGGTTGCCCGCTTGGGTCGCCTTTTGGGTCCGCGTGGTTTGATGCCGTCTCCGAAAGGCGGAACGGTGACTTTTGACGTGGGACAGGCGATCAACGAGTTTAAAGCTGGTAAACTAGAATTTCGTGCCGATCGCACCGGAATCGTTCACGTTTTGTTTGGCAAAGCATCCTTCTCAGCCGAAGACTTGCTCACCAACCTCAAAGCGCTGCAAGAAACCGTCGATCGCAACCGTCCTTCGGGCGCGAAAGGCCGCTACTGGCGCAGCATTTACGTTTCTGCCACAATGGGGCCTGCGATCGAAGTCGATGTGAACGCCCTGCGCGATCTCAAGGCGGATGCCGCTGCTTAACGTTCGATCAGAGTCGATCGAGGGATCGATGCCAGGAATGCCAGGAAATCAATTTCCTGGCTCAAAGCGAAAACCCATTGAAATGGGTTAGGGCGATCGACCGGGGTTTGAGTCCGTTTCAACGGACTTGCGCTATTAGCCCGAAATTTATTTCAGGGCGATCGTCGCAACAAACGCAAAATCTGAGATTGCCCAACCGCTACAACTGAATCGCAAAGCCGCAGACAGCAGGGGCGAAAGCTTAAACAGCCTGCCGAGGTGATGCACTTTCCGCCCTCATCTGAGGTGCGATCGAATGTGTGTGAAACCCCGGTCTGTGAATCGATCGGGGTTTTGCTTTGCGGTTAGTTATCAAACTTGTCAGGAGGTGAAAATGAATGGGTAGAACGCTCGAAGATAAACAGGCGATCGTCGCGGAACTCAAAGAAACCCTCGACGCTTCGCAACTCGCCGTCGTCATTGACTACAAAGGCTTGACGGTGGCCGAACTCACCGACTTGCGAAATCGGCTGCGCCCCAGCGGAACCGAGTGCAAAGTCACCAAAAACACGCTGATGCGAATCGCGGTTGACGGTCAGGACAACTGGCAGCCGATCACCGAATTTTGCAAAGAGTCTTCGGCCTTTTTGCTGATGAAAGACGACATCGGTGGCGCGATCAAAGCCTATCAAGAATTCCAGCGCGTCTCGAAGAAAACCGTGATTCGCGGCGGCTGCATGGAAGGTCGGGCACTGACTGAGGCGGACGTGAAGGCGATCGGAGATTTGCCCTCGAAAGAGCAGCTTATCGCCCAAATCGCCGGAGCGATCAATGCCGTCACCGCCAAGATCGCCACTGGCATCAACGAAGTCCCGGCATCGCTGGCTCGCAGCCTGCAAGCCGTCGCCGACAAAGACAAGCCGCAAGACGAAGCGGCCTAAGTCCAACTGTTTCAACTTATTTAACGGAGAAATTCCATGTCTGCAACAACCGATCAAATTCTCGAACAACTCAAATCGCTCACCCTGCTTGAAGCCGCCGAACTCGTTAAGCAAATCGAAGAAGCCTTTGGCGTCACGGCGGCTGCTCCGGCTGGCGGCATGATGATGATGCCTGCGGGCGGCGGCGGCGCTGCGGCTCCGGCTGAAGAAGTCGAAGAGAAGACCGAATTCGACGTGATTCTCGAAGATGTACCTGCTGACAAGAAGATCGCCGTTCTCAAGGTCGTGCGCGGCCTGACCGGATTGGGTCTGAAAGAAGCCAAAGATTTGGTGGAAGCCACGCCCAAGCCTGTGAAGGAAGGTATCGCCAAGGAAGCGGCTGAAGCGGCTAAGAAAGAACTCGAAGAAGCAGGCGGCAAAGTTACTGTCAAGTAATTTGCAAGCTGCTTCAATTAAAGGCGCGATCGATTCTCTTGAAGGTCGGTCGCGCCTTTTTTATCTCGCTCTACAACAGAAACCCGTCACTTCTTCTCAACAAAATCCTTCAAGCTTGACAATAAGAAATCCCAAACATCAAGCATTTTAAGGTACATTTCCTCTGTCTTTAAGTTTTGGTGTTCCATTTCTAGCTTTGTTCCGCTGTCTGTCTCATGGAGCGTATAGCAAATTGTTGAATAATTCTTTGGTGTTCTTTCTGTGCCGTGATTATCGCTCCAATAGCTGTATTGAAATTTCTCGTTCGGCAATAAAATTTCAATTCTGCCATAATCAGTGAAATCTAAATCTTCGATCGCTCCTTTCAGAAAAATTTCATCGCCAACTTTCCAAGTTGATGTAACTTCTTTGAGCGGATAATATTGAACGATCTTTTCTGAAGTGGTCAGCGCATCAAACACAACGCTTGGCGGAGTATGGATCGACACGGTTTTTTTGATGGTCAATGTTTCCATAATCATTCTCCTTGAATATAAAACGATGGCACAGAACAAAAAAACTCGATCGCTCCACCCTCTTGCAAAATTCCGTCAGACGTTGTAGCCTCAGATATCACTTTTCAGTTCACGAAGCTAGACGTTCCAAGGGAGTGTCGCAACCACCCCCTTGGAACTAACCTCCCAAACTGATACCGCAGCTTAGAAGGCTAGCCTGATTGTACTCTGCTGGCCGTCTTGCTGTTTCATGCGAGGCGGTTTCGTGTTTGAGGTGTGTTGCAGAGAATCCAGTCCTGTCCGGCTGGTTCTCTGCGTTTCTCATCCACAAATTAGGAGTCAATCATGTCTCAAGAAAATCCCGAAGACCATTCGATCGATCCGTCTGAATCTAAAGAATCCCAGGAATCGATCGATTTTTTGCCGCCGCTTGATGATCCTGAGATTTTGCGTTTGATTGCAGTGGGCAGACGTGCGATCGTGAATCGATTCGTCTATCAACTGCATCAGCTAAACGTCGCGCACTACACCGACTGGACACCGCTTTTGCGAACGCCAAACGAAGGCGAATTCATGCGAATGCTGACCAAGCGAATTGTGATTGATTCGGCTGAATAAGCAGAAGGCGCGATCGATTTTTTGAGGATCGATCGCGCTTTTCTGCGCGTCATCTGGTTGATTCAAATTTTTGCTTCCAAGCGGAGTCGCTGTTTCGATTTGTGTTAGGTATTAATCGATCGATACAGCAAAGCATCAGATTCTACAAACAATTTCGTATCATCCTTATTGCTTTTGCCAACATTGCATTTCTTGCATAAGCTTTGTAGGTTGCTCATATCGTCAGAGCCACCTTTCGATCGCGGAACAACGTGATCAACTTCCAATGTAATACCGTGAATTCTTGGCGATCTACCACAACCTAAACATTTCCAACCATCTCTAGCAAGCACCGCCCACCATTTGCCCGCTCTCACAAACGAGTAGCTGTCTAACTCCGGAATTTCTACAGGCTGAAAATCTTCCTCTTCTATTATTTCTTCTTCAAGTTCTTCAGCATCATCAAAGCTAATGTACCATTCCTTATATTGCTCAAGCATTTTTTCTAGCTCAGGTTTTTGGCCTTCTCCAATGCAGATGAATGATTCCGCTAAAGCGTACAAAAGAACGAATGAAAGGATTAACTCGCTAAGACCTCGCTGAGAGTCAACAGGAAAGTAGTACATTGGCGACACAAGCTTGATCCCCAAGGTTCCTATTTCATCAGGCGAAATCGCTTCATGTAGAGGTAAGAATTCGCAATAGCTAACATCTGATTTGTGTCCAATGTGGAGCGATGACAGCAAAGGCATCAATACCTCGCTGTTTGCCTCGACTAGCGATGAGATTTTTTCCACGTAAGCATCGTCCACGCCTTGTCGAAATGGCAAAAGCTCAACGTGAATTGTGCCTGAAGGAAAAACCTTGAAGGTTAGATAAGTTGGATGATGAAAAAACGGTTGTCCGTCTCTTCTAAAAATTTCGAGAGGTTGCTTCCCTCTTTTAGCAGAAACACCAATATGAGCCATGCCGTAATCCGTGTTTTCCTTCGCCTTTTCTCTGTGACTTGGACAGTACACAAATGTCATTCGATCGTAGGGGTTGACGTTGTAGACTTCTGCCACAATGTCAAGAGTGTGGCGAAGCAAAATTTCTAGGCGTGGAAAGAAGTAGTTTTGCAGCGTTGAAAGTTTGGTTTTAACGTCAGGTATGCTAAAGATTTGAGTGTCTCTTTCTTCAAAAATGACTTCTTCAATATTGGTGACAGCTTCCATCGTTTTGTCCTTCCTGCGATCGCCAGTAGTGTAAATACATTCAGCAGTATGCCCGCTAATCCGCAAAACCTCTCTTTGATATGACGTTTTTTCTAGCGCTGATCACTTCGATCGCCCCGCCCACGTTTGAAGGTGGGGCAGCCATTGCCCAGACGCCCCCTTCTACTGATTCGATCGATCTTGCACCCGAAATCATCGAACAAAGTCCGGTTCTTCAGCGCTGGCAAGAAGAAATTCCCGATGTGCGACAGGACATTCAAAACGATCCGAGTTTTCGCACTCGAATTCGCGTTGGATATGGGGATTCTGGAGAAGGAAGTGTCAGCGTGGGCGTGGAAGATGTATTTTTGGGGCGATCGAACTTCACGATCAGCGGCGACTATCAGGGGGGCGATCGATCGAGCTATGGCGCAGATTTACATTACTACGTGCGGCCTTTGGGCAGTGCGGTGAATCTGGCTCCGGTTGTCGGCTATCGGCATTTGGACGAAACAGACGGCGTCAACGTGGGGGCGCGGCTGATGCTCTCACTCTCGCGCAGTGGCGCGGCGGATATTTCCGTGACGCAAAGCTGGGTGGCTCCGGGATCAAGTCAGGAAGCTGGATTAACCCGCGTCGTGTTTGGATATGCGGTGAGCGATCGACTGCGCCTTTCCACTGACTATCAGCGGCAAAACACGCCAGAGCGCAAAGACGATCGCTGGGGTATTGCTTTGGAGTGGTTGCTGTGAGGATTCGATCGCTATAATGGGAATATCAAACGCGGGGCTGTAACGGTTTCGACGTTTTAGCGAACGCCATCTTGTGATGCAGGCCGAGAGTGAGTCAACTCTCGTAAATCAAGGCTCAAAAAACAGTACATGCGAACAACATCGTACCTTTCGCTCGTAAAGCAGCTGCGGTTGCCTAAACACCTCTAACAGGTTCGAGCATTCACAGTTTGACTCCGTTAAAAGCTGTGGATAACCCTCAACGGATGCTTTAGCAATCTGCCTCTGGTCGCTTGCTAGCTAAGACATTACCAGAGCATCCCACCGTTCGGGATAAGGAACGGTTCCCGCTTCGAGGGTTAGAGAAGCTACGCCTGTGAATGAGTGAGATGCTAATACCTAAAGCGGACACGGGTTCGACTCCCGTCAGCTCCATTTTTTAACTGAATCGATCGCGCCTTTTATAAAGCTTGGTGGAGTGACGCAAATCGCACCTCAGTACGCCACTCACACCGCTTAAAGATAGCTGCTGGCCTGACGGGTGAACATGGTGTGATAGCGATCGCCCTGTGCCATCAGTTGCTCGTGGCTGCCCTGCTCGACAATTTTGCCGTGTTCCAAAACGACAATGCGATCGGCCAGTTTTGCCAGCGCGAGCCGATGGCTGACCACAACCGTCATGCGGCCTTGGGCGATCGTCTTGAAGATGCGATAGATTTCATGTTCATTTTTGGGATCGAGCGCAGCAGTCGGCTCATCGAAGACGAGCAGTTCGACTTGTGAAAGACGGATCAGGGCGCGGGCGATCGCCAACCGCTGCCACTGTCCGCCCGACAGATCCACGCCCTGCTCAAGCTGTTTGCCCAGCGGCGTTTCGAGTCCCTGACTCAGTTCACCCACCACGTAGTCAATTCCGGCATCCTGCAAAACCGCTTGAATCGCTTGGCCTTCGGTCAGCTTTGGCAAAAAGCCCCAGCCAACGTTTTCGCGCAGCGTGGCCGGAAAGCGAGCGTAGTCCTGCATGACGACGCCGATGCGCGATCGCAACTCGGTCAAGTCAAGCGATCGCAAGTCCTGATCGTTCCAATAGATCGATCCTTGTGTCGGGTCATACAGCCGACAGAGCAGCTTCGCCAGTGTGGTTTTGCCTGCGCCATTCTCGCCAACCAGGGCGACCATTTCACCGGGGCGAACGGTGAGATTGATTTGCTTGAGCGTTGGTTTGTCGCTGCCCGGATAGGCAAAGGTCAGGTCTTGAAGCTGGATGCCGCGATCGAGCGGGGCGATCGACTCGATCGATTTGATCGCCGCCTGACCGCTGATCAGTTGCGGCTGAAGGTCGAGAAGCTGAAAGACCGGGCTGGTTGCCAGCGCCACATCGTAAATGTCGCCTGTGTTGCCAATCAGGATGTAGAGGCTGCGGCGCACCTGAAGGATGATGCCTGTGTACAAAGCGAGATCGCCCAGCGTATAGCTGCCCTGCAAGACGCCCAGTACGACGTAAACATAGGGAATCGCTGCGCCCACGCCGCCGATCAGCGCCCAAATCACAACGGCAGCGGCTCCCTCACGCCGTACCTGCTCCATGCTGCCAAACATGCGATCGAACAAATTGCGCCAGCGATCGAGCAGCACAGTTTGCAGTGAAAATAAGCGGACTTCTTTGGCATAAGCTTCTCCCGTCACGACTTTGGCGTAGATGTCCATTTCGCGAGTCAAGCCCGCCTGCGTTTCTTCGACCCGCCAGCTTTTCTTGTGGTGCTTCATCTCCACCACGATCGAGGGAATCGAAGCGGCCAGCAGAACGAGCGGAACCCACCAGGCGATCGAGGCCGACAGCAACACCGAGGGCACAAAAATAAACACACCGACCAGCGTCGCCGCCACGATGAACGAAAGTCGCTGAAGTCGCTGCATTCCTTTGTCGCTTAGCTCCAGCAGGTTCAGCAGTTCCGGCGTTTCAAACAGAGCAATGTCGTCGAAGTGGGCAACTTTGTGGAGGACTTGACCTTGGACGTGACCCTGGACGCGATCGCGCAAGGCAGCAAACAGCGTCGTGCCGATCGAGTCTACCGAGTCCACAATCAAATTCAGCAAAATCGCGCCGCCCAAACTCCACAGCAGTTTCGGTTCAGCCAGCAAAACGGAGATCGCGCTGGAAATTGCGCCTTGTCCAATCAGACGCGCCGTTTCATCAATCACAATCTTGCTGAGAAACAGCGAGACGGAGGGGCCTGTTCCGGTCAGGAAGTTAAGCAAGGCGAGATGGCGCAGTTCGATCGGTGCGGCCTGCATCACCATCAGCAGGCTGCGGCGTAACGCTTGGAATGGAGCCAGGTGTGGCTGCATTTTGAATTCTCCTGAAGCCTGGGTAGAGCGGATTCAACCGTATTAGAAACACGGTAGCGCCTCAACTTTCCAGGAGTGATGTGCGGCTGTGCAGTTGGCGCGATCGCTGTAACGAATGCCTGTATCGCAAACTACAGTCCTTGGCTTGCCAAGTCTGAATAATAAAGCTCATCTTTACCTAAACTCATTCGGCGTCTATCAGCGCTCACCATCAATATATATCTATGCCCAAACGTCGTGATTTCCTGCTGGGTAGTGCGGCCACTGCTGCGACTGCTGCTTTGTTGCCCAAAGCGATCGCCCAAGAAGCACCCCCCACCCGCCCTGAAATGGCTGCTTTGCAAGAAGGCTATGTCGGGCAGTATCAGGGCGGCGTGTATCTTTTGCCTGCAACCGATGAAACCGTGCAGTGGGGCTGGTTTAACAATGCCGAACCGCCTCGCGCTCGCATTCGATCGGGCGATACGGTCGTGATGGAAACAATGATGGCCTCGCTCAATCAGGTGTTGCCAGGCGTGTCGATCGAAGAAATCACCCGCTTGCGTGTTGATAACCCCGGTCGTGGCCCGCACTCAGTTACAGGCCCAATTTTTGTGGAAGGGGCAGAACCCGGTGACGTGCTGAAAGTTCGCATCAATCGCATTGTGCCGCGCAGCTATGGCGCGAACTGGAATTTGCCCGGAAGCCTCAACCTGGGGCAGTTTCCGACCCTCTTCCCTGAACCGCAGGTGAAGCACTTTTATCTTGACCTCAAGCGCGGCGTCACCGAGTTTTTACCGGGAATTGAACTGCCTGTGCGTCCGTTTCCCGGCATCATCGGCGTGGCACGAGCCGAAAGTGGACAATACAGCACGGTTCCACCGGGACCGTTTGGCGGCAACCTGGACTGTCGCGAACTGGTCGAGGGCACGACGATCTATTTGCCCGTTTTTGTCGAAGGGGCGTTGCTGTGGTCTGGTGATTCTCATGCCGTTCAGGGCAATGGCGAGATTAACCTGACGGCGATCGAATCGGCTTTTAACGAACTCAACTTAACGATCGAAGTCCTCAAAGGGCAGTCGCTCACTTGGCCGCGCATCGAGTCAGACACGCACTGGATTACGGTGGGGTACGATCGCGACCTCAACATTGCAATGGACATTCTCGAAGAAGAAACGCTCAAATTCCTGGCAGACACCAGAGGCTTGAGCAGCACCCAAGCGCGGCGCTATATGGCAGCTTATGGCGATTGTCGCGTGGCCGAAGTGGTGAATCAGCTCAAGGGTGTGTACTGTATGCTGCCGAAGCAGGCCAGTCCCGTGCTTGCGCCCAATCCCGTTATCGACACGATGGAAAGCTTTGTGACGCATTCGGTGAACGCCGATGCGATGCAGGCGATGAACCTGGCGGCGATCGGCATGATTGAGCGCTTGCAGGAAATGAAAGGACTCAGCGCCCTTGATGCCTATTCGCTGGCAAGTTTGGCGATGGATACGCGCATCGGACGACCGGAGGCAGGAGCAAGCAGCCTACACTGTCTGCTGCCTAAGTCGCTGTGGGTGTTGGAGTGAAATATGCCAGTGCCCGCAGTGGAGATCGCCGCAAATCAAGCCTCCTCACTTTCTACCGCTGGAGGCTGCTTTTTCTGCTTCCGCAATCACCAATCGCGTTTTGACAATTGAATCTGGGTTCAAACTAATTGAATCGATGCCCATTTCAACGAGGAAGCGAGCGAAATCCGGATAGTCGCTGGGGGCTTGGCCGCAGATGCCAATCTTTCTATTGTTGCGTTTGGCTTTTTCGATCACGAGCTTGACCATTTTGCGGATCGCTTCGTTGCGTTCATCGAAGAGATGGGCGACGAGGGCGGAGTCGCGATCGAGTCCCAAAGTTAGCTGCGTCAGATCGTTGGAGCCGATCGAAAATCCGTCGAACACTTCGCTAAATTCGTCTGCCAAAATCACGTTGCTCGGCACTTCGCACATCACGTACACTTGCAGGCCATTTTCGCCTCGGACTAGACCGTGTTTTGCCATTTCCGCGATCACCTTGCGGCCTTCGTCCGGAGTGCGGCAGAACGGAATCATCGGAATCACATTCGTTAAGCCCATTTCGTCGCGGACACGCCGGAAGGCTTGGCATTCGAGGCCAAACGCTTCGCGGTATTTGGAATCGTAGTAGCGAGAGGCACCGCGCCAGCCGATCATCGGGTTTTCTTCGTGCGGCTCAAACTGGCGTCCGCCAAGCAGATTGGCGTATTCGTTGCTCTTAAGGTCGGACATACGGACGATGACGGGATTCGGGTAGAAGGCGGCGGCGATCGTGCCAATGCCCTGCGCCAGTTTGTCCACAAAGAAATCGGGCTTGTAAGGATACTGGCTGGTCAGCCGAGCCACTTGATCTTTCACCGACTCGTCTTTAAGCTGATCGTAGTGCAGCAGGGCGAGCGGGTGTGCCTGAATGTGATTGGCGATGATGAATTCCGATCTCGCCAAACCCACGCCATCACTGGGAATCGCCGCCAGCGCAAACGCCTCTTGCGGATTGCCCACATTCATCAGCACTTTGGTTTGGGTCGGGGGTAGCTGGTCAAGAACGATTTCTTCGACTTCAAACGGCAGCAGTCCGGCATAGACGTGACCCGTTTCGCCTTCCGAGCAAGAAACAGTAATTGGCTGGTTGGACTGAATCAGTTCGGTGGCGTTGCCGCAGCCCAAAACGGCAGGAATGCCGAGTTCGCGAGCGATGATCGCAGCGTGACAAGTACGTCCGCCTTGATTCGTGACGATCGCACTCGCTTTTTTCATAATCGGTTCCCAATCGGGATCGGTGCGATCGGTGACAAGCACTTCGCCGTCCTGGAACGCTTCCATCTGACCGACATCGAGAATGATTTTGGCGTTGCCCTGCCCGATCATTTCACCGACGGCGCGACCGATCGCAACCACCTCACTTTTCTCTTTCAAGTGATAGCTTTTGAGGACGTTGCGCGACTTTTGCGACTGAACGGTTTCCGGGCGAGCTTGAACGATGAATAGTTCTCCGGTCAAGCCATCTTTTGCCCATTCCATATCCATTGGGGCATAGCTGCCGTGAACTTGCGAGTAGTGATCTTCGATGATGCAAGCCCAGTTTGCCAGTTTAAGAATTTCGTCGTCGGAGAGAATAAATTTGTTGCGATCGCGCCTGGGAACGGCCATATTTTTCGTCAGCTTGGAGCCTTCCAAGTCGTAGACCATTTTGATTTCTTTGCTGCCCAATCGCTTCGAGAGAATCGATCGAAATCCCTGCTTCAAAGTCGGTTTGAAAACCACATATTCATCAGGATTCACTGCACCTTGAACGACCGTTTCACCGAGTCCATAAGCACCCGTAACGAGAACGGCATCTTTGAATCCGGTTTCGGTGTGAATCGAAAACATCACGCCTGCGGAAGCGAGATCCGATCGCACCATTTTTTGTACGCCAACCGACAAAGCCACCTCAAAATGATCGAAATCTTTGGTCGTTCGATACGAAATGGCTCGATCGGTAAACAGCGACGCAAAGCATTTATGACAAGCTTCCAAAACGCCACGCACGCCCGACACATTCAGATAGGTTTCCTGCTGTCCCGCAAAACTGGCATCGGGCAAATCTTCCGCAGTGGCACTCGATCGCACGGCGACATCGGTTTCTTGGCTGTAGCGTTCGCACTCTTCGGGATTTGGCGTTTCGTCGCAGTGTTTGGGGTCATAGCTGTAGCGAGCGCTCAAGCGTTCGTAGGCAGAGGCGATCGCGCTTTGCAGTTCGGGGGGAAATGGCGTGTTGAGGATCAGCGATCGAGCCTGTCTGCCGCGCTCCCGCAAATTGTTCACGTCGTTCACGTCCAGGTCGGCAAATAAACGACGCAGCTTCGTTTCTAATCCGGCTTTCTCGACAAAATAGCGGTAGGCATAAGACGTGGTGGCGAAGCCTGTCGGCACGTTGACGCCTTTGTCCGCAAGCTGCCCAATCATTTCGCCCAGCGAGGCATTTTTGCCGCCAACCAGGGGAACATCCGCGATCCCCACTTCTTCAAACCACAAAATAAACGCTTGTTCTCGCTGCGATCGCGTTTCTGTATGCAGCAGTTCTTGCATCTTCCTACCCTCCAATCCTCTACTTCGATTGTAGGAATTGCGCTTTAGGGTCGATGTGGAACTTAAGGATGAGAAACAGTCCGAAAATCGTGAATATTCTTAAACCGAATGTTGAATTTGAAGGGCGATCGCTTTATCAACTGATGAAAAACTTATTGCAACTTAGCAATTAATTTCGATTCGGACAAACCACAAGTTTAATTGGGGCGCTAACTTATACCAAAGTTTAAGTTTGATTTCGATTGTCAACTGAAATCTTCACCGTGTTATCCAGTAAATCAGGAGGTGCGGTCGGAAATGCCTCCCGCGCTAACACTAAATAAACCGCTTTCACGCAGGGGCCAAAAATAATTTCGTCTTCATGCTGAAGGTCTCGTCTTTTGTACTTCACGCCGTTAATCATGACTCCATTTGTGCTAGCTTCACCGTTGAGGTTGCCATCGACAATTTGATAGTTGCCGCCTCCATCCGAATTCGATCGCCAAACCAACGTAGCGTGCTGCTTCGATACAAACTGCGACACCAAACGAATATCAGAATCTGGATCGCGCCCGATTCGATAGACAGGCTCGGTTAAAACAAATTCCGTTTTTCCCTTGTCGTCCTCAATGATTAGCAGGTGAGCATGATATTCACTCGGCATATCACGTTGCGAGGGTAGGTGTTGCCAATATTCTAGACGCTGGCTTCTCGATTCGGACACTCCGCCTTCATTTTTCCACCTTTGCCTCGATCGCGCAGCGGATGCCGCACCACACGAGTACAGCATCCGCTCAGGATTGACTCAACTTGAGAGATTAGGGATTGGAAGCTTCGATCGCTTTCGCAGGCTTAACAAAGCCGTAATAGCCTGCAATTAATCCGGTCAAAGCGTTGAACCAAACGTTGTTGCCAAAAATCGGCATGACGCCAAACGTCGTGTTTGCTCCGGGAAGCAAGCCCATCAGCGCGATGCCAATGTAGGCGATCGCAAACAGTTGGTTATACACCAGCGAACCACCAACACTCGTCGCAGCAGCCAACCCTAACAGACCCACGACAATGTGAATCGCGTTGTGCAAAAAGTTGGTTGGAAACAAGCCCAAAACGTTACCATAACCATCATTGAAAGCGAGCGAAGGCGCATCAGCCGAAATCGGAGAAACAAATCCGGGAAGGAATCCGGCAATGCCAACGAGCAGGAAAGAAGCACCAAGCGCAAATGCCACAATGCGCTCGACTTCATAGAGTCTCTTCATCTGGAAAGTTTGCATTTTATCGTCCTGTTTTGAAAAATTTGATTGCGTTTCTGACAAGCGCTTGAAAACTGCTTTATCAAGCGTTACATCTTCCATTTAAAAAGAGTTTGCAAAAGGATAATCTATCTGCGGATGGTATTCAAGCAGCGCGATCGCTGCGTCGATCGATGGAACCCTGCGCGATCGAGGCCTCATCCTTTTGACCTAGCAGCGTCTTCACGGCGGTTGTCACTTCGGGCACAGCCAACCCTAAAGACACGATCGAGGCCAGCGTTGCCACCTGACAATATTCACAGAGCGCTTTGTTTTCGCTCCATTCTTCACGCGCCAGTTCCAGCGCCGTGACGACATCAAACGCAATTTTTGCGCCCATTGCGATCGGCACAAGCGGATTTTCCCGCGCCCGATTTTGTCCGCCCGTTGAGGCCAACCACGCCGTAATCCCATAGTTGATCGCCATCAGAGGACCATCCGGCGTATTCAACCGACTGTAAGCGTAATCCGAGGCATCGACGCGATCGCTGTCCACAAACGGAATCGGCAGATCCGGCAGTTCCTTGATGATCCCAGTTTGGTAGAGCGAGACGATTTGTCCCATCGTTGCGCCCAACATCGACAGGCCAATAATCCAACGACGGCGATCGAGGTCGGGCGATTCACCTTCGCGCAGTTCACGACTCAGTTGACTTGGTTCCATGAATTCTCCAGCAAAGTTTTAATGCTGCGATCGTTAATTTTTGTGCAGCCTGCTTTCATGTTCGAGAACCCATCGAGTGCAATCCCCTAGCCAAAGATAGAGTTCCCCGCAGTTTCGCTGTCTTCTGGCAATGCTCTCGCTGTCACCACGTACCACATGTTGCTGGGCAACGTGCGCCTGTGCAAAAATTTTTCTTCCAAATCGTTTTGTTGCAGAATTCTGATGTCTTGAAATCCTTTTGCTTCTAGCCATTCCTGCATTTCATCGGCATACATCCCAAATAAAAACGGCTCGCCAATCTCAGTCAGTCGATCGATGCTCGTCGCAATACCCGGAACTTGGTCATTCTTGAAGGTCATCAGAGGCGAACAGCAGTCAAATACCAAGACTGAATCAGGTGTCATGCAGGATCTAATAAAATCCAAAACTTGGGAAACACTTTCTTTTGGAAGATAATAACTAACACCTTGCCAAACATATGCAGTCGCGATCGCTTTATCAAACCCAAAGTTAGACAAATTGCTAAGATTATCGTGATTAAAATCAAGCGGAATGAGCGTCAATCGTGGAGGAAGATTTCCTAGTTTTTCAAGTAAATGTTTTTGTTTATCAGCGATCGTTTCTGGCAGATCTACTTCAAATGTCGCGATCTTTTCTCGTATAGCACCAATCCGAAAGAATCTTGTATCGTAGCCTGATCCCAACAGAAGAAGCTGTTTGCAGTTTGATTCGAGCGCTCGTTCAATTACTTCATCAACATACTTTTCTCTTAAAATCGTGTACCAATAAGCAATCTGCTGAAATCGTTCAGCATCGTTCGTTGGCTCGACGCTGAGATTCAAGCAATCTTCTTTTAGCGCCTGTACAACTGCATCATCAAAAAACCAGCCCACAAATTCATCTTGCAAAATTATTTCCGGCTGAAACTGATGAGCAAGCTTCATCAAAGCCGTGCCTTTGTTGGTTGATTTGCCTAAATTGAGGCTCATTTGTTCACCTAGATTCTGCTTGATGTCAACAGTTTAGCGAGGAACCAATTAGCTACGAAAAAAGCGCGATCGCTCTTTGGGCGATCGCGCTTTTCACAAGTTGAATTGAACCTTAGTTGCTTGCAGCCTTCGCAACCTGCTTCGCACCGCTTGCCACCAAACGCTCGTAAGTCGCTCGCATTTTCAGGCCGACCAGCACTTGGAACAAGCCGCTGCCATTCGTGGAACCGGGATAGTCGCGGTGTTTGAGCAGCAGTTCGGTCATTTCGCCGTGATAGCGGGCAGACGTGTTGCTCAGATGGCTTTCAACGTAGATCATTTCTTCGAGGCGATCGAACTGTCCGTCCACTTCCAAGATCGAGACGCTGTTGCCGTAGTAGGTGTCGGGGCCGTAGTACAGGCGGATGCCAGGATAGGAACAGGTGAGCTTGCGGCCACAGGGACGCCAATCGATCGTCGAGCCTTCATCAAACAGATAGACCGGATCGAAGCCTTCCACGCCGTCTTTTTGCACCAGTCGGACGCGGAGGATTTTGCGCTCTTTGTCGTCGGGGATCAGTTGCGTCGGCAGAATTTGAATGACCACATCGGCGTATTGCTTTTGCGGGTCGATGAACGCCTCAAAGTCGGGACGGCGCGAGTTGATCGAGGCGAGAACGTCTTCGTAGGTGTGGCCGCGTTCGGCCATGTCGCGCTGCACTTTCCAGGCGATTTTCACTTCGTCGTCAATGTCGAGATAGACGCTAAAGTCGAGCAGCGATCGCACTCGTTCGTCATACATCGGGTGCAGCCCTTCGATCACGACCACGCGATTGGGATACACTTTTTCGGGTGGGTCGATCATGCCCGTTTCGTGGTTGTAGATCGGCTTGTCGATGACGTTGCCTTCTTTGAGCGCTTTGATTTGCTCGTACATCAAATCAAAATTGTTCGCCTTGGGATTGAGGGCAGTCACGCCCACTTCCTTGCGCTGCTTGCGATCCAGGGTGTGGTAGTCGTCCAGGCAAATCACTGTCATGAACTCTTCACCGAACAGATCCGCTAGGCGGCGCAAAAACGTTGATTTGCCGCAGCCGGAATCTCCGGCGACACCGATCACAACCACACGATCTGGCTTACTGGTCATAAGGCTTCCTTTTGCGAAATAAACCGATTTAACCCAAGGATGTAAACAAACAAGTTACCTTCACAAGGTCGCCTCGCAAACTGCTCGAACAACCCAACCAAGGTCAACACCCGATCCGCTGCGATCGAATCGAGTAAGTATTTAGTACTATCCGCTCATCCTACCAGAAGCCGATCGACTCTACAAGCCTTGTCTCCTGTGAATTTGCGGTCTGTATTTAATAATGTAAAGCGATCGGGGATCAAAAAGATCCTGAAAATTGCAGGATTTAGCACATTCGTTTTGGGAATTGCTCGCTAGGGTGATAGGAAGAGGCTGGATTTTACCATCCTCACTGGTCGCATGAGCTATCAATCACGTGGCAATGCTACGCTAATACAGACAAGTTTGCGCTGCACATCATCATTTGCCTTCGTGCAGGTGGGGCGATCGCAGCAAAAAGCTTCAATGACAGTGGTGAATTGGTTTAGGAAGTATTAACGAGCAATGGACAATCCAAGCGTTGTGGGCGGCGCTGCTAGCCCAATTTCAGAAAGTCGGCTTTTCGTCTACGAGATCGAAGGTCTCCGGCAAAACGAAGAAACCGACAAAATGGACTACTCGATTCGGCGCAGCGGCAGCGTGTTTATTACGGTGCCTTATTCGCGCATGAATCAGGAAATGCAGCGAATCACGCGCATGGGCGGTCGCATTGTCAGTATTCGCCCTGTGACGGCTGATAGCATTGCCAACGGAAACGGCTCAGCGACTGCCCAACCAGAGCAAGCGAAGCCAGCAGCACCCATGACTCAAGCACAAGACGCACAAGCACAAACGCCAGCTCAAGCCCCCGCGCCTGAGAAGAAAAAGAAAGAAAAAGCTGACGTTCCCGTCAATACTTACCGTCCAAATGCACCGTTTATTGGCAAATGCCTATCCAACGAGGAACTCGTGGGTGAAGGCGGAATCGGAACGGTTCGCCACTTGATTTTTGACCTGGAAGGCAGCAACCTTACATACGTTGAAGGTCAAAGTATCGGCATCATTCCCGAAGGAACCGACGACAAAGGCAAGCCGCACAAGCTGAGATTGTATTCGATCGCTTCGACTCGACATGGCGATCGCGTCGATGACAAAACCGTTTCGCTCTGCGTCCGCCAGCTTGAATACAAGCATCCGCAAACCGGAGAAATCGTCTACGGCGTTTGCTCCACCTATCTCTGCCACCTCGAACCGGGCGCAGACGTGAAAATCACGGGTCCCGTTGGTAAGGAAATGCTTCTGCCCGCCGATCCCGAAGCCAACGTGATCATGATGGCAACTGGAACCGGAATCGCCCCGATGCGAGCCTACCTGTGGCGGCAGTTCAAAGACAATGAAAGAGCCGCCAACCCGGACTACCAGTTCAAAGGCTTCTCGTGGCTGATCTTCGGCATCCCAACCAGTCCGAACATCCTCTACAAAGAAGAACTTGAAGAAATCCAGGCCAAATACCCGGACAACTTCCGCCTCACGTATGCGATCAGCCGCGAACAGCAAAACGCCAAGGGCGGACGGATGTACATTCAAGACCGTGTGGCCGAACACGCTGATGAACTCTGGAAGCTCGTCCAAAACGAGAAAACCCACACCTACATCTGCGGTCTCAAAGGTATGGAAGACGGCATCGACGCCGCCATGACCGAAGCCGCCGCCAAAGATGGCGTCGTGTGGAAAGACTTCCAGAAATCGATTCGCGAACGCTGGCACGTGGAAACGTACTAAATAAAGCGATCGAACCCACTCAAAACCCCAGCGCGATCGATCGGATTTCGCTGGGGTTTTTGCTGACTAATAAACTTAAAGAATAATTAATGAATTATTCTCAGTTGACTCGATCAACTGAACTTGTTAAATTCAATTAAGAGCAAGTATAATTTCGTATCAACCAAAATAGGTGAGTATGGCAACTGGTAAAAAAGAGGCGTTTGATAATTGGCTTAAGTCTGTTTTCAGCCAGATCAAAGGACGATATGGACATTTAGATTTACGGTTAGAAGTAACAGCATTAGAGAAAAAACACTGGTATCAGCTTTGGCGAATCTTTGAAGAAAACGTTGAGAATCCTTCGGGCGGGTCTAAGGAACTACTAATATCATTGGACGAAGCATACAACTTGGCAGAGACAGTAATTCTTAATGCTCACAACACAAATACTAGTGAACTTGAATATGAATTAGTGATGGATCATTATCTTCATTCTGGCAAATATAATTAGTTTTAACTAAATTTAGAACGAGCAATGCTTTTCTGATTCGATTGCCTCACTTCAAAACTCGATCGCCCTTCCTCACAAAGACGACAATAGAAACAGCGAGCTTGAGGGAATACTGGCGATGTTGAAGCGCGATCGAGACAAAATGGGCAAAGTTGTAACGACGATTACGGTGACAAATTTGGTGGATGAAACGCTGGCGGAGCGGGGTTTTATTCAGCCGGAAGAAGTGCGATCGCTCACGTTGACAGACGTGATTGTGGATACGGGTGCAACGATGCTTTGTTTGCCTGCCAGCGTGATCAGTCAGTTGGGGTTGAAGCAGTTGGGCGTGATTGGAACAAAGACAGCCATTGGGAAAGGGACAGCGCGAATTTTTAAGGGTGTCACCTTGCGGGTTGAAGGACGAGAAGGTACGTTTGACTGTATTGAACTGCCGGATGGAGTCGAAGCATTGTTGGGCGTGATTCCGCAGGAGCAGCTTGGATTGGAGCCGGATTTGCAAAATCAGCGGTTGCGAGTTTTGCCGAACACGCCCAAAGATTCTTACATTTACGTTTGAGCGATCGCCCCTTAAGAAAAGGCGATCGCTCTGTTTACATCAGGCCAAACAAAACGCCTTATTTGGCGGCAAGCTGATCCTCAGGGATTTGCGTGTATTCCGCAACGATTTTGCGGAACTGGTCGCCCTCGATCGTTTCTTGGTCAATCAGCAGATCGACCAGTCGATCGACCAGTGCCCGATTTTCGCGAATGATGCGGCGAGCTTCGCCAAAGCAGCGGAAGACGATTTCGCGAATCTGGCGATCGATTTGTGTCGCCATTTCTTCCGAGTATTCGGCTCCCTGCGGCATAAAGTCACGTCCGATAAACAGTTCGTTGTTGCCGCTTTCCAAGGCGACAGGTCCCAAATCGGACATGCCGTAGCGCGTCACCATTCGCCGCGCCAAATCCGCGACCGTGCGAATGTCGCTCATTGCGCCCAGCGTCACCTCATCGTGGCCGAAGATTTCCTCTTCAGCGGCGCGACCGCCCAAGGCGATCGTGATGAAGTCCAAAATCTCCGATCGACTTTCAATATTGATGTCGTCATCGCTCGGCACAGGTTTGGCAAAGCCGCCCACGCCGCCCGATCGCGGAATAATCGTCACCTTGTCCAGCGGGTCGCTGTGCGGCAAAACGGTCATCAGCAGCGCGTGGCCGATCTCGTGATAGGCCGTCAGGCGCTTTTTCTTGCTGTCGAGCAGCGGCGTCAGCTTCAGGCCGATCGTGATCCGATCGATCGCGTCGTCGATTTCCAGCGGCGTCACTTCTTCTTTGCGACGACGAGCCGTCAGAATCGCGGCTTCGTTCAGCATATTTGCCAAGTCCGCCCCTGAAAATCCCGGTGTGCGCTGGGCGATCGCTTCGAGTGACACTTCTGGAGCCATCTTTTTGTTGCGGGCGTGGACTTGCAGAATACCCAACCGTCCCCGGTAGCTCGGCAGGTCTACCGTCACTTGGCGATCGAAACGACCCGGACGCAACAGCGCAGAGTCGAGCACGTCCGGGCGGTTCGTCGCCGCGATGATGATGATGCCCGTGTTGCCCTCGAAGCCGTCCATCTCGGTCAAGAGCTGGTTCAACGTCTGCTCGCGCTCGTCGTTGCCGCCGCCGATGCCTGCGCCACGTTGACGACCCACCGCATCAATTTCATCGATGAAGATGATGCAGGGCGCGTTCTCTTTCGCCTTCTTGAACAAGTCGCGGACGCGAGATGCACCCACGCCGACGAACATTTCGACAAATTCGGAACCGCTAATCGAGAAGAACGGAACTCCGGCTTCTCCGGCGATCGCTTTGGCGAGCAGGGTTTTCCCGGTTCCCGGCGGGCCAACTAGCAGCACACCTTTGGGAATCTTGGCGCCGACAGCGGTGAAGCGTTCGGGTTTTTTGAGGAACGTGACGACTTCTTGCAGTTCTTCTTTGGCTTCTTCGATTCCGGCTACGTCATCGAACATCACGCCCGTTTTGGCTTCCATTGAAAAGCGAGCGCGGGATTTACCAAAGCTCATCGCCTGACCGGAACCCGCAGTCGATCGCCGCAGCAGCAGCAGCAAGCCCATGATCAAGATGAAGGCCAAAAGCGCGTGAGTGAGCAGCGAGGTGACAATGCTGGTGTCTGCCGATCGCTGCACTTCAAGCTCAACGTTGTTTTCCCGCGCCACTTCGATCAGTTCGTCGTTGTTCGTCGTGAACAGCGTTACTTCTTTAGGCGGAGCGGATTCGGGCTGATTGTCAAGCTGGACTTGAGCGACGTTGCGCGTTGGGTCTACTTGAATGCGGCGGACTTGGCCTGCTTCGACTCGTTCGATCAAGTCGCTGTAGCTCAGCGTATTTTGATTTTGGTTGGGCTGTTGCGCCAGGGCAGCAGGCGGAACTAGCACGGTTTGCAGCATCATCCAGGCGATCGTGGCCGTGCCTGTTGCAGCCTGCACAAACGGCAAGCGACGCGGCTTGGCATCAGGGCGGATCGCATGATTCTTCAACTGCTTGGTCATTTCGTCGCTCCAGCTTTCCAATCAATGACTGCACAAAACGGCGATTTTGATTCGCCCTGCTTTCACTAGTTTAACTTCCGAATTCGCCTGCTGTCTGATGGATTGCCCACAGCGCCGAAAACGAAGTCATAACGATTATGAATTATGCTATAGTAAAGAAAAATAAAGATTGTCTTTAGATTTAGCTTGGCTAAACAACTTCAATGGGAGGCTCGTTCAATGGTTAGATTTATGGCGATCGGTGGCAGCTTACGACCTGATTCCTACACCTATCTTGCGTTGCAGGCCGCCGCGCAGCGGGTAGAAGCGTTGGGAGCAGAAGTTGAAATTTTAGATTTGCGATCGATGAATCTGCCGTTTTGCGATGGTGGCGATGATTATTCGGATTACCCGGATGTCGAGCGGCTTCAGCGATCGGTGCGCGAAGCAGACGGCCTAATTTTGGCAACGCCCGAGTATCACGGCAGCATCAGCGGCGTCCTCAAAAATGCGCTCGACCTGATGAGCTTTGAGGAACTGTCGGGTAAAGTGGCCGGAGCAATTAGCGTTTTGGGCGGACAGTCCAACAGCAATGCACTCAATGATTTGCGCGTGATTTTGCGATGGGTTCACGCCTGGGTAATTCCTGAACAGGTGGCGATTGGTCAAGCTTGGCAGGCGTTTGAAGCTGATGGCAAGCTCAAGGATCAAAAGCTTTCGCAGCGATTTGACCAGTTCGCGCAAAGCTTGGTGGAGAATACCCGCAAGCTGAGAAATGTTGCATAGCTTGCGGAATCGCGATCGGCTAGCGCCCAGTTGTTCTCAAGTGATTTGTAATTTCAGCACCAGTCAGTTCACTGAGAATTGCTGGTGCTTTTTCTATTTCTGTGTTCATTCTACTGCACTCAAAACGACCTGTTGACGCAGCAGCCAGCCATTTTCAGTGGCGATCGTCTTCGCAATTCCCAGCAATTTACCCGCTTCATCTTCAACACGACACAAATCGATCGCTTGACGATACGGAGTTTTTTGACCTTGACACCAGCGCTTCGCTGTTTGTGCATCTAGCGTCACGATCGGTAAATGATTGAGTGCAACATCAGGCGAAATCGGCTGCCAAATATTTCGCGCAATGCGATCGCTCAATTCTTCTAGCGTCAAACTGTCAGCTAAATCAAAGCCGCTGCTGCGAGTGCGAATCAGAGCGGCTAAGGTTCCGCCCGTGCCGAGCAAATCACCGAGATCGCGGGCGATCGATCGAATGTAGGTTCCGGCACCACAGGCAATATCCACTTCCAGTTCCGGAAAATCACCGGGACGCCAAGCTTGGATTTCGATCGCATCAATTCGCACCGTCCGAACCGGAACTTCAACTTCCAAGCCCGATCGCGCCAAATCGTACAGCCGCTTACCCTGCACCTGAATCGCGCTGTAGCGCGGCGGAATTTGCGCGATCGACCCTGAAAACTGCGGGATCAGCGCTTCCACACTGGCGCGATCGAGATTGGGCACGGCGGCTTGATGCAGCACTTCTCCTTCGAGATCGTCAGTCGTCGTGACGATGCCAAAGCGAATCGTGGCGCGATATGCCTTGTCCGACTGGAGAAACTGAAGCAGGCGCGTGGCGTTGCCAATGGCGATCGGCAATACGCCAGTGGCGGCAGGATCGAGCGTGCCCGCATGTCCCACGCGCTTGAGCTTGAGCAGTCGCCGCACTCGCGCCACGCAGTCATGAGACGTAAAGCCAGCGGGTTTGTTGAGGTTGAGAAATCCTTGCACGGTCGGGGATCGGTGAGAAGATAAAAAGTTGTAGCTGAAAGGAATCGGGTATGGTGCGGGCGATCGCGTTTTCTTGGCGGCAGGCTTGGCGGCAAACGATCGGCATGATCATCGCTCTGCTGCTGGCCGGACTGCTGACGGCCTGTGGCGGCGATCGTCCTCCCCAAAGCGCGATCGAACAGGCGCTTCAGCTTCAGGTGGATCAAACGCAGCAGCAGCTTCGCCAGCAGTTTCGCAGCGTGGATTCGGTGGCGACGGTCGAGCGTGTCAAGGTGAAAAAGCAGCAGTCGCAGGCGATCGAGTCTGTCAAAGGCTACCGCATTGAAGGCACTTACAGCCTATCGATCGCGAAGCGCTCCCGGAACGGTATCAATTCTCCTCAGCAGCACATCACCCGCCGCCAAAACCCCTTTGAACTCTACCTCCAGCAAACCGACGAAGAAACCTGGAGCCTTGCCCGTCCGCTTGCAGATGGTCACTGGAAAATTTATCCGCTTGCGATCGAACCGTCCACACCCGACACCTAATTTGCGATTCCCTAACTCAACTTCGCCGTACATTCTAAAATCAACCGCTGATTGACGATCGCATAGGGCTGTACCTCTAGGGCGCGACGAAAGGCGCGAATTGCTTCTCCATATTCACCTAAAGCCGCATGACACAAGCCCAGCCCGTGCAGTGCGCCGAAGTGGTAGGGAATCTGCTCGATGACTCGTTCGCAATCTTGCAGCGATCGCCGATAGTTGCCCTGCACATAGTGGAGGACAGCGCGACGATTCCAGGCTTCCGCAAAATCCGGCTGGTCGGTAATAATTTCGGTCAACAGTGCTTCAGCCGCCTGCACGTGACCCGCTTGCAGCAGCGTTTGACTGCGCTCTAGCAAGGCCAAACCGTATGCGCCTTTTTGCTGAAACCAAATGCGCCACAGTTCCCCGGTAGCTCGATCGCGCACGGCGGCATCCGAGTGTTTCAAATCTTCTAAGAGCGGTTCGATCGCAGTGTGATCCATACAGCGGTTTTTGTGATCGCGTCTGAATCTATTGTGGGCTGATTTGCCAATCAGTGGGGGGCGATCGAACCTGCTTTTCGATCGAATTGATCTAGCGTAAATGCTTTTGCAGCACCCTTTCAATTTCATTCGCCAGGTGACGAACAGACTGATTCAAATCGGTCAAATTGACGTAAAGGCGATCGTAAGATTCATCCATATCAAATGCTTCATTCAGCCAGCCAGCGAAATTATTGGCGCGGCGATCGATCTCTAGATAAACGACAAGCTGTCGCGCCTCCAGTGCAAAAATTACTTCTAGCTCATCAAGCTGTCGCTGATATTTTCCATAGGATTTGAACTCTAGCTCTTGCACAAACGGGTAGCCTTTGCCAAGGCGCGGATGATACTCGCAGTCGGATTTGTACAGTTGAAAGCCGAGTAAATCGAGTGCATCAAAAACCTGTCGCATCAGCGGATGCGGCTGTATGGCAATCGCGTCCCAATCTTTCGGATCAAGCGCTAGAGGAATGTCTAATCCTGTGCGAATGTAGACTTCTTGGCCTGCGATCGTTAATGGTGTTTGTCGAGGGATAGGAAGGGCGATCGAAAAAACTTTTTGTTCACGCGGCTGAATTGTGAAGCTTTCATTCAGTTGATGCTTTAGCAAAACGCACCGCTCGTAGTAGGTTGAGTCGCCGCGTTCACGCTTGTATTTAGTTGCAAGCTGCAAATAAATCTTCTCAATTTCTTGAGTAACATCACCGCCCGTCACATAAACTTCTCCTGACAATATTTCACCTGGAACTGCCGCCTCAACCAAACAGGTATCAACAGTTGCAGCGCCAATTCCAACACTTGCCAGCAGCTTTTTGAAGGTAGACATAATTCAGATTGCTTGAGTTGTGAATGCAATCTACAGCCTGTCAAACTTCGATTGCGGAAACTACAAATGCTTTTATTCCTCCATTCCTGCTAGCAAATCACGCCAAGAGTCCGTAAACTACACAGCCGATCGCAATGCAAACAATCAGCGGTAATTTGCGCCAGCTTGTCAAAATGACGGCCAAACTCGCGGCGATCGCTGCAACTAAACTGGCTGAATTCGTTGTAAAGCCGCCCAAACTGCTCACGGTAATGACGAGGATTACGGCAAACGGCAACTCTTCTAGCCAGCGACCCTGCACGAGTTTTGGATTCACCCAAACGCCCGCGCTTCGCATCAAATAAGTGCCAATTCCAGACAAAGCAATGATCCACCAAATATTCATCATTCTTCTCCACTTGCAAGACGAGGAAAACAGCAGGCGATCGCCGTCACGCTCAAAATTGCAAGTAGAATTCCGGTCGAGCCGAGCGATCGCAACATCAGCGTTAAAGCAATTCCAGCAAACAGAATAATACTCATTTCTCGTCGCCATCGCTGCCGCAAATTGCTCACCAGCAAATACAAAAACAATCCTGGCAAAGCAAACTGAAACCATTGCTCCGGCAGAAATAGACCGATCTGAGCGCCAACCCAAGTACCGATTACCCAAGAAGACCAGCAGCCGATGTGCATTCCGATGTAAAACCAAAACGATCGCAATTCATCTGTCATCTCAAGCGCAAAAGTTTCGTCAATCAGGCCATGCGCGAGCAGCCATCTTTGCCCGGTTGAAAAGTGCTGATAGTTGCGATGCACGGCAGCAAAGCTCATGGGAATATGTCGCAGATTAATAATCAAAACGGTCAGCACAATACTGAACCAAGGTAAGTTTTGTTTGACCGCTTCGATCGCCGCAAACTGTGAAGCACCCGCGTACAATCCCATCGACATGCCAACCGTTGCCCACAGCGACAAGCCTGCCTGCACTGACAACGCACCAAAGCTCATGGCGATCGGCAAAAATCCTGCCACCACACCTAACACGTGCCGATAGCCGCGCCAAAATTCCTGCATTCTCGTTTCCAACTCGATCGAACTTCAGGTTAGGCGCGATCGAGTTCACGGATCTTGAACAAAATTGCCCTGTCGATATTGCCCTGGCGTCACGCCCAACATCCGCTTAAACAGACGATGCAGATGACTTTGATCGGCAAAACCCGTCGTTTGAGCGACGATCGCAGCCGATTCACCCTGAGCAAGCAGCCGACGCGCCTGATGCAAACGGACTTGATTTTGATAGCCGTGCGGCGGCAATCCAACCTGTTTCCGAAAAGCCCGAATCAAATAAAACGGGCTGAGATTTGCAATTCGAGAAAGCTGCTCTAATGAGATTGATTCAGCATAGTGAGCATCGAGATAATCGCGCACCAACTGAATCGATCGCCCCGCCGATCGCACACCAGGAACCGCTGGTCGATCGCCCGCATATCGAGTAATCAACTGCGCCATTGTCCACAATAATCGTGAATCTTGCTCTAGCTGATTTTCGCCTTCGAGCGATCGATGCAGCTTCAAAATTTGTTCGGCTAAAAGTCGATCTTCTAACACCGCAACCGGAAAATATGGCAGGTTTCGCTTGCCCAATTCGATCGCCGTTTGCTCTAACAAGCTCACATCCGGATACAGCATTCGGTAAGTCCAACCTGAGCCATCAACGGCATGGCCTGTATGCACTTCACCCGGATTGATCACGGCAATGCTGCCTGCGGGCGCAACGTGATATTCGCCACGATAGGTAAAGGCTTCCGCACCCGATTGAATCACGCCGATCGCATAGGTGTCGTGAATATGGCGATCGAAACTGTGCGTAATAAAGTGAGCGTGAAGTAAGTCAATATTGCTGGGCGATCGATCGATTTCCCGATACGCAAATCGCCAAAATTTCACCTGTTCCTGCACCATAGTGGCTCACTGTAACAGCCCATCATTGCATTACAGCACAACATCACTGAAGACTGCACCAAGTAGGCGAATTATTTTGTATCGATCGCTTCTCCTGCATGGCACTAGCGATAAACTGAAATTACACGCTTAGCCTCAGCAATTATGACTGCCTACACAATCAGTTTGGAACCAGTCATCCATCTAACCGATGAGCAGTTTTACCAGCTTTGTCGGGCAAATCCTGATGTGAAATTTGAGCGGAATGCAAAAAGAGAACTGCTGATCATGCCTCCGACAGGTGGAGAAACTGGAAACCGTAATTTTGAAATTGGCATTGATTTCGGAATTTGGAATCGCCAAACTCAACTAGGTAAATTATTTGATTCTTCTACCTGTTTTAAGCTGCCAAATGGCGCAAATCGATCGCCCGATGTTGCCTGGATTGCAATCGATACCGTTCCGGGAGCGCTTCGCGATCGCTGGAATTCCCTCAGCCGTGAACAGCAGCGTAAATTTCCACCAATCGCACCTGATTTTGTCTTAGAGTTACTGTCGCCAACAGATAGCTTGAAAGAAATTCAGGCAAAGATGCAGGAATATTTAGAGAATGGGGTGCGATTGGGCTGGCTGATCGATCGAGACAACCGCACCGTTGAAATTTATCGAATCGATCGACCAGTTGAAACACTAACCGAGCCAAAACAGCTTTTTGGAGAAGATGTCTTGCCAGAATTTGTATTAGAAATGCAAGAGGTTTGGTGAATCGTTAAGGCAAAAATCGATCGAGCGCAGCTTTGAGTTCTTCAATTTCGCTTTCGATGTTGCCTTCTTTGGCAGCGCGAGCGATGCACTCAGTCAGGTGTTCGTCGAGAATCATGCGCGAAACGCGATCGAGTGCGCCCCGGACGGCAGCAATTTGCACCAGCACATCCGGGCAGGGGCGGCTTTCTTGCACCATCACTTTGATGCCGCGAATGTGGCCTTCGATGCGCGACAGGCGATTCACGATGCGGCGCAGCGATTCCTCGCTATGCACATGCGGATGCGTCGCTTCGTCGTGTTGATGCTCAGCGGGAAGCGGTTCGGCGGAAGTAAGTCGGGTCGAGTGTGGTAACTCGGAAGCTGCCATGTGAATCAAGTTGCGGATCTTTTCGATTCTAGCGAAAGATCGGCCTTTCCTCGGAATTGCGCCAATCCAGCGATCGCCTTGGTTAAAATCGAACTACAGGCAGCAAAGCCTTCGCGCTGCGGAGGCAAAATTTGGCCTGAGTTGCGAAATGCGTGGAGGTTGGCGATCGAATGAATCGTTTACAGAAGTGGCTAGCAGCTTGCATTCTCGTTTTGCTGCTGATGTTGAATCCGTTGGAAGCTGGGGCAGCGCCGATCGTGGCACAAGCACCCGCAGCGGCAAGCAGTTCCCGAAGTTTTGTGGCGGCGGCGGTCGATCGCATTGGTCTAGCGGTCGTGCGGATTGACACCGAGCGCACGATTACCCGCTCTCCTGACCCGTTCATGAGCGATCCGTTTTTCCGCCGCTTCTTTGGCGATGGCGGCTATGGCGTGATTCCTCCGGGAGGTGAGGAGCGCCTGCGTGGACAAGGATCGGGCTTCATCATCGACAGCAGCGGCGTCATTCTCACTAATGCTCACGTCGTTGACAATGCCGATCGCGTCACCGTCCGCCTCAAGGACGGTCGCACCTTTGACGGTGAAGTGCGCGGCGTGGATGAAGTCACCGACATGGCCGTTGTCAAGATCAACACGGGCGAAACCCTGCCCGTCGCGAGTTTGGGCGATTCCGATCAGGTGCAGGTTGGAGACTGGGCGATCGCCGTCGGCAATCCTTTGGGACTCGACAATACGGTGACGCTGGGAATCGTCAGTACACTGAATCGATCGAGCGCTCTGGTCGGCATTCCCGATAAGCGATTGGAGTTCATCCAAACGGACGCCGCGATTAATCCGGGCAACTCCGGTGGCCCCCTGCTGAACGCGCAGGGCGAAGTAATCGGCATCAACACGGCGATTCGGGCGAATGCGGCAGGAATTGGCTTTGCAATTCCAATCAACAAAGCCAAAGAAATTACGCCACAGCTTGCCAGAGGCGAACGAATCGCGCATCCTTACCTGGGTGTGCAGATCGCCACGCTGACGCCGGAACTCGCGAAGCAGAATAACGACAATCCGAACGCGACTGTTATTCTGCCGGAAGTCAATGGCGTGCTAGTGGTGGGCGTTGTGCCCAATTCACCTGCGGCCAGCGCGGGCATTCGGCGCGGCGACGTGATTACGGCGATCGACAATCAGCCGATCACCGCTTCCGAACAGCTTCAAGACATGGTGGAGCGCAGCGGCCTCAACAGCAACTTGCGGCTGACCGTGCGACGAGGCGATCGCACTCAGCAAATCTCGGTTCGCACTGCGGAACTTCAACCAGAACCCTAGGCAGTGTCTTAAAAGGCAGTGATCCTCCCCAACCCTCCTTGCTAAGGAGGGTGCCGAACTACCCTCTCAAAGTCCCCTTGTTAAGGGGGATTTGGGGGGATCGATTCCCTACGGACAGCGCTTCGCAATTGCACGCGATCTGCTCTTTCTAGAGCTTTGAAAACACGCCTTCATGGATGAGGAAGATCGCCTGATTGACGTTGCTCGATCGGGCGATCGATCCTTGCTGAAATCAGAAATTATTTGCGGCCAAAATCGGCGGGAATTTCTCCCCAAATTTTAGTTTCCCACTTCAAAATCGGATTGGAATATTCGTTTTTTTCTAGCCAGTCTAATGCGCGATCGACCAGACTAAAAATTTCTGCCGTTGACGAATTTCGTGGCAGCGTCGTTCGCACTTTCTTATTTTTCACCCAAAGCATTGCTGTTTCTGAATCGGAGTAAATTGGTGTGTCTTCGCCTTGGTTTTGTAGATAGGCTAGCGCGTGGACGATCGCCAAAAATTCCCCCAAATTATTTGTTCCCTGCGAAATGAGCTTGTGAAAGATCACGTCGCGGGTTGTCGTGTGAACGCCTTGATATTCAACCACGCCAGGATTTCCTGAACAGGCGGCATCGACGCAAATGCTGTCCGAAATGAATTCGCGATCGAGCAGGTGTTTTTCTGCTGGTTTTCGCTGGCTTTTCTCGCTCTGCGAGAATCCACCATTTTGCTCTGCCAGCTTCAGCGCTGTCTCTGCTTCTGCTCGCGTATTAAAAGACTTATAAATTGCACCGCTAAATCCTTTTACTTGCCGTTCACAACTACTCCAGCTTGTAAAAATTCCGGTTTGCCTACCTTTCATGACGGCATAGTATTTTGCTTTTGGCATTTTCTTCTACACAAATTTATTCACAGATGATTGCTGCAATTGAGGCGCATTGAAATTCGATCGATCGCTTCCTAGCCGAAAGCATCATCGACATCAAATGATCTGGTTTAGACTAACACCGTGAGCCGCTTTTTTGGTGAATCACTCGCCCGCTTAGGCGGCAGCAGCGCGACTGGATTGGACGATCGAGCCAAGAAAAGGCGTGGCGCTGGTTCACCGTGACGAACAATCGCTCATAAGTCAAGCCCCATTTCCCAAGCAAACCTGCTTATCACCATCAGTAGAACTTCTGATTTCCGGTGCGTCTGTCGCTCACAGGCAGCGATATACTAGGCATGGAGCAAGCCTCAACTTTTCTTAAGGAAGTTTTGTTGCGGATTGAGCTTGTAATTTGCCAAGGTTGCGATCGATCGCAACCGACCCGATAAATTCACTTGCAGCGGCAAACATGAACCCAGGAATTGATCTACAAGGAAGTTTTATCGAACTTTTAGTCAACTTTGGCCTGCCTGCCGAAGTCGCAAAAGTCATCTGGATGCCGATCCCGATGCTGCTGATGCTGATCGGCGCAACGGTCGGCGTTTTGGTCACAACCTGGCTAGAGCGCAAAATCTCAGCCGCCGCCCAGCAGCGGATCGGTCCTGAATTTGCTGGTCCCCAAGGTCTTTTGATTCCCGTTGCAGACGGTCTCAAGCTGCTGGTGAAGGAAGACATTATTCCGGCCTTGGCGGACAAGTGGCTGTTTACGATCGGTCCCATCCTCGTCACGATCCCGGTCTTCCTTTCGTACCTGATCGTGCCGTTCGGCCAAAATCTGCACATCACCAACATTAATATCGGCATCTTTTTGTGGATCGCTCTGTCGAGCATTGCCCCGATCGGTCTGCTGATGGCGGGCTATTCGTCCAACAACAAATATTCGCTGTTGGGCGGTTTGCGGGCGGCAGCGCAATCGATCAGCTATGAAATTCCGCTGGCCTTGGCGGTACTGGCGATCGTGATGATGTCCAACTCGCTCAGCACCGTCGATATTGTCGAGCAGCAGTCGGGTTTGGGAATTTTAAGCTGGAACATTTGGCGACAGCCGATCGGATTTTTGATCTTTTGGATCGCAGCCTTGGCCGAATGTGAACGCCTCCCCTTCGATTTGCCAGAAGCCGAAGAAGAACTCGTCGCTGGATATCAAACCGAATATTCGGGTATCAAGTTTGCGCTGTTCTACCTCAGTTCCTACGTCAACCTGGTACTGTCAGCGCTGTTCGTTTCCGTCCTTTACCTGGGCGGCTGGAATTTCATCGTTCCGGTCGAGTGGATTGCAAATGCGATCGGCGTCAGCGAAACAACTCCCTGGCTGCAAGTCATCACGGGCGCACTGGGCATCGTCATGACCCTCTTCAAAGCCTATCTGCTCGTCTTCCTGGCGATTCTGCTGCGCTGGACAGTGCCTCGTGTCCGGATTGACCAGCTTCTTGACTTGGGCTGGAAGTTTTTGCTTCCGGTTTCGCTGGTGAATTTGCTGCTGACGGCGGCACTCAAACTTAGCTTTCCGGCCTTTTTTGGCGGCTAATTGGTTCGATCGAACCTCACTTGTAGATTGCCTGGATTGCCCATTTAATTCTTTTTTCCAACCATGCTGAAATTTCTCAAGCAAGTCGGTGACTACACCAAAGAAGCAGTGCAGGCCGCCAAATATATCGGTCAAGGCTTGTCTGTCACCTTCGACCACATGCAGCGCCGCCCGATCACCGTTCAGTATCCCTACGAGAAACTGATTCCCTCCGAGCGCTTCCGGGGACGAATTCACTTTGAGTTTGACAAGTGCATCTCGTGCGAAGTGTGCGTCCGCGTTTGCCCGATCAACCTGCCTGTGGTCGATTGGGAATTCAACAAAGAAACCAAAAAGAAAAAGCTTAACCACTACAGCATCGACTTTGGGGTCTGCATTTTCTGCGGCAACTGCGTTGAATACTGCCCGACCAACTGTTTGTCGATGACTGAGGAGTATGAGCTTTCGACCTACGATCGCCACGAACTCAACTTCGATAACGTTGCCCTCGGTCGCCTGCCCTACAAGGTGACGGACGACCCGATGGTGACACCGCTGCGCGAACTCGCCTACCTACCCAAGGGCGAACTCTACCCGCATGATTTGCCTGCAAACTCGCGTCGCGCTGGCAAGCTGCCGGAAGAAATCCTCGAAGAACTCGAAAGCAGCAAGTAAGATTCAGTTCGATCGCGTCGGTCGGCTGGCGCGATCGTGTAGCGATCCTGGAATGGTATCGCCTCTCAACCCTACGGAGTCGGATCGTGAGTATTGCAGAAGTCGTACAGATTGTTTCGTTCGGCATTTTGGGCATCATGATGATCGGCGCAGCCTTGGGCGTCGTTTTGCTGGAAAACATCGTCTATTCCGCCTTTTTGCTGGGTGGCGTGTTCATCAGCATCGCAGGCTTATATATTCTGCTCAATGCCGGATTTGTTGCCGCTGCCCAAGTCTTGATCTATGTCGGCGCGGTCAACGTCTTGATCCTGTTTGGGATCATGCTCGTCAACAAGCGGCAAGAATTTCGTCCACTGAAGAATGCTTGGCTCGGCAAGGCCGCAACTGCGGCGGTGTGCGTTGGCCTGTTTGCCCTCCTCAGTACGATGGTGCTGGGAACGCCTTGGGCGCTCAGCAGTGAACCGATCGCAGGAGACCAAGCAATCAACGTGATCGGCCTGCACTTTTTCAGCGACTTTTTGCTGCCGTTTGAGCTAGCATCTGTCCTCTTGCTGATGGCTTTGGTAGGCGCAATCATCCTCGCCCGTCGCGAATTTCTGCCGGACGAAGCAGCGAGCGATGCCACCGTTCAACCTCCAGTCTTGACGCTGCAAGAACGCCCGCGTGAACTGGTGTCGGCTACTCCCGGAAGCCGCGATGCAACGATCGCCGACACGCCGCAAGAGCGCAACTCGTAATTCGTAATTAGGAAATTTTTGCGATGCAACTGCAATACTTTTTGCTTTTGGCTGCTGCTTTGTTCTGCATCGGTATCTATGGCTTGGTGACAAGCCGCAACGCGATTCGCGTGTTGATGTCGATCGAACTCCTGCTCAATGCCGTCAACATTAACCTGATGTCCTTCTCGAACTACCTCGACTCCGAAGGCATTCGTGGACAGGTGTTCACCGTGTTTGTAATTACGATAGCGGCGGCAGAAGCGGCGGTGGGACTGGCGATCGTCCTGTCTATCTACCGAAATCGCGGCACGGTTGATATGGAGCAGTTTAATCTGCTCAAGTGGTAGCGTTGTGCAGCTAAAGCAGGCGATCATCGTTCACAAGTCCGGCGATTCGCTCAGTCAGCGCTGGGCGGAACGCTGTGCCGACGAACTCGAAAAGCTTGGCTGTCGCGTCATGCTCGGTCCTAACGGGCCAAAAGACAATCCGTTTCCGGTCTTCCTTGCCTCTGCCGCTGACAAGATCGATCTGGCGATCGTCCTCGGCGGCGACGGCACTGCCCTTGCTGCCGCCCGCAATTTGTCTGCCGACAATATTCCCATCTTGGCCGTCAATGCTGGCGGCCATTTGGGTTTTTTGACGGAACCGCTCGACATCTTCAAGGAAACCGAACGAGTGTGGGATCGGTTGCTCAACGATCGCTTTGCCGTCCAGCGGCGAATGATGATGCAGGCGACCCTCTTTGAAGGCAACCGCACAAACCTGGAGCCGATGAGCGATCGCTTTCTCGCCCTCAACGAGATGTGCATCAAGCCTGCGAGTGCCGATCGCATGATCACCTCATTCTTGGAAATGGAGATCGACGGTGAAGTGGTCGATCAGTATCAGGGTGATGGCCTGATTGTCGCCACGCCGACTGGATCAACCTGCTACACTTTGGCGGCAAACGGCCCCATTTTGCATCCCGGCATGGACGCGATCATCGTCACGCCGATTTGTCCGTTGAGCTTGTCGAGTCGATCGATCGTCCTGCCTGCCGGATCGGTGGTGAGCATTTGGCCGCTGGCCGATCGCGACCTGACGACAAAACTCTGGATGGACGGCGTTCTTGCTACCTCAATCTGGCCGGGTCAGCGTGTCGATGTTCGCATGGCCGAGTGTGATGCCCACTTCATCATCCTGCGCGAAAATCATTCCTACTATCAAACCCTGCGCGAAAAGCTGCAATGGGCAGGCGCACTGGTTCACTACAACAACAATCACCGCAATTAAACGTTCAACCCTCAGCGAATGCACGGATATTCGCTAAGGGTTAAAGCTAAACATCAATCCGTACCTAGTGCCGTCCTTTTTTAGGCATCGGCAGACCGATCGAGGTATGAAAATCTTGCTGAACTTTGCGAGTTAGGCGGCGCGAGACTTCGCGGACAACTTGATTGAGGAGTCGATCGCCCGTCGATCGCACCAGCGACTTGGGCAGGGCGTGGATGAAGCGGGGAAAGTGAATGGCAACTTCGAGATTGAGTTCCCAATCGATTCGCGTCTGCTGCGGCTCACTTTCAGTGAACAGCATGGTTGCTTGAAAATCCACGCTGTAGCCTTGAAATTCGTAATTGGGAATGGAAATCGTTTGGATGTGGTAGATGCAGTGGTCTTGCGGCAGCAGTTCCAGACCGATTTTCGGCTCGACTTCATAGCCGAATGCACCGAACTGACCGATCGTCAGCGCATAGCCGTTTGTGCTGAGCGGTTCGACTGCCATCGGATGGGCACAGCGGGGAAACCAGTCACGATGGGCGTTCATGTATTCCAGCACCGTCGGCACGGAAGCGTTCATCTCCATGCAGTTGGCGTAGTAGCCGTGAAACAGCGTCGGTTCGCTGCTGGCCTCTTCGACTTCAGGCAGACCGTGAATCAAGCCAGAAGAAACTCGAACCGGATTCGGAGCTTCAAAGGATTGACGTTCGGCTGAATTTGCCTGCATAAATACTCTCCTGCGATCGTTCCGGGACTGGGGCGGGGTTTTGACCTGGCTTCAGGGGGTTGGGTCGCTTGGTCAGTCTAGCGTATGAGACTCGTTTATGCGGTAAGAATCTACCAGTTGAACCATAGACAGCAATCTTGTTCAGCATATCCTGTTAACTAGAAGGCGCACCTGTTTGATCTACGCAAAGATCGAAGGGTACGGATAGGGAGAGCGATCGATATCGCTTGATCTACGGAAGCGATCGCCATCGGGACATGACTTCACCCATTATCACCAGGTTTCCTGACTTGTCCCGCACTGATGGCGCTTCTTCATCCTTTTTTCACCCCTGATCTATTAAAAAGAGAGATTATGAAAGCATTTGTAGCAGGAGCTACGGGCGAAACAGGTCGGCGGATTGTGGCCGAACTGGTACGGCGAAACATTCCGGTGCGGGCACTGGTGCGATCGACCGAAAAAGCCGCGCAAATTCTTCCCGCCCAAACCGAATTGGTGACGGGCGATGTGCTGAACATTGATTCGATTCGGGCAGCGATCGGAGACTGTACTGTGCTGCTGTCGGCAACGGGCGCGGCTCCGAGCTTTGACCCGACCGGACCGTACAAGGTTGATTATGAAGGAACGAAAAATCTGATAGATGTTGCCAAGGAAAAGAACATCGAACAGTTTGTGATGGTGTCGTCGCTGTGCACGTCCAAGCTGCTGCACCCGCTGAACTTGTTTTTCCTAATTTTGGTGTGGAAAAAGCGAGCAGAGGAATATTTGCAGGCCAGCGGTGTTCCATATACAATCGTGCGTCCGGGCGGCTTGACGAACGAAGATGAGAATGCAGATTCGATCGTGATGTCGAGCGCAGATACGCTGTTTGATGGCCGAATTGCTCGCATCAAGGTGGCGCAGGTGTGCGTCGAAGCGCTGACCAATCCAACAGCGAAAAACAAAATCGTTGAAATTGTCGCCAAAGCCGAAGCGCCTAGCCGCGATTTTGCCGATCTCTTTGCGGGCGTTTAGCGGCATTGGTAGGGGCATGACATGTGCCCCTACGCGAAAATTGTGATTTCCCAGCGTTTGCTCAAACTGGCTTCGTTCCCAACCCACACGCGCTCCAGCCAGCCACGATAAACTCAAAAGCACAGTGCAGGCTCGATCGCCCCATCAGATGCTATGTCTAACCGTCTTGCTGCCGCTCAAAGTTTGTATTTGCGAAAGCACGCCGAAAATCCGATCGACTGGTGGGAATGGAGCGACGAAGCGATCGCCACTGCCCGCCGCGACAACAAGCCGATTTTTCTGTCGATCGGCTATTCAAGCTGTCACTGGTGCACGGTGATGGAGGGCGAAGCGTTCTCCGATCCCACGATCGCAGCGTTTATGAACGCGAATTTTCTGCCGATCAAGGTCGATCGCGAAGAAAGACCTGACCTGGACAGTATTTATATGCAAGCGCTGCAACTGCTGACCGGACAGGGCGGCTGGCCGCTAAACGTGTTTTTGTCTCCCGATGATCTCTTGCCTTTTTATGGCGGCACATACTTTCCGATTGACCCGCGCTACGGACGACCCGGATTTTTGCAGGTGCTAGAAGCGCTGTGTCGCTTTTTCCATGCCGAACGCGACAAGCTGCGATCGATTAAAGATGAAGTCATGTCTGCCTTGCAGGAAACGACGCAGGCACGAGAGGCGCGATCGATCGATGTCGATTTGCTCAAGCTCGGCCTTGAATACAGTGCAGGCATTCTCGCCGCTAAGGGAATGGGACCAAGCTTCCCAATGATTCCTCATGCGGCAGCAGCCCTAGCCGGAAGTCGATTTCGGTTCGATCGCTACGACGCAATGGCAGCCGCCAAACAGCGTGGACTCGATCTTGCCTTGGGCGGCATTTTCGACCATGTTGGTGGCGGCTTTCACCGCTACACGGTCGATGCTACCTGGACTGTGCCGCATTTTGAAAAGATGCTCTACGACAACGGCCAGATTGTTGAATTTCTGGCGAATCTGTGGAGCGCAGGCGTGCAGGAAGCGGCGATCGATCGCGCGATCGATCGCACGGTCGAATGGCTAGAGCGCGAAATGACCGCACCTGAAGGCTATTTCTACGCCGCGCAAGATGCCGACAGCTTCACCACGCCATCCGAGGCGGAACCCGAAGAAGGCGCATTCTATGTTTGGCGCTACGAAGAACTGCTCAACCTGCTCACGTCCGAAGAATTCAGCGAGCTGAGTGCCGCCTTTGCGATCGCGCCTGCGGGCAATTTTGAAGGTCAAATCGTTTTGCAGCGACGCGAATCCAATCAACTCTCACAGACCGCAGAAGCCGCGATCGCCAAACTGTTCGCCGTCCGCTATGGCGCGATCCCCGATCGCACCGTCATGCCCGCCCGCAACAACGAAGAAGCCAAAACCACAGCTTGGTCAGGGCGAATTCCACCCGTCACCGACACAAAAATGATTTTGGCGTGGAATAGCCTGATGATTTCAGGGCTGGCGCGATCGAGCGCTGTCTTGAACCGTCCGCACCATCTCGAACTCGCTAGCCGCGCTGCCGCCTTTTTGCTCGACAATCAATCGATCGATCGTCAACTGCATCGCCTCAACTACAACGGTCAAGCCAGCATCCTCGCTCAATCTGAAGACTACGCACTGTTCATCAAAGCCTTGCTCGACCTTGATCAGGCAGCGCTTGGTGAAGGCAAATGGCTTGAAAGCGCCGTTCAGCTTCAGCAGGAATTCGATGACCGACTCGGCAGCAGCGAAGGCGGCTATTTCAACACGATCGCCCGTTCCGATCTGGTTATCCGCGAACGCAGCACGGACGACAATGCCACGCCATCGGCAAACGGAATTGCGATCGCCAACTTGATTCGCCTCAGCTTGCGGACTGAAAATTTAGCCTATCTCGATGCCGCTGAGCGAGCACTTCGGGCATTCAGCGGCATCATGGGATCCGCACCGCAATCCTGCCCCGTCTTGTTCCTTGCGCTCGACTGGTATCTCTTTCCAATCTTGGTGCGATCGACGGGCGATCGAATCACGGAACTGCAACAGCACTATTTTCCCACTGCAACTTTTGCGATCGAGTCTGAGTTGCCTGCCGGAGCGATCGGATTGGTTTGCGAAGGATTAAGCTGTCAGGAACCCGCACAAAGCTGGGAACAGTTGCAGCAGCAGCTACAGCAAAGCCAAACGGTTCACAAATCCTAAAAAAAGGAGGGCTTGAAACCCTCCTTGACAATCAGATTATTGAACGATTAGTTGTGAGCGGCTTGCTCTTGAGCGGCGATTTCTGGTGTGCTGTTGCTGTGGCTCAGTTCAGCCAAATTTAGCTTCACAACGGTGTTGCGAGCTTCGGTCACTTTCGGCAGCGTCAGGGTCAAAATGCCGTCTTTGTAATCCGCTTTGACCTGATCGTTAATGACCGCAACAGGCAGCGTAATCACGCGCTGGAATTTGCCATAGCGAAATTCGCTGTTCAGCAAATTGTTTTCAGACTGCGACGCTTGACGATATTCACCAACGATCGCAACCGCTTCACGGCTGACTTGAATATCGATATCTTTGGCATCTAAACCTGGAAGTTGTGCCCGCAGTTCGATCGCATCTCCCATGTCGCGCAGTTCGATCGCAGGCGACCAAGCAGACTCATTGGTTGCAAAACTTAGCTCATCAAACACGCGATCAAATTGGCGACGTAGCGTTTCCATTTCGCGCAAGGGTTGCCAGTAACGAACTAACATTTTGTTCACCTCTTATTCGATGAATGGTTCACTCTTTCGAGATGATTTAATCATGTCGCAAATTTGCGATCGCTTCGGTCAGGAGAACTCGACTGCGGTAGTAGAGTTTTCCCAACTCACCACTGTTTCACAACGCAGTGGGTACACATTGACCAGCGCTGAAGTTCGCCCGCAGGCGTTGGACAATCGCACACAGGACAAAGCGGCAAGTGCTGCGATCGCGTCTGCATGGCAATCGCCCAATGCTGAAAAGCAATTGTTGGTGTTTGGTTGGCGGAAGTAGATTCGATACTGTTCTGGTGCGCGATCGGCTCGGTTGCTTCGACTCGGCAGGGATGCATCTGAAACAGCAGAGCGGTTGGAGTGGCGATCGCAGGTTGTTCGGTTTGCCACTGGCGGGGCGAAAAGCGAATATCAACGAGCGCCGTTGCCAGTTGCGCGTTGAGGCGATCGAGGATGCGGACGCGCTCAAAGGCCAAGGTTTGCGACCAGACCGTGTTGGAAGTTGCCACCTGAAGCACCTGCCGCTGAATTGCGATCGGGCGCGTCTGCGTAGCAATTGTCGCGCCCACCACCTCACTCCAAACGGTTGTGAGCCGCTGAAACTGCTGGCGCTCTTGCCAAGCGGATTGTTCAAGCAGGTTCAAGACATGGTGAAGCGATCGAAGCGCCATGAGCAAAAGTACTAGCGATTTGGGTTGTCCAATAGTATAAGGAGCATTGGCTGGCAAATCCAAGCAGATTTAGTGTAGATTTGGATGCAATTTGCCAAAGCAGTGCTATTCTTGGCGATCTCACAGAGTTCAATTTTGTGGCGATCGCGATCCAGCTAGTCGCGTCGCTGGAAGTCAGTTCACTTCGCATTCCGCTTGCCAGGAGAATTGTTTATGCGCCGAGCTTCAGTTCAAGCTGCCCTGTCACCCAGTTTGCATCCCGCTTTGCAAGCCGCACTCAGCAGTCTAGATGTGCAGCTTGAAGCTGAACTGACGCGCTATCGTCGCCAGCGTCATCTTCAGCGTCGTCGCCAGCACGATGCCAAACCGATGAGCATGATTGCAGTGCAGGCCGTTGGCGGCAGAACGCAGCCGCAAGTTCCGCCTGCACCCGCACCGGAGGCCGACCCTTGGCAAACTGAACCGTCTGCCCCGCTAGCCGTGCAAGGAGCGATCGCCGCTGCCCAACCGCCGATCGCACCCCAACCGTCTGCTGAACCTGCGGCTGACTTTGGGCGTGCGATCGCCTTCAATTCAATTCCTGAGCCGATCACGGTATTGCAGCCAGATGATCCTGCTGACGAATCAGAACCGGACGACTATCTCGCCTCTTCGGAAGAACTGTTGCGGAGTTTGGCCGAGGAAGAAGCTGATTTGCGCCGTCAACGACAATCGAAAGGCCGCGATCGCATCTTGACACCGCTGGGAATCGGATCGCTCCTGCTGATGCTGCTTTCTAGCGCCACGCTGGGCTATTTGGTTTTGAATCCCGGTACGCTGCAAAGCTGGAATCTAGCTCGCTTCTGGAATCGATCGCCTGCACCGGAAGCAACCACACCGATCGAATCGCCTGTTGCGATCGAAGGCGGCGAAGCCATCGAACCCTCCGTTGCGCCATCGCCCGACCTTTCCAGCCAAGAATTTCACGATCTCAACCTGGATACACTCAGTACGCTGCCGATGTCGCCTTCGCCCGCTCCACTGCCGACTGCAACGGCGATCGCTCCGTCTCCCAGCGTTGCGGCTTCTCCTAGTCTTCCAGTTCCGGCAAGTCCGGCTCAACCCGCTCGTCCGAGGGCAAGTGTGGCTCCCAGCCCAGTTGCGCCAGCGGTGACGGTTCCACGCCGAACGGTGCCAACTGCGCCACCTGCCCAGCGCAATTCAACGACGCGATCGACTCCGGCTGCGCGTCCAGCTCCCACTCGTCCAACGGTGCGAGCAGCTCAGCCGACTCGTCCGGCGCAAGCGCGTCCGGCTCCACGTCCGGCTCAGGCGCGTCCTGCCGCACGTTCAGTTCGGCCTGCTCAGCAAGCAGCACGTCCGGCTGCGCCCCGTCGATCGCCTGCCGCACGTCCGGCTCCCCGCCCTGCCGCACCCGCAGCTAGCAGGCCTGCCACACGCCCAAGCACTCCGCCGCGCTACGTGGTCGTGAGTCCGTATAGTGGCGATCGCAGCCTAGAACAAGCTCAGCGCGTAGTTGGTGATGCTTACGTGCGGAATTTGCCGAATGGGGCGCAGGTGCAGTATGGCGCGTTTAGCGATGGCGATCGCGCCAGAGAACTCAGCCAGCAGCTTCAGCAGCAGGGCATTTCGGCGCAGGTGATTGAAGCGGGCGGCAACTAAAGCAGCGATCGCAGGTTTCGCCACTCTCACGCCAAAACAACGTTACGGTCTAGCAAAATTGCTCAAGACCGTAACGCTGAAATTGAATGGTTGGTGAGCGGAGGAAGCGGAAAAGGCGATCGACGTGAATCTTAATTAAGCTTGAGCGGGCGATCGCTTGCGGGCTTCCCATTCAGCTTTCGTGATCGTGCCTCTGCCATTGGCGGCGGCGGGCTTTGGGGTCGGCGTGTGGGCGGCGTTGCCGTCGTCGTCTTCGTCCGCTGTCACGGAAAGAATAGCACAGAGCGCATAGCGGCGACCGTAGGTGATGGCGGCTCCGAGCTTTTGCGGGTCGTCCGTTTGCGGCAGCGGATAGTGGCCGCTGATTGACTGGCCGGATTCGTGGTAGAGCGAGGTTTTGAGGACGGTTTGATCGCCGTTGACTTCCGTCGTTTGCACGATCGTCAGGCCGTTCTGACGCAGGGCAGGTTCGACGGCTTCCAGAACAGCATCGAGCGTGGCGTATTTATTTTTCAAAAAGGGGTTGACTTTATCTTTGCGAATCGGCTGAAATTCGCTGCGTGCTCTAATCAAGGCGGAAATGAGTTCGTTCATGCGACTTCGCCTGTAGTTCATAGGTACTATTATAGCGCGATCGATTTCCGTTTAGGGTGCGCCAAACCGTCATCGCTAGTCGAATCGACCGCCCTCAAATGTCAACGTTTGGCGGTTCGGGACAACGCGATCACACCCCGAACCCGAATGCCCTGCTGCTGCAAACAACTCGCGGCAGCGTTTACCGTTGCGCCCGTTGTGTAGATGTCGTCAAGCAGCAACACGCCTGCCGATCGCTGCCGAAAAGCAGAATTGACGGCAAACGCATTTGCTAAATTTTGAGCGCGATCGATCGCCCCTAGCTTGAACTGCGCCTCGGTCGATCGAATGCGCCAAAGTGCATCCGAAGCCAGAGGTAATCGAGTTGCCTGACAAAACGACTCGGCCAGTAGAGTTGCCTGATTGTAGCCGCGCTGCTTTTGTTTGGCGGCATGAAGGGGAATGGGCACGATCGCACAGGCTGGAATCTGCATCGTTTGTTGCCAAGCTTCGCCGAGCCAGAGGCCAAGCGGCTGAGCAATTTGCGGCTGGCCGTTGTATTTGAGCGCGGCGATCGATCGCTTCAGCGTTCCTTCATACTTGCCCCATGCAAAAATCGGCAAATCGCCCTGCCAATCTGCGGCAGGACGATCGAACTGGCAGGCATGGAGTTGGCGATCGCAGTCGCGGCAGAAGAATCGGGGGCTGGGTCGATCGCACAGCGGGCAGGTAGGCGCAATCAGCAGTGAAGAAAGCGATTTCCAAAGGTTCATGATGGCGTAGAATTGCTACCGATCGAAGGTGACAGCAGGCCGTGCAATGTCGCTAAAATGTCAGTACACAAATCTATAGTTCCACTGCCAGTGATGCGGCTTAACATGGTGCTATAGCAACTGGTTTGACCGAAAAACATTTGTGTTCGTGTAAACTGTGTCCCTGTACTTCGCTTCGATTGTCCTTTCACCCCACAAACTGACAACTTGAAATCGCCAATGGCTCTGATCAAACAAAATCGCGATTTACCAACCATTAATGAACGGATTCGGTTTCCCAAAATTCGAGTAATTGATAGCGACGGTGCACAGCTTGGCATTATGGTTCCCCGTGATGCGCTGCGGCTGGCCGAAGAAAAAGAACTTGACTTGGTACTCGTGAGCGACAAGGCAGACCCGCCCGTCTGCCGGATCATGGACTACGGCAAATTCAAGTTTGAGCAAGAAAAGAAAGCCCGCGAAGCCCGCAAAAAGCAGCACACTTCTGACGTGAAAGAAGTGAAGATGCGCTACAAGATTGAAGACCACGACTATCAGGTGCGCGTCAATCAGGCCGAGCGCTTCCTCAAATCCGGCGACAAAGTGAAAGCAACCGTGATGTTTCGCGGTCGCGAAATTCAGCACAGCGACTTGGCCGAAACGCTGCTGAAGCGCTTGGCAACCGATCTGCAAGAATTCGCGGAAGTGCAGCAAGCCCCCAAGCGTGAAGGCCGCAACATGATGATGCTGCTGTCTCCGAAAAAGTAGTTTTCTTGGTTTCATTTTTCAACCCAGAAGCGCAAAACTTCTGGGTTATTTTATTTTTGGCGATCGCTTCTTCCACGCCTTGGGGCATGTTGAAATCACAGGAAGCATCTCAATTCATAAACCTGCCATTAATTTCGCCGAAAAGTTCGCCGCGATCGACACAAAAGCATGGTTAGATTGTAGGCAATTCGCGAATGGCGGCAGCAGGAGCCAGCATGAGTGACGGTTGGATAGTAGCCCTTCAAAAAAATTTATGGAGCCGCAAAATTCTTCAAGTGGTCAACATTCGACCCGAAGAAGTCGAGCGAACGATTTTGCTGTTTGCTTTTTACACTGCAACTTCGATCGGCGTTTTGTGGCTCGAAATTAGCGCGGCAGCATTGTTTTTAGGCGAATACGGTGCAGAATCGCTGCCCTGGATCTACATTGCCAGCGCAGGGATCGGAACAGGTTTAGGCTTTTTCTATTCTTTGCTGCAAAAGCTGCTGCCCTTACGCCGCGTCCTCGTTTTGACTGCCGTACTGATGGCGTTGCCGCTGCTGCTGTTTCGGCTAGAAATTAGTCCGGCTCTGCTTGGTGGCTATAGCGTTTTTCTAATGCGGCTGTGGCTCGAAGCGGTCTACGTGCTCAACGAACTCAACACCTCGATCACCGCCAATCAGCTTTTTAACATTCGCGAAATTAAGCGCACCTATCCGATTATTAGCAGCGGTATTTTGGTGGCGGACGTGCTGAGCGGCGTTTCCCTGCCAATTTTGCGATCGATCATCGGTTTGGAAAATATCATCTTGCTCGCCAGCCTCATGCTTTTGGTGGGCGCAGGCATTTTGGCCTACATCAGCCAGACCTACCAGCAGTTTTTCCCCGATTCGCGCCGCCGCCTGCTCGAAGATCCACCGGAGTCTGCGGCTCGTCGGCTGCGTGGTCCGCTTCAGCGCTACGTGATTTTGCTGGTGGCGTTTTTTGTCATGGTGCAGGTGCTCTGGCTGCTAATTGACTTTCAGTATCTCAGCCAGCTTGAAGCTAGCTTGAATGTTCGCGTCGAAGACATTGCCGACTTTCTGGCGCTTTTTAGCAGCATTTTGGGACTGTTTGAACTGCTGACGCAGTGGTTTATTTCGAGTCGGGCGATCGAGCGCTTAGGCGTCTTCATCGTTGCCACGATTCCGCCTGCTCTAATTGTCGCCGTCAGCTTCCTCAGCCTCACTCGCCTCATCGATCTATTTCTGGGACTGATTCTGCTCAAGTTTCTTGATGAGCTATTGCGCTACACGCTGCTGGCAAGCACTGGCCCGGTTCTGTTCCAGCCTGTGCCCGACGATCAGCGCAGTCGCGTTCAGTCGATCGTGCGCGGCATTGCCGAACCGCTTTCAACCGGATTGACCGGACTGGGAATGCTGGCGACAATTTGGCTGTGTCAGTATCTCTTGCCTGCTGGCACGCAAGCGCAACTGCACCGCATTCAAAGCTTTGTCTTCGTCGGCTATATCGGGTTGTTTGCGGCGATCTGGCTGGGAACCGTGCTGATGCTGCGATCGCGCTACACTGGATTGCTCGTTCTGAGTGCCGAACGGGGCGATCTAAGCTTGGCCGATGTGGATCCGCGATCGCTGCGTCGTGCCGTCCTCGATACGCTGGAGCGACCGGGAGCCGAAGCTGACAAAGCATCGAGCATTGAACTGTTGAGCTTTTTGGATGCCAAAGCGGTCGGAGATGTGCTTGCGCCGATGCTGCCCAACCTGACGCCCACCTTGCAGCGACAGGCACTCGAAGAAATGCTGAAGCACCCCAATTCGATCTATCTCGATCGCGTCCGGGCACTGCTTTCCCAACCGCTCACCCCCGAAGTTTTCGCCCTTGCCCTCCGCTACGTTTGGCTGACGGATGCCGATCCGGATCTCACGCCGCTGCAAGGATACCTTCAGCCCACTGTTGATCCGGCTGTGCGCGGAACGGCGGCTTCTTTGCTGCTTCGGCGCGGCGATGCTCAGCAAAAAGCGATCGCCACTGACACCCTGCGGCGAATGCTGACGCACGATCGCGAACGCGAACGGGTGATGGGCTGTCGGGCGTTGGGTGAAGCGCAATACTTGCAGGCGTTGCGGCTCTACATCAAACCATTGCTGCAAGATTCTTCGCTGCGGGTGCGCTGCGCGATGCTGGAAGCGATCGCCGCTACTCATTCCGAGGAATACTATCCCTCCCTGCTGCGCGGCTTGCAGTACAAATCCACGCGAGACGCAGCGCTACACGCCTTGGTGCGGCTCGATAATGATGCGATCCCGCTGCTGGTCAAACTGGCTGAAGATCCGTATCAGCCTGAGCTGGTGCGTACCTATGCGCTGACGGCAATGGGGCAGATTGGCAGCGTCGAAGCGCTCAACGCCCTAGTTTCCCAATTAATGACCGCATGGGGATCAACACGCCGCAACATTCTTCGCATCCTGGTTAAGCTGCCGCAGGAAACTGGAATCGATGCGGTTTCTGATATCCTCGGTCGCAACGGAGTTGAGTCGCTGATTCAGCAAGAAATTTTGTTTGTCGGTCAACTGTATGCCGCGATCGTTGATTTCGACATTGAAGACGGCAATCGCGAAGTTGCTTTGCTTGTCAGGGCTTTGCGCGATCAGCAAACCGACTCGATCGAACGCCTTTTCCTGCTGATGCGACTGCTCTACCATCCCAACAGCGCGATTCAAGCTGCCGCCTTCAACTTAGAGTCCAACTCGCCCGACTTCATGGCGCGAGGCTTGGAAATTCTCGACAACACGATCGACATCGCCAGCAAGCGCACGCTCCTGGTGCTGCTCGATCGCCGCTCGGATCGCGACAAGCTGCAAAGCATCAGCGAGGCGATCGGCTATCAGGCCATGTCGCCCAGTCAGCGCCTCCGGCATCTGCTTGAACTGCGCTACTTCCTTTCCGATTGGACATTGGCCTGCTGCTTCCATCTCGCCCGCCGCTATCGCTGGAGTTTGACCACCGAGCAAACCTTGGCCGGACTGCGCCACCCGACCGGATTTGTGCGCGAATCGGTTTTGACCTATCTAAAAGTAGCTTCGCCGCGATCGCTCATCGACCTGCTGCCGCGCCTGAAGGCCGATCCCGATCGCATCGTCAGTGCTCAAGTCGAAACGCTGATGGCCGAATTCAACTTGGCCGTTGATCTGAGCCGCAACAACGGCCACCGCAGCAATGGTGCAGGCTATAAGAACGTTCCGACTTGAGGGCAGAAGGCAAGGCTCGAAAGCCGCTCCTTGCCTTCTGCCCTGCTCAAAACACGCGATGCTGAAGCGAAGGCATTTGCCGCCGCACCTGTTCTAAGCGTCCGGGTTCGATCGCGGCGATCGCCACTCCCGGCTGCTCTCCTGCATCGGCCAAAATCACGCCCCAAGGATCGATAATAACGGCGTGGCCGTGTGACTGCCGCATTGAGTTGTGGCGTCCGGTTTGGGCAGGCGCGATCACATAGCAGGTGTTTTCGATCGCCCGTGCCTGCAACAGCACTTGCCAGTGGTCTTTGCCTGTGTAGGCGGTGAATGCAGCGGGAACAAACAGCACTTCGGCTCCCATCTGCGCCAAATGCCGATAGAGTTCGGGAAAGCGCACGTCATAGCAAACTGACAGCCCCAGATGTCCCAGTTCTTTTGAGGGATGGACAGGCGGCAGTTGCAGTCCGGCCACAACGCTGCTGGACTCGCGATACATATTGCCGTCGGGCAAATTCACGTCAAACAGATGCACTTTTTCGTAGCGAGCGAGTTCTTCGCCGCTTTTGCCAACCAGCAAGGCCGTATTGTGAACTTTGCCATCGCGGGCAGGAACGGGAAACCCGCCGCCCAGCAGCGTTACCTGATGACGCTGCGCCATTGTTTTGAGAAATTTTTCGCTCTCTTGGGCGATCGCTTCGGCCTGAGCAATTTTGCTGTCCTCGTCGCCCAAAAAGGAAAAGTTTTCCGGCAGGCACACCAGTTCTGCACCTCGTCGCACCGCCAAATCAATTAAATCTTCCGCTTGGGCAAGATTTTTGTGAAGGTCAGGAATGCTGTTCATTTGAACGGCAGCGGCAAGATAAGACTTCATGGCAGGCAACAAATGACAAAAAGAATAGAACGAAACCTATCTTTAATTTTCTCTGAAATCGGCGCAGGCTGACGCAGCTTCTCTATCTCAAGGAGGAGAAGAATCACAAATTTGGAGACGATCGCCGCTTCTGAACTCAAAAATGGGTTGTGTCAGCCGCTGCATTACAATCTTTAGCGAAAGTTATGTTTTTGTTGTTTTCCGTAAAGCTCAGGTGAACTTGCCCATTTGCTACTTTGCGAACGGCTCGTTCTTCCGATTTAATCTTGGGAATCAAGATAAGTTCAATGACCTTCCAGTGACGCGAACAGAACGTTCAGCATTCTTGATACCGATTGCATCTTGTCGTTGCTTTCTTGGTGCATTGATTTGGCGTCACTTGGTTTGGCGCTCGATCGCCCGACTCAACTACCGCAAATGCGAGTTGCTTCAAGCAACTAACCTCTCAGCTTCAATCCGCCGATAGATGGACTATGGCGATCGAGGCGAGCAACGTCGAGGGTTGCATCTTCGCTGACTGAGCCAGGCAAGTCGCGCCTGATGTTCCTTACTTCTATCGAACCCATCTTGATTTGTACAGATGCCAGTTGATATGCCTCATTCCAATTCCTCTAGAATTTCTGACAATCCGCTCAGCCTTCTAGAGCAATCGCGGTTGTCCAACTTTCTTGCGGACTACGATCTTGATCCAGAAGAAGTGACAACGCTCGTTGAACCTGTTTTGCGAGCCAAACAGCGCTGCCAAACGAGTTCTTTTTATATCCAAGCGGTCACAACAGGCCGCATTTCGTTTCTTGCCTCAAATCTGAGTGGCGTGCGCGACATGCAGATGACCGAGGCCGCTTCGCACTGGCTGATTGGTCGGAGTCCAAACTGCGCGATCGCCATTGCCAATCCACAACTTTCGCGCCGCCATGCGGTAATTGGCTACTCGTCCGAAAGCTTCTACATCACCGATGTCGGCAGCAGAAACGGAACTTGGGTCAACAAGCGCAGGCTGAGCGCAATGGAGCGGCAACCGCTGCAAGATGGCGATGTCATCCGCTTGGGCAGTTTGCCCGTCGAGTTCTTCGCCTTGACGCGCGATCGCAACTGCGAAATCGGCACAGACATTACCTGCTACTAAACTGTTGGCGCTTGGCGGATTCGACCATCGATTGCTTAACAGTTCGCTTAAGCGTGCAAATAGTTCACGATCGCTGCGGCAATGGTGCGATTGCCGTCAGTCGCGATCGGCAAGTTGGACTGGGGCGGCAGTAGCGCTTCTGGCAAAAAGCTCCAGTTGCCCTCAAAAAATTCCGCAGGTTCAACGATGCGATGCCGAGCATAAGTGCGAATGCCGTCGATCAGCAGCGCAGCCTCGGCAAAATCCGATCGCGTGATCGACACAATTCCGGTTTTTTGGCGGCAAGCCTCGGCAAACGTGCTGAATCCCGGTTTAGAGACGACGCGATCGCACAGCGGCATCAAGTCCACAGGCCGATAGCGGGAATCGGTAATCTTGACGAGGTGAGGCAGATCCGGAGCCGATCGATCGAACGTCATAAACTGCCAGTCGGGGAAGTTCGCCAGATTGTGATAGGGAATTGCAGCAAGTCCCAAGCCGCCAAACGTCAGCAGTGCGGTTTGTTCGATCGGACGATTCAGACCAAAGCGCGATCGCACTTCATCCAGCGGAAAGCGGGGCGAACCTCCGGTCAAACCAACATCGGTAATCTGCGGAAAAGCGCTCATCGACTCGTGGAACGGCAACCGGAATAAGCGATCGCACTGCCCAAAGCATTCGGCAATCCAGTCAGCGATCTCCACAAACTCACCGCCCCAAGCGCGATAGATATAGTCCCAGCCGAAATTACTCACCATCCAGCAGGGCAAATCGGCAGCGTGAGCGATCGGAGCAGCCAGCGGTGGAATATCTGCCAAGACGAGTCCGACGCGATTTTGCCGCAGGAAAGTAGCTTCGGAAGCGACGATCGATCGCGCCTGCGATCGAATGTGCTTGAGCTTGTCGAGCGTGGCGGCTTTATCCATTGTGATGCTGTCGGTTTGTAGAATGCCGACATCAAAAGCGCGGGGTCGATGAATGAAATCGCCAGAAATGTAGGATTCTAGCAGCCAGCGCGGAGCCGTCGTTGCCATCATCACGAGAATATCTGGATCGAGCCGCTGCACTTCGGCCACGATCGAGGCAGTCCGAGTTGCATGTCCAAAGCCATGATTGGTCACGGCAGTATAGAGAATTGGTTGCGGCATGGTGTAGAGCGATCAAGCTTTTACGTGAGTCCAATCGGCTAGTGCAAATCTTCATCCCACACGGCCATGTAGATGCGATCGCGATTGTTACGCTCGATCGTGCCTTCGATGCCTCTGCTGGCAAAGCCAAATCGGTTCGCCTGGCGATCGCGCACTCGATCGAGTCCCTGCTCAATGTCGGTACTGAGTCTGCCGCCCATCATGCCGTTGAGCGTGACGCGCATAATGTTTCGATCGACCGACTGCGCGAATGAAGCTTCGGTTTGGCGGACGCGATTTGTGGTGCGATCGTACAGGTAGGCCAGCGTCACCTGTCCGGGTACAAGGTCGTAAAGTGCCGATCGCGTGTTCGGCCACAGTCCGCCACCTGTGCGACTCGGTTCTCCCAGCGACGACTCCACTTCGCTTTCCGGTGTGCCTGTGGGAAATCCGGGGATAGGCTTATTGACTGGACTTTCCGGCTTGGGAGCTTCGGGTTCGGGCGGCTCAGGTTCAACCGGAGACGGCGATTCTTGAACGGGTGGCGGGCTAGGTTCTGGCTCAGGGGTTGCTTCGGGGGTTGCCTCGGGACTGGGTGTCTCAGTCGCTTCGGGCGTGGGCGTTGCGTCGGGAGTTTCGGTCGCTTCGGGGCTGGGTGACGAGTCAACAGTCGGCGTTTCGGTCGGTGCGGTTTCTTCGGGCGTGAGTTGCGGATCGGGCGATCGCAACATCACAGCGGCGATCGCGGCAGCAGCAATTCCAGCGATCGCCACCAGTCCCAAAATTCCCAGCGTTCGCCAAGGCGTTGCAGCGGTCGCAGGCGGAATGGTTGCCACTTTGCGCGGCGGAGCGGCGACGGGCGTGGTTGCTTCGGGCTGATGACGCGAGGGAGCAGGCTGCTTGGGGGCGCGGGGCGCGACGGCAACGGTTGCCGCCGTCGCTGGAGGAGCCGTTATCTGAGCAGGCGGCAGCGTTTGAAAGTCAGGAGCCGTTGCGCCATCTGGCAGCAGCAGCAGCCATTCAGCGATCGACTGCGGGCGATATTTGGCCTCAACAGCCATACCGCGCATCACGGCTTGATTCGTTGCCGCACTCAGTTCCGGGCGCAGATCGCGAGGGGCGGGCATCGGTTGACGACTGCGGAGAATCGAGGCGACGGGAACTTGAGCCGTCAGCAGCGTGTAGAGCGTGGCCGCTAAGCCGTAAACGTCGGTGGCGGGTGTGCGTTTTTCCTGGGAAACGTACTGCTCGATCGGCGCATATCCCACTGACACGAGGCTGGTGTGTGCCTGCGTCACGCCCGACGTGAATTCGCGAGCGATGCCAAAGTCGATCAAAACCACTTCATCAGTTCCATTGCGGCGCATGACGTTTTGCGGCTTCACGTCGCGATGGAGCAGACCGTTTTGATGAACGACTTGCAGGGCAGAACCGATTTGCCGAATGTAGTGAATGGCGATCGCTTCCGGCAGTGGCTTATCGGGCAGGACGATCGCCTCCAGGGTTTCACCGGGAATGTAGTCCATCACCAGATAGGGCAAATTGCCTTCGGTGAAGAAATCGCTGACGCGCACGATGTTGGGATGCACACACAAGGCGAGGCGGCGGGCTTCATCGCGAAACCAGCGCTCGATGTCGGCATATTGCGGGCTGCGCTGGCTGGCCTCGTTAATCGTTTTGATCACGACGGGCTGATTGAGATACTGGTGCATGGCTTTGTAGGTCACACCAAAGCCACCTTCGCCCAAAAGCTGATCCAGGGTGTATTTTCCGTTTTGCAGCGTCGTCCCAACTAACATCATGGCTAATCGATCGCGTCTTCCACACCTTACTGCGTCTGCCGTGCGATCGCTAGCCTAAGCGCAAACCGATCGATCGCCCTCTTCACCCCGACAGAACTTTGCACATCAATCGTCACAGGCTTCTAGCTGTGCCAGTTGCAGCACGATCGCATCAACAGAGGGACGCACTTCGCGCACAGGCACATCAAAGTGATTCACCAAAATGCTGAAGGCGATCGGCTCGTAATTGGGCGGATTGAGATAACCAGAAAGCGCTGCCACGCCGCTGATTGCTCCGGTCTTGCCTTGCAGCCGACCTTGCGCGATCGTGCCCTGAAAGCGATTGACCAGCGTTCCACTTTCTCCGGCAACGGCAAGCGAATTGCGATAAACAGTGGAATCCGACATGGCTTGCAGCGTTTGCACGATCGCCTCCGGTGTCACCAAATTGTGGCGCGACAAGCCCGACCCGTCTGCTAAGTCGAAGCCTTCCGGGTCAACACCAATTTGGGAAAGTGTGGATTCGATCGCGGCAATTCCCGCTTGCAACGGCGAATCGGTTTCCGGCTGAGCGGCGATTCCTACCTGTCGCAGCAGCGACTCGGCGTAGAGATTGTTGCTTTCTTGATTGGTGGGGATCAAAAGTTGGGAGAGGGGCGGAGAGTCGATCGCGGCAATTTCAATTTCGTTATCGGGTGGCGAAAGCCATCGATCCGCGAGGCCAACGCCTTCGGGAAGCGAAATACCGACACTTCTCAAGGCGATTTGCCAGCGATCGAGAAAATACAGCGAGGGTTCAGGGACAGAAAGCGATGTTTCATCAGCAGGCGAATCAACCTGTAGCTGTCCGCGAATGCGTTGGCGATCGACCTGAATAAATTCCGGTTCAGTTGCGGCCACCGTGAACGATTGATTTTCAATCAGGTTGAACAATACAGCGCCAAACTCGTTGTTCCATTCTAGGCGCAACGGATCACCGATCGCCTGTGGAATCAGCCGCAGCGTCACGGCATTCTCGTTCACAATGAAACTCGACACTGGAGCAGCATAGCCATAGGGCAGATCGCCAGCTTCCCAACTTGGATTGATCGGCTCGGCTGCGAAAGTGCTTTCGTCCAAAATCATGCTGTCGATTCGCCGGATGCCGCGATCGCGAAGTTGGGTGGCAAGCTGCAAAAGCTGATCGTCCCCAACGCTCGGATCGCCTCGTCCAACTACTCGCAGCAAATCCTCTGACTGATAAACCGAGGTGCGAATGCGGTAGTCTGCGCCAAGCTGCGTCAGGGCGGCGGCAGTTGTGAGCAGCTTGACATTCGAGGCGGGAATGAAAAATCGATCGCTCTCCTGAGCATAAAGCGATTCACCGTCGAAGGTTTGAATCGAAATGCCCCAGCGCGATCGATCGAATTTTGCTTGCTCAGTGGCGATTCCATCGGCAAGCTGGGCGGGACAAATGCCAGCCTGAGCAGGAGCAGCGATCGCCAGCGTGAGAACGGGGAGAAGGGCGATCGATACCGTAACGGGAGCGCTTCGCGATCGCTTCACGACAATTTTTCTTCCAGCGGTTTACAAAAATCTTCAATGCCCGTTTTGAGCACAAACAGCGCGACGGGCAACGCCAACCCTCGCGGCATCGAGGTTTCTGTTCGCAGAATTTGCAGCGCAGGCTCGATCGAGTCTCCCGCGATCGCTTGCCGAAATTCTTCGCGGCAAATCACCGTCCGCCAGCGTTTCGCCAAACCTTCCAGCCAGCGTTCCGACTCATCGGGTTCCTGGCCGACGCGCAAGGCAAGCGCGATCGCCGCATCTTCAAGGTTGCCTTCGCAGTCTTCGATCATGTCTAACGCTCGCAGCGCGTCTTCATCACCTGCCAGTTCCGCTCGATATTCAATAATTTCAACAGAAGTCAGTGTTTCCATAGATTCATCTTATTCTCGTAGCGATCGATCTAGCTGCTGATCGTCCCATGAAATCGGGTCTTCGATCGGCTCTAGATGCGTTGTGACGTGCGTGTGCGGCAGCGCTTGAACGATCGCCAATTCGATTTCTTCAAGTAAATTGTGACCACGCTGAACCGTCCAGTTTCCGGGGACAAGCACGTGAAACGACACGAAGCGCCGCGATCCGGACTGGCGCGATCGCATCGCATGAAACTCGATGCCCTGATCCGCATACCGAGTCAGAATGTCGAGAATCAGCGTTTGTTCGTCGATCGCCAAGGCTTCATCCATCAAGCCCGACCCGGTTTCGATCATCAGCCGATAGCCCGCCCACACAATATTGATCGCCACTGCGATCGCAATCAGCGGATCGAGAATCAGCCAGCCTGTCCACTTCACCAGCAGAATTCCGATGATTACGCCGATCGAAGTCCACACATCCGTCAGCAAATGGTGAGCATCGGCGCGGAGCGTGATCGATCGCAGCCTGCGACCCGCCCGCAGCAAAATCCAGGCAACACCGCCATTAATTGCAGTTGCCAGAAGTGAAAGCAGTAAGCCGAGGCCGATTTGCTCGATCGCTTCGGGATGCAGGAGGCGATCGATCGCGGCAACCGCAATGCTGATCGCCGCCACGACAATCAACGCGCTCTCTAGCCCACTGGAAAAATATTCCGCTTTCGAGTGGCCGTATTGATGTTCGGCATCGGGCGGCTTGGCAGCGAGTGAGAGCGCCCAAAATGCCACCAGCGCAGCCGCTAAATTCACGCCCGATTCCAAAGCGTCGGAAAGCAAGCCAACCGAGTCAGTGAGATGGTAGGCAGCAAATTTTAGCGCGATCGTGGCAACCGCAGCCGCGATCGACAAAATCGTGTAGGGACGAGCGGCAGAAGCACTCATGGAGCCGACGGCAAAATACTGAATGTCGATCGTACCGTACAGCGATCGCCTCAGCTTGGTATCCTCCTCACAGGAGGAAGCATCATGACAAGACTCGATCGACAGCGCGAACATCAAGCCAACGAGCGCACCTACTTGGCCTGGCTGCGGACTTCAATTTCGCTGATTGCGTTTGGTTTTGCGATCGCCCGATTTGGCTTGTTTCTGCGGCAAATGCAGCCTCAGGCAATGACGACGCTGCCGCGATCGGAGCTTTTAGGCATGAGCTTGATTGGGTTGGGCATTGCCACGATCGGACTGGCCGCCTGGCAATACAACCGCGCCTACTGGCAAATTGAGCGCGGCAACTATCGGCCCACTCGCTGGGTGATTTGGATGATTACGATCGTCGTCATCCTGCTGGGTAGTTTGAGCCTGCCGCTGCTGCTGCCACCTGATCAGCCTCCGCCGCCTTCAGGTCGGGAACCGTAGCGATCGCTTTACTCAGCCCGACTTGGCCTACAGCTTTACAAAACTCGACTCACGTGGCCTGCGACAATTTGCCAGCGGCCTTGCGGCTGTGCCCAAACGCGAGTGTAGCGATAGGTTCCGGTTAAATTTTCGCCTTCGTAGGTTCCGGCCAGTTCAGTTTTCACCGTGACGATCGCCACCTTGTCATAAATCTGCACCTGCCGCTCTAGAAACTTCACAGCCGTTAGTTTTTCGCTGCCAGAGCGGTGCGCGTCCAAATCCATTTGCTTGTTGGCGAGTGCCCCTGTTGGCAGGGTGAAGACGAGATCGTCTGCGATCAGTTCATCCAGAGCGGCAACGTCGCTGGCGAGCATGGCTTGTCGCAACCGTTCTTCTAATTCGGCGATCGCGTCTTGCATTGGGATTCACCTGTGCTCAGCATTCGCAGCTTAGCACGCTTAATTTCCTTGCGAAATCGACAGCGTAAACGGATGATTGCCCTGCGATCGATCGCCCACAAAAATAGAGTAAGTCCCACGCTCCCAAACGCCCGGAATCTCGACCGCGCCTTGCGAGAAGCGATCGGCCATGACGCATTGCGTTCTGCCATTGGAGCCTGTCACCATCAGCGTTGGCTGACCGCTGCCCTGCACACTGAACCGAAGCGAGGTGAAATCTTCGGTGACTCGAACGACCTGCGTGGGCGTACTGGAAACATAGCCACAATCACCAGACTGGCCGCCGCTGGCGCTGCCGTTGACGACAACGTTGGTGCTCAGCGGCGTTTGAATCGGATTGGCGATCGCCGTTCCAGACAAACCGAGTGCAAGAGCAATTGCAGTCGGAAGCGCGAACCAGTTTAACGGTCGGAGAGTTGCCATTGGTTGATAACAAGTTTTGTTACAGTTCGATCGTAGCGAGCGGACTTTGGGGCGTGTCCGAATCTGTGACAGTTCCGCAAGTGGGGTTACTGCTGATATTGCCGGATCAGTTCGGGCAGATGGTCGTAACCATCGACACCAATTACCGAGACGATCGCGGTGCGATTTTGCTCCAGCATTTTCATAAAGTTTTCTTCACCCAGTTGCCCCTGCCAAACTGTTAGCAGTCCGGCAGACTGCCGCCAGCGATTCGAGCCGCTTTGTTCTAATAAATACATTCCCAAACTGGCGGTGAGAATGCTTTGCTGCGAATTCTTCTGCTGCCAATAAGCTTCGCCCAAATAAGCAAGATTCAAGCCTTGCAGATACAGATCGCCCGTAAACTGTGCCGCCTGCAAGCCGCGCCCAAGCTGCTCGATCGCCAACTCCGATCGCTCCAAAACCACATACGCAATTCCCAAGCTGCTGTGGCACAAGGCTTGACTGGCGCGATCGGCTTGGCGTTCGGCCAGCTTCAAGCCCTGCTCTAGATAGCCGATCGCGCTTTCGTAGCGATCCGGGTCGGGATATTCGCTTTGCTGCGCCTGCAACACTTCGCTGTAGCCTAAATTGGCGAGGGCGTTGGCTTCTCCGATCCGATCGCCTGCCTGCCGACTGAGGACGACGGCTCGCTGTCCGTAGCGAATGGCGCTTTCGTAGTCGGTTTGGGCAACGGCAGCGCGGCTGAGGTGGTTGAAGTTCGCAACTTCGCAGACGCGATCGCCTGCCTCACGCGCCAGATCGATCGCCTGCTGATGAAACGCATCCGCTTCGCGCAGGCGGCCTTGAATTCGCGCTGAATAGCCCAGGAGCGTGAGGATTCTGGCTTTTTCCTGCGTTCCTTCTGCTCGTCTGAGCGGTTCATCAAGATAGCTGAGCGCATCCCTGAGCGATTCACCAGAAAATGAAGCGAACACGCCGCCATACAGCGGGAAGTAGTCGCGCTGGGCAAACTGTCGCAGAATTTGCAGCGTCACCTGAAAGCAATCATCTGCAATTCGACTGGAGCCGCTGGCAAGCTGCGACCAAATCACGGCAAAAGCAAGATACGTGGCGATCGACAATTTTGCACTTGATTTCGCGTCGTAAAGCTGCTTGTCAAACCAGCGCACCAAGCCTTGCTGCAACCGCTGCATCGTAACGAGCAGTTCGACAAAGCTGCCAGCATCGATCGGATTGTGGCTTGCCCATTCGCTCGGTGATTCGTTGCGAGCAAGCGCTTCAAACAGCGATCGCAAAATGGGTCGATCCACCTGTTTTGCCCAGGTTCGCCAGGGATTCGGCTGCTCGGTGCTGCCTGCAAAGCCGATCGATCGCGAGTCATACATCCAGCTAATTAAATGATCTTCGAGTCGTTGCCAGGCGACGATGCCGTGCTGCAAACCGATCGCGATGTCTGAAGAATCCGGATTGGAACTTAACGTTTTAGCAAGCTGCTGAAGCTGCGGCAGTTCGATCGCCTGTGGCTGATTCGGATCGAGCGCACGGACAATGGCGGCGATCGCATCGTTGCTCGATTGAATTCCCGTTGCGATCGTGCTGACGATTTGGCTGGCTTGAGTTTCTGTTTGCCAGCGCTGCCATTCGCCCTGAATCGTTTGCAAGGCTCGCAGTCGGCGCTGAGCTTTCGCCTGCTTGAGTTCGTCGGCAATTTGCGCTTGGGCTTGAGTTTCACTGAGACGCGATTCGAGCGCACGCTCAAAAATTTCTCCGGTTCCAGTTTCGACTTGCGCGAGCAGCAGTTGATAGACCTGCGCTTTCGATCGAATTTGTCCTTTAAGCGTGGTCTGCACAATTTCATCGATCAGCGTCAAATAGCGATCGCGGTAGGAGGAAATTTCATTCATTAGCAATAGCGGCAAGAAATACAACGGTTTTTTAACAATTGAACTGTCTTCGAAAGGCAATATTTCAACTGCGATGAAATTGTCAAAAAAGTTATCGCAGTTTGGTCAATGGCAGCTACACTATACGCACAGCTTTTGTAGCATTTTTCTTGAGTTTGAGGTTAGCTTGCTTTGCCACACCCCTTGATTTCGATCGTAGCGAACGCGATTCGCTTTGTTAACGCTTTCACATCGACACGGCAATGATCGATCGCCCATTGAAACAGTTGCATCGATCGCAGCTTTGCATCTCCTCGCAAACTCAAATTGGCATGACGGCTTGTTGTTTGTTGCATCCAGAGGCATTTTTTTATGGCGAGTCCAACTTTTAGAAGTGGAACCGCTCGAACGAGGAGCGTTCAAATGGTTCGATCGCATCGCCTCGTCACGCTGCCGCTCAGCCTACGCAGAGTTGGCGCTTGGGCGATCGAGATCACGATTGTCGCCGCGAGTGCGATCGTGCCGCTGGAGTTAGGACTGGTTGCCAAAACGCACCACACCGGAGAACTCGCACCGCTCAATCCGGTTTTGAGCGCGACAGAGGAAGCCATTGCTGAAACGCTGGCGATTCCGATTGGCGATGAGAATCAGCAGGTTGCGCCGCTCACGAATTTGCTGTGGTCGGGTGCGATCGTGCTGCCGATCGTGCTGGCCGGATCGCAACTTTATCTGCTGGCAAAAACGGGCAGCACCTTACCAAAACGCTGGTTTGGCATTCAGGTGACAACGGCAACGGGCACACCGCCCGGACTGGCAAAAGTGCTGCTGCGCGAAGGCGTAGGACGCTGGGGATTGCCCGTTGGCACAGCTTATCTAATCTGGCGCTACAGCGGGGCGTTTCCCGGTTTGGGCATTCTCGCCAGCTTAAGTGCGCTGCTGCTTGTGGGAGAAGCGGCGATCGCATTGTTCGATCGCGACCGCCGCACAGGACACGACCGGATCGGCGGCACCTATGCGATCGATGCGTTTTCCCCGATCTGGCAGCCTGTCGAACCGCCCTTACAAGCCGTTGTGACGGAAACAGCAGACGATTGGGTGGATGGCGCGATTACGGCGATCGTCTTGCCGCCCGAACCGCTGCCGCGCCAGCAAGGGCTGTGGCTGTGGATGCGTCATCATCCGGGAACTGTGCTCGTGGGCGGTTCGATCGCTACGGTTGGACTGGTTTTAGGCACGTTCGTCGGCACGCTGCTCTATATCCAAGGACAAGCCAACGATCGCGAAATTCGTCAGCAGCGCGACCAGATGTTTCTGGCGATCGTCAATCAGCTTGCCACGAGCGATCGCTTGTCTGAACGGCAAGCGGCAGTGTTGACGTTGGCCTCGATCGACGATCCGCGATCGCCTGCCTTGCTCAGCGATTTGCTCGCTCAAGAAACTAGTTCCACAATGCTCGACGCGATCGAGCAAGCCTTGGTGAGTTTGGGAACCGAGACGCTGCCCGCTCTGCGAAAACTCAATCAGGCGATGCGATCGGAATTTGCTTCTGCACAGGGCACGTCGCAGGCAAGACTAGCCGCGTTGCGCTTGCGAACGACGCAGCAGGCGATCGCCAAAATCCTCACGATCTACAGCGGTCAACTGCCGCGCCTCGACCTAAGCCGCATCGATTTAGGCCAAACCAACCAGCCTGCATTTCGTCTGGTTCTCGATCAAACGGATTTGTCGAGTTTGAATTTTCGCAGCGCAAGATTGGCGGGCGTCAGTTTGCGTGGCACTCGCTTTTATGGCCGAGGCAAAGACGATCGCTGGGGCACATTTGACGATGCGATCGCTGATCTGAGCGGCGCGGAACTCAAGCAGACCGATTTAACCGGAGCAATTCTAAGTCGGGTGCGGCTCGATCGCACCAACTTCACAAATGCCACGCTGAATAAAGCAGATTTGAGCCATGCGCGATCGATCGCGGGCAACTTCAGCAACGCCAGTCTGGTCGGTGGCAACTTGCAGCAGGCCGTTCTGGAGCGGGCGAGCTTCACCGGAGCCAATTTGGGAAATGCAAACTTCTCGCAGGTGAATTTGCAAGCAGGCATGATCTCTCAGGCGCAGGCGATCGCCACGAATTTTACCCGCGCGAATTTGCGGCAGTCCGATTGGCGCGAAGCCGATTTGTCGCGCAGCAATTTCACCGAGGCCAATCTCGACAATGCCGACTTAAGCGCGGCGAATTTGCAAAACGCCAACTTCACAAACGCCAATTTGCAAAACGCCAATCTGACCGGAGCCGATTTGAACGGCGTCAACTTCAGCGGAGCCAATTTGGACGGAGCCGATTTTCAAGACGCGATTTTTGTGCCTGCGCCGCCCGTGCGATCGAACCAGTTCATCCAGACCGATCCGCAATATGAAGTCACTGCCGCGCTCAAAGGCGTAGATTTCACTCGTGTCCGCAATCTCAGCCGCGAACAAGTCGAATACATCTGTGTGCAAGGCGGCATTTATCCGCGCTGTCCTGCTCCTTGAGCCGTGCGGTCAACGAAGCCAACATTCTGCTGCCGACCATTCAACAGAAGCGCGATCGCTTTGCAGCATCAACTTTATTAAATGAAAAAATTTTTGTAGTGTAGCAACCTTCTCAGGGCATAGATTCGGTGTAAAAATGAAGCATTCCTTGGTGGTGTCGAGCAGTTTCACCATTGCGAACGACGCCTGTCATCTTCCAAACTAAGGCGTCTCTGACAAATTGATTCGATCGCAAAGCCATTCAGCAAGGCTTCTCCCATGACCAATATTCCTCCGGCTTACGCGAACGCCATTTTTGGAGCGGCCATTTTTGATCTGAGCGGCCTGCCCAAAGCTTATTTCGCCACCCAAGAAAGCCGCGATAGCGGCTGGGTGCAAACGGTCTTTCAGTCGCTTGGCCTCCAGTCACTTTTGCTGTCGTCACTTCAGCTTGAAGGCTTTCGCTATGCTCGCATTCACGGCAACGACCACTGCGCGATCGTCGTCAAGCAGCGAGCTTGCTACACGGCGTTGCTGCTCGATCGCAATCTGCCCGAAATCAGCAGTTCCACCTTTGTCAAGTGGGTGCAGGAGTTTGAGCCGCAGTCGCTCAAGGCCGATTCCCGCTTCAGCATGGCGTAGGCGCGAGCGCATCTTGACCGCACTTAAACTGGCGTTAAGCCCTCAAGCGTCAGTTGCTCACTGTCTGTCTGCTGACACGGTTCGGCTGAGCAATCACGTCCAAGCTCGCCACTCGATCGCCCCGCTTCCCAGCCCAGCATCATGCGTTTGCGATCGAGTCCCCAGCGGTAGCCGCCGAGTTCGCCAGAAGCACGGATGACGCGATGGCAGGGAATCAGGTAGGCGATCGGATTGTCGCCCACTGCATTGCCGATTGCTCTTGCCGCTGTTGGACGGTTCAGCCTTCCCGCTAAAGACTGGTAGGTGGTGAGATCGCCAAAGCGCACATCCAAAAGCGCTCGCCACACTTGAATTTGAAAATTTGTGCCTTTGACGTGGAGCGTCAGCGGCGGTTGCAGTCCGGCAGGCTGAAAGATTTGAGCGGCGATCGCTTCCGTCACCGTCGGATCAAAGTGAATTTCAGCATTCGGCCAGTCCTGCCGCAGCAGCGTTTCTGCGGATCGATCGGCATCGAGAAAATGCAGGTTGCAAATGCCTCGCGCCGTCGTTGCGATCAGCGATCGACCAAACGGCGAATCGTGCAGGCCATAGCGAATTTGCAGCCCTGCCCCGCCCGACTTGAATTCGCCCGGAGACATCGCCTCCAAATTCACGAACAGATCATGCAGCCGTCCGGGACTCGACAAACCCAGATCGATCGACAGATCCAGCAAATTTGACTGGGCAATTTTGCGCTTGGCCTGCTCGATCGTCAAATTTTGCAAAAATCGCTTGGGGCTGATGCCTGCCCAGCGCGTAAACAAACGCTGAAAGTAAAATTCGCTCAGGTTCACCTGCTGCGCGATCGTTGCCAAATCCGGCTGGCTGATCTGATGCTGCTGCAAAAAAGCGATCGCCTGCGCCATGCGCTGATAGTCTTCCGGATTCAGATTTGCCTCACTGCGAGCGTTCATAGCAAGTTGAATAGAAATGCTCGCTTACTGTAGACGGAAACGGCGAGGAAGAGCCACCCGATTGTTGCGATCGAAGACAGGAGGCAGAGGGGGTATGGGCGAAGAGAGGTGATTCGCGACTTTACGGGGTTGGAGGTACCTGTTCCCCAGACCTCTTACCCTCTGCCTCCTGTCTTCAGCAAGTTGACCAAATTTCCGCGCTGATAAAGTTGCGAATCCAGCGATTGGTAGGGAGCGATCGCAACTGTTTGATCGCTTCTTGGGTGCGGGGGCCGCAGACGCCATCGATCGCACCCGTATACAGTCCTTCTTTTTGCAAAACCGTTTGAATTTCGACTGTTTCTGTTTGGCTGAGGTTTGCCTTTTTAAATCGCTCTAGCTGTAGAGCAACCTTCAATTTATGCTGCTGTTCCTGAATAAAAACAGGATCGATCAAATCAAGCTCGTGGGCAACCAGATGATCGGCTTCATCCAGCAGCAGATTGAGCATAGGTTCTTGCTCGGCCTGCTGCAAAATTGCACCCAGGCGATTGGCTTCGGTTTCGGTCAGCTTTGACTGAATGGACAAAGTGCAATATTCGCGGACAATGGGCTTGTATTTCATTAGTTCCTGTAGGCTTAGTTCAGTCTTCATTGCCTCTTCTGCTCGTTGATTTTCCATTGAACTGCATCACTCCTCGCGAAGCTGAAATAAATCACTATATGTATAGTGTTAAGCACTGGCGCAAGTGTGACAGGTCAAACGTAAAGTTTTGGTAAAGGGAAGCGGAAATTCAATTAATCCAGGTGAGGGCTACTTTCAATGTGGTTTGGCGCGATCGCAAGTTGAGTGTTTCGTGACTGTCACATTCTCTGGTTTGGGGTCACTAGGTTGTAAATCAACTTTTTTCCATTTATGCACAACCCCTCGCAGCATTCGATCGACGATGAGTTTGATTCGCTCATAGAAACACTTTTGTCCGCTGATAGCCCGCTGTCCTATTCATTTCTTTCGTCTATTCAAGCGTGGCTGCGCCAGTTTAATATTGCGTCGCGGGTTGAAGCATCTGAGGTTTTGCATGAAGCTTACCTGCGAGCCAAAGCTGCTCGAAAAAAAGGAGAAATCATTCGTTCTCCTCACGCTTGGTTACGGCGAGTGTGCTTCAACATTGTGCGCGAACAGCAGCGGAAACTCGGAAAGTATCAATTAGCTGAGGTGGAAATTTTAGAAGATCGGTATGGAAGGATACACACCGATCAGCAGGTGAGCAGCGAACTACTGGACGATCGCATTCAGGTGATGCTGGATGCCTTTTTGATCTTGAAGCGCAACAATCCTGAAAGTGCTGAACTGCTGCAACTGAAAGACTGTGAAGGCATGTCTTGGTTAGCGATCCAAGCTCATCTGACTGCGAGCGGCAGCAATGCGCCCAATGTTGACACGCTGCGGCAACGCTGTACTCGCGCTCGCAAACAACTCAGACAGATTTATCACGAAACCGAGAAAGCAAGCGTTTAATTCATTCGGGGCAATGTGCGATCGCACGACGTGAAGCTGCAATCGCCCGACTGCTGAGAACTGCGAATGACAGCTTCAGCAGAATTATACGAATTTAAAGAGTGGTGAGGGCAGATAGGGCAGCAAGAAAAAAGGGATAACCCGTAATCGAAGCAATCATCGGAGCAGTTAGTGGATGGAGTAATTGATCGATTTTGGTTTGCAGGTGATGAAGGGCTTCAAATGTTGCTCAAAATTATCGTGTGCACCGTTGACCCTGATTTAGCGAGATCCCGCTTCATTCAACGAGGCTTATCTGATCCAAAAAGGCTTAAATTTCACGGTGATTGGGACGTTTGCACCGCTCAAAGGGGCATCGAATTACCACTTAAAAACTATAATCCACCACTTTTATCTTTTCCGACGATCGAAGTTGATACAAGTGATGAGTATTGTCCGAATTTAGATGATATTGAATCATTTTTGCGAAAGGATTAGAGCGATTGAATTGTCAGTCTATTCCCAGAGGCGGCGGCGGGGCGAACTCTTGAGGCGATCGTGAGCATCTTTAAGCAAAAATGGAATGTCTAGCTGTTCGGGGCAGCGCGGCAGACAGTCACCGCAGTCCGTACAGCGATCGCCCCGACGCCCCGGAAACCAATGTCCGGCATTCTCAAACATGCCGTAGCGATATTGTCCGTAGGCCGTCATGTCGTAGGCGAGCGCCAAATTCCGCAAGCGCAACACTTCAGGAATCTGAATTCCCTCTGGGCAAGGCAGACAGGCAAAACACTGACGACAGCGATCGCTCATGCTGTCCTGCTGGCGCTCCAATTGGCTTAGCGCTTCCAGTTCACCTGCTGTCAAAGCACCGTCTCGATCGGCCATGCTCAGCGGCCAGTCAAGTTCCTGCGGCTCGGCGGCTCCCACGCTCAGTGTTGTAATGCGTCGATCGCTGAGCAAAAATCGGTAGTTCAATTCCAGCGGCGAAAACGGTTCACACAGCTTTTCAAGCGTGGGCGGCGGTGTGTAGAGCAGGCCGCCCTTGTCCGCAGGCGAAATGATGAAGACGCCCATATCAAGCTGATGCGCTCGATCGATCGCCGCCCGATTGCGTTGAAAAAAATAGTTGTAGTGCAAATTGACAAAGGCAAACTGTCGCGTTTCGATCGCCGCCAAAATCAATTCCAGCGGTGCGTGAGTCGAAAAGCCGACATGGTGAATTTTTCCCGCCGCGATCGCCTCGCGTACTGCCTGCATACAGCCATCCGCCCGGTTCACCCAGTCCAGATGCTCCCACGTGTTCAGTCCGTGAATGGCGAGACAGTCGATCGACTGGACGCCCAATCGAGCCAGCGAGCGATCGATGTTTTGCCGCATCGGTTCGGCATCCGGTGTCGGCAGCAGCTTAGTGGTCAGATAAACGGAGGGCGGACGGAGCGAGCGGAGCGCTTCTCCCAACAACTGCTCGCTGTTGCCGTAGCCGCTGGCCGTTTCGATGTGGTTGATGCCCAATTCGAGGGCGCGATCGATCGTTTGCTTGGCATTTTTCGCTGAGGCCAAATAGCGCATCGTTCCCAGCGAAAAAATTGAGAGTGACAGATTCGTTTGCCCGAAGCGACGATAGCGCATGATTGAGTGTTGGGGATCGAGTGCCGGGTGTCGGCTGCTTTCCCAACCCCTAGAATGTGTTAACAGCCATCGATCCTCCCCGACCCTCCTTAGCAAGGAGGGAGTCGAACCACCGCTCAAAATCCCCCTTACTAAGGGGGATTTAGGGGGATCTCCACCGGAAAATTAAGCGACCAGAAGGGTTTAAGACACACCCCTAGTCGCTGTTCCGCTTCGGTTTGCGCCCGGTGAAATCTTCAGGCCGCAGGTTTGATAGAAAATCGCGAAAGGCTTGACGCTCGGCTTCGTCGGCATCGCGATCGACTGGAATTGACGCTTCGGCCACAACTTCTTCAAGTACCCAGATCGGGCTGCGGGTGCGGAGGGCAAGCGCGATCGCATCGCTGGGGCGCGAATCGATTTCTTTGCGAGCTTCGCCGTTTTTCAGCATCAAGCTGGCGTGATAGGTGTTGTCTTCAAGCGTGTGAATCACGACGCGCTCCAGCGTCATGTCCCACGCTTCCAAAATGTTGACGAGCAAATCGTGCGTCAGCGGGCGCTGCGGCGCTTGATTTTCCAGAACCATCATAATCGACTTGGCCTGGTCTTGGCCGATGAAGATGGGCAACTGGCGGCGATCGGTGGCATCGCGCAGCAGGACGATGGGGCTGCGTGTTTGGGCGTCCACCGCAATTCCAGCGACCTTCATTTCAATCATTGATCTAGCCTCTATCCGATGTGCGAGAAAGGAAAGCAGTACATCAACTGGGCAGTTTGTTCAAATTGAGCTTCTGTCTTGAACGATAGCCGATGAACGAGCGGCATAAAGTGATCGAGCGATCGTTCTGTTAAAGATTTGGCAAAAATCAATTCCTCCCACCAGCATCACAATTCATAGAGGCTTTACTAAAAGTGAACTTGAATTAGCGGTTTGAAGCGGTTTGCCTCGCCTTGCTGCCTGAGCGATCAAACTCAGTGAGCAGCTTGAGGGTATTGAACTCCAGTATGCCCTGAACTGATCGACTCATCTTGAATCTGGGTCGGAATCTTTGACGAAAAGATACACTAACAAACAGGGCAAGCTGTGTACTAGTCTAGCGAGTTCGCATCATGTTTACCGGATTGATTCAGGCGATCGGCACGCTCAAACCTTGGAGTGCCGAAGAACTTCAAATTTCCTGTCCGGGTGCGGCGGGTGCAGCCCTGCTGAAGGAAGCGGCGATCGGCGACAGCATTGCCGTTGATGGCGTTTGCCTCACCGTCACGCAATTGATGCCCAGCGGTTTTTTGGCAGCAGTTTCGCCGGAAACGCGCGATCGCTCCACGTTGGGACGCGGCAAAACCCACGTCAACCTCGAAGCTTCTTTGCGTGTCGGCAGCAAGCTGGGTGGACATTTCGTCACAGGCCACGTCGATGGCATCGGCCACCTCGAATCGAGCGTTCAAACGGAAAACGCTTGGGTGATGACGTTCACGGTCACGGATGGCCGCGTTTCGCGCTACATCGTCCCGAAAGGCAGCATTTCGGTGAACGGGGTCAGCCTGACAGTGGCGGACTGTGATGCGATCGGCTCTTGGTTCTCGGTCGCCGTGATTCCGCTCACCTATGCCGAGACAAATCTGCAATATCTCGAAGCGGGCGATTCGGTCAACCTGGAAGGGGATGTGCTGGGCAAATATGTCGAAAAGTTTTTGCGAATGTCAAACGGCGGCATTGCAACGGCTCAGCTTGAGACAGTCATGGCTGGCTCGGCTTCACGCGATTCGATCACACCAGAGTTTTTGATGGAAAACGGCTATTTGTAGGGCAATCGCTTCTCACAAAGGTTGCCAAAAATGCTAAAGGTCTAGCGATTTGCTAGACCTCGATAGGAGTGATTGAGTTTGGTTCAATGCAAAAAAGCGATGAAGTGAAATTGAACCAGGTTGATCGGACAAACGTAGCGAATCGAACGATCGAAAAAATCACAACTAAAGTGAACGTCAAATGCACAACAATTCAAGTTCGATTAAACCGCAAATCTCTGTAGGAGACTATACTGTGGGCAATCACAATTTCGCCTAATCAAAGAGAGCAAAATAAAAGGCGATCGCGCTACCTCCTGAATGGGTAATTAAAACAGAAATCGAATGTTGTGTTCGGCTTGAGAGCAGGAGGCGCAGGCTCTAGACCGAGGAAGTTTGGAGTTGAATCTTTTCTCTTGCGCCTATTGATAAAGTAACACCCAAACCGTATTGCAGCACACTCAATTCACTAAGATTTACACGACTTGATAGTTAGCAATTTCAATCGACACAGTTAATTACAGTCAAGGCGATCGAGCAAGCGATCGCCTCGTAATTAGGCAGCGATTTTTCCACCGAAAGCGGCTTCTACAGCTTCAGAACGGCCATGAATGCTTCTTGCGGAACATCGACCGTGCCGATCGCCTTCAGGCGTTTCTTTCCCTTCGCCTGCTTCTGCAAAAGTTTTTTCTTGCGGCTGATGTCGCCACCGTAGCACTTGGCGAGAACGTCTTTGCGGAGAGCGGGAATGCTTTCGCTGGCAACAACGCGAGAACCGATCGCCGCCTGAAGTGGAATTTTGAACTGATGGCGGGGAATGAGTTCTTTCAGCTTTTCAACGAGGGCTTTGCCGACGTAGTAGGCTTTGTCGCGATGCACGATCGTCGCCAAAGGATCGACCGGATCGCCGTTAATCAACACGTCGAGCTTGACGAGCGGATTTTCGCGATAGCCAATCAGGTGATATTCCATGCTGGCGTAGCCGCGCGATCGCGATTTCATCTGGTCAAAGAAGTCAGTCACCACTTCGGCAAGGGGAATCTCATACATCAAGGTCGTGCGGCCTTGGGTGAGATACTTCATGTCTTTGAACTGGCCGCGCCGCGTTTGGCTTAGCTCCATTAGCGTTCCGACATATTCTTCGGGCGTGATGATATCGACTTGAACGTAAGGTTCTTCGATCTTTTCGCGATATTGCGGGTCAGGCAACATGCTGGGGTTGTCGATTTCCAGCACTTCGCCGTCGATTTTGGTGACGCGATAGATAACTGAAGGTGCGGTGGTGATCAGATCAAGGTCGTATTCGCGCTCTAGCCGCTCTTGGACGATCTCCATGTGCAGCAGTCCCAAGAAGCCGCAGCGGAAGCCAAAGCCCATTGCGCTCGACGTTTCTGGCTCGTACTGCAAGGCGGCATCGTTGAGGCGCAGCTTTTCGAGAGCTTCGCGCAGATCTTCAAACTGGTCGGCATCGGTCGGGAACAATCCGCAGAACACCATTGGTTTTGCTTCGGTGTAGCCCGGAAGCGGTTCTTTGGCACGAGCGTTCGCGAGAGTGATCGTATCGCCGACGCGAGCATCTTCAACCGATTTGATTGCGGCTGCGAGATAGCCGACTTCGCCTGCGTGGAGTTCGTTGACTTGAATTTGATTGGGTGAGAGAACGCCGAGTTCGTCAATTTCGTATTCTTTGCCCGAAGCCATCAGACGGACGCGATCGCCCTTCTTCACCGTGCCATCCATGACGCGGAAATAGACGATCACGCCGCGATAGGGATCGTAGTAGCTATCGAAAATCAAGGCGCGCAGCGGTTCTTGCGTTGTGTCTTGTGGCGGCGGAACCAGATAGACGATCGATTCCAAAATTTCATCAATGCCGATGCCTTCTTTGGCCGAGGCAAGAATGGCGCCGCTACAGTCTAGTCCGACAATTTCTTCGATTTCGCCTTTGACGCGATCGGGTTCGGCTCCGGGCAAATCGATCTTATTGAGAACCGGGATGATTTCGAGGTTGTGTTCTAAAGCAAGATACACGTTTGCCAGGGTTTGCGCTTCCACGCCTTGTGAAGCATCGACGACGAGCAGCGCTCCTTCACAGGCAGCGAGCGATCGCGACACCTCATACGAGAAATCGACGTGCCCCGGCGTGTCGATCAAATTGAGGACGTATTTCTCACCGTCGCGAGCGGTGTAGTTCATCCGGGCGGCTTGCAGCTTGATGGTGATGCCGCGTTCGCGTTCGAGATCCATCGAGTCGAGGAACTGCTCTTTCATGTCGCGATCGTTCACCGTCCCGGTGGTTTGCAGCAGGCGATCGGCCAGCGTCGATTTACCGTGATCGATGTGAGCGATGATTGAGAAATTGCGAATGCGCGAAACGGGTACGTCTGTCATAGATCTTCTGCGTCGTCCTGTTACACATTGTAATTCTTCTTCAAACGAATCCTCTGACAGGCCGATTTTTTTGTTGATTTGTGGCGATCGTCAAGCTTTAATACGCAGGCGATCGAACTTCGTTGATCTCTGCTTTGAAAAGCGTAGAATCACAAATAGAATCCGTCGCTGACGCGATGGCGTTTTTTCGCGCTGATGGATTCAATTCACCTTCGCGAAACAGTGGATAAGACAACATGAACGACGCCGTTCCACCAGAGCAGTCACTGCCCAAACCGTCGCAGCCGAGCCGCGTCGATATTTCAATCAACATTGACGCAGAACTGCTCGACCAGATTTCTCATCTCACCGCCGATCCCAGCAAGGTGATCGAAGTAGCGGTGCGTCAATGGCTCAGGGGCGGGTCGCGCCGCGATGACGACCTGACGCGATCGATGCAGCGCAATGTGCCTGTTCCGCCGCGTGGCGAATGGAATGATTAAGCTGGACAAAATTCGATCGAGGTTCATCGTTTTTTTACAAACAGTTAAATTTTCTCCTGAAATTGCCGTGTTTCCACGCAATTAATAGTAGAAAGCAGCGACCTCATGGTTGAATCATGTCTGGGACAGGGTGAATCTTGCCTAGGGAACCTCGCTCGATCGGCGTAAATTGCTCATTCGACTGCGTGCGAGCCAACTGCAAGCGAGCGGCAAATCGGTTCAAGCTGAGTAGAATCCACAATCGCTGAAGCGAGCAGTTGAGATAAGCTGCTCAATTCGCAGCCACAGCGCGAATTGAGCAGCGGATCGCAGCGGCAATTTGTTTTAATGAACATGAATGCCTGCTTGAACCAAACTTTTCGATCGATTTCTCTCTTCGTCCTTTCGTCTTCAGTGCTGTAGTATTAATGACTTCGCCCAGCGACTTTTCTCCTTCGCTGTCCAACGGCTTCACCGCAAACGCATCAGCGGCGGAGCAACCCTTCGATCGCAGCGAAGCTTCCGGCTCAAATACCGACCTTGTATTGACTCAAGATGCGACAGGCCGCTATTTGTCGTTTTTTTGGCCTGCCGCCGCTCAATACGGGTTAGAGCCTGCCAGATTGATCGGACGATCGATCGACCCGCAGTTTGGCCCGGTCGCTCCGCAGTTTTATCTAGAGCGGGTTCAGCGTGCCCTCGATTTGCTGCTGCCTGAGCAGTTTCAGTGTCCGTTTTGCTTTGCGGGACAATATTTTCTGTTTAACTTGGTCGTCAGCCCGATTTTGCTGCCGCAGGGTCAGGCGCATCAGGTGGTCGTGGTCGGACAACTGCACGATCGCCTGACGGAATCGCAAGCGCAAACTTTGGCGCAGGTGGCCGCCTGTCCCGCCGTTTTTGCCAGCTTCGATCGCTACCACAAACTGCTGACGCAAATTACCTGGGACATTCGCCGCACGCTTGACCTCGAAACGATCTGGCAACGGGCAGTCAATGGACTGGGCGAAGCGCTGGCCGTTTCGCGCTGCGTACTTTGCACTCATACTCCAGGCGAGCCGCTGCGCGTTGTCGCCGAATATCTACAGGCAGGCTTGCCCTCGCTGCTGGGTCAAGAAATTACACCCGGCACCTATCTCAGTCGTGCACTGACCACGACGCGCCCGATTACCGTTCCTTCAGAAGAAATCAATCCGGACGATCTGCCACATCCGGTTTTGGCGATCGCCACTTGCTACCAAGACCAGCCAAACAGCCTGATTTTGCTGCATCAGCTCGATCGCGGATCGGGTGTCCAAGGCGATCGCCAGTGGCACGAAGCCGAACTGGAACTGCTGCGCGAGCTGGCCGATCAGGTGGGGACAGGCATTGCTCACGCCACGCTATTTGCCGAGAGCAACAGTCTCGCTGCCGAACTGCAAAAAGCGAACGACAGCTTGATGCAGCAGCACCAAGAACTCGAAGATGCCCGTGCCTTTGCCGAGGAAGCGTCACGGCTCAAAAGCGAATTTTTAGCCAACACCTCGCACGAACTGCGGACGCCGCTCAACGGCATGATCGGCTTTTTAAAGCTGATTATGGATGGCATGGCGGACGATCCCGAAGAGCAAAACGAATTTCTCCAAGAAGCGTATCGATCGGCAGTTCACCTGCACGACATCCTCAACGACATTCTTGACATCGCCAAGATCGAAGCGGGCAAAATGCAGCTTGACCTCAATCCCGTCCGGCTTGACGATCTGCTCAGCGATGTCGAAGATTTCACTCGTCCGCTTGCCCATCAGAAACACCTCAGCTTTGAAATCCGCCTGCCTGCCACTCGCGATGAGGTTGTCCTGCTCGGCAACTATCAGCGCTTGCTGCAAGTGATGCTCAATCTGGTCGGCAACGCGATCAAATTCACGCATGAAGGCGGCATTACGATCACCGCCGAAGTGATTGAGAAGAAAATTCTGGGACACAATCAAGACCAGCCGAGCGCGGTCAAAATCAGCGTAGCCGACACGGGCATTGGCGTCTCGCTCGAAAAGCAAGACAAGCTGTTTCAGTCGTTTAGTCAGGTGGACGGTTCGCGGACGCGGCAGTATGGCGGCACAGGCTTGGGGCTGGCAATTTCGCAAAAGCTGGTCGAAGCGATGAATGGTGTCGTTAACTTCTACAGCATGGGCGAAGGTCTTGGATCGACCGTTACCTTTACCGTGCCGCTCTATCAAGACCCGCTGATGATTACTGCCCAAGCGCCCGACACGATGAATCTGCTGACTCAGTAGTTCTGCGACCCTCAATCACCCTGCGGCAATTCTTTCCACAGCGTAGTCGTCTGCCGCAAACTCAGGTGATTGCCGTTGCCCAAAATCAGATGATCGAGCAGCGGAATTCCCAAAAATTGCCCGCCTGCCAGCAGTTGACGAGTCAGGGCAATATCTTCGGGACTGGGATCGACGCTGCCCGATGGATGATTGTGAGCGACGATCGCTCGCACTGCCCCCTGCCGAATCACTTCGCGAAAAATATCACGCGGATGCGCGATCGTTTCGGTGGCCGTGCCGATGCTGATGATTCGCGTTCCGATCAGCCGATGCTTGATATCGAGCAGCAGCACGGCAAAGCGCTCTTGCGACTGCCACATCAGATCGCTACTTAAAAGAGAAGCGGCGATCGCAGGATCATCCACGATCGGACGTTCAGACGGACGCGAATGGAGAACGCGCTTGCCCAGTTCGATCGCGGCCAGAATCGTCGTGGCTTTGGCCGGACCAACGCCTTGAATGTCCATCAGTTCTTGAGCGGTAATATCGCGCAAAGCAGCCAGCGGATCGCGCTGGTCTTCTGCTAGCTTCTGCAAGATAAGCTGTCCCAACCCGACTGCCGAGAGCTTGCCTGCGCCTTGACCTGTGCCCAGCAAAATCGCGATCAGTTCAGCCGTTGCCAAGTTTTTTGCGCCGTGCGACATCAATCGTTCGCGGGGACGTTCGCTAGTGGGTAAATCGGTAACTCGAAGCGTGTAGGTCATCAGCGGAAATCAGGAACGAAAAGCGGGAAGGGAATGCGCTTCCTTTTCTCTAGTTATCCCGAATTTTTTCTCCAATCGATCGCGGCGGGAATTCTGACAACGACAACGCTCTAAGGGTAATCTGAGGGGGGAAGCATCATGCCATGCTTCATGCAGAGATTTGATCAGGAGGTAGACCGAACCGCTTATGGCGAACAACTGGCGCGATGACGACGATTTTTTGAACGAACTGGAGCCGATCAGTTCGCTGACCGTAGATTTGGCGGAATCGGCAGATCTCAATCGCCACTATTATCGCGGCCTGCCCGGACGACGGCGCAAAGCTGCGGTTGCAATCACGGTCGTTTGGAGCGGCACGATCGCCTTGCATCTCGTCTCTTGGGGCTACTGGTTCGTTTTTGGACTGACGGCACTTTTGGGCATTCAGGCCTTGCGAATTGTGCTGGCGCGTCCGCTCGTTCCACCCGATCCGATCGACAGTGACGATCCGGCAGACTATCCGTTTGTGTCGCTGCTAGTTGCTGCCAAAAATGAGGAAGCCGTCATTTCAGCCTTAGTCGAAGATTTGTGCAGCCTTGACTATCCCAGCGATCGCTATGAAGTCTGGATCGTCGACGACAACAGCAGCGATCGCACCCCAACCGTCTTGAAGCAACTGGCACAAAACTATCAGCAGCTTCAGATTATGCGGCGATCGGCAGATGCAACAGGCGGCAAATCCGGCGCACTCAACCAAGTTTTAGAACTGACGCAGGGCGAAATTCTCGCCGTATTCGATGCCGATGCACAGGTGACAAAAGACTTGCTGCGGCGGGTTGTGCCGCTGTTCGATCGCCCCACTGTCGGAGCCGTGCAGGTGCGAAAAGCGATCGCCAATGCCCGCACCAACTTTCTTACGCGCGGCCAAATGGCAGAAATGGCCGTAGACAGCTACATGCAGCAGCAGCGGATTGCGGTTGGCGGCATTGGCGAACTGCGCGGCAACGGTCAGTTTGTCCGACGGGCGGCACTCGATCGCTGCGGCGGCTGGAACGAGCAGACGATCACGGACGATCTCGACCTCACCTTGCGACTGCATCTCGATCGCTGGGACATCGATTTTGTGCTATTTCCTGCTGTGGCCGAAGAAGGCGTGACGCGATCGATCGGTCTGTGGCATCAGCGCAGTCGTTGGGCAGAAGGCGGCTATCAGCGCTACCTCGACTATTGGCGCTTGATCGTCCGCAACCGCATGGGACTGGGCAAAACCGCCGATCTGTTTAGCTACTGGCTGATTCAATACATTCTGCCGACTGCCGCCGTTCCCGATTTTCTCATGTCGATCGCCCGCAGTCGTCCGCCGATTCTCACGCCTCTGAGCGGTTTGGGCTTCAGCCTATTTCTGTTTGGCATGTTTAGCGGACTGCGCCGCATTCAAACGGGCGAACCGCACGAACCCGCGATCGCAGGCGTCACAGGTTCCGTCACCGTGCCGTCGCGCTGGATCACCCTCTTGCAAACGCTGCGCGGCACGATCTATATGCTGCACTGGCTGATCGTGATGCCCGCAACAACGGCGCGAATGTCTGTTCGGCAAAAGCGGCTAAAGTGGGTGAAAACGGTGCATCACGGTTCAGATTGGCTGGACGTGACTGAATCGCGATCGCCCAAATTCTAATTCAACAACAAACGAAAAATCTTCACAGGAACAGTCAACCTGTGAAGATTTTTTATGACGATCGCGCAAAATTTTTTAACAGAAACTCGCTGATCTCAAGAAAAATATCTGTAAAAATGAATGGCACGATTCAAAGCAGAAAATGAAATTAATCCGATTCGTTTTAACAGCCTGTGTCGCGATTCCATGCACTAAATTTCTTTTTACAAAAGGCTCAATCTTTTTTGACAATCAGGTTGTGTTTTCTTCTCAATCGATCGCACCTGTCGTAGTTGCAACATCTGCTTCCCCAACGCCAACTCCGCCAGCTTTGAAAACTTGGCGCGATCGAGTTCAAGAAGTAGCGCGATCGGGTGGTAGCCAAGATTTATTTCAGGGAAAAGGCGATCGCCCATTTCTTTATCCAAAAGACTATGAATTGCCCGAAGAATACTACAACGGCTTGGCGTATTACATCATGGGTGCGAGTGGAGAAAGCTACATCATTTACAAGCAGGGATTATCTGCTCCACCGCTGCCGCGAGAATGGTGGGGAAGCACAATTGAAATTGAGTCGGATGTTGCCGAAGCAGCATTGCGATCGGGTCAAGCAATTAGTCTTTCTCAAAGCATGAGTGCGGGAACGTTTAGTACTTTGACTCCTCCTGGTTCAGATCAATTTCTGGTATTTAATGCAGACGAAGCAGATATTTCACAAGTCACCTTTTTAGAGCAAGGAATTTCACTGAAATCAACGACGTTGAGCGTTGAGGAGATGAAGCGGATTTTGCGATCGGGCAAACCGATTCCCGTGCAGCCTTAGTAGCTATTTCTGTTCAGGATGATCGACGATCGGCGAGGCAGGTGCAAGCTGATTGAGGTGGCGAATCATCTGATAGAGACGACCATAATCGCGCTGATTGAAATACATTTTCAGGCAAGGCAATGAATCCGAAGCGGGATCGCCAGATTCCGGTAGAGAAACGCTTTTTTCGATTTTGCCTTTGACTAAAAGATCGCTAAATTCCTGGTTTAGCTGGTCAATATTTTCGTCGGAAAGTTCGGTTTTTAGCCGCAAAATCAGTTGGCCTTGCGTAAAGCGATTCGAGTGATAAACGCGATAGAAATTCGAGATTTCATCGCAGGCGACATCGAGGCGATCGGTAATCGTAAACAGGCTGAAATCATCCGCGCTCACCAAACCGCGCTGAAGCAAATGTTTTTGCACATAGTCATACCAGCTATGCCAATAGTCGCCGCCGGGTCGATCGATCAGCACCAAGGGCACAAAATGCGACTTGCCCGTTTGCACCAAAGTTAAACATTCAAACGCTTCATCTTGTGTGCCAAAGCCGCCCGGAAATAAAGCGAGCGCATCACTTTCGCGCAGAAAAAACAGTTTGCGCGTAAAGAAATACTTGAAGTTAATTAGCTTTGGATCCCCTTCAATGAACGGATTGCTGCCCTGCTCAAACGGCAGCAAAATGTTGAGTCCGAATGAATTGGCGGCTCCGGCTCCTTCATTTCCGGCCTGCATAATGCCTGGCCCGCCGCCTGTAATCACCATGAAGCCTTGCTGAGTGACGCAGCGAGCAAAGGCAACGGCCATTTGATATTCGGGCGTTTCGGGCGAGAGGCGAGCCGAGCCAAAAATCGAAATTTTGCGCGTGTGGCGATAAGGATAAAGCGCTTGAAAGGCTCGCTTCATGTCCAACAGCGAGGCCGACAAAATCTTCCAGTCCAGGCGATCGGCTCCGCCTTCGGCTAATTCGACGATCGTTGATAATGCTTGCTGAATCAGCGCTCCATGTCGATGTGCGGGCAGTTGCTGAAGCAGTTCATTCAAGTCTTGCTGTAGCGACTCAAGACCCGAATCGGAAGATAAAGTCATGAACACCAGCCAAACGGACAGCACCCTATTGTATCGACAAATCTAGAAACTTGTCTAAACATTAAAGCTTTGTAGTAGGCGATACAACTTTTGACGAGTCAATCGTTTCCAAGCTCAGCAAATCTCGCTGATGGCAGAGAAAACTGCGCTTGAAGTTCGCTCCCTTTAAGAAAGCAAACGAGCGAGAGCGATCGCCCATTTGATGCGGCTCGATCGCTGCAAATTGCCAAACAGACTTAATTTGCAGGAGGAATCGATGAAGAAATCAATGTTTTTTGCAGGTGCGATCGGACTGTTGCTGGTACTCGGCGCTTGCGACACGAATACAAACAGTGGTGCAGGTAATGGCGCAACCGATGATCCTGGCACAACTGACACAACAGGCGGCGCAGGCGGCACGACAACAGGCGGTGCAGGAGACAGCGGTGCAGGAACAACAGGCGGCATTACGGGTGAGACGGGTGGTGGCCCAACGGGTAGCCCAACCACCACACCGACCCCGACCGCAACGCCTTCTCCGCAGTAGTCGCAGTTAATCTAAATAGGAATGACGCATTGCCAACCCGCAAATCAATTTCCAAAGCTCATCGCTCCAGTCCCAAAAACTGGCGATCCCGTAGGGATGCCGGAACGGACTCGCGAGGATCAACCCAATTGAATGGGTTTGCGCTTTCAACCGGAACTTGACACGGCCTCTGCATCTTGTGAAACTACAAAACCCGCAGCCGCTCATTCCGTTCAGTGATCGATTCTGGTTGGCTCTGGTTTTAAACGGGGGAACTACTGAAGATGTCACCGAAGGGTGAGAAATTTGCCCTTCGCTGACGCGCATAAAAAGCTCGACTTCCACAACGAAGTCGAGCGAGATATCGAGCTTGGTTTTGGCGATCGCTGCGCTGAGGCGATCGAGAAACTGCAACTTAGAGATACTTTTCGAGCGTGTTCGCCAGCGTGGTTTTGGGCACCGCACCGACGACCATATCAACGCGCTGACCACCTTTGAAGATCATCAGCGTCGGGATGCTGCGAATTCCATATTTGCTGGCGACGCTGGGATTGTCATCGGTGTTGACCTTGACGACCTTGACCTGACCGGAGTACTGTTCAGCAATCTCATCGACGACCGGAGCCACCATTCGGCAGGGGCCGCACCAAGGCGCCCAAAAATCCACCAGAACGGGGACATCGCTTTCAAGTACTTCTTGATTAAAAGTGGAATCTGTAACTTGTGCGGCTGCTGACATGCCTGAAAATTCCTTGCCTAGGTTATGAATCAAAATTTTACCATAGCGAAAATGTCGCCGCAGAACCAGCAGGGCTATACATTCAGATACATTTTCGTCAGTCTGAGTCGATCGCTAGTTTGAATCGTCTTCTGAAGGCTCGGCTGAGTCGTCTGCTGGAGGCGGAGCGGGTTCAGGCGCAATGCTTTCAGCAGCGATCGACAGTTCCACATCGATCGGCTGGGATGCAGTTGAAATCACGACAATCTCGTAAATGCCGCTTTGCGGCAGTGTGGCCGACCAGGTTTTCTCCTCAGAATCCGAAAGCAGAAAGGGTTGCTCAGCAGTTGGGCGCGGCGGGTAAACCGACAGGCGGGTGTTTGGTGCTTGCAGCTTAATTCCGAGGAGTTGTCCAGTTTGCAAAGTGGCGGTGTAGACTCGGCCTTCACCCGGAGCGAGTGTGGCTGTCAGGCGATCGCTCGTCGTGCCCGGAGCAAACTCGACTTTTTCTAGCGTGTCGCCAGATTGAAGCGCCTGCACTTGGTCGGCAGCGATCGCCTGCCACACTTGCCCGATCGGACTGGTGAGAAATCCGTCTTGCTCCGTTTTGCCGCGCTGGTCGGGAAACAGATGGAAAAATTTGGCATCGGTCAAATCGTTCAGTGTGCCGCTGCCCACGCCCAGTGCGTTGATCTGCTGTCGGAAGCGAGCCAGATCGTCGTCGCCATAGCTGCCCAGATTACGGCGTGCCTGACTACTGAGGTTTTCCTCAAACCAGTCGAGCCAGTCGCCTGCAATTTGATCCCAGCGATCGCGCCAGATTTCGTCTTCCTTGCTGTCAGAGAGCGTCCGGCCTTGCTGGTTGGGATAGCGCTCAAAAAAGGTGGTGTTGGTGATGGCGGTGTAGAACGGTTGCGGCACGCCCAAGGCTTCGCGGCGATCGCGCAAAGCGGCTTTGCGGGCGCGTTCTGCGGCAGAAAAGTTTGAGGTGGGGGTGGGACTGGGAGATTCGACGGGCAACGGAGTTGCGGTTGGCGTCGGTTCGGTTGGCTCTGAGGCAGGCGGCAGCCACAAGTTGCGGGTTCCCCAGGTGAAGCCGATCGCAGCGGCAAATACGGCCAGCAGCGCAATTTTGCCGACGCTCGATTTCTTTTCGGCAACGGGAGCGGGTGGAACAGCGGCAACAGTGGCGATCGGAACGGGAGTCGGTGTGGGGATCGGTGTGGAAGCGGAAGTTGGCAGGCTGGTTGCATCCAGGGCTTGCAGGACGGCGATCGCGTTAGGGTAGCGATCGATCGGCTGGAGGGCAAGCATTTTTGCCAAAACGGTTTGCAGCGGCGGCGTAAATGCATCGCGCCAGGTTGCCGAAATGTCTTGCGGTTCTTTTCCGATTCGCAGCACCAGTGCGGTCATTGCCAGCGCATACAGGTCGCTGTCGGGCGAAACGATTCCGGCGTGCATTTGTTCGGGCGGGGCATAGCCGACTTTGCCGAGCAGCGTGGCGGATGAAGGAGTGTGCGCCATTTGCGAAACGCTGGCGGCAATTTGTTTGACGCCGCCAAAATCGATCAGGACGGGAAGGAAGTCGGTTTCGCGCTGGATCAAATTGTCGGGTGAGATGTCGCGGTGGATGACGCCGATCGAGTGAATGTAGTGCAAAACGGGCAATAGCTGCCGCAGCAGCGTGGCGATTTCGGCTTCAGAAAATGGCTGCGATCGCGCGTTGAGCAGTTGACGGTAGTTTTTTCCGGTGACGTAATCTTGAACGAGAAAGAGGCGATCGCGTCCGCCGACGTGGGCGCGAAACAGTTCGCGGAAGCGGGGAATTTGCGGATGCTGAAGCTGATACAAAACTCCGGCTTCGCGGGCGAAGAGTTCTTCGGCTTTTTGCAGGGCTTCGGCTGCTTGGACTTGCGGGGCAAATTCTTTGAGGACGCAAGGTTCATTGAAGCGGTTGCGATCGCAAGCGAGGTAGGTGCGCCCAAAGCCGCCGTGTCCGAGTTCGGATTGGATTTGGTAGCGATCGCCCAGCACCAAGCCTGTCTCGATCGTTTGGGGAGACAGTTTTTCGCCGCAGGAGGCGCAAAAGCGGCTTCCGAGCGTGTTGGGGTGGCCTTGGCTACAGTAAGTCATGCTAGCGGTGGGGAATCTGTTCTAGTTTAGGCGATAGGATTCTTACAGTCATGAAGCGATCGAGGTTAGCGTTTCTTGTCTGATCCGATCCGCCGACCCGAAAGGCCAAGGGCGTTGCCCCTGCCTCCAAACCTTCCCACCAAAGGCCACCCTGAAACTCCCAAAGGTCATATCGGTGGGTGTCAATGTACGCCACATTTGCTTTCCCGCTGCGTCCCCCGTCCTGCTCGCTTCCCCTTCAGCCCTTTGCTCTCTGTCTCTTAACGCCTGAACTCAACTTCCTCTCTACCGACATCTGCGTTTTCTTATGCAGCTCACAACTTACCTCCACACTGCCCTGCGGGTTTCTGATTTAGCGCGAGCCGAGCATTTTTATGGGGCGGTGTTGGGATTGATGAAGGTCGATCGCCCGTTAAAGTATCCCGGTGCGTGGTATCAAATTGGGGCGGTGCAGCTTCATCTCATTGTGGATGAGCAGATGGAGCCGATCGCCCCGCCGGAAAAGTGGGGGCGCGATCGCCATTTTGCCTTGGGCGTGGTGGATTTGGAGGTGGCGAAGGCGCATTTGCAGGCGCAGGGCTGTGAGCTACAGATGAGTGCGTCGGGGCGATCGGCGCTGTTTACGCAAGACCCGGATGGCAATGTGATCGAACTGACGCAGGTGGCGGAGGTAGCGGAGGTGGAAGCTTAGTCGCGTGAAGGTGTGGGAGTGCGATCGGAGGAGTTGCTTAAGCTGGTGGCAAGCTGTTCGGGCGTTAGCGATCGCACCAGTTGCAGGGGCAGGGGCGCTTGGCTGAGACGGTTGGCGTAGGCAGCGCTCAGGTAAGGCCGATAGCTCGGCTGATTGGCGAGGTAGGTTTGGAAGAAGGCGACGCTGAAGGCGCTAATGTATCGACGGGCGATCGTCGGGTCGGGACCAATTACTTCAGGCGGCAAATCGACGGCAGGGTTTTCGCTGGGGCCAATAGTGGAGAAGTGCGTGCCGCCGCGCAGCAGCAGCAAGAAGCGATCGGGCGTGGTGAGCCAGGTGAACGGGCGAATCTGCTCGAATAGAGCGGGCGTGACGGTGTCTGCACTGCCGGAAACGATCATCACGGGTAGGTTGATTGGCGCTAGGTTTTCTTGACCGAAAATGCTGCTGTTGAAGGGGTTGAGCGCCATGACTGCTTTGATGCGATCGTCTCGCAGGCGGGGAGTGCGCTGGGGCAAATCGTTGGCCTGACATTGCAGCAGCAGCGACAGGTTAAATGAATCTCCGGGCGGACAGTCTTGGCGAAGCTGGTCGCGGTTGATTTCGGCTCCGGCCAAGGCCAGTGCAGTGTAGCCACCGAACGATTGCCCGATCACGCCGACCTGCTGCACGTTCAAGCGTCCGCGAAACAGCGGATCGTTGCGCGATCGACGATTCAAATCATTCAGCAGCAGTCGGATATCCAGGGCGCGATCGACAAATTCTTCTGGTTGAATCACCTCACCAGCCCTGCCGCTCAACAGCGCTTCAAGCTGGGCGGTGTTGCTGCCAGGGTGTTCAACGAGGGCGACGGCAAATCCATAAGAAGCTAGATGCTCTGCAAGATACGCAAACGAGGTGCGGTCTGATCCCAATCCGTGCGAAATCACGATCACCGGGGCGGCGGGCAGCGGCGGACGGTTGGCAGGCGCAACGGGCAGGTAAACATCGGCCAGAAATACGCGATCGCGCTGTCGATTCACCAGGGTAATCGTTTGCCGTTGTGACCTGTTCGGGCCAGGGGTTCGCAAATCCGGCAGGGCAGGATCGATCGGGGTGGCCGCTTCGAGTTCAAATTCGGTTTGCACAGCCGCTAGTGCTGCGGTCGATTCGTTGACGAGATCTTCCAGCTCGTCGGCAATTGCCAAGGTGCGATCGATCTCCACGCGCAGTCCGGCCAGCGGAAACTGCCGCAAAAAGTTCAGGGGCGTCAAGCCTTCTTGCGAATCGGCAGCAGCCAAAATCAACGCCGAGCGAATCGCATAAAAGCCGGACTTGTGCGACTCGGTTTGAATCAAGTTGCCGACGCGCTCTAGAATCGCTTCGCCCTGCTCGGTGTAGAGAAACTGCGAAACGGCAACCGCATCAATGTCGGCTCTGGCCTGCAAAATTTCCCGCAGTTGCTCTAGCTGTTCCGGCGTGGCATAGCGAGCATAGGCAACGAGATCTCCGGTAATCTTTCCGGTTCTGGCATAGGTTTCAATCGCCTCAAACGACACCGATCGCTCAAATGCGCCGTAGGAAAAATAAATTCGCTGCACCGCTTGGGCAGGACGAGCCGCCAAAGGCACCGACAGCAGCAAGCCCAACCCCGATCCCAACAGCGATTGGCGGCAAAACGATAAGAAGCGATCGGTGAGCATAGGGCGATTCATAGCGTCGGTCTTTCGGTTCTAGGTCGCAAAAATAAAGGAAGCAATTCGGCGGCAGTGGCGGTTGAACTGTCCACGCTACGGGTAGCCCTTCCTGACGGGCAGCAAACTAGCCATGACCGGATGCGCCTAAAAGCTGGCGCAGTTGGTCTTCGTCAAGCTGCGGAATGCCCAGTTCGATCGCTTTATCGAGCTTCGATCCGGCTTCTGCCCCGACGACGACGTAGCTGGTTTTGGCGCTGACGGAACTGCCGACCTTGCCGCCTGCCTGCTCGATCAATTGTTTGGCTTCGTCACGCTTGAGCGTGGGTAGAGTTCCTGTAATCACAAAGGTTTTGCCTGCGAGTTTGGTTTCAGTTGGCGGATCGATCGCAACGGTGGCAAGCTGCAAACCCGTCGATCGCAGTCGCTCAATTAACTGCTGATTGGCTGCAATTTGAAACCATTCATAAACTGCTTCTGCGATTTCCGTGCCAATTCCGTGAATTGCGCTGATTTCTGCCGGAGAAGCCGCCGCCAATCGATCGACAGTTGGAAACTGAGTGGTCAGCGTTTGGGCGTTGACGCTGCCAACATGCCGAATTCCCAGTCCATAAAGTACCCGCGACCAAGGCTGCGCTTTTGAGCCTGCGATCGCGCTAAGGATTTTTTCGGCGTTCTTTTCGCCCATCCGCTCAATTCTCAGCAGTTGCTCGATCGACAAGTCGTACAAGTCCGCAACGGTGTGAACGATTTGGCGATCGGCAAGCTGCTGAAGCACCTTCTCCCCCAGTCCGCGAATATCAAGCGCATCACGGCTGACCCAGTGAACCAAAGCGCCCTTGAGAATTGCTGGACAAGATGCATTAATGCAGCGTGTGACCGCTTCTCCTTCCGGGCGCACCACAGGCTGATTGCACACCGGACAGCAAATCGGCATTTCATATTTTTGAGCATCTGCTGGCCGCAATTCGGGCAAAACACGCAGCACTTCGGGAATGATTTCTCCCGCCTTGCGAATAATCACAGTATCGCCCAGATGCAAATCGAGTTCGGCAATGCGATCGCGATTGTGCAGGGTTGCCCGTGAAACCGTTGTGCCTGCCAGCAGAACGGGTCGCAGTTCGGCCACAGGTGTCAGCGCTCCTGTCCGCCCGACCTGAATCGTCACTGATTCAAGAATTGTCGGCGCTTCTTCTGCCGGATATTTCAGTGCGATCGCCCAGCGCGGTGCTTTTTGCGTAAACCCAAGCTGCTGCTGAAGCGCCTGCGAATTGATTTTCACAACTACGCCGTCGGTCATGTAGGGCAGCGTCAGGCGATCGGTTGCCCAGCGATCGTAATATTCGCGCACTTCGTCGAGCGATCGGCATAGCTGCCGATTCGGATTGACCCGAAAACCCATCGATTGCAGCAAATCCAAAGCCTGCAACTGCGTTTCAACGGGCGGCAAAGCATCGGCAAACTGCGCTTCCTGGGCGGCTTCACTTTGCGGTGGCTTGTCTGCCTCAACGCTGGGAATTTGCAGCGTGTAGGCGAAAAAATCGAGCTTGCGGCGATCGACCACTCGCGCATCTAACTGTCTGAGCGTTCCGGCTGTGGCGTTGCGCGGATTAGCAAACAGCGCTTCTCCAGCCTGAGCGCGTTCGGCGTTGATCTGCTCAAACACAGCTAAGGAGAGAAATGCTTCACCTCGAATTTCTACGATAGGCGGCGGATTGTCGAGATTCAAGCGCAGGGGAATCGATCGAATTGTCCGCACGTTCTGCGTAATTTCCTCACCTGTAATTCCGTCGCCCCTCGTCGCCCCTCGCACCAAAAGGCCGTCTTCGTAAGTCAAGGCCAGCGCATTCCCGTCAATTTTGAGTTCACAAACATACTCAAATTTCTCCACATCCGGCGCAACTCGCCGCCAGCGCTCTTGCCAGTTGGCAAATTCCTCCAGATTAAAGGCGTTCTCCAAACTGTAGAGCGGAATGTTGTGGCGAATCGATCGAAACTGCGTTGCGGCCTTTTCTCCGACCCGCTGTGTCGGACTGTCGGGCGTAATCAAGTTGGGATGTTCGGCTTCTAGCGTTTGCAGTTCGCGATAGAGGCGATCGTACACTTCATCGGGCAAGGTGGGCGCATCCAGCACGTAGTAGGCATAGCTGGCTTCTTGAAGCAGTCGGCGCAGTTCGATCAATCGCTGCGAAGCGGCAGTATTCACGGCTCATCTCGTACAAATCCGACCGCTAGTCTAGCGTGGCGATCGAGTTTTCGGGATTTCCCAAAGGGCGGTTTTTATAAAGGTCAAAATTTCCAGTTAGAGCCAATTTCTCAATGGGAATACTGCAACCAGTATTTTCGCTTCGGAGACAAGAGTGTGGTTTTTCTATCAGGGCTGGCTTTATCAGGCATGACGAGCTTGTTTGCAGCAGTTGCGCCGATTCTTTTTGCCTCGCTTGGAGGTTTGCTTGGTTTCGCAATTCCACGCGCCGTCCAGCTTCCTCGCTACATCAAAATCCTGATTTTGCTTTATCAAAATTCCAGTCCTGATTCACAAACTCGGAAATACACAACTGGTATTTTGCTACTCCTGGGTGGCCTCTTGTCATTTATGGCTCACTCTTTTGTTCCATTCACAGGGTTTCCCATTGTTGGAGCAATCACAACGCCGATCGCCCTACTTTTTGCTTCAGTCGTGATTCTTGCAACTTTGGATTTAGTGACAAGACTCAACGAACCGTATGTGATGGAGCTTCAAGCAACCTACAAGTTTGAATTCCAAGAAATGCAAGATGATTTGCTGACCCTAAAAAATACATTGGGACCAGCTTGGACTGAACTGACTAAAAAAGTTCAAAAAGTTCTTGACGATCTTGCTCCGAAATTGGCTGAGCTAGGCAAAGAAGTTTCTGCTGAAATCAACAAATATTTCAGCAGCCAACTATCAGAACTCGTCGTCTATCTTGACGGTAAAAATTCCTCGAAAATTGTTCTCAACGAAGCGGACATCAAAGCCATCAGCGAAAGTCTTGAACCCTGGAAAAAAGTTGGCGGTTCTTTAGCGTTGGGCGCTTTAACAGGTGCAAGTACAGGAATGGTGGCTTCAACAGTTGCGGCATCGACTCTTGCGCCTGCTGCTTGGTGGACACCTTTTGTACCTGGAATGGTTCAAGGAATGATTTTTGGCAGCAAAACTGTTGTTGCACCTGCAATGTTTAGCATGTGTACGGTTGCGGCTCCGATCGCCTTGGGATTGACAATCGGAACGGGCGTTTTCAGCGCAACCATGTTTGCACTCGGCAAAATGGAAGACCAAAAACTCAGTCAATTTTTAGCTGATGTCATCATTGCTTCTTTGCCGATGGTTCGAGCCGATGGAGAGTTCAGCGAAGAGGAAAAACTCGCGATTAAACAGCTTCTAGCCAATCCAAAAATTCAGCAGCAAGACCGCGATCGAGTCCTCACGGCAATGGATAGCGAAGATAGCTTCGATGACATCATCACCAAAAATCTGCTGTATGAGGAAAAAGAGGAAAAAATTCAGATCAAGCGCAAATTGATCTTGGCAATCACCTGGGAAATTGCGAAAGCTGACGGCAAAATTGATGCACAAGAAGCCGCACTTCACGATCGAATGGCAAAAATTCTTCAGGTTCCACAAGAAACTGTGACAGAAGTGCGCCGCCTCATTACTCCGAAGCTGATGCTACAATCTTGCTAATCTGTCAAGCGTTCTTCTCGTAAAGTTGTGAGAAGGACGCTTTTGTTTTACACGATCGCCACTCGATCGCCGCGTCGAATTTTGCCGCCCTGCACGACGCTGGCGTAGATGCCCACGTGACCTTGATTGTGTTTGACAATGGTTCGCAGAATGTCTACGTCGTTGGGCAGTTCAGACTGCGGCATCGTGGTCATGACGCAGCGGGGGCAAGGTTCGGTGATGCTGAGGCGGACTTGATCGCCGATCGCCAAAGTTTTCCCCACCCAGTCATTTTCGACAAATCCGGTTGCGCTGTCGATCGGCTGGATCACAAAGTTGGGACGAAAGCGGCGCGGTTCAAAGCGCGACGTAGGCTGAAGGAATTGAAACTGATTGAGCGTTGCGGTTGTCAGCAGATGCACAGTGGCGGCATCGAAAAAGGTATTGGGGCGAATGGCGGCGTTTGTTTCCGCATCCGCATCGGGAATGCCTTCGATGTCCGGCGTGTACATTTCGATGCTCGGTTCGGCGGGTGCAGCGGTTTCCAGCTTCACCTTGCGGCCAAATGCTTCGGACAAAATGTCGTTAATGTCCGATCGATCGCCCATCACAATCGAGCCGTCGGGCAGCGTAATTTTCACCTGAGTTGGAGAATCGAGCGCGGCGCGACATTCAAACAACACGCCCCACTTGCGCGGCAGCTTGGCGCTGATGATTTTTCCGGTTTCGGCATCCACGAGGGCATAGGCACGATCGCCCATCAGTCCCCGCTCTGCCACCTCGGTCGCGTTTAGCTCCTCGCCCAGCATCGACTTGACCGGATAGCGCCACATCGACACGATCGAACCCACCACTGATTCACTCATTTTTGGCTCCCTCGATTCTGAACTCTTGCATCGGGTCGATCGTCACAGGGCGATCGTGAAGCGCTCCCAGAATGGTATCGCAATCCTCTCAAAAAGCAGTTTGAGGGCAAGAGCAACACAGACAAAACTTAAAATTTACCGCTGACGGTTCATTCCTATCGCCAAAGATAAACGGCTGGAATCTAAGAAATCGTCAATCTGGATACATTTGTGGAATCAAATCAGAGCATAAGATTCGCTTCAGGATTTGCATAGACGGTCATAGCCATCGATCGCATCTGTCTTTCAGCAGAATCTCGCGATCGGCTCGACGCCATGCTGTGCAAGCTTGCTGAATCACCCGACTCGATCACCTCATCACCATGTCTCCTGAAGCACAAGAATTTTTAGGAACATTTGTACCGGAGTCCTTTTACTATTGGTCTTCGGTGTTTATGTTGCTGATCCACGCAGGCTTTTTGGCCTATGAAGGCGGTGCATCCCGCACCAAAAACGTCCTTGCCACAATGGTGAAAAACCTGCTGACTCTGGCAAGCGTCGGTCTGGGATTTTTCTTCTTTGGCTGGTGGGTCTACAATGCCTTTCCGTTCTTTCCGCTCACGGGCGGCATTCTTGGCCCCTGGACAAATCCGCAGCAGAGCGAAACGATCGCCACTGCCATGACCTATGTGGATGCGTCCTACCCCTGGTCGCCCGCGCTGGGTCCCAATACCGCCGACCACATGACGGGCGTATTTTTCTTCGCCTTTGCCCTGTTTGCAATGACGACCGCTTCGATCTTGTCCGGTGCGCTGATTGAGCGCGTCAAGATCGGCGCGTATCTGGTGATGTCGATCGTGCTGGGCTGCTTCACCTGGGTCGTCGCAGCGGCTTGGGGCTGGAATGCGTTCGGCTGGATGTTTACCCAACTGGGCTATCACGATTTTGGCTGCGCGGGCGTCGTGCATGGCGTGTCCGGCTTTTTCACCTTGGGCGTTTTGCTGAACCTTGGACCTCGCATCGGCAAATACGACGCCAACGGCAAACCCCGCCCAATTCTGCCGCACAACCTGCCGCTGACGATGGTGGGGCTGATGCTGATTTTCGTCGGCTTCTATGCCTTCCTTGCCGCCTGCTTGATTTACCTGCCCGGATACGAAAAGGAAACGACGATCTACGGCACACCGATGACCTTGGCCTCGATCGGTGTGAGTACGACGCTCGCCCTTGCTGCGGGACTCGTGGGCGCTTACGTTTCCTCAAAGGGCGATCCGTTCTTCACGATTTCGGGCGGACTGGCAGGCATCATCACATCAGGCGCAGGCATGGACATCTACCATCCTTCGATCGTGATTATCCTCGCCTTCATCGCGTCCTTCCTGATGCCAAAAGTGATTGTGGCGATCGAAAAATTCGGCATTGACGATGCAGTTGGCGCAGTTGGCGTACACGGCTTCTGCGGACTGTTGGGATCGGTGCTGGTGGGCTTTGTGGCGGCGGGTTATCCGCAAGGCGAAGGCATTCCCAACATCAACCCGATCGGTCAAATCACCGGAGCGCTGATCTGCACCATTCTGCTCGGCTTCATTCCGGGCTACGCGACAAGCTGGATTTTGAAGAAATTCAACTTGCTGCGCGTTTCGCGGGAAGAAGAACTCCAAGGACTTGACATCGCTGATTTGGGCGTGGAAGGCTATCCCGAATACGCCACGCCGTCATTTGTCACGCATGTCACCTCGCGAGAATCGATCGCGCCCCGCAGTTCAACAGACCTCGCCCCCGAATAGGAGAACCTGATGAGCAGTCCTTTTTCCAGCTTTCAAGAATTTTCAGAAGCGGATGGCCCGATCTACACCTTTGCCAACAATCCAACGATGATCGGCTTCCTGCTAATCCTCTGTTTGGCAATCACCGTGTATTTCCTCTACGCCTCCTACACGATGAAGCAGGACAAGTCGGGCAATTCCGCTGCTGCGATCGGTCTGCTGCTCGTGGCAGGTGCAGCCTCATTGTTTAACCTGTTCACTCCTTCACCCAAGCAGCCGCAGATGAGCGATCGCCCCCACCCGCAGCGCAGCACAACCGCCAAAGCTTTGCAGCCCCTCGCTCTGCTGGGCATGGTCGGCATTGGGCGATCGAGCTTGGGACGCAAGCGTCGCCGCAAGTCACGTCGCTAGTGTTGGCTGTTTGCAGGAATCGATCGAGCGGGATGCGAAAGCGTTTGCCCTCATCCCCTAACCCCTTCTCCCTAGGGAGAAGGGGAACCAAACCGGATCAGAAGTCCCTCTCCCCCAGCGAGAGGGATTTAGGGTGAGGGTCAAGGCGATTGCTTCCTGCTAAAAATTTATGACAGCGATCGGGCGGGAAGCAAATCTCGCCCTTCTTGATGCGCTTCATCGCTGACGGTGATACCAGCGAGCGATTCGATCGGGCGAAATGCCGATTAGATAGGCGGCGATCGCAACCTGATTAATAATCGTCGTTTTGAAAACTCCCAGCTTTTGCCAGCGACGGGCAGACGTGAGGACGGCATCAGGCGCGATCGCAATGCGTCCCAGCCGCCGCAGCCGCCGCACCAACTCAAAATCCTCCATCATCGGCAGATCGGGAAATCCGCCGATCTGCCAAAAGGTGTCTCGACGCAAAAACAAAGCCTGATCGCCATACGGAAATTGAAGGAAACGCGATCGCCAATTTGCGCCCCATTCTACGATCCGCAATCCCGTCTCCCTGCCGTCGATTCCCAAGCGAAACGCTCCGGCGATCGCGTTCGATCGCGCCATTTGCTCAACCGTCGCAAAAAAATTTGGCGGCAATCGCGTATCGGCATGAAGAAACAGCAGCCAATTTGCCGTTGCCAGCCGTGCCCCCGCATTCATCTGACGAGCGCGACCCCGATCGCCACTCAGCGCGATCGCCTTTTTCCCTCGCGCCACCGCCAAAGTCGCATCCTCGCTGCCGCCATCTGAGACAATCACCTCAATCTCCGCTTGCTGATTGAGCATCCGCAAAGTTTCCAGCAGCGACGCCATCTCATTCAAAGTAGGAATCACGATCGCCAATTTTGGTCGCTTGATCTGCTCCCAAACGATCAGATCAGCAGGGCGATCGATATCGCTCAAGGTTTCCAACCGTCCAATCGAAAGTTGCTGCTGGCGGGCACGATCGATCGTCTGCTCGAAGACAATTTCGGTACTCCAAGCAATTTCCTGAAACAAAGTCGGCTGAAACGACCGCAAGCCCAACAAATAGTAGCCGCCATCCGCCGCCGCCCCGATCGCCATATCGCAACTGTCCAACTGTGCAAAGGCGCGATCGAGCAAATTAGCAGTAATCGAAGGGCAGTCCGTGCCGATCACCACGACGCGATTGGCCTTGCTGAAGGCAGACTCGATCGCTCCCGTCAGCTTCACGCCCAAATCGCCTTCGGCCTGCGGAACGTAGCACAAATCTTCGCCCAGCCAAGCCTGCATCCTGCTTTCATCGGCTGAACTGCTGGCGTAATGCACCTCGATCGCGCAGTTGCGGCGAACGGCCAGCCGCCGAGCTTGAGCGATCGTCCACTCGGTCATCTGCCGCTGAAGCTGCGCGGCTCCCTCCGCTCCTAAAGCCGGAATCAGTCGCGTCTTTGCCCTTCCCGCTTCGGGATAGCGCGTGAAAATGATCAGCCGTTCTGTCTTCAAGGCTTCAACGCTAAAAAATTATCCTAGCGTGTCCCCGCCGCTCCACAGCCCGCCTCGGTACAAATTTGCTGCAACGGTTGATCCCACGCTTCGATCGAAATTTCTCGCACTCGCCCCACCTCAAACACGATCGCGATCGTCCGCTTGCTCGACCAAGCCGCAGAACCCAAGAGGCGATCGTAATAGCCGCCGCCATAGCCCAGCCGATAGCCGCGATCGTCCACGCCCACACAGGGAACCAAGATCAGATCTACCTGTTCCGGCTCGATCGTCGGCGCAGTCTCAGCAGGCTCCGCAATGCCGTAATAACCTTGCACCAGCGGGTCAGCGATCGTCCACCGATGCCAAAACAGCGACTTCCCCACGCAGCGCGGAAATCCCCAGGTCTTCTCGGCAAACATCTTGTCGGCAAACAAAGACGACAAATCTGGCTCTTGTTGAATGCTGAAATAGCCCAAAACCGTTCGAGCCGAGCGAAATTCCGGCCAGTTTTTGAGATGGTGACAAATCTGCTGGCTTTTGGTTTGCCATTCTTCCGCTGACAGATTTCGGCGCAGCGTCAGCAGCGATCGACGCAGTTCAGATTTGTTCATGGAGAAGCGATCGAAACGACCTTGATTCTAAACCTCCAGGTCTTGATTGGTGGTGCGATCGCGCTGCGGTTGGCGTTGCGACTCAGATTCGATCGCACAAATCAGCGTCGTATCCGCCTCAACATCAAACACGATCGCAAATTTGGCTTCGGGCACAAGCCGCCGCAATGTCCAGTAATGCCCCTCTGCCTCCACACGACTGCGATAGCGAGCAACGATCGATCGCTCCAAATCCGGGTGCAGTCGCATGATTGCCCAACTGTAGAGGCGTTCACGATAAGGCATAATGATTGAGTCTCCATTGCAAAGTGGAGCCAGAGCCAGCGGGATTTGCTTTCTCAGGGCGATCGCTGGCTCTGACTATTTGACTGTGTTCTTGAATAGTAGTCGGTCGTCTGCCAGTAGTCAACTACCACTTGAGGGGCGATCGAATTTGGCAAACCGAAATGTCCTTGGGAGAAAAGCTAGCGGAGAGACGCAAGGCATTAAAGCTAACTCGATTACAAGTGGCTTTAGCAGTGGGAGTTGTTGAAAGCAGCGTCAAAAATTGGGAAACAGGCAGGCACGTTCCCAAACTTTACCCAACTCAAATGGAAGCGTTGTGCAACATTCTTGGATTTACGCTCGAAGAACTAGCAGAAATGCAGCGACAGGATTAGTAATGAAGTTTAGTGTTGTCTGGAAATCAAGCCTCATCTTCTATCCCTGCCTCTGCCGCCTGTCTCATTGCTAGAAATGCTTCTTTAAGTGGTTGGCTTACAGCACTTTGAGGTTCTGCCAGAATCAAATCTTGATATGCAGCAAGAAAATTGCTTCTTAATCTGTGAAATAGATGCAAAAAATGTCGAATGAAGCCGATGCAATCTAGTACAACAAACTCAATACCTCCAGTTTGCAAATACAAAGACCGTGCATAGTTTTGAACTTCTTCATTGATAGCCTCAGTCGTAATGAAAATGTAGTTATCGACTCGCCTACTACTTATTGATAACTTTTGTAGCGCTCTATCTATATCTTCGCTAGTAACTCGCTTACCTTTCACTTCATAGCTTGTTACGACTTCATCATCCTCTAAAAGAGTAATTTCTACATCGCCTAATGCACCTGTTTGTGCGTCAGCAGCGTTGTGAGACTGCAATGATAAGACTCTTTCTCCAAGGCTTTGCTCAGCAACCCGATAGGCAGCAGCTATGACAAGAACAGGAAGCCGACTTGTCCCCTTTAAGCTCAGATGCTTTTCAACCAGGTTGATTATATCTTCTGACGATAAAGGTAAAGCACCTTCTGTCGTTTTTAGCTCCTGAACCAATGCGTTAATTCGCTGCTGTCTCTCATTTCGGTCAATGATCAGTAGCCGAACTGTTTCAGCTAGAAGCGCCTCTGGTGAAACTCTGCTGTTACCAACATCATCAAGTAGATCAAGAACGGATTGGTATAGCTGAGGCGGCTTACCCAAAAGATTGTAGTTCTTGGTCAAAGTTGCATTTCGATCCCGCAGCGCGGGTGTGAGAAAGGCAGTCGTATTGTTGCAAGGTAGGTTATTTTGAGTAACGAAAGCTGTGATGTAACGCTCGTCGTATGTTCTTCCTGAAAAAGCGTCAGCATCTCCAATTTCGGTGTAAGGCTTTCTGACATCTACTTGCGGTCGATGAATCTTTGCTAGTAGGCACGCCATGAGCAAACGTACACCTGCACGATTTTTGAGATTACGAGCAACGTATTTTATCTTCTCTTGAATTTCCAGGTTTGCGATTAGCGATCGCTCTAAGTTATCGAAAGCGAGTCGCAAGGCGCTATCAAGAATTTCTGCTGGTTCTGACATTGAATTAAATTTTCTTCCATATCATAATTAGTCCAAAGCACTTCTGTTCGAGGTTGCTTAACAGAAAGACATTGCTTAGGCTGGCTCTCAATACAGTTCCAATCCTTATAAAGTGTGTCTAAAAGTTTGCAACGGTAGCCGGAAAGGGCAACCTTTCCTTTAACTTCATGAAGTACTTCAGAAAGCTTTTGATGATCATAATCTGTCATTTCATATCGGTAAGCTTTGGTGTCACCACGAGAATCATGCGGGTAAGGAGGATCGCAGTAGAACACAGTTTCTTCGCTATCGTAGCGTTGGATAACTTCAATAGCTTGAGCATTTTCTATTTGAACTCGCAAAAGTCTCTGCACGATTTCAGATAGCCCTTCAACGCTTCCGAGCCATCGCGAAACAGCGCCTGCCATGCCTGCTCGACTCGTTAATTTACAGTGCGCCCATCTTCCAGCACTTGCTGTCTGTGCTAAACCTGTTCTAACCTGACGCGCTCGAACAAAAAATCGACGCGCTCTTTCTAGATCTGAAAGGTCATTTGTTGATTGCTCTGCTGCAACTTTAAGTTCTTCTCTAGAAAATGGTGTCAGCCCGATCGCTCTAATTAGTTCTTCTTGATTGTCACGAAGCGCTCGAAAAAAATTAACAACTTCCCCATCAATATCGTTGTAGGTTTCAACGGGAGATGGTTTTCGATTCAGCAATACAGCCGCCGAGCCACCGAAAGGCTCACAGTAATGAACTGCTTCGGGCAACAAAGGTAAAAGCCAGCTTAAGTGATTGAACTTTCCGCCGTACCATCCAAAAGCAATTAGCTTACTCATCTACCCCTGTCCTTGCCTGTCCTGGAAAAGTAGTATACAAGAACTAGCAGTTTCAAGAGCAAAGTTATCGTTGCTCTAATCTCGATCGCCCCCCAAATCCCCCTGACTTGAGTACTGCAATACATTGCGATCGCTTCACAATATGTCATTCTTGGGAGAAATAGTTACCATATAAGGGTGACTCATTTGTACCACCCCTTACGGTCTCTAAGGGAAGGCAACTGGTTCAAACTGATTTGTGGAGCCAGCTTTCAGCACCTCCCTGACATCCGCAATCTCACGCTCGCTTACGCACTGGCCGGAGCCGACTGCATTGATGTGGCCGCCGATCCTGCCGTGATTGCCGCCGCTCGCGAAGGGTTGCAGGCTGCGAGTGCCTTGCAGGACGAAGCCCGATCGCGAAACTATCAGCCACAGACCCAGCCCTGGCTGATGGTGAGCTTAAACGATGGGGAAGACCCGCACTTTCGCAAAGCCGAATTCAATCCGATCGATTGCCCCTCAGAGTGCGATCGCCCCTGCATGGCGATTTGTCCGGCTGAGGCGATTCGGTTTGAGTCGGGTGTGATCGACGATCGCTGCTACGGCTGTGGTCGGTGCATTCCGATTTGTCCGTTTGGGCGGATTGCAACTCGCGCTTATGTGTCGTCTCCCGATGCGATCGCGCCGATCGTACTATCGGGTGTGGATGCCGTCGAGATTCACACGCAGGTCGGGCGCATTGTCGATTTTGAGCGGCTGTGGCGAGCGATCGCGCCGTTTGCTAACAGGCTCAAACTCGTGGCGATTAGCTGCCCGGATGGAGAAGGCTTGGTGGATTATTTGCGATCGATCGATCGACTCGTTTCGATTCATCAAGGCGCAATTGTTTGGCAAACCGACGGACGACCGATGAGCGGCGACATTGGCGATGGCGCAACTCGTGCGGCGATCCGCTTGGGGCAGAAAGTTCTGCAAGCCAAACTTCGAGGGTTTGTGCAGCTTGCGGGCGGCACAAACTCGCACACGGTCGTCAAGCTCAAGGCGATCGGACTCCTGAAATCGTCCACAAACGATGCTTACGTTGCCGGAGTTGCATACGGCAGCTATGCCCGCGTTTTGCTCGCGCCAATCTTGTCTCAGCTAGAAGTGGATTCAGTTGCGCCTTTGCCGCTCGAATCCAAGCCGAACCTGCTGTGGCAAGCCGTTGAAACCGCTCACTCTCTCGTTGCCCAGCTTAAGCCGATGTCACAGTCCACGATTTCAATCGGAGCAGGTCTGCCGGATGTTTGACCTGTCGCCCTCACCCCTAGCCCCTCGCCCTCAGGGAAAGGGGGACAAATCCGGTTCGGTTCCCCTTCTCCACTAGGTGTGGGGGTTAGGGGATGAGGGGCAATTGCTCCCGCGTCTCGTGTGTTCATAGTTCCCGGTTGTTCTACACCGCATTTCCACATGACATTGAACGGCAATTCATCTGAATTTAATCATGCTGACAGTTCCAGCATGGCTTCCGCAACGCCGCTTCAGATAACTGATGATCTCAATCAGTTGCTTGAGATTTTGCCCGATGAAATTCGTTTGCATCTTCAGAACCATCCGCAGCGCGATCGCCTAATTGAAGTCGTGATGGACTTAGGCCGTCGTCCGGAAGCTCGCTTTCCCAATGCGGCGGAATATCTTTCCGAGTCACCGATCACCGAAGCCGATTTGTCTTACTGCATCGATCGCGTCGGGATGTTCAGCGGCGACAACCGTGCAGGCATCGAGCAAACCCTGCACCGGATCAGCGCCATGCGAAATCGAGCGGGCGCGATCGTCGGGCTAACCTGCCGTGTCGGTCGAGCGATCTACGGCACGATCGGCTTGATTCGCGATTTGGTCGAAACGGGGCGATCGATCTTGATGCTGGGTCGTCCGGGCGTCGGCAAAACAACGGCACTGCGCGAAATTGCTCGCGTGCTGGCAGACGACTTGGGTAAGCGCGTCGTGATCATCGACACTTCCAACGAAATTGCCGGAGATGGTGACATTCCGCATCCGGCGATCGGTCGTGCCCGTCGAATGCAGGTGGCTCGCCCGGAATTGCAGCATCAGGTGATGATCGAAGCGGTCGAAAACCATATGCCGGAAGTGATCGTCATTGACGAAATCGGCACGGAATTGGAGGCACAGGCGGCACGGACGATCGCAGAGCGTGGCGTTCAACTGGTCGGCACGGCACACGGCAACCGCATCGATAACTTAATCAAAAACCCGACGCTTTCGGATTTGGTTGGCGGCATTCAGTCCGTTACTTTAGGCGATGATGAAGCCCGCAGACGCGGTTCGCAAAAGAGCGTCTTGGAGCGCAAAGCCCCACCGACATTTGATATTGCCGTTGAAATGCTGGAGCGGCAAAAGTGGGTCGTGCATGAATCGGTGGCCGATAGCGTCGATATGCTGCTGCGAAATCGTCAGCCGAATCCGCAACTCCGCAGCGTCAATGAAAACGGTCAGGTTGTGATCACTCGCGAAACGCCAAACGAACCCACTCCGCCACGTCGTCCGATGGGCGATCCGCGCTTTGGGGGTGGACGTGATTCGTTCAGTCGAGGTGATGCGTTTGGGCGCGAGTCTTTTGGCAGAGGCGAGTCCTTCGGAGCACGAGGTGAGCGCGGCTGGCGATCGTCCGGCCAAATGGCTCCTGTCGTGCCCTACAACCGGACGGAAATTCCCGATCGCGCCCCCGGTGAACCGCTTTCCCTGCGGCAGCGGATGCCCGGAGATCCCCCTTCGGAGCGGCAGTATTTCGATCGCATCCTGAATGAATCCTTTGACATTCCGCCCGCTGTCGATCTGGAAGAGTCGCCCACTGTTGGCCCAAATGGGGAAGATTTGCCGCTGCATGTCTACCCGTATGCGATCAGTCGCCATCAGCTTGATCAGGTGGTGCAAACCCTGAATTTGCCGATCGTCCTCACCAAGGATATCGACAGCGCGGATGTGGTTTTGGCGTTGCGATCGCACATCAAAAATCACGCTAAGCTCAGGCAGATGGCAAAGGCGCGGCAGCTATCGATCTACACCGTGAAGTCGAGCAGTATGCCGCAACTGATTCGTGCCATTCAGCGAATGCTGAATATGGACGATCAAGGTTTTGATGAGCCTGTGAACTTGAATTTGTTTGCCGACAAAGGCGACGAAGACGAACTCGAAGCGCTCGAAGAAGCTCGGCTGGCGGTTGAGCAAATTGTATTGCCGAAAGGTCAACCTGTTGAGCTTTTACCGAGATCCGCTAAAGTTCGTAAAATGCAGCATGAACTGGTCGAGCACTATCGCCTCAAGTCTTCCAGCTTTGGCGAAGAACCGAATCGACGGCTGCGAATTTATCCAGCCTAATTGCTAAGTTTAAGGGTAGGTTTCGCACCTGCCCTTTTTTATGAATTGGTCAATTTGGATCGAGAACTTCCTGTTCATTGCGATCGCCACCACGTTCTTTTTCTACATCGGCTGGCTGTGGCGATCGACCAAACCATTCCATCGTTCCGCAACCGCTGCCAGCTTGGTTTCGCGGCTGGCTGACGATCGTGCTGATGGTTGGAATTGCATTGCCGATCGCAGCTTTAGCTTATTGGGTCGTTTGGCTTGGCGATCGAGCAATTACCGCTGTACTTGTTTCTTATCTGGCGATGTTGGGACTGCAAATTTTGAGCGAAAGCGTCGCGCTGAATCGATTTCACTCGTGCATCTGGGTGACGATTCCCTGCGTCTATTTGCCTTACCGAATTTGGCAGCTTCACCGAGGATTATCGATCGCGGAAAATTCGCAAGTTCAGTTATTTTTCGGGATTGAAATTGCCCTGTGGATCTTCAATTACGGCGTTCATCTTTCGCAGCTACCGCGATTGTTGGCGTGGCCGAATCAAGAGCAGCAGTAGCATTAATCGATCCATCTTCGCAGCAGATTGGCGTGCGTTTTCGAGAGCAAATCAAACTCGATCGATTTGCCCTGCTGCTGAAATAAAGCCCGACGAACCGTATCGAGATCGAACAAAATTTCGCGCAAACTCGGATCGCGCACCAGCGATTGCACCCAGCCCACCACAACTTGCCGCACGCCTGCCGTCACAGGTTCAACTCGATGTAAGTACGAAGATGGATAGACGATCGCAGCACCTGCCGCCAGCTTGATCGGGCGATCGCCGTCCATTGCTTCAACTACAAGTTCGCCGCCTTCATAGTGCTCTGGCTCGCTCAGAAAAATCGTGAACGACACATCCGATCGCCACGTGCCGCCCATCAGCGCATTATCCACATGCGTACCATAAGACATTCCTGATTCATAGCGGCTAAACAGCAGCGAATGCACCTGCTTGGGCTGCACCACCATCTGAAACAGCACGTTCCGCTTCAGCGCAGTTTGCACGATCGCCTTGAGCACTTCGGCGCTTTCAGCTTGGCGATCGAGCTGCTGATTATGTTTGACGGTGCGGGCATACCAGCCTGCCGTCGTTTTTCCATCGACAAACTTGCTTGCCTCCAGTTGCGTCAAAATCGTCTGGAGTTCAGTGGGCGTTAGAACATCTTCGATTGCCAGCAGCATGATCACAGATCTTATCGAACCGAGATTCAGTGTAGCGGCTGACTGGGCGATCGCGCTGGGCAACGCCGCCGCCTGAAGTCTCTCTAAAGAGCGATTTTGGTCAAGATTCGCGGATGACCTCTAGACAATCTCGTAAAATTGTCGGACAAAAGAAACTGCTGCCGCTGCTGGGGCGACGGCCTCGTTCAAAATTCTAGCGAGGTTCAGCCCTAGCGGTTGTTTGGCAAAACGTTGGGCAAATAGGAGCCAAAAATTCATGCGAAAGTCGATCGCGCTACTAATGCTGTTAGGACTAACTTCAACCTCTGTTGTCGCGTGCGGCGGCGGCAATGCTGAAGGTGAAGGTGATGAAGTGGAAACGCCTGCTAACACAAACAATCCGGCGGCTGCCCCTGATGATGATGGCGGCGTAGACGACGAGGGCGACGAGGGCGATGAGGGCGATGAAGGCGGCGAAGGCGGCGAAGGTGGCGAAGGCGGCGAAGGCTAGGTTGTTCTAGCGTCGTAACCGAAAGGCGATCGCTCGATCTATGGCTCGACCCGTTCAATTTTGGTCGAGATCGTGGAGTTGCAGCGATCGCTTTGGCATTGAAACTGGGTAGGCTGAAACGAGTGTCAGTACAATCTCAGTGCAATCAACGAGCGACCTGCAAAAGTTCTCGTAAAGCTGGATTGAAGTTTCAGTGAAAAGCGCAATCGAGCTGGCGCGATCGCGGCGAAATCACCGGATACTGCTGCTTAGATTGCGTAAGACTGTTGTGGCAACTGATGCTGTTATAGTGTCAATCGATCGCAGGCTTATTGCTTGTGCTGCCCGTTTTCTGCTCTTTTTTTGTGTCATTTGCCAATGAAGCGTTCTCATCACTCGCTGCGACGCTGGATCACAACAGTGGCGCTGACGGCTGCCCTTCTCGACAGTCAACTTCCATTACTTGCTGCCGAAACGGTTGCACCTGAGCTTGATCCTTCACCAACCGCAGACGCTGACCTCGGCAAAGCCGATCCAAGCCCAACGGAAACCAGCCCAACACGGGACGAGGCTGTTGCTCCACCCGCTGCCTCAGTGATGCCAGAGCCGAATGCTGCACCTGATGCCGCGCCCGTAGTTGTTGCGCCCAGTCCAGCCGCATCTGATCCAACCCCGTCACCCACAGCGGCAACACAAACCATTCGGCTGGAGGCTGCAAGGCAGCGTGTTGAAGCGCATCTCGCTGCGATCGTGGCGAGAGACCGCGCCGCCAAAGCCGCACAGCTTCAGCAAAATCTCGTTGCTGCTGCTTTGCGCTATGCCGAAGCAGGCAATTTTGAACAGGCACGACGCACGGCTGAACATCCTGCGCTGCCGGAAGCAATTCAGGCCGAGACGCTAGCCAAAATTGCCACGATCGCCCTGCTGCGTGAAGGTGCAACTACCGCTGCTGCGATCGCGCCTGCTGCCACCCGCATACCTGTCGCAACTGCGTCCACTGCCGTGATTGCGGTGACGCCAACTCCCTCCGCGTTGCCGCCTGCTGTTCCCGCTCGTGCCGCCCGTTTTGCGCGAGCGCCTTTTCGTCCGCTGATTGGACAAAGCTGCTTGCCCCAGCAGGCAAAACTGCTGTCGGTCACTGCGCCATCTGCGGTGGCCGCACCCACCGCGATCGCATCCCCGCCAACGAAAGCGATCGGCCCAGAAATTCCCAGCAAATCGCGGGTGCATAAAGCAAGTGTCCACCGGGAAGTTGTTATTCCAGAATCGATCGAGCTGCGCTCAGCCGATCGTCGCGTTCAGCCGATCGAGGTGAAGCTGACTGGCGTGGTTGATGCAATTCCAGCGTTGGTCAAGCCGTCGCCCGTCGCGGCATTCTCGCCGCTCAAATCGCCGCTGAGTGGTTTGGTCAGCGCGATCGTGCAGGCGAGCCAGCAAGATGCCAGTCCTGCTGCCTTGCCTTCGCTGCCTGTTGTGTATGTCGATGCCAAGGTGAACCGCGCGCCAGCGGCTCAGCCAGCGGTTGCAGCCAACTGTGAAGGCGGAGGACTGACAACCATTCGCTACTCGGTGCAATCGAGTATGCAGCGCTTGACGCAGTTGGGCTTTGCGTTTCCTTTGCCAATTCCTGCTGCCGTCACGTCGGCCTTTGGCTGGCGTATTCATCCAATTTCAGGCGATCGCCGCTTTCACGCGGGCGTTGACTTTGGCGCACCGATGGGAACGCCCGTTTTGGCAGCGCTGCCAGGTCAGGTCGTTGTGGCGGGCAGTCAGGGCGGCTACGGACTCACGGTGATTTTGGAAAATGAAGGGCATCGCAATTTGTATGCTCACCTGTCGGCGATCGCCGTTCAGCCCGGTCAAGTCGTGAATGCAGGCAGCATTATCGGTTGGGTCGGCAGTACGGGAAATTCAACTGGCCCGCACCTGCACTTTGAGTCGCAGTATCTCACTGCTCAAGGCTGGCAGGCCGTTGATCCCTTGGTGAACGGAACGCTGGCAAGAGGACGATAGTAAATTGGGCGATCGCGCAGATTGTAAAAAACGAACTAGTTGCTCGATCGATCGACTCGGAGCCTACTGCGTTCTGCCGCCGCGCACCACCTGCTCTTCGGGCGACACACCCAGGAACACGACGCGCACCTGTTGGGGCTGAAAAACACCGGGCACGCTAACCTGTGCCGTTGCCTGCGGAATGGCGACACATCGAACCCGTGCAGAGTCAGGATTGTGAGCGTTGAGCGCTGTCACATAGATGGTGGCGCGGCGTCCGCGTACTTCGCTGTAGGACAACACGGGCAGCAGCGTGTCCAAACAGCCATTCAGGGTGAACTGAAGCGAAACGCGCGTTTCTGATCCTGTCACGGTATGGGCAACGGGAACGCGAACAGACTGGATTTGCGTAATTCGACCCACGATCGCCGACAAATTTTCGGTGCGAGCAGGAACGGGAATCGCTTGAGCAGCAGACGGTGCGAGCGTTGTTAGCGCCGCTGTGATGGCAAAAATTCGAGTCAACATGTGCAAAGAAGGTTGTGGAGGTGAACCAGGAGGCTGCGTAATGCTCCTGTCCATCAGACTTCTGCTCAATCGCGATCGGTTCCGCACAATCGCGATCGTCAAGGTCGCTTTTTCAACTGGCTCTGCCCAAAGTGCGATCGCTCAGTTCAAATTTTGCCAAGCGGCGAGCATATTTTCCCACAGGTCATCTGATTCGCTGGCCTGCGACTTTTCTAGTTCGCCAAACACTTCAGGCGAGAACATGTGGCGCAGCACATCAGAATAGGGCAGGATGGTTTCGGCTTGAGCAGGCGTGAGGCGATCGCGAATGTGCTGATCCAGCATGTGCAGCATCAGGCGCACCAGCTCCCAGTTCACCTTCAGGGTCGGATACAGCATGACGCATAGCGGAAACAGTTCGTTTTGCAGCACAGACACACTGCCTTCCAGCGCTGCCACCCACAAATACACCTGAAACATTTCGACATCGCGCACGGTTGAAACCTGCACCGCAGGATCGGCCAAAGCGCCAGAATAGCAGCGGTGATTAGGATACACGCGCAGCACACGCTGACAAATTGCTTGGGCAGTGCTGGAGCAGGCGGGGAGAAGCTGATGGACGGCAGATAGCGCGATCGAATCTGGCTGGTGCAAAGCAGCAGCATCATAAGCGCGATACAACGGCATGTAGAGATAGTCGTCAATCACTTTGAAGTAGGCGCTCATCAACACCTGCTCTGGCTTGGACAACTGTTCCAGCAGCATCTTACTGGTGTAGTGAAACTGCATACTGACAAAGCCAATCACACGCGGATCTTGCTGCGTGTATTTCTTCCGCATCGAGGAAAGCCTGGAACCAATTTGGGTAGCGAGGCGCGGCGGCGGAATCAGATCGGTCAAAATGTTTTCGGCATTCGGCAGATTCACGATTTGCGAAAGCGGCTGCATTGTGCCCGATCGCGTGTAAAGCTCTAGCGTTTTGCTGTAGACCTGGTAGTAGTCGGAGGAGATTTGCCAGGGGTCGATTAAACGCGGCTCTATCGAGTGACGCTGCACTTCTTTTGCTAGCAGATTTTCCACCAAGCTCCAGGCTTGAACGCTAACCGTTCTGAGGACCTGCATCAGCTTGTCTGCGGTTTGCTGCCGTCCAGCAAGGGAGAGGACTGAAGATGACTGTTGCGATTGAGGTTCAGCGCCAGATTTTAGATTTTGAACATATCGTTTTGCCCACTGTTGAGCGAGGCAGTCTACGGTAGCTCGATCGGCTGCGCTAGGCATAAAAGTCTCTCGGTAAATTGCATTGAATGGCCTAATCTAGTATTCCGAGTGACACAATTGAATTATACATACAGCGAAAAAAAATACATTTGTGGCAAATACCGATCGCCTTTCCTTCATCTTTCAAATTGTTCAGGCTGCCCTCATTCATCACAGCTTTATAGTGGATTCGATTAATCCACTATAAAGCTGAACAATTCATAGGCAATTGTTAAACCAATCCTGCAACGGCTCAAAACCATTAAGCATCTTCAAGCTGCGATCGCAACCGTCGCATTTCTTCGTCTTCTACCTGCGGCAAGCTTGCAGGTGCAGCACTGCTCAACTGCGCTTTCATCGCCGCGAGTTCTTCATCCACATCGCTGCTTTCAAGAGCGGCAAATTGCTGTTCAACCGTGTTGTTGCTCAGTTCCGCGATCGCCTGCGACTGTGCTTCAAGCTGCAACACTTTTTCTTCCATGCGCTCAAAGGCAGCGATCGCCCCGGAATTGCCGACCTGTCCCAGCATTTCATTCAACTGCTGCGATGCCTGCGCCGATCGCGCACGAGCAATGTACATATCTTTTTTGGTTTTGGCTTCGGCCAGCTTGCGCTCTAGCAGCACCATATTTTGCTTCATCTGGTCAACGATGCCGCGCTGCTGGTCAAGCTGTGTACGCAATGCCGTTGCAGTTTCTTGATAGGAAGCTTTGCGAACGAGCGCTTCGCGAGCCAGATTTTCATCACCTTTTTGCAAAGCTAGCTGTGCGCGTTGCTGCCATTCTTGCGCGGTTAATTCGGCTTGCGACTGTTGGCGTTCAGTGCGCTTTTGCGTGGCGATCGCTTGTGCCACCGACTGCCGCAGGCGAATCAAATCGTCTTGCATGTCGATCACCGTCTGCTCCAGAATTTTTTCTGGATCTTCAGCCTTGTCGATCAAGCTATTCAAATTGGCTCGAATCAAGCGCCAAAGACGGTCAAGTAGTCCCATGACAAAACTCCGTAGCGGAATCGAAGCAGCGTTCTTTTCATCCTATCGCACCTGAGTTTTGGCGATTACAGGCGATCGCGATTCATTTTTGCAATCTACTAGCGGCGATCGCGCAGGGTTGGGCGTTTGCGGCGAAACATGCCAAACATTCTGTTGCGAGCGCGTTCGGCTTGACCCGATTGCCATTCGCGCAGACGAACTCCAGCCCGTCCCATCAGCGTGTTGGAAGCGGCGGGCGTCGAGTCAGCAGGTGGACGCTGGGGCAGTTCTTTTTGCAGCCAAGCCGTCGCGATGTAGCCTCCCGCAATTCCCGCGATCGCGCTCCAGACAATGCTGGGACGAACGGCATAGCCCGCCAGCACAAACGCCAGCAGAAAAATCAGCCAGTACTTCAAACCCGATTCAAATCCAGAGTTATTCATTGTTCGATCAATGCAGTGCTGCTTACTTTACAAGATAGCTTGAGCAATGGACAACGCAATCTGCGGCAGGTTGCACGCGCTCACCTTCAAAGCGATCGCTTGCTAAGTTAAAAGCAGTCGCGCTCCTCGATCGCTCATGCCACAGTCCACCGCTAAACCTGCTGTCAGTCGCAAACTGCCTGGAAAACTGATCGTTCAAACCGGAAAATGGGTTTGGACGACGCTTTGGCAAATCATGATGTCACAGCTAGCGCCCCGCGATCGATCCGGTGCTTATATCCGTCCAGATAGCCAGTTTCGCGATCGAATTTCGGCTCAAGGTTCGCACCCACCACAGGCCGATCGCTACAGTTTAATTGTGGGGATGGGCTGTCCTTGGGCGCATCGAACGCTGGTTGTTCGCGCTTTGAAAGGATTAGAAGCAGCAATTTCGGTGACGATCGCTAAGCCCGATTCGATCGCGGGCGGTTGGGTGTTTGAGCAGGAAATAGAAGGCTGTCATACACTCGCGGAACTCTACACTTTAGCAAAGTCGGACTACAGTGGACGGGCAACAGTTCCGGTGTTGTGGGATCGCGAGAAGAAGGCGATCGTTAACAACGAAAGTGCTGAAATTATCGTGATGCTGAACGCAGAATTCAATGAGTTTGCCACTCATTCTGAGCTTGATTTGTATCCGCATGAAGGGCGAGAAGCGATCGATTGCTGGAATGAAAAAATCTATCATGCGGTGAATAATGGCGTTTATCGCTGCGGCTTTGCTCAAACTCAAACGGCTTACGAGCAAGCTTGCAGCGAACTATTTAACGCTTTGGATGAAATTGATGCGATGCTAACTAAAAATCGCTATTTGTGTGGCGATCGCGTCACTTTGGCAGATGTGCGATTATTCACTACATTGTTTCGATTTGATGCAGTTTATTTTGGTCTATTCAAGTGCAACCGTCGCCGCATTCAAGACTATGCCAACCTCGGCGCTTATCTGCGAGATATATATCAGCTTCCTGGCATTGCTGAGATCTGCGATCTCGACACGGTGAAGCGCGATTATTACGGCAATTTGTTTCCACTTAATCCCGGCGGCATTATTCCTTTAGGGCCGAATGTAGATTTGTGGGAAGCGCACGATCGATCGCGCCTCTCACCGTCTTCAAGCCAACCGATGCTTGAGCCAAAACGCTAACAGCGGCAAGGCAATTCGATAACCATATTTCGCGCCGTACACTAAACCTTTTTGCTCTAATCCGGCCAGTGCGCCCTGCAAGCCGCCGCCTCTCGAAAGCTGATGTTTTTGAATGTAGTCGCGGGCGTGCGGACTGTCGGTCGGGTCAAGCGCGAGGCTTTCCAAAACGCGCACCTGACTGGGCGGCAACAGCAAAATTAAGGATTCAAAGGTAATCGAAAGATCTTCCACTAACGCTAACGCTGCTCGATGAACATGATGCGGCTGAATGAGTTTGGTGTCGTGTTCGTGGGCGAGCCAAATGCGGCGAGCCAGGGCGATCGCGCCGCCCAAATGTCCCTGCACGTAGCTGTAGAACAGTGACAACGAACTGTTTTCGTCGATGGCGAGTCCCTGTGCGCTTAGGTGGGGAATCAGCCAGGAGTGGAAGTCAGCAGGTGTTAATGGCCCTAAACTGATCACTTTCAGGTTCAGGGCGATCGCCCAGTCTTCCGGCATCGTCGCAAGCAGGGCGTAACTCACGCGCGTTTGTCGCCCGATTTCCTGCTCCAGATAGGTTTCCCACTGGCTCGATCGATCCCATGACCGGATGTGCGTGAAGTTTTGGCAGACAAGGACGACGCGACAGTCGATCGATTCCGCCAGATATTGCGGCAGGCTGAGCAGAACCTGAAACAGCATCCATTCTTCTTTGGGCGCACAGTGCCACACCAAGCGCGATCGACGCAGAGGCGACTGCTCCAGAATCAAAGGTTTGTCTTGGCTCCAGCGATCGATCAGCGTCAATTCGTCGGGACTGGAAAACGCATCGAGAATGCTTTCGGCCAAAAGTTCGAGAAAGCGCGATCCGTTTGTGACTCGGAGGCAGTCAATCTCCAAAACTTTTGCGCCAATCTGCTGTGCGGCAGTGCGAATCAGCGTGTGTCTGCCGCTGCCTGCGACCCCCGTGACGAGGAGATCGTCGTCTGCCAGCAGAATTTCGCACACCTGCTGAAGCTCGATCTGCCGACCGATTAAAAATTGCGGCACAAACGGATTGCCTGTCATGGCGCTATCAATATCCTAGAGGGCAGTCTATCTTTGTACTACCATCTTAGACAAAAGTCTTGTACTAAGAAATAGTGCCAAAAACTATTTTCAAGCACTATGATTTAGTGCTATAAACATTAAAGCATTCTTAAATCGAATCTGATTGAACTTTTTCGGCGCACCGTTGCCGCCAAGTTCAGCAGCTTTTTCCTGTCCTAATTAGACTGCCTGATTCTCCAAACTGCTTTCATAAACCCTCAAATTTCTTGCTTCGGCTGGTTTTCTTGCAATTTCTCAGGAGTTTCCGATGACATCCGTAACGTCAGCCACATATGCTCTGCCTGACGATTCCGCGCCTCAATCTGCGGCCTGGCACACGATCGCCGCAGATAAAGCCGTTGATCTGCTCGGCAGCGATCGCACCAGCGGCCTAACTTCGGCTCAGGTGAATCAGCAACTCGATCGCTACGGCACAAACGAACTGGTGGAAAGCGGCAGACGCACGCCGCTCGAAATCTTGTGGGATCAGTTCAAAAACATCATGCTGCTGATGCTGATTGGCGTGGCGATCGTCTCAGCCTTTTTTGACATTCGCGAATCGATGACGCAAGGGCGATTCGTCTTTCCCAAAGATGCCGTCGCGATTTTTGTCGTCGTGATTCTCAACGGCGTTTTGGGCTATGTGCAAGAAAGCGGTGCCGAAAAAGCCCTCGCTGCCCTGAAAAATCTGGCGTCCTCCAAAGTGCGCGTGATTCGCGACGGCAGACCGATCGAAGTCGAATCGAAAGAACTCGTTCCGGGCGACGTGATGCTGCTAGAAGCAGGCGTGAAAGTCGCTGCTGATGGACGTTTGCTGGAAGCTTCAAACTTGCAGGTGCGCGAAGCCGCCCTGACCGGAGAAGCCCACGCCGTCAACAAGCAGGCTGATGCGAGATTGCCGGAAGATGCGGCGCTGGGCGATCGCATCAACCTCGTCTACTCTGGAACCGAAGTCGTGCAGGGACGCGCCGCCGTCCTCGTGACGGGAACGGGCATGAAGACGGAACTGGGCAAAATTGCCTCTGCCCTGCAAGGCGTGGAGTCTGAGCCGACGCCGCTCCAGAAACGCATGTCGCAGCTAGGAAACGTGCTGGTGACGGGGGCGCTGATTTTGGTGGCGATCGTGATCATCGGCGGCACACTTTTCAATCCCAGCCTGTTTGAAGAACTCGTAAAAGTTTCGCTCAGCATGGCGGTTGCTGTCGTCCCCGAAGGCCTCCCTGCCGTCATCACCGTTACCCTCGCGCTGGGAACGCAGCGAATGGTGAAGCGCAACGCCTTGATCCGCAAGCTGCCCGCTGTGGAAACGCTGGGATCGGTGACAACCATTTGTTCCGACAAAACTGGAACCTTGACGCAAAACAAAATGGTCGTGCAGGCGGTTCACACGGCCAGCGGCACGGCTCGCATCACGGGCGAAGGCTACACTCCGACAGGCGAATTTCAGTGGGACAATTCTCCTGCTCAGGCGGATGCGGAACTGCAACCTCTTCTGCTTGCCTGCGTTTTGTGCAACGACGCAATTTTGCAAAAGGAAAATGGCGAGTGGGCAATTCTGGGCGACCCGACCGAGGGCGCGTTGCTCTCGCTGGCGGGCAAAGGCGGCTTGCGGAAAGACGAACAGGACGATCGCTTTCCCCGTGTTTCCGAGTTCCCCTTCTCGTCCGAGCGCAAGCGGATGAGCGTCATGGTGACGGCAGGCGATTCGCACACCATGCCCTACCTGATGTTTACCAAAGGTTCACCGGAACTAACGCTGGAGCGCTGTACGCACATTCAGGTTGGCAGTCAGGTTCAGCCGCTGACGGCAGAGCAGCGATCGCAAATCCTCGACCAAAATAACCAGATGGCAAGTCGCGGTCTGCGCGTCCTCGGTTTTGCCAGCAAGTCACTGACCGAACTGCCGCCGGAAGGTTCTGAGGATCGATCGGAGAACGACTTAACCTGGCTGGGACTGGTGGGAATGCTCGATGCGCCGCGCCCAGAAGTCCGCGATGCCGTTGCCCGCTGTCGCACGGCGGGAATTCGTCCCGTCATGATTACCGGAGATCACCAGTTGACGGCCAAGGCGATCGCAGAAGACCTCGGCATCGCCGCTCCACAAGATCAAACGCTGACCGGACGCGAACTTGAAAAGCTCAGTGCAGAAGAACTCGAAGAATACGTTGATGATGTCAGCGTCTACGCTCGCGTTTCACCCGAACACAAACTGCGGATCGTGCAGGCGTTGCAGCGTCGCGGTCATGTCGTGGCGATGACCGGAGACGGCGTGAACGACGCGCCCGCCCTGAAGCAAGCGGATATCGGCGTGGCGATGGGCATCACGGGTACGGACGTGAGCAAAGAGGCGAGCGACATGGTGCTGTTGGATGACAACTTTGCCACGATCGTTTCCGCAACCGAAGAAGGTCGGGTCGTCTACATCAACATCCGCCGCTTCATCCGCTACATTCTCGGTTCCAACATCGGGGAAGTGCTGACGATCGCCGCCGCTCCGCTGCTCGGTTTGGGTGGCGTTCCCCTTTCACCGCTGCAAATTTTGTGGATGAACCTAGTTACTGATGGCGTTCCTGCCCTTGCGCTGGCCGTTGAACCCGGACGCCCGATCGTGATGCAGCAGCCGCCCAAAGATCCCAAAGAGAGCATTTTTGCTCGCGGTTTGGGAGCCTACATGATTCGGATTGGGATTGTATTAGCAGTCGTGACGATCGCCATGATGATGTGGGCCTATGGCTACACGCAGGCCAACACCGCAGGCGGCACACTCGACCCTAATCGCTGGAAGACAATGGTGTTTACAACGCTGTGTTTGGCGCAGATGGGTCACGCTTTGGCGATTCGATCGAACACTCGTCTATTTGCTGAAGTCAATCCGTTCTCAAATCCTTATATTCTGATTTCGGTTGTGCTAACTTCGATTTTGCAACTGCTGCTCATCTACGTGGAGCCGCTGCGAAACTTCTTCAGCACGCACTATCTCACCGGATTTGAACTGCTCGTTTGCGTTGGATTTAGCAGTTTGATTTTTGTTTGGATCGAGCTGGAAAAACTGTTCCTCCGCTGGTGGAGAGGACGCAAATCGGTTCGGCGTCAAGCTGCATAAAGTTAACCCCTCAGGCGATCGCTTCTCATAATCGGAAGCGATCGCTTTCTTATGAACGTGTACTTTTTATAAATCTGTGCAAAGCAAACTGGTCAGCAAATTGTACAAAGGCGAAGCAGGCTTTAAGTAATCAGGAATTGGATCGATAATTGTGTACCGAGAATTATCATCCTCTCCCGACACAATAATATTGCGCTGATTCAAACTCAAAATCCGAATGCCGCGCTTCCAAAGATATCGAAATAGATAGGCTGTTTGAATTTTTACCAGTTGTCGCCGTCGATTTCGATCGAGCCAGCGATGCAAAGCAAACTGAGGGAGTTGGCGAATTTGGTCGATCGTTGGAATTCTAAATACACGGCAAAACTCTTCACTAAAGCCAGTTTGCACTTCCGCTAGAGTAGTTCCTTCTACGCGCTGCATAAACAAAATTTGCTTGAAGAATGCATCATTAACGCGGTTTTGCAGATGCAGGTAAACCGGACAAACTTGCAGCAAATCTTGTTCTTCACGGCTCAAGCGCTGCTGACAAAGTTGAGCAAGCTGAAGGCTGCGATCGAACTGTCGCTTGAGATCTTCCGCCAAAAAATGACCTTGTGAACATTTCAACGCCAGATTTGATGAAGGAAAAATCTTGAGTTCTTGATCGGTATGGCCGAGAATATAAATTCCGCCTTTGAACCGATCAGGATAAGGATTAATGTTGCTGCTCGATCGCTGTTTTTCTAACTCAGTGCTGAGCGATTTGAGGCGATCGATAAAGTCGCTGAAGCTTGTGTACTTCTGCTCTAGCTGCCAGTAACTTTGAGCAGTGAAATTCAGCGTGATTTGGTCTTGTGTGCGAGTTTGAATCGCCATGCGATCGCTCCAATCAAGCTTATGGACTTGCTTTGATTGTAACGATTGAAATTTTCTAAGCTGGGTAATTCTTACAAAGCAAAAGATTTGATTTTCTGCTTTGAGCGATTGAATTTGTTCTATAGCTGTTTTCAGTCAGTCCTTATCATCGCAGAAAGATTAGCGATCGAATTGGCAAAAAACAGTTAGGAATTCACGGAAATCGTTGAAATAGAGGCAAGCGTATTTGCCAGCTTTTCTGCTAGGCCAGCGACCCAAGCTTCATCTTGCCGCGTGTAGCTGCGGGGTGCATTTGCGCCGAGAATCAGTGCGCCCTCGGAACCGATCGGCTGACAGATCACACCCTGCGTATTTTCCGGCAAATAGTCAAACTCAATTCGACCCGGATAAAGCGCTAGATTAACCAGATACACAGGTTTTTGCTTGCTGATGACACGCTGAAGAATTGCACCGGATTTGACCTCAGCCGTTTTGCCCAAAATGCCGCGCCGCAGCAAAACCCGCCCCCGATACCACACGACGATCGATCGCGTTGCCGTATTGGTCAGCAGCAGATGCGACATCCAGGCTAGCTCGGTCTGCACGGTTTCGGGCAAATCAGGCGCAAGCTCAAAGCCTTCTTCGCCCACAAGCTGAACGGCATCCGGCGATCGTGCCTGCACCTGCTGCCACAGCAAGCCCGTTAGAATCAGCAAGGCAGCTAAGATAATTCCGAGTGCATCCGATCTTGCCTGCGAATCAGTGAGTGCAGGAGTCAGCAGCCGATTGAGCATCAGCAATGTTCCAGCAATTGCACCGACGACGATCGGCAGGCGGCGAATTACGTGATACTGGTCAGGTTTTGCCATTGGCAACGATTACCGTAAATGAATGCTGAGCCGGAATTTCAGCGGGGCGGTCTTCTACTATTCTATTGGGGCGGCGACTGAGGAAGGGACGAGATGCTAGAGGGATTTCACTTACTGCTGTTGACGTGGCTGGGTGGAAAGAACGTGGAAACGCTGCGATCGACCAACTTGTCGCAGTGGTTTAAGGAGGCGGCGATCGAAGTGGTTGCTCAGGCTGCACCCGCGCCTGATCCGGCAGCAGTGGCGGCGACGCGGCTGCATCTTGGCACAATGGCGCAGATCGGAATGCCTGTGAATCGGCAGGGCGTTTGGCTGCAAGTGAACAATCAGGTCGTGGCCGAGAATCAAGGCACAACGGCACTGTCTGCCGCTTCGCTTACCAAAATTGCCACAACGCTGGCCGCGATCGCAACCTGGGGCGTGGATCATCAGTTTGAAACGATCGTCAGCGCAACGGCTCCGCCGCAAAACGGCGTTGTGACGGGCGATCTGATTGTGCAGGGTGCAGGCGATCCGTTTTTTGTTTGGGAGGAAGCGATCGCGCTGGCAAATGCGCTTCAGGAAATGGGCGTCGATCGCGTCACGGGCAATTTGGTGATCGCAGGCAACTTCGCCATGAACTTTCAAACCGATCCGGCAGCGGCAGGCCGCTTGCTTCGGCAGGGCATGAACAGCAACTCATGGAATGCCGAGGCCAGCAGTCAGTTTGCCACTTTGCCGCAGGGAACGGCGCGTCCAACGCTGCAAATTGGCGGCGAGGTGCGCGTGGTATCGCTCTCAGAAGCGCAGACGCGATCGATCGTGCCCCTGGTGCGGCATCAATCGCTGCCGCTGTCGCAAATTCTCAAAGCGATGAACAGCTTTAGCAACAATGCAATGTCTGAAATGCTGGCGGCTCAGCTTGGCGGCGGGCCAAAAGTGGCGCAAACCGCAGCGCAAATCGCCAAGGTTCCGCCTGAGGAAATTCAACTGATTAACGGATCGGGATTGGGCAACGAAAATCGCATTTCGCCCCGTGCGGTCACGGCCATGCTGCTTGCCATCCAAACCTATCTTCAACCGCAGCAGTTGAACGTCGCGGACGTGTTTCCCGTCATGGGGCGCGATCGCGGCACGCTCGGTCGCCGTCAACTGCCTGCTGGCGCGGCTGTGAAAACCGGAACGCTCAATGATGTCAGTTCGCTGGCGGGCGTGATTCCCTCGGCGCGGGGGCCAGTTTGGTTTGCAATCATCAACGTGGGCTTTGGGGATTTGCAGGAACTCCATCGCCAGCAAGATTTGCTGCTGCTGCGAGTTCAACAGCAGTGGGGAGCTGGGTCAATCTCGCCGGAGATTCAACCGGGAAATCGCGATCGACTGCCAGCCAATCGCCTAGGGGCACCCAGCCGCAATCAAAAGCTGGATTTGCGCGGTTAATAACGCAGAAATTGTATGGATCTCGTTTTTAATTGTGGGGAACGACTGATTGAAGCGAATTCGTTAGGACAATTGAGCGCGATTTTTGGGATCAGGTGTCGGCTAGAAACAGAATTTTGAGTGAAGTGCTTTACTCTGCTTGGTTGCGAAGTTCTCGAACGATTTCTTGCGCCAAGTTTTTGCTCCACACTGGCTCAAACGGGCAGGAGACACGATCGCGCTCTCGCTGAAACCAAGCGATCGCTTCTTCAAGCTGCCCAACCGAATACGCATCCCCAATCAGCATCTTAGTCAGCAGACTTTCGACGATCACAGCTTGAGCATCATTCAAGGCAGCATGATTCGTCCTTCTTTTACATATAAGTACTTATAAGTACCTTACCCCAATTAAATCATAAGGAACTAGTTTTGACTAGAGGTTAGTTAAAGGGTGGTGGTAGTAGTCACGAAGAAAAATCAGGTGACTATATATCTGTCAGATGAGATTAGAGACAGAGTAAAGGCGATCGCGGAGGAACAGCGGCGATCGTTTAGTTTTGTTGTGGAAGAGCTTTTAATTAAAGGTTTAGCGGCAACGGAAACGGGCGAAGAAGGGAAAGATCAAGCGTGAAGACTTCTTACTCGCCTGATTCGTGAAGCGTGCGATCGTACAATGCTTGACTCACTCTGAAGCCTGCTTCACCAATTAAGCGATCGAGCAGTGGCTTAGTCGCAGAAATCAGTCCTTGATTTTTAGCAGTTACCAGAATCCCTATAAGACCGCGAATTTTGAGTCCGTACTGTAAAGCAATCGTTCTACCAAGGCGTTCGTCAATCAATAAACGATCAGCATTTAGCTCAACCGCAAGAGCAATTGCCGCAGCTTCACCTGGATCGAGGGTTTGATTAAGAGGAGGTTTGAAAAGTCAAAGATGACGTAAAAAAGCTCTCCGGATGTACGCTGCAAGTAAGTAGTCCGCAGCACCGTGAGAGCCATGAGTAAAGCATACTCCAGCAACCTG
>NZ_JACJPO010000028.1 GCF_014696105.1 Microcoleus sp. FACHB-1515
ATCGAACCGCATCAAACTTTGAGTGCCCAGGAACTCAAGCGGCGCATCTGTGATTACTTTGGCTGCACATTGCTAGAGCCACTCGCAAAACAAGTCTCTTAATCCTGCACTAGCACAAATCTTGCTGTCTTCTGCACAATAAAATCTGCCAACTGCCACATTGTCGGTTAAACTGTTTGGTCATTCGATCGCCCTCTTGCCATGAAATCTAAATTTCTTGTCGTTGCCCTTGCTGGCGCTCTGGTTGCCGCTCCTGCCCATGCCGAAGACCTCCAGCAGGTGCAGCAGCTTATTTCCACTCGGCAATGCTCCGGCTGTCAGTTGACTCGTGCTGGACTGGTGTATGCCAATTTGCAGGGAGCCGACTTGAGCGGCGCGAATTTGGTGCAGGCCAACTTGACACACGCCAACCTAAGCGGTGCGAACTTGCAGGGTGCAAATTTGGCGGGCGCAGTGCTTTACGGTGCGAACTTGATTGGGGCAGATTTGCGCGGTGCAAACTTGAGCGGGGCGGATATCCGCGATGCCTATGTGTCGGGGATTAATCTGGAAGGCGCGAATTTGCAAGGCGCGGTGCTGATGGGCGCGATCGATATTCCAGCCCAATATGTCAGCGCCGAGGACTACTACCGCTGGGGACTGATGGAAGACCAGCGCGGCAACTCCAACGGAGCAATTTCCTACTACAACCAGGCGATCGCGCTCAAATCTGATTTTGCTCACGCCTATCTTGCACGTGCCGCCTCCCGTTTACGTCTGCGCGACATGACCGGAGCGATCGCCGATGCACAACTCGCCAACGAATACTACCTCGCCCAAAACAACGAGCAAGGCCACCAGATGGCAACCCGCTTCACTGAAGGCGTCCAAGCTGCCCAAGAAGCCGCCAACGAACGACCCCGACGCGGCGGTGGCGGAAATTTCCTCGGCTTCCTCAGCGGTTTGGCGAGTTTGGCCGTTCGCTTCCTGCTGCCGTTCTAGACGATTTTGTTTCCGGTAGACTACTGATTTTTATAAAGGTTGAGTCTGCCGAAACTCGGTGATTCAGCCGTTTTTGCAGCCATGTTGCGATCGGTACTCTGAGCGAAGTTGTTGCTAGAAAAACCGATGGAACCTGTTTTGATGCAGTTGCTTATTGGGGCTGCGGGTCTTTTTACGATCGTTGGTGCAATTCAAGATTGGGACTGGTTCATGAATCATCGCCGCGCCTGGATTTTCGTCAAGCTTTTGGGACGCAAGGGCGCTCGAATTTTCTACATCATCTTGGGCACCGCGATCGCCCTATTTGCCCTTCAGATGTAGGACGCTCGGTATTGCAAAGCGATCGCGCTACACCAAATATCGCGACAGCCTAAAACTGATAGCTCAGGACGCGAATCACCGTATTTTCTGGCAAGTTCGATCGCGTAAACGTCACTGAGTCACCCAATCGCTGAACGGGCGTGTCGGGAAGCAGGTTGAGGAAGTCTTCGATCGGCTGGATGTCGCAGGCGTTCGCGTCTGCGGCCTGAGTGCGGTACTGCGTCGGAATGACGATGCGAGGATTGAGTCCGCGAATCGCTTCCACCGCCTCGGTCGGATTGTAGGCTTTTGCGCCGCCGCCGACGGGAATCAACAGGACATCCGGGCGACCCATCAGAATCCGCTGTTCGACCGTGATCGGAGCTGCCGCTCCGCCCAAGTGCAAAATATTCAGGCCTGCTTGATTCCAGCGCCATGCCACGTTGGTTCCAAACTGGCGACCCTGGTTGCGATCGTGCGCCATTTCGATGCCCTGCACCTGCATTCCCGTGAACTGGTAGATTCCCGGTTCGGACAAGATGCGCGGATTGCCGGGAATCTCGTCGGTGAAGCCTTCGTCAAACAAAAAGCTGCTGATCATTACCAGATCGGTTGCCACATTCGGAGCGCGATAGCCTGCTGTGCAGCCGATCGGACGAAAGGGATTGACCAAAATGCGGCGACCGTCCCCCGTAAACTGAAAACACATGTGGCCGAGCGATCGCACCGTCACGCCGCTGGTTTGCGCCTGCACAGGCAACTTCTGCACGATGCCCAGCCCGATCGCCGTGCCCACGCTGCTCGCCATATACCGAATCAACTGTCGCCGCTTCATATCTCCTCAACCGTTCTTGCTGCAATGCATTTCAGCTTACAGCGAAACGACGATGCGACAAGCGATCGAAGTTCCCCTGTGGCTTCAGCGCTTTCACCGAAATGGTTTTGCCCGTTCGTCACAATCTAGCCATCTCCCTCTCCTAGGAGGGACGAAATTTCTCTGGCGAAGGTGATAAAAGCAGATTTTAAGCCATATATTTCTTGCTTTAGCATGATGCAGCGAGAGGCTGGCGGCGAATTTTTGTTACTCGTGTGGAGGAGAACGGCGATGCGATCGATCGAGTGGCTGAAGAAAATGGGGCGATCGGGACTGTGGACAGCAAGTTTGCTAGCAGGTTTGGGCGCGATGGCGGCTCCGGCAACTGCGGCTGAAACGATTACGCTGCGATTTGAAGCTGACCAGGTGACGGTCACCGTTCCAGAAATTGAGGCGTTTGCCAGCAGCGGTGTTGTAGAAGGCGACCTAGGCGCATTCTTGCAGGCGCGGCCTCAGCTTTTAGACATCGCGCAGGACTTGCTGACCGAGCAAATTTCGTTGGGCAGCAGCTTCCGTGAGCAGTTGGCGCGACAATCGAGCGGCAGCATTGCCGATTTTGTTGTGCTGCAACTCGATCGCCTGATCACCAGCGGAACCGGACAGGACACCGATGCCCCGGTGCGAACTGCGCTGCTGTCTGCTCTGGAAAATGACGACCGCTTCTCGCTGCTCGAACTGGTTCAAGAATTTCCTGAAACGGCGGTTACGGTTGACCTGACTGGGGCGGAGCGCGTTTACAGCGATGTCAGCGCGTTTGTGGAGCGGATTGCACCCGCCTTGGAAACGGTGCGATCGCTGCTGCAAGATTTGGTGTGTGAATGCGAAGACGCCACCGCCACCGAAGCGCCCCCAGCCGAGCCAGCATCCGATTCGCAGTCCAGCCTTCCGATCGATCGCCTGCAAGCCTGCTCGAATGCCGCCGCGCTTGCAACTGCCGCCAACCCGTCCGAGTAATCCAGGAGGCCATCATGGAGTTTTCCAAGCTTCGATCGCGCCTGATTGCTCTGGGAGTTGGCATCGGCGCAGCTTTGCTGATCGGTCAGGCTCCGCCCGCACAGGCGGCAGAACAAATTGTGCTGACCTACGGATCGCTGTATCGATCGATCTCGGTTGCCGAACTAACCGAGTTTGCGGAAACGGGTCGTTTGTCTTCGGGGCTGCGCTTCTATCTCAATCTCGCCAACATTGAGCCGGAAGTGTTCCGCACTATTTTGAATGAAGATTTGCGGCTGCGGCTCGGCTTTGTTGATAGTGCCCTCAATTCGCTGCCCGGAGAGTTTGCGCTCTACCAGGTCGGGCAGGTGGTGCATACTTCTTCGCGCCGCGCCAACATTCAAGCGTTGCGATCGGCGCTTGTCCTGTCGGTGAGCGAAGATAATCGCGTGTCGCTGCTGGAATTTCTGCAAAACTATCCGACCCAGCAGCTTTATGTGGATGGTGTTCGGCTGGCACAGGTGGCGCAAGATGTCGGTGAAGTTGTTGAAGATGTACGCTTGCGGCTTCAAGTGATTGTTGCGGCAGTTGAAGAAATTCTGCCGGGGCTGGTGTGCGACTGTGATGCGCCCGCTTCGCCACGTCCGCAACCTCGTTAGAGGCAGGGGAGGACTGAGTGAGCCAAATCTTCAGTCCTCCACACTGCTTCAACAGGCGCTAGCGATGGGATGAACCGCGATAGATGCGATCGGCCTGCTCGGTAGACAGCCGCGTGGTCGGAAACAGCAGGCTGCGAGCCGCACCGTGATAGGGAAGATTGCAGGCCGGATCGCTGTGACCATCCCCCGATCCTTCTGCGTCGTCGGGCAGGTAGTAGTCGGAAATTTGGCTGGAAGGCGGCATAAATTCATGCCGAGTCGGGTCGAAGGCCAGCACCTCACCCGTTTCGATGTGAAATATCCAGGCGTAGATCTTCAGCTTGTTTTGATACAGCCGCGAGTGGACGACCGGATAAGTCTGCAAATTCTCAATTTGCGTCAGCACGTTTTCGGCTGTGGTGATTTCCAGCAGTTCTTCACCTTGGCGATCGCTGTAGTTTTCCTTCACCAAGCGGCGCGTCGCTTCGGCATGTCTGAGCCAGTCATACACCAAAGGCATTTCTTCTTCCAATTTGCCCAGTTGCAGCAAGCCTTTCATCGCGCCGCAGTTGGAGTGGCCGCAAACGATGATCTGCTCAATTCCCAAAGCGTGAATCGCGTATTCAACAGCGGCTCCTTCGCCACCATTGGCCGCGCCATACGGAGGAATAATATTGCCCGCATTGCGAATCACAAACAGATCGCCAACTTGCGCCTGCGTAATCAGCGTTGGATCAACTCGCGAGTCCGAGCAGGTGATGAACAGCACACGCGGCTTTTGCCCCTGTGCCAACTGCTCAAACAAATCGTGATAGCGGGGAAAATATCCGGTCTGAAATTCGCGCAGACCGCGAATCAACTTTTTCATAACGCTCCTGACAATCGATCGCCCTTCCCATTTCCAGTGAAGCATTATTTAGCCAGGACTTACGCAGGAGAAATCTTAAACTGGAGAAATGAGCTTCACTAAAGTGGACTACTGCCAGTACCTGCTGAGCAGTCCCATTAACTACACGGTGACGAATTTGGCCGACCCTCTAGAGGGCATCAGTCACGACCGCATCAACCGTTACCGGCGCGGCGAGAAATTCGCGATTGTTGTGGGACAACGTCAAAGCGCTGCTGCAACCTTGCCAGAACGCTTATGTGCTGTTTGACGATACCGTCTTAGACAAACGACATTCGGCCTCAATTGAGCTGACCCGACGCCAGTCCAGTGGCAACGAACATCGTGTCCTTCGTGGCATTGGGCTAGTGAGTTGCGTGTATGTCAATGCTGAAACTGGGCAGTTTTGGGTCGTTGACTATCGACTCTATGACCCAGAGGGTGACGGGCAGAGCAAACTTGATCATGTTGCGGCAATGCTCGACGGGATGGTTTACAGCAAGCACTTAGCGTTTGCAACGGTGTTGAGTGGCAAAACCAGCTATCAAATCAAGCATGGAATGTTGTCGGACTACTTGATTGAACAACTCAAGCATCCGTCCGTCCAGATGATTCTTGCGTAAGTCCTGTGACTATTTCAACTGCACAATGGCAAAGCCATTTGAGTGGACGTTCAAGGGGAAGTTGTTAGTGGCCTGAATCGCTGTGCCATTTGTGCCGCTACTAGCTATGTATGAGGATCAATCCCATCTTTCTCTGGGTTAATCAGGGGCAGACTGGGAGGTAGAATTTCAAAGATTTTCCGTTGAAGGAAACAACGGGAGTTTGCTGCAAAAATTCTTGAGCAAGAAAATTTGGAATTGTGCTGTAGAGAAGGTTTTCTTCATCTTTATTATTGGGATGAAGCAGGAAATAGCTTCTAGGTTCAGTGTCCCAATTCCAATCTTGATCATCCAGTGTGGCAAGACTGGTCTCAAGCTCTGATTTACCGATCGCATGAAATTCCCCTCTTAGCCAGTCCTTAATTAAAGATGGCAAAGCAGAAGTTGCCAGACGACTCATCGGTTCTGTTGCCAGTAACCAGGGTTGATCCGATCGCTGCCACCCACCTCGACGAACGGCATGAATAATTTTAGGAAAACTTGCAGCAAGCAGAGAATCGAGAGAACGAATCGGGAGAGACTGATATCTTTTTCCCTGAGCGATCGCCTTTGGGCAAAGGGTATTCGCAACTTGTCTTCAAGCGGTTGGAACATGAAGGGCAAACAAATCAAGAGATACATCTTGTTTCAGTTCCCAGGCTCCGGGAAGAAGAGTCTTAATCAGGGTCATCGTTCAAATCCTTTGCGAATCTAAGTTTGTCTGTAGCCTGTAAGCACTTGAAGAAAATTTCGAATAGCGATCGCGCAAGGTGTTTCTCGTATTTTTTTCTGCTTGTGTCACTGATATAAGGCTTGAGTGCCGAAATGATGGCAACTAGCAGAGAAGTTGTTTCTGTGTCTGGTAAATCTTGGGCTGACTGAGGCGCGAACTTTGCATCGATGAAGTAAACGTATGCAGGGACTCTTCCTCGTACTAATCGCCCAATGATTTGCCAGATACTCACATAAAGCCGTTAACTCAAGGTTTGACGAGAATCCACCCTGCTGGCAACCTGCAAGCTGGGATGACTATGTATCGTATCGAGATAATCCGAACCTAGAACGAGTCCGACTATTCTTTAATCAGGGCTATTTTCTTGTTGATATGGGATCAATCACGCTAGCATCAGTGACCTCTTCCCAATTTTATTTTTTATCTGGTTTTGTAAAATCGGGCAGCCTTTCAAATCCTATGGAGGCTGCTTAATTGAGAAGATCAACCATCGTGCTGCATCACCAGATTAGGTGATCTACGTCGGCAAAGATTATCCCCAGTGGCGTGAGGGAGAACCACGCCGGATTAACTCAGATGAATGGCGATCGCCTGATTTAGTCGGTGAAGTGTTTGATACTACCCTAGCAACTGATTTAGATGAGAAGAAGCAGCTTTATTCTGGTTTGGGAATTCCGGAGTACTGGGTCGTAGACATGGAAGGTGGGTGGGTATTAGCATTCCAGTTGCATCAGGATGAGCGGTATCAACAAACTGAATACTCTACGGTACTTCAAGGACTGGTAGTCATGTAGAAGTAATGATGTTAGGTTAGCAACAGATTTGTGATGGATTATCGATCCTACCTTCTTGTCCCACTTGTCCCTCTGCTCAAACTGTCAAAAAGGGTCGCATCCATACGGGTAAGCAGCGTTTTAAGTGTCGAGAGTGCGGGCGGCAGTTCGTGGAAGACCCAGCCAATGCGCCGATTGCCCAATCGATGCAAGTTGCAAGATTAATCATTACTTCTACATGATTACCGACATCAGCAATGGCGATCGAATTGAGCTAAGCATGAGTTATTTCAGAGCGAGAGTTGTAGGCTGCTGACGCTGACAAAGCAGTTGAGCATCTTGGATGAAAGGCGGCATTTCCTGACGGCAACTTGGGCAATACCAGTACAGCTTTGTATGTTGAATGTGACGCAAAAGCGTGTCAGAGCAGCAAGGACAAATCGGCATTTTTTGACCTTCTAAAAGTTAGCTTGAAACTAGTTTTTCAACGGATGGTGACAGCAAAAACAAAGAGGCGATCGCAACAATCAGAACAGCATTGCCTTACTTTTGCCAACATCATACCTGACCGAAGCAGTTGTTGCAACTCATTCTCAAGTGAAATTTAGGTTTGGCGATCGCTCCTTCACCGTAAAGCAAGCTAAATCAGGCTTTTGTGGCTTTTGCTGATGTCAATTAGACGTTAATTGATCGCTAAGCTGGACTTGACGATCGCGGGCGTGATGCGATCGCTTGCCAGCCTTGCCCCGTATAGATTGCGGGCAGTCGGTCCCACCTGAAGCGCGGCAAATCCACCCATCACAAACAGTTCGCATCCCGGCCAGCGCAAATGCTTGTCCAGCACAGGCAGGCCGTTGATCACTTCGATCGGATAGCGGGCTTGCACTTCGCTCAACATCGAGTGCTGGCTGATATCGAGCGTTGATCCGGTTGCCAGCCAGATGCGATCGATCGCCTCAGCGTGGATGCACTCGTGAACCGCATGATTATCACAGCACACTCGCCAACTCTGACCAATCCATTGCGCCTTAGCAATCTGGCACTGTTCATAGAACACCAATCGTCCATCATGCTGAGCGCGGCGCAATCGCGTCATCATTGCAGGCGTCATCGAACCGCCATTGCGTGCCTGCTGAATCATGGCGTAGCGCGTCTGCCAGCAAGATTCCGCCTGAAAGCCTTTGAGATACTTTGGTCCCAGCCAGCCCGGATCGGCGTCAAACTGCTTTTCGTACAAACAGCGGCGCGACATCAAAATAACTCGTGCGCCTCGATCGATCGCCCCAACTGCCAGATGTCCGCTCGTCAAGCCACCGCCGACGATCAACACCTGCTTGCCCGCCAACCGCAGCGATCGCAAATCAATTTGTCCTGAGTGCACGAGGCGATTGATCGGATGGTTGGAAATCTGCGACACCCAGTTGGGAAGCTGAGGTTTGCTGCCACCGTTGGCGAACACGACTCGGCGAGCGATGATTGAATGCCCGTCATCGAGCCACAGTCGAAAGCGCGATCGACGGTTTGCGATCGGTTCAATTCGCGTCACGTGAGCGGGATAAACGCGATCGCGAAGCGCTCCCGGAACGGTATCGCGAAGCGCAGAGGGAACGGTATCGCGAAGCTGCCAGCGATCGATCACCTGCTGACAAAATTCTTGAAAAAGCCGAGTTCCCGGCAAGTCGTAGGGCGCGAACAGTTCGGCAGGACGCGACTCGGCAAAACGGCGCAGCGCAAACGGGTCAGGGTCGGGATGATGTACAGCAGGCGATCGCAAATGCGGAATTTCAAGCTGGGCGAACTGACGGTTCCACTGCTGCATCCAGCGTCCGCTCTGATCAAATACGAGGAGCCGCTGCCGCATCGATCGCCGCTTTTGCAGAATGTGCGTCACCAGGGTCAAAGCTTGCGGTCCTGCGCCGATCACAGCCAGATCGATCGAGGCAGGCACAGGCAAAACATTCGTCATGGAGCGATTTGTTTGAGAACGATTATCATTCTATAGAAAATCGTGCTAGGATGCGAGGCAACTATCCTTCAGAGGCGATCGCTATCCAGAAAAGGCGGCTACCATGACCACGCAAGCGCTTCCCTCAGAAATCGATCGACAAATTCCTAAGTTGGGAATGCCCGTCACCGGATTTTTGGAACGACGCTGCTCAATCACATTCTCAACAATCGGCAGGATTTGAAAGTTGCTGTGCTGGTGAATAAATTTGGCAATATTAATAATGATAACGATTATCGTTCTAGGAGGCTAACGCTATGATGGCTGCTGAAACCTCTGCATCTGTGCCTGTCACCGTGTTGACGGGCTACCTCGGAGCCGGAAAGACAACGCTGCTCAATCGCATCCTCACGCATGAACACGGCAAAAAGGTGGCCGTGATTGTCAATGAGTTTGGCGAAGTTGGCATCGACAATCAGCTTGTAGTCGATGCGGATGAAGAAATTTTTGAGATGAATAATGGCTGCATCTGCTGTACGGTACGCGGCGATCTGATTCGCATTATTGGAAATTTGATGCGGCGGCGAGACAAGTTTGATCATTTGGTGATTGAAACGACTGGATTGGCCGATCCCGCTCCGGTCATTCAAACCTTTTTTATGGATGAAGATGTGCGATCGCAAACGAATCTGGATGCAGTCGTCACGGTCGTTGATGCCAAGCATATTTCGCAGCATTGGGACGCGGATGAAGCACAAGAGCAGATTGCTTTTGCCGATGTGATTTTGCTCAACAAAACGGATTTAGTTGCCCCAAAAGATTTGGAAGAACTTGAACGGCGCATTCGCAGCATGAACGTAATGGCGAAAATTTATCGCACTCGTAATGCCCAAGTTGAGATGAATGCAATTCTGGGTGTGCAAGCGTTTGACCTCGATCGCGCCCTGATGATCGATCCAGAGTTCCTCAATGAAACTGCTCACGAACATGATGAAACAGTCGGGTCGATCGCTCTGGTTGAATCGGGCGCGATCGACAACCGAAAGCTGAATGAATGGATTGGTGAACTGTTGCGAAATCAAGGCGCAGATATCTTTCGGATGAAGGGCATTCTCAATATTGCAGGTGAAGAAAATCGCTTTGTGTTTCAAGGCGTTCACATGCTGTTTGACGGACGCCGCGATCGCCCCTGGAAAGAAAATGAAACGCCCAAAAATGAACTTGTTTTCATTGGGCGCAATCTGGATGAAGCAAAGCTAAAAGCGGATTTTCGAGCTTGTTTGGTATGAAGCGCTATTCGGAATTTCGGCAGCAGTGGCGCGGCAGTTTGTCTGACTATGTGACGGCGATCGCTTGGTCAGTTCAAGGCCATCTAGCGGCAAGTTCGGCGGCAGGTGAAATTGTCGTTTGGTCGCCCAGTGGCCTGATCACTTTGCCATCAGCAGGACAATCGATCGACTGCCTCGCCTTTTCACCAGACGGTCAATTTCTCGCCGTTGGTGGTCAGGACGGACAGGTGAAAATTTGGCGACTGGGCGAATCGCAACCGATCGCGACGCTGAAGAATCGATCGTGGGTTGATCGACTCGCCTGGAGTCCAACGGAAAACCAATTGGCGTTCAGCTTAGGGCGCTACGCTCAGGTGTGGGATGCCGAAGCGAACGCTGTGGCCGCAACGCTCAGTTTTGAAGCTTCCTCTGTCTTGGATCTCGACGGGCGCAGCGACGGCAAATTTCTGGCTTTGTGCGGCTATCAGGGCGGGCAGGTCTGGAATGCTCACGATTGGGATGAAGAGCCAACCGCGATCGCAACCGCCTCGGCCACCATTGCGATCGCCTGGTCGCCCGACTGCACCTACATCGCGCAGGGCAATCTGGACAATACGATCGCGCTGAATGAATGGGGCAATCCGGCTCCCTGGCTGATGCAGGGCTTTCCGGGCAAAGTGCGGCGGCTGGCGTGGTCGCAAATTTCCACCCGCAGCAAAGCACCGCTGTTGGCATCGGCCAGCGGAGCGGCAGTGGTGCTGTGGGAGCGCGATGCGGATGAGCGAATTGGCTGGAATAGCGATACTTTGGCGAATCACGATCGCACCGTGCAGGCGATCGCCTTTCAGCCGAAAACGCTGCTGCTCGCTTCTGCTGCCGAAGATGGCTGGCTGGCACTGTGGCAGCAAGGCCGCCTGATGCAGTCGTTCAACGATGCGCCCGATGGCTTTTCTGGTCTGGCTTGGCATCCGCACGGGCAGCAACTGGCGGCGGGTGGATGTAGCGGTGAGTTAATCATTTGGCAGCAGACAGGACAAGGATTTGGACGACAGGCTTAACAAGATGTGGAGATGCGATCGCGGCAATCGTCAATTGTAAAGATCGCCTGAACCTGATCAAAAGTGCCAAACAGTTAGCGAATTCTTGCTGCTGTCTCGATCGCAATTCTTGTGCTTTAAGCGGATTTAATTCTTGATCTCTTCAAATTAATTTTTCCCACGATCGAGTTTTTCCAAGCCGAGAACAATTCATCCTAACGTGCTTTTCCCCGCCCTGCTTTCCCCAAAGCTGCTACGACACTTCTGGCCGCGAACGCTGTGTCGGCAGGATGCACATCTGCATTGACGATAGCAGCGAGCAATTCGCTTCGCGATCGGCCTGGAGCATTGATGCAACCGTTAACCTGCTCAACGATGGGCAGAATCCTTAAGTGAGACTGCAACAGACGCGGTAATTGCTTTTGTCCACTCAGGACACGCTTATTGTCGATCGCCATTGCTCGAATCTGCAATGGGTTTTGCCCCTCGTGCCACCAGCAGTTGCACGATCTGCGTGCGGTCTTGTTCTCCACTGGCCGTCACATTCGTTGCATACTCCAAAGCTTGATCCCCCACTTGTGCAACCAGAGCTTCGCCATCATCACCAGTTGCGGCAAACAACAGCTTCATCGTGTCAACTCTTCCCCAGAACGCTGCCTGTAGCAAGCTGTCTGCATCCGGAATTGCACCCGCTTGCAGCAGCGGCTTGACCTGCTGTGGATCTCTCGCCCAGTAGAGCGCAGACTGTCCATTGGGATTACGCGCATTCACATCTGTCCCAAGCTTGATCAAGGCTTGCAGTTCCCAATTCATTTGATACTGCGCCGTCTTAATTACCAGTTGTTCACGGGTGGTTTGCACGTCTGCGCGTTGAGCGGGAGCCAGCACATAGGCGTCTGTTCCCTGCGTGTCGATCCGCCCCCAAGTAAAAGTACTCATCCACAGCAGCACCGGAAGTAGGACGGCAACAGCGGCGGCTAGCTTGGTGGGGAGCCATTGCCAAAGCAGCAAACTACTTCCTCCAATTGCCGCACAGATTAGAACAACAATTCCAACGTGACTGACCAGAACGATCGCCACACTCGCAATGGCTTTGGGTAGCATTGCCAGCCAAGCCAGAAGGAGAATGCGAATGCCCAGCCACAACACAAACGCAGAAATGCTCCAAACTGGAATCACCAGAAATCGTAGCGCGTAAACTAGTCGGCTTGTTTGAGACATACTGCGAATGAACCTGAGCGTCAAGTTCATTGGAAATCTAAGTGTCCGTATCAGTTCCTGCTTGTCCTCCAGTTTGATCAGCGGCACACCTGATTTTGAAATTTGCTTCAACCGATTCTGGAACTACGACTGAAGGCTGGTAATGATTATTTGCCCAAATAGCAGTGACAGTCGGGCTTTTCAATTAGCGATTCGACCAGCGAATTGAAGGCAGTCGCCGCCAGAAGTCCGCCGCCCATTGTGCCAGTAACGGTGATAAACGGCGTGTCAGAGTGCATTAGTTTTCGCTTCGCGGCGGGAGCATGACTAAAGCCGATCGGCATTCCGATCACGAGAGCGGGCTGAAGGTTGCCTTGCCCGATCGCCTCATTGACTGCCAACAGTACCGAGGGCGCATAGCCGACGACCAAGACAGTATCGATCGGCAACTGCCGCAGCTTGTCTTTCCAAGTGTGATCTTGCCAAAAGGCTTGTTCGGCCTCAGCCGCGCTGGTGATATGCGGATTGTCAATCAAAACTTGAGTGTGACAGCCGAGATGCGCGAGACGAGTGTGATCGATCGCGGCATTGACAGCCGCAACATCAACCGCGATCGCACAGCCAGACTTGAGTGCTTCACGACTGCGAGTCAACGCCTGATTGCCAATCTGCACAAACTGCACCAGACTGATATCCCCGCAGGCCAGCACCAGCTTAGAAAGCAAATCGATCTCAACTTCTGAGCGATCGCCCCAATCGGGCAGCAAGCGCTGAAGTGATTCCCCAAACGCTTCGGGATGGGCATCAACATGAGCATCCAGCCCGCTCCAGAATTTTTCGAGCTGCGTTTCTGCTTCGAGCCGCTTCAGTTGCGACAAAACTTCGGCCTGAGTGGTTTGACAGTGGCGATCGCGTCCTAACAAGCCTTCTAGTGCCGATGCGGTCTGCCGCAGTTGAGCAATTTGCTGAATCACTGTCTGGTACTGCCGCTGAAGCTGCTCTAGCAAGCTGTTTTGCTCAGCTTCCGGCTCGGTTTCGAGCATTTTTTGAATGTGAGAAAGCTGAAAGCCCTGCTGCTTTAAGGCGACAATGCGCTGCAATCGCCGCACATCACGATCGCTATACAGGCGGTAGTTTCCGGGCGATCGGGGCGGTGGCGGCATCAGGCCAAGCTGGTGATAGTGGCGCACCATGCGCGGCGTGATTCCCGTACCAACGGCGTCAGTGAGTTCTTTAATCGTCAGTGCCATGCCTTGACATTAACACTGATGTCAAGGTTTAGCGTAAGGAAGCTGCTCTACTGACGCTTCATGATTCAACTGACTCGACTGGCAAATTCTGAGGCAACGACGGCTGCGCTTTGCGGAATTCTGCTGCTGCTTGGCTGGATGGCACTGCATTTTGACGCGATCGCCCTTGCACTTTTCATCCTACCTGCGGCCTATGTGATTGGCGGCTACGAAAGCGCCCGCGAAGGATTGACAACGCTAATTCAAGAAAAAGAATTAGATGTCGATCTACTGATGATTGTGGCAGCATTGGGCGCAGCAGGATTAGGTTTCTGGCAACAGGAATATCATCTAATTATTGACGGCGCAGTGCTAATTTTGATCTTTGCGATCAGCGGTGCGCTAGAAGGATATGCAATGAATCGTACCGATCGCAGTATTCGCGCTCTGATGAGCTTAAAGGCCGATACTGCGAATGTAATTCAGGATGGAAAAGTGGAAGCGGTGGCGATCGAGCAGTTGCAAGTGGGCGATCGAATTCTTGTCAAACCAGGCGAATTAATTCCCACCGATGCGCTAATTGTAGAAGGCTTGAGTACGCTGAATCAGGCTGCAATTACAGGCGAATCATTTCCGGTTGAAAAAACAGTTGGCGATGAAGTCTTTGCCGGAACACTCAACGGGCACGGTGCATTGCAGCTTGAAGTGCATCAGCCGCCTGAAAGCAGTTTGATTCAGCGCGTGATTCGTTTAGTCAAACAGGCACAAACGGAAGCACCGCCCTCGCAGCAGTTTATCGAGCGGTTTGAGCGCAATTATGCACGACTGATTGTATTTGCGGGAATTTTGCTGGCGCTACTGCCTCCTGTTCTGCTGGGCTGGAGTTGGGAAGTGACGATCTATCGCGCTCTAATTTTTCTAGTGGTGGCTTCGCCCTGTGCATTAATGGCAGCAATTATGCCCACTCTGCTATCAGGAATCGCCAACGGTGCAAGGCAAGGAATCCTATTCAAAAATGGAGCACAGCTAGAGAAAATGGGTCAGGTCAAGGCGATCGCTTTCGACAAAACTGGAACGCTGACAACTGGGCAACTGCAAGTCTGTAACGTGATTTCTGCGATCGAATATTCTGAAGCAGATGTTTTACAAATTGCCGCCGCTTTAGAGGCAAGTTCCGAACATCCGATCGCCGCCGCGATCAATCGAGCCGCAAAGGGTTCTGTCAGGGCGCGAGCGATCGAAGTGCAGGCATCTCCGGGACAGGGAATCGTTGGAATCTGGCAGAATCAAGCTGTGGTTGCAGGCAATTTTGAGTTTATTTGCCAGCATTCCAACCCACCCTCGATCGAGCTTGTTGAGCAGGCAAATCTGTTAGAAGAATCTGGAAAAACAATTGTTTGGGTGGCACAAGCAAAGCAAACAATTGGTGCGATTGCGATTGCCGATCGCGTCCGCCCTGAAGCTGCAAACGCGATCGCTCAACTTAAAAATCTGGGTATTGAGGTGGTGATGCTGACGGGAGACAATCAGCGCACGGCTGATAGTGTGGCTCATGCGGTTGGGGTCGATCGCGTCTATGCTCAACTGCTGCCCGAAGATAAACTGCATCTAATTTCACAACTGCAAAAGCAGTATAAAACGGTAGCAATGGTTGGGGATGGTATCAATGACGCACCTGCTTTAGCTCAGGCAACGGTCGGAATTGCAATGGGTGCAATTGGCAGCGATGTGGCGCTTGAAACGGCTGACATCGTGTTAATGAACGATCGCCTCGACAAGATTGCAACGGCGATCGAACTGGGACAACGATCGCAGCGGATTGTGAAGCAGAACGTTGTGTTTGCGATCGGCTTTATTGTGCTTTTGCTGATTGCCAACTTTGCAGGTGAGATCACTTTGCCGCTAGGTGTCGTTGGACATGAAGGCTCTACAGTTTTGGTGACGCTGAGCGGTTTGCGATTGCTTAAACGCTAACGACTCACTCCCACCAAATCGATCGCCGACAAACACCGTCAAACGCGACACTGGGTTCAACAATCTTGACGATAGGCAGGACGGCTAGGAATGCGGGTGTTGCATTGATTGGCATCCGTCAGGTCAGCGCTGTCTAATACCGTCTCAAGCAAATTGGCGTTGCCCAAATCTAAGTTCTGAAGATTGGCCGATCGCAGATCGCAGCCGACACAAGCGTTGGTGTTGAGTAACTGTCGAACTTGTTCACTCTCTGGCGTTTGGGCCGAAGTCACTGGAGCCAAGCCCAGCAACAGAACCATCGTGCTAGCGACAACAGCAAACTGCATGATTTTCCCTCCACATGAATAGTGCTTTGCAACAATGAAGCTGGCACTCAAATTATTGCGAAAATGCCGCGCATAAGCTGGCAGTTTCGTGCAAATCGGGGCGTTGCTGAAACCGGGTATGAATCAAAATCAGGCCAGTCTCAAAGTTCCTCATGCGTGGAAGATTTAGGAGGCGATCAAGCCATCGTATCCTCGCAATTCATGCCTCGATTCAGCAATGCCACTTTTTGCCGCCCCATCCATAATTGAAATTCATCATTAACGCACCGCCAGCAAAATTCGATCGTCAAATCGTTGCCAAATTGTGCTAACTTCTCGGAATCCTGCCTCTTGCAGTGCCGCTTCATGAATCACCAGTGTTGGTTCATGTTCCGTAAATCGTGGTTGAAAGCGTCGATGTCTCTCTGCAAGCAAAGCTTTCAGTTCAGCTTCCTGCTCGATCGCTTCCCACCACTGCTGCCAATCCTCCTGATGTCTGACCGAAAATGCCTGCTCTTCCTGCTGAGTTTGCACTGCTTTTGCCACATGTCGCAGCGTAACAAGATGGGGTGGAAAATAGAGATGATCGCCATTTAGAAAAACCCCGCCAGGACGCAAGATTTGACCCAGTTTCTGATAAAGATGCACCAATCGATCGATTGGAAGCCAGTGTAGTGCGGTCGTCGTTAAAACGGCATCCACTTGAATTTCACCCACTTGTTTAAGCCAAGCATCCTGAGTCAAATCCGCTTCGATCCAGCGCAGCCGATCGCCCATATTTCCCAGGACGCCTTGGCCGATCGCCAGCAGCACCGGATCATAATCGATCGCCACACAATGAGCGTGCGGAAATCGCTTCAGCAGTCGTTGGCTGATCGCACCGGGGCCGCAAGCGAGATCGATCGCAGCAAAATTCTCAGGCAGCAAAATCTCCAGGACATCGAGCATGGTTTGAAACCGCTCTTCCCGATGTGGAATGTATCCTGTTTGTTGAGCATCCCACCGTTCTAGCCAGTGTTGCCAGTTGACCGAGGGAGAAGACAGTGTGGAAGAAGGATTGTCCGTCATGATTTCTAAGAAATATAGGGTTGAGCCACAGTATCATCACTTAGGAAGCGGCGATCGCGGGGATGGGCTGGGAGTCGCGATGTCATTAAACGAACGGAGTAAGGGTGTTGTAGTTCATGGATGCGGTGAATCTCGTCAAGATGCTCGACGATCGTTCCCTCATACATCACTGCTAATGCATCAGAAATTAACGTGACCGCCGCCAAGTCGTGAGAAATAAATAAGTAACCGAGGTTAAACTCCTGCTTTAGAAACAGCAGCAGATCTAGAATTTGAGCTTGAATGGTCATGTCTAAACTGGCGACAGGTTCATCTAGAACGATCAGTTTGGGATGAAGGGCGATCGCCCTGGCAATCGCAATTCGCTGAAGCTGCCCACCGCTGAACTGATGTGGGTATTTCTCAGCATCCGCAGCCGTTAAACCGACTGTTTCTAACAGTTGAGCAACCCTGCGTTTCGTTTCAGCAACAGAAGAATGCAGGTAGTTGTTGATGGGTTCAGCAATAATCTCGCCCGCCTTCAGTTGCGGATTCACGGCGCTAAAGCTGTCTTGAAAGACAACCTGCAAATCACGGCGCAGCGCTTTCAATTCCTTGCCTTTCGATCGAGCGATGTCTTTACCTTGAAACCAAACCTCGCCAGCATCAAGCTGTTCTAGTCCCAGGATGACTCGCCCCAGCGTGCTTTTTCCGGAACCGCTTTCTCCCACAAGCCCCAGACAACGCCCTGGTTCAATGGTGAGGGAGACATTCTTCAGGGCAGAAATACGCCGCTTACCCTGCCAACCCTGAATCAGAGTATAGGTTTTTGAGGCATTGCGAACAGAGAGCAATTCCATAGTTTAACGTCTGATTGCGGCAGGACGAGAGGCTAAAAGCGATCGCGTGTAGGCGTGTTGCGGATGATCAAACAAGGCGGTAACGGTTGACTGCTCGATGAATTGTCCTTCATACATCACGGCCACTTCGTCTGCCAGTTGAGCAATCACGCCCAAGTCGTGAGTAACCAGGAGAATCGCCATGTCGTGCTGCTGTTGCAACTGGGCAATCAGCTTGAGAATTTGCACCTGAGTCAGCACATCGAGGGCAGTTGTGGGTTCATCCGCGATCAGCAGTTTGGGTTTGAGCGAGAGGGCGATCGCGATCATCACCCGCTGCAACATCCCCCCGCTCAGTTGAAATGGAAATTGATTGAGTAGTGATTTTGCATTCTTCAATCCCACTGCTGATAAGTGTTCGATCGCAATCTGCTGTGCTTCCGATTGAGTGAGAGCCTGATGTGATTGCAGAGTTTTGACAAAATGCTTGCCGATCGTGGCGATCGAGTCAAAGAAGCTGATGGGGTTTTGCATAATCATGCTGATTTCTTTGCCTCGAATCTTTCGCATTGCTTCGGGCGGAAGCTGCGTCAGTTCCTGCCCCAGAAGCTGAATACTGCCTGAAACTCGTGCTTCTCTGCCTAAAAGTCCCAGGATTGATAAACAGGTTGCGCTTTTACCAGAGCCACTTTCGCCCACAATTCCCAGCACGCTGCCCGGTTTGAGTTGGAAGCTAACGCCGCGCACAGCAGTCTGGCTGCCCGTCTTGCTCTGAAATTCAACCTGTAGATTCTTCACTGTGAGAATCGGTTCAACTCGCATAAAGCAACTACACCTGATGCTGAAGTTTAGACTCAAGATCCTCCTGCCTCACGCGCTGGCTGCTTCTGGGATCAAGCGCGTCGCGCAACGCATCACCCACCAGATTAAATGCCAGTACGGTGATGAAAATCATCATGCCGGGATAAAGCATTACACCCGGTTCGCGTCGAAAGAATTCTCGACCGTCATTGATCATGGCTCCCCACTCCGGCGTGGGCGGTTGAATGCCAAGTCCCAAAAATGACAGTCCCGAAATTTGCAAAATGGTGACGCCCAAGTCGAGCGAAGCTAGAACGATAACTTCAGAAATAGCATGAGGAAGAACGTGTTTCAGCATTAAGGGAACCGATCGCGTTCCCGACACGATCGCCGCTTTCACAAAGTTGCTCTCTTTGATCCGCAAAACTTTACCCCGCATAATTCGGGCATACCAAGCCCACTGCGCGGTCGCGAGCGCCAGGATAATGTTGAAGGTTCCGGCTCCCAAAATGCCAACGATCGCCAGCGACAGAATAAGCTGAGGAAACGCTAACAAAATGTCGCACAAACGCATCAGTAAGGCATCCACCCTGCCGCCAAAATAGCCCGCAGTCATGCCTGCTAGCATCCCCAGAGTGACACCCAGAATCATCGCAGCAACGGCAACGGAGAGCGAGATTCGCGCTCCATAAATTAAGCGTGAGAGAATGCACCGTCCCAAGTGGTCGGTTCCTAGAGGAAAAGCAGGGCTGGGAGATTGCAGCTTTCGCAATAAGTCAACCTGCAAGGGATCATTGGGCGCAATCCAGGGGGCGAAGATCGCGGCAAGGGCAACGCAGGCAATGATGCCGATGCCAATCCAGGCCAGCTTGTGATTCAGGAGGCGTTGAAAAATAGTCATCGCGATCGCGTTTGCTTATTGAACCGATTCATCTCCCCCACCCAAACGAATCCGGGGGTCTAGATAACCGTAGGCGAGATCAACAATCAAGTTGATGGACACAAATAGAAAGGCACTGAGACAAACAAAGCATTGAATCACGGGATAATCACGACTCAGAATTGCTTTCACCACATAGCGCCCGATTCCCGGTAAGGCAAACACATTTTCCACAATCACTGCACCAGAAAGCAGGTGAGCAAAGCTTAAGCCAAAGAAGGTCACGACGGGCAGCAGGGCGTTCTTGAATACGTGCTGACTGATGACCCTGCGCTCAAACAGTCCTCTGGCACGGGCATACAGCACATAGTTCTGGCTGAGGCTGTCCAACATACTGCTGCGGAGAAGCCTTGTACAAATTGCGGCAGGACCCCAAGCGAGCGTTAGGGCGGGCAGCACGAAATGAGCGAGCGTTCCTGATCCGGTTACGGGAAACAAATTGAGCTTGAGGCTGAACAGATAAATTAGCAAAAAGCCCAGCCAGAAACTTGGAACAGCAGCTCCGGTATACGCAAAAATGCGGCTGATGTGATCGAGAATGCTGTCCTGATAAAGGGCAGACAGAACCCCCAAAGGCAGCGCGATCAGCAAAATCAGCAGGGCAGTGAACAGGGTAAGCTTTAACGTAACCGGAGCATAATGCAGAATTTCTCCAAGCACAGGCTCATCGCTGATGTAAGAATTTCCAAAGTCAAGATGCAGAACATTCCACAGCCAGTTCAAATACTGAATCGGCAAGGGGCGATCGAGTCCCAGTTTCTCTCGCATCGCCGCGATCGCCGCATCCGTGATGGGAATCGTATTGACCCGCAAAACGACGATCGCGGGATCGCTGGGCATAAGCTGCATCAGCAGAAAGGTGAACAGCGAAATTCCCAAAAGCACCGGAATTAATTGCAGGATTCGCCTGACAATGTATCGCTGCATTTGCTGTTCCCTATCCCTTGCTGAGCTTGGTCAAAGGAACCTGATTGGCCTGCGGCATAAATTCAAATCCACTCAGGTTCTTCTGATAAACGGCAAGGTTGGTGGAATAAGAAATCGGTAGATAAACGGCTTGCTCGTGCAGCGTAGTCAGGATATCCCGATAAAGCTGCTGTCGCGTTGTTTCGTTCGTGCTGACTAGAACCTCACCGATTTTGCGATCGATCTCCGCTTTCATCGAAAGTCCCGACTGTGCCGCATAATCTGCATGGGAAGGCGATCGCATCGACGACATCATGGCTTGAGGTTCATAAGGCGGTCCCCAGGTGTCGTTGAAGATCAAATCAAACTCGCCGCTCGTTTGTCGATCGAGCCAAGCTTGTTCTTCTTCACCCAGAAGCTTGAGATCAATCCCAACGGTTTTGAAATCCGCCTGAAGTGCCTCAGCAACGGCTTTATCGACATCGTTCGTCGCGCTGAAGGCCAATTCCAGCGTGAGGGGTTGCCTGTCTTTCTGCCGAATCCCCTGCCCCTGCTGTCGCCATCCTGCTTGGTCTAGTAATGTTTTAGCGCGTTCTACATCATAGGCATAAGGTTGAAGCCCAATGTTTGCGTAGGGAACCTCATTCGAGAAATAGGTATCAGCGCGGGGTTCCGTGTTGTACAACACGGCTTCAATCACCGCATCTTTATTGAACGCATGTTGAATCGCTTGCCGCACCTGCAAGTCTTGAGTTGCGCCACGACCAGAGTTAATTGCGATCGCTCTGGTATACAAGGGCTGCGAAACGCCTGCCTCATACTCGCCCGATTCTTGCAATCGTTTGAACGTATCCAAACTAATTAAGCCGCTGCCATAAATCAAATCAATCTCTTGATTCTCAAAGGCTAATGCGCGGGTTTCTCCGTCGGGAATAATCTTGACGGTCACTTGCTCTACTTTGGGTTTATCGCCCCAATAGTTCTCATTGCGCTTAAAGACAGCAAGACTATCCTTATTGTAATCCGCTAACACCCAAGGACCTGTACCGATCGGAGCTTTAATGCCGTCAGCCGTTGTGCCTGAATCTGGAAACGCTTTGGGTGAAAGAAACCGAACGGGGCGAATCAGCGTTAACTCTTGCAAGGCTGGGTAATATGGCTGCTTGAGCGAAATCTTGAGCGTATTTTCGCCTTCTGCCTCCACTTGATCCATCTCTTCAACAAGTCCGAGCCACTTATGCTCTTCGCGATTGCTCAAAATCTGTTCAAAATTTGCTTTTGCTGCTGCCGCATTGAACGGCGTGCCATCGGAAAACTGAACGCCCTGACGCAATTGAAATGTGAGTAACTTTCCGTCTGCTGACACCTCCCACCGTTCAGCCAGCCCTGGTAATATTTCGCCTCCACGACCGTAATTCACTAACGGCTCATAGATCAAGTCCTGAGCGAACATCTGACTGGGGCCATACAGGTGCGGATTGAGCGGACCGACATCTTGTGCCCAGGAGAAAACAATTTGTTTGGATGTTTGAGTTTCATCTTGAGGTTGAGCGCAACTGGGTAGGACAATCAATAATGCAGCAGTGAAGCCAAGTAAAGCTCTAAAAAGATTTTTCATGCAACCCCTTTAATCAGATATGAGAGACGATCGCCAAGAACTCAAGCAGTTCATTACAAAGCTCAGCAATTTAACAAAATAATCTCCAAGCAATGAACATTAGCATTGAGAGCAAAGATTCAACAATCCAGGGGGGAGGCATCCAAGCTACTTCCAAAAGCTTATTATTTCTTAACTCCCTAGCATTCAAATCTGCGATATTAAAGGTCTTTAAGGATAAAGCAATTTATCTCGAATCCAGGAACTCCTGAACCGTCTGCAAATACCAATCTCGAAACGTTTCCGCCTGAGTCCTTTCAAGGGGCGATCGAACTCACGTCGGGTATGCCCTATTCTCGACAGGGATCTGTGAAACTCAGTGGTAACGTAGCTGACGCGGATGAAGCGTCACCGGAAGAATTGGCGACCGTTGATAGTGCCGAGTATGAAGCGATCGTCAAAGCCTACACCAACAAAAAGGGCGAGCTATCCTACGAACTGTTGAATAAAGATTTCATTCAATTTGCAAAGTCGAGCAAAATCGTTGCCGACATGGTTGCTAACCAAGCCTCTGTAGACGAGATCCGAGACTATGTGCTGAAGGTCAAGCTAGAGTCGCTGACGGGCAACAAAGAACTCACAGTCGCGCAGCCAAAGCGGATTGTTGAAATGCTTGATGAGGTGAGTCCACGCTATGTTTTTCGAGAACTCAATGACGAAATTATCCGAATGCTGAGTCGATAAGAATCACTATTCGTTGCCGATCGTTGAGGAAGTTATAACTGTTTCATCGGAGTAATTCGGTCGTTCCAGAGTACAGAAAATAGCAACCAAAAACAGTTGAAACCACACCAATGAGTGAGCCACCATCACAACTTTCCACTAAGCCGTCAACCATTGCCTCGATCGCTCACCAAGCAATTCATTTCTGTTTACTTTCAATAAGTAGAGTTCATTCGCAAGAAGCGGCACATAAAGTTCCTGAACCAGTTGTAGGCGACGGCATATCAATGCTTTGACTGTTGTACATGACGAAAATGAACTTTGTTCATGTAGCTTCGAGCAGGAAAAATGAAGGTCGATCGACACGGGCAAGCCAAGGTACTGTCACAACGCGAGATTGCTGAACTGTTTGAGGTGGGATTGCAGGCCGATCGCGATTGCGCCCTGATTGGCATTTGCTTTTTTACGGGCTGTCGGATTAACGAGGCGTGTACGATGTTGGCTTCGGATGCTTACGATGCAACGGGAGTGAGAGCCAAGATCACAATTCGCAAGCAGAACACGAAGGGTAAGCAGGAGACGCGCCAGATTGCCACCAGTCAAAAGCTCAAGCACTATTTGGCAGTTTATCGGGAGCAGACGGGGCAGAAGTATTTGTTTGCGGGGCGGCATGGCCGGGGGCATCTCAACTCGCGATCGGCAGATGCGATTTTGCGATCCCGTTCCGGGACGCCACGATCGGCCTGCGATCGAGTCGGGTTAGTCGGAGTCAGTCCGCACTCGTTTCGCAGGACTGCCCTGACGCAGATGAGTTCGGCGGGTGTGCCGCTGCGGGTGATTCAGGAGATTTCCGGGCATCGCAGTTTGCAAGCGCTGCAAAAATACTTGGAGGTGTCTGAGCAGCAGGTGGAGCAGGCGATGGCTTCGCCGCCTTCGGGCGCGGCATTAACTTTTTAGCAGGCTGAGCAGTTTAGCGGTCGATCGCAGACAATAAGAAATGTAGTCACCGTCAGCAACCCGAAGCGTATGACTGAAAGCCTGACTTCCCTCTCTTTGCCGCCCCAGTTTCCAGACCACACGCAACTGCCAGAGTCAGACGGTACGTTTGTGAAAAATTTTCAGGAGCATCCCCAGAGCATTTTACTGACAGAATCGATTTGGTCTGTGTTGGAAGGCTTGCATCCGGACGGGCAGTTTTGTGTGGGGCAAGACAGTGGCATTTACTGGCGCATGAGCGATCCGCCAGAGCGCGGAGCCGAAGCACCCGACTGGTTTTATGTGCCGAATGTGCCGCCGCTGCTCAATGGCGAGATGCGGCGATCGTATGTGCTGTGGCGTGAATTGATTGCGCCGTTGCTAATTTTGGAATTTGCTTCGGGAGATGGTTCTGAGGAGCGAGACAAAACGCCCTGGACGGGTAAGTTCTGGATTTATGAGCAGGTGATTCGCCCTGCATTCTACGGCATCTATGAGGTGAGCAAAGCCAGTGTAGAGGTTTATCGTTATGTCGAAAACCACTTTGAGCTTTTACCGACGAACGATCGCGGCCACTACGAAGTTCTGCCGATGCAGATTGAACTTGGCATCTGGCAAGGAACCTATAAAAATGCTGACCTGCCCTGGTTGCGCTGGTGGGATTTGCAGGGAAATCTGTTGCTGACGGGGCAGGAGACGGCGGAACTGGAGCGGCAGGCAAAGGAACAAGCGTTAGAAGAGCTTGACCAAGAACGCCTGAAGCGGCAGCAGTTAGCGGAGAAATTGCGATCGCTCACGCCCGAACAGCTAGCGGCACTTGGCATCGATCTAGAAGCGTTGCAGTAGAGGCTTTCTAGGGGTTTGACCACTGCGTACTGGTGTAGCGCATGATTTCGCTAGGGTTTTCAAGCTTGATGGTTTGATTGCCTGTGCGAATGAAGAAGGTTTCTTTGTTCTGGAAATTGACGTAGACGGGACGGGGCGATCGATCGACTGTCACCTGACAAACTTCTTTGGTGTCTACGATCGCAAAGCGGACATGAATGTAGGGCGCAAGATCTTTGCCAACTGCTGTGAGCAAAAAAGTAGTGAGCCAGCGCTCATAGGCATCTCGATTTTTTGGTTTGATGGCTTGGTAGTCGGGCTGAAGACCAACAATGCTGCCATCATCTGCTACACCAATCAGTAGTGTGCCGCCTACAGAGTTGAGAAAAGCTGCAACGGTTTTCATCACAGCTTCTTCCATTGCCACATTTTTCTTGTTTTCAACTAGATCCCAGCGGGCAGTCGATTTGAATTCAAGCTGGTGGTTTTCATCTTTGGCGGCGATCAGGTCAAGAATTTCTCGATCGCCCACCAGCGGAGCAAAGGCACGGTAAGCTTCGATCGCCGCTTCTTTAGTTTTGATGGGAACGATCGGAAAGGTACTCAAAATATGCTGAAATTCGTCTTCGGTTAGTCCGTAAAGATGGGCGATCATGCCGTCAAGTTCGGCACGAAGTTTGGCGCGATCGACTTCATCCGTCACACCGTCCGCATGAGAACCTAACTCCACTTCTGCCGCAAGTTCATCAAATTCAGGCGTTGTACAAATCAGCTTTGCCGCCCGTTCTACAATTTCGCTAAAATACGGATCTCCTTCTATCAAACGTGGAACTGGTAGTTGATATAGATAAAAACTGTTCAAGTTCGTTGTCATGCGAAGTCGGAGACTGTAATCAACAACAAAACTGTTCAACAACGATGCAAGGACTATCAATTCTGCATCGGAAAGTCTTAATGTATTGTAATTTTCCTCGTCATGAAAGAATGGAAAGTTTACAGAGAGTGAATTACCTGCAAAGGAAAAAGGAGGGATAAGAGAAGCTATCAATGTCCTTTCATTTGTATTAGAAGCAATTTTACGTATAGCCAACCTATATACTTCATAATCATTCCTGATATTATCAGGAACTTCATCGGAGAACTTAATTCTCTTAGCACGTTTAGCTAAAAAAGCTTTGCGTAGTTCAGACTCCTCAATCCAGTAAGTTGGAGTTGAATACTGGTGGTTGAATTGCCAAATCATTCCACCTTCATACAAAGGACATCTAGTTTCAATATTTCTAAAAAATCTACGCGAACGATTCATGTGCAATTCTTCACCATAAATTTCAAACTGCCATCCTGTGTGAGTGCTTGCAAGTGGAGGATGCTGAGACATTTTTTCTGTAATATCAATATCTTGCTGCGACTTAAATTCTAGAATTGACAAAGAATTAGGAGCAATTCTTTGAATGGCTTCTACGCTTATATCAACACTGTTGTAAGTGGGAAATTTTTCTAAATCGTTGACTTCACGGCGCATGAAAGCAGCAGGAAAACTTTCCGTTCTACCTCCCTTCTCAAAAGTGAGGATAATGAATTTATAGCTTCTATGAACATCCTCAAAAATTCCTCTTCGATTCTCAAAGCAGAATAAACCTGTCACCTGAGATTGCTCAAAAAGCATTCTTCTTAATCTTTGTGTACCCAAATCAGTATAAATCCCGCTCGGGACAACAATTCCACATTCTCCACCGGAGCGCATTAGCCTAAAGCACCTCTCTAGGAATAGCTTATAGAAATTGATGTCTGTTCCAATTCTCCTACCATTAATGATTGGAGTTTGATTTGCGTAATCAATTGACAGACGGTAATAAGAGCTAGAGTATGGATAATAACTTTGATATTTCAACCAAGCACTAGCAATCTCTGTATCCTTCAGAATTTCTTCTTGCTCCCTTTCAAAATCTTGCAGATCCATCTTTTTCTTGTTGATCAAGTCACTAAACTGTAGAAAGAACTCTTTCGCTTGTGGCTTAAAAACTTCCCAAGGTGGGTTGGTGATGATTGCGTCAAAACCACCTCGATCGAGGACGCGATCGAAATGATAGCCCCAGTGGAACGGCTTCAGCGCTTCAATATCAGCAGCATTGAGCAAGCGCTTTTTCGGTCTTCCGGCTAGCTGCGCTTCTTCGTATTTGATACCCAGCTTGACGCTAAATTCATTCAGCAGCAGTTGATTGAGCTTCTCTTGTGATTCACGGTTGACTCGATCAATGTCGTCGCGTAGAAACTGCAAGCGGCTGTCCTGTTCTGTACCGTCAATTTCGCCTCGTTGAAATGAGTGCTGTTTATAGAGATCAACGCTGCGGTTTTTCTGAGCGAGAATCGATCGATAACTGTTTGCTGCATCAGAAGGTAGAATACTCTGAGGTGGAACCCTAAAACTGGACAGGTGAATAAGCTACACGCTTCCAACCCATGCTAGGAGTGGTTTATGAGCCAAAACAAACGCAAGCAGCATAGCGCCCAGTTCAAATCC
>NZ_JACJPO010000029.1 GCF_014696105.1 Microcoleus sp. FACHB-1515
GTATGTGGGTTACTTTGAATAAACTGTTCGAGCGTTTCCATTGTCTGAGAGGGTAGAGTTTGAGGCACACCCTCAGCCTACCATTTGTTCACATCCTATTTAGGCTGCCTGTAAAACCAGAGAATATTATCCCGGTCGATCAGAGCAGTGGGTGTGGGAGAAAGTAATTTGGGATATTGAGCGCGATCGTCGTGCCTAGAAGTTAGAAACTAGTGCGATCCGGCAACTCTAAAACAGTTGAGTTCCTGAAAGTTGTCATGGTTGCTCTTGTTAGAACCGACATTCCCACGTCCGTCGATACGGTTGAAAAATTAGCAGTTTGGGCAATGAGCATTTTGCAGCAATTGCACCCCGGCCAAACTGTCGTTGAAGCAACGGGTGTGGCCGAGAGAGTCGCAACAGCCGCGCCGTTTTACATCACTGCCAGCCAGCCCGCCGCGTGGCGCTTCATCAGTCGCGCCTCGCTGGAACTTACTCCCAACTGGCAAAGCTCTAGCGGTCGCATTTGGACAGACGTTCAGCCGCTTTCGTCTCAGGCAATTCCGGCTGAATACAAGGTGGCCTAATGTCAACGCTGGCGATCCCTCCGGTTCCACAGTTTGCGCTGCCGCCGCCGCCGCCGCCGAACATTCTGCCGCCTGGAGTGTCGCCAGCGAACAACATTGTTCCGTTTCAGCGTCCATCGACGGGCAGCCCAGCACCCAGCATCAATCTGGGATTGCGCCCACCCTCACCAGGAAGTCTTCTAGCTCCGGTGACATCGCGCTTCATTGATCCACCCCGACCCCGACCAGAAGATCGACCGCTCGGCGGCCCAACATCGCTAGGCCGTTTGCGCCCATCTGACCTAATTCGCTTGGCTTGCATGTTGGGAACCGGGCCATGTGCGCCCGACCAACCTGAGCCACCGTTTCAAGGCGGTCAAGCCTACACCATTTACGAATTTGCCTACGTTGCTGATTTTGTTCACCCCACAACTGGGGAGAACATGGGCACGTCAGAAGACCAGCTTGGCGCTGCTTGGGGGCCGATCGGTGGCATTAGGGCAGACGGGCAAGCGATTCTAATTAACGCGCCATTTCGCGGTGTGATGCCGCCCGTGTGGTACACCATCGGCTTTTCAAATTACTGGCAATGGACAAACGCTCGATTCGTTTGGATCAGGCCCCAAAACCCCGATGAAGACATTCCACAAAGCCCGCCGGTCTTGCAGCCGCCGACGAATACAGCACCTCCGGTAGCTCCGCCGTCACCAGTTCCAACAACAGTTCCCCCAGGGCTACCCCGTCCGATCTATCTGCCAGAGCCGGGGCGCGTTGTTCCTTTTCGGCGGCCATCCACGCCACAGCCCGATCCACCGCCGACGCAAGATCCAGAGCCGCCACCAGAGCGCGAGCGCGAGCGACCAGCAGCGCCGCCCGCACCCGACATCCCCGACCCAGAACCAGCCGCGCCCGACCCCGAAGCGCCGCCGCCCGACCCCGAAGAACCACCACCAGACGGCGATCCAGAATCACCGCCCGACCCCGAAGAACCACCGCCCGACCCTGAAGAAGAAGAACCGCCCGTCGCTGTTCCAGGGCCGTCACCCTCTCCCACACCGACCCCGACGCCGACTCCCACGCCGACGCCGGAAGTTCCGCCTATTCCAACCCCGACGCCGACGCCAACTCCCACGCCGACGCCGACCCCAACCCCAACTCCGGCTCCAACTCCAACCCCAACTCCGGCTCCAACTCCGACTCCGGCTCCAACTCCGACGCCAACTCCCACACCGGCCCCAACTCCAACTCCAACTCCGACTCCAACTCCCACACCGACCCCAACTCCAACTCCAACTCCGACTCCCACACCGGCCCCAACTCCAACTCCAACTCCGACTCCCACACCGACCCCAACTCCAACTCCACCCGACGACGACGACGAAACGCCGCCGCTGCCGCCGCCGTTTACTCCGCCGACGACTGCGCCACCATCAACCCCGCCAACGACGCAGCCGCCATCGACACCCCCGACCACCGCGCCGCCAGAAACACCGCCAAACACACAGCCGCCAGAAACACCGCCAAACACCGCGCCGCCCCAGACACCCCCGACCACGCAGCCGCCGACTGCACCCCCACCGACGCAGCCGCCAACACCGCCGCCAACCACTGCACCGCCATCGACCCCACCGACCACCGCGCCGCCGACCGTATCCCCTCCGGTCAAACCGCCGACCGAAGCGCCTCCCACAGCGCCACTCGATGACCTTGATCCAGACACTCCAACTATTCCGCGTATGCCATCCGATCAAGACCCATTCAACCCGCCCGCGTCAGCGCCGCCCGTGATTCCTGGTCGATCGCCGGGAACGCAAATTCCACCGACGCCACCCGACCCGCCTGATGCTTGCTCACCGGGTAGCTGTGGAGCGCAAATCAGCCAGCAGGCTCGAAGCAATGGCGATCAACTGCAACGACTGCAAACGTTGCTGCAAGGCGCGGATCTCGGATTGCTAGCTGTGATCAATAGCAAGTTGGACATCGTAAACGCCAAGCTAGGTCCGCAGGTTCCCGGCGGTCTATCTGGCTTCCTCAAAAAGTTTTGGAATTCGCTAAATCTAGGGCGAATTCTCAATCTTTTAACCTTCATTGCAACTTTGCACAACGCTTATATGTTGAGCAATGCATTAACGCAAACTTTGTTTAGTGCATTTGATAACGTGCTGGCAATCTTCAATCGAGAGCTAAAAGATGCTGACGATGATGAGATCGATACTTCGCAATGGGTTGGACAGCAGATCGAAGGCTTCTTCAATCGCATTTTTGGCGTTGAGCAAGTAGACAACATTCAAGCCACTTGGAAGAAATGGAATCGCATTTATCAGGCAGCATCAAACCTGATGTTTTCAATTCAATCAATCGGGCATTCCATTTTAGGAGCGCTTGAAGTTGTCGGCACTTATAACGCTTGGGTCGGTAATGCCCTGAAGCGTTTTGGTGTTGTCGCTGAGAATGCGTACCGCTGGATGAATCCGAACGTGAATTTCCAGAATCGCTACTTTACAGCACTTCAAAATGCTCAGGAAATGGCCGATTCACTTGAAGAAATCACGGGCAACGTTCGTGACATCACCGAAACCGTTTCGGAGATGCAAGAGCAGAAAGAAGAACTAGATAAGGCGATCGAAGAGGGAACACGTCCAACTGAAACGCCCGAAAACAAACAGCAAGCAGAACGGCAGACCACCGATCGGCAGGCAAGTAACACGCCGCCGATCGCACCCACCGATCAAAATCGCCCAACAACGGAGTAACCATAAATCATGCCACTACCTAACAACTTCTCTCCCTACGAACACCTGCAAAGCGTCTTGCTGCAAACCTACAACCGCATTGTCAGAGAAGAGTTTGCCGACGCAGACACAGATGACATCAACACGCCACGCAGTAGCCTTAGAACCGCTTGCTTATTGCGCGATGATGATTCAGCCATTCAATCGCTATTGCGAATGATGCTGCTGTACTTCGTGCTTCGTAAAGCGGCAGATCTACAAACTCCAATCTATGGAGTTCCCGTTCCAAGCTATCAAGAAGCGCGGCAATTTCAGCCGCAAATTCAGCTTTACTTTCAAGAAGATGCCGCTGATGTTGAACCGGGATTTTCACCTGTTACAGGCGAGATTTCTTTCCGATTGGTAAATGAAACCGCTCAATCATTATCTGAGGGAGAATTGCGATCGATTGCGAATAGAATTCGATCGAACTTTGCCAACAGCAACGGTTTTGTCTGGCGTAAAGGAAAAGTGATGGTAACTTACACCGACAGGCAGCGCGGCTATAAACTGCAACTGCTTTGTCGATCGGAGGCAGAAGCGCGGCGCGTGATTGGCAATGTGCTGGATATCCAGGGTCATACCCCTGATTGGCAATTTCTCAACGTCTCCAACAATGCGGAGCCGTCGCAGCGCTACCCGACGATCGCCCGTAGCGAAAGTGTTTTAGGGCGATCGCGGCGGATGCCACGCCAACGCCCGATCGCTGATGTGCGCTTCATTTACGCCTGCTGCCACATTCGCGGGCTACCCAATCCGGTCATCTTGATCGATCGCTCAGGCTACCACCGCCGACCGCTCGTCGAGGCTTCGTAAGATCGCAAAAAAACCTGGAACGTTATATAACGTTCCGGCGCAAAAAACCGTGATGCTGTGCGCCGCTGCAATGGGCAGACAAAGGGAGTGAGCAACCATTCAACCTTTTGGAGACAGCTTTATGGGCAGAGCACGCCCCGCATGGTACTACGAACGGCAAGCGCGAGAAGCGCAGGCACGGCAAACCTTCTTAGCCAACCGGGAACCTCCGGCCCCTGGTGGCACGATCGAATCACGCGGCGCATCGACGGATGTGTTTTATCGTTCGCTGTTGATCCGAGATGGCACGGAAGCGCGAGTTTTCAAGACGCAAGCACGGGCTGAAGCCCTAACGATCGTATCTGCGGCACAAGCCGGGCTACTGACCGCCGCGCCCGCCAACACCACGCCTCAACCGATTCGCGGCTCAGGTGTCAAGCCGACGCGAATCCATTGGTATCGAGGCGCGGCAACCCCGACACGCGAACGATCGGCGTGGAACACCTCTTGGAGCAAGTATTACCAAGAAGGGACACATGCATCGTTGCCGTTCAGCCGCGCTACCGGGGTGTTTCACGCCGCCGATCTCGTGGATGCGTTCAACGGGCTGTTTGGCGCGAGCGGGTCAGTTCGAGCACAAGCCTTGGGTGCTCAGAATGGCCGTGCTCACATCACGTTTGAACGTGCGCCGTTCTCGGCTCAAACCTGATGAGCAAGGCAGCGCTGGATGAATTCTTTGCAACTCCTGCCATTTGGGTTCCAGGAATGGACGATGGCGAATGGCAGGACGAACTCAACCGCATGTTGCAGCGATCGCAACTCACGCATCAGTTTGTGGATGGTGAATTGTCGCCCGACGATTACATGGAGGGCTTGTATGAGTTGGGCGTTGATCCACTATTAGCGGCTGATTGTTGGGAAGAGGGCTTTAGCTTTCTGCCATGAGTGAGCCACTGTTGCAGCTCGGCAGCGCGGCAAATTGGCGCAGTGTATATCAGCAGATGCACCGCGCCAATCCATCCCGCCGACGCGGTTACATTCCCATTGCGCCGATTCAAATTCCGATTCTGTTTGAAAGTCACATTTTGGCGGCTGCTGCTGAGTCTGAATTTGCCCGCGATCATTGGTGGCTAGGCTATCGGCTCAAAATGCTGATTGATGTGCCCGGATCGGACTTTCTCGATTTTGCTGCTTATGAAGTTGCGATTCCCGTCAATCGAGGAGGAACACTAATTAGACTGCCGAAACTTGCACCGCAGTTTCGATTAAGGGCTGAAGTTCCGTTTTGGCATGAGGAAATGCTGATCACAATCTACGAATATACAGGCCCATACAGTGACAGCACAGAAGCGCTAATCGAAGAGCGTACCGACCTCATTCGAGTTGACTTAGCACGTATCGAGCAACGGCTGAACTAATGGCACTTCTCAATATTGATTTCACTGGCAATTTAGCTATTGATCAAGGTTACGAATGGCGAGCAAAACTAATTTACCCCGGTGATTTTCGCCTCGGTCAATTGAGAGGGAAAATCTTCACCAGCGCTGGTGAAGATGCCGAAGAATTAGCCATGTTTCAGTTTAGGACAGGTCGATTTAATGCTGAAAAACAGCAAACGCCGATCGTTGCTTTGCTGCCAGCAATGACCACAAAAAGGCTACCGCTGACTGAAGGAAACGATCGATTTGTCTACCAGGTTGAATTGAGGATTTCCGGTCGATCGCCCGTCTTGCTAATGCGTGGATCGGTGCAAGTTTTACCTGTACTGCTGATATGAACGGAATTGAAATTCAACTATCGATCGATAATTTGATTGAAATTCCGCTCACGTTAGAGATTTCGAGCGATCGACCTGCCTCAAAAGACTTGATCGACCTCGATCAAATTCCAGACTTGCCAGCCAGCAAAATTACCAGCGGCGTAATGGAAGCGGAACGATTACCCGCGCTGGACGAAGAGGACATTCCACCCTTGGGTAAGCGAGTTGTTTTAGAAGTTGAAGCGGTTGGACAAGACTTCTTTGACTTAGAAGAAATGCCAATCGCGCCACATCTATCCGAATTGTTTGTAGGTGGCATCAAAGCCACTTACGGCAGTGAATATGTGATTGATGGATTTCGTTTGCAGTGGCGATCGCCGCTGTTGTTAGAACCGGGTGAAGAAATCGAATTGGTTTATCAATCATGAGCTTTGTACAAGCCAAACAAATCGTTAAATTTCTGTTTGCACCGATTCGTCTGAACAATCTCAGCGTCACAGGTTCATCGCAAACGGTCACAAGCCCGCTAACTGCTGCATTAGCCAGCGCTGGTGATGGTGGCGTAAGTGTGCCGTTGCAGCCAGCCGGGAATGGTGTCGGCGTTGCAGTAACTCCACCTCACAACCGCTGCAAGGTTTACGGCGCGGCCAGTGAAGATACGCTTCTCGACAATGGGTTGGAGATTCAGGCGCGGCTCACCGAATCGAACGGCGTTTACACACTGGCATTCTTCACCGTTTCGGACGCGGGCACTGAGACAGCCTACAGCTTCCCAGCTGCCACGCCGATCGATGTTGAATTCAACTACCGTTTCGACTTTTGGCGCATTCCCGCTGATGCGATCGTGGCGACAACGGTTCGATCAATGGGGAACGACCCCACCACCACTGCGGCCCGCCGATTCTCGGAACGACTGACGATCGGAACTGCGAACACAATCCCCAATCTCAGCAAAACGCCCACCAGCGCCGCTGATGTCGAGTTGATTGTGAATGGCCTCAGCTACGACAGCTTTGGCGGCAGCGGGGCATTTTTCAGCGTCAACACCGACACAAAAGCGATCGCCTGGTCAGCAGCAAATGCTGGGATTTCGATCGAGCCAAGCGATCGCGTGATTGCTCGTTACTCAACCATCGAGACTTAGTGAAATGTTGCCAGTCAAACAGCTAAGAGGGATTGCGATCGGAGCAACAGAACCGCCCAAAGTGAACGGCGCGTTGTGGCTTGAAACCGATGCAAACGGAGTGCCGTTGCAGTCTTGGGCATGGGTATGGGATGGCGCTCGCTGGCTAAGCCCTGAACAACAATGGGTTGCTAGCTTCTTTTCTCAATCAACAGAAATTGCTTTTTATGCTGGATTGACTCGAAAAGTCAGAATCAAACTTCAGCAAGCAGACGCTTTAGTTAGTGTTGCTCAAAGCAGTACAAACAACTGGCGATTCACTTTGTTTAGACGCGATCGAGTAGGAAACAGAACACAAATTACGACTTCTACAACAACGATTCAATCTAGCCCTGGATGGCATTTAGGAAGGCAATTTGCAGTAGAAACAATTGATATACCGTTTACTTCTGCCTTCCAGCGATTAGAGGTTTTAGTGAGTCCAACAGGATCGCCTGGAACCATAACAGGTTCATACACTGTTATCTATCAATTTGAAAGGTGAATCATGTCGATCGACTTCAACAAAATTCAATCAATGCTCGGCTTTGGGCTTAGCGTCTTTGCGGCAGTTTCAGGGGCGATGATGTGGTATCGCGGAAGCATTCAGAAAAGCTATGCGGCGGAACGCGATTTTCGGCATCTCAGAAACAATCAAGAGAGTCACGCGAAAGCGCTGGCAATGGTGGATGGTGAGGTAAAAGAATTGCGAGATGAAATTGCTGAGCGATTCCATCGACAAGAGACCGAACTGGTTCAAATCAAATCGCTGTTAATGGCACAATTTGCTAGAAATGGTGATTCTATTTCTGGTATCTTTGGTAGGAAAGAATGACTGCTTTTCAATCCGAGCTTTTAAAATTGTGTTGGCACAGCAGCGGCAGACTTTCTCGCAATCAAATCGTGTTAGTGCTGTTGGACGTTGTACGTCTTTTGCTAACAACTGACGTTGAGGCGGAAAAGAAGCTTGCTCAGGCTGACATCGATCAATCCATTGATGAGGCTTGTAAGAACCCTGTCAGCTAGCTCTGTCACTCATGCCGCCATCGCCCGATGTTCTCGATCGCCTTCGATCGCTGGTTGCCTTTCTCGATCGAATGGATTTGGAAGAAATCGATCTCTTTCTGGCTGAAACTCGCAGCCTGATTTCTCGCCAGAAGGAAGGGCAGCGATCGATCGAATTGCAGCGAATACCACCGCAATTTTAAGGTAAGAATTAAGCAAGACTTTTCGGGCTAGCGGTAGAATGCTGATGCTGTAAGCACTCTATACGATAGTATCTAGGTCTCCAAAACCTGATGTCGGGGGTTCGAGTCCTCCAGGGCGCGCTAGTCAAAAAAGCCTGTAACTACTTGAGTTACAGGCTTTTTGCTTTGGGCGATCGCTCCGCCTGCTTGTTGTTCGCACAGCGGTAGGACTGACGCATTGACAGCCAAAGATGAATTTCCAAAGCTCAAGTCCCTAAACGAACTCAGCCTGTCAAACGAATCCATTTGCATGGGTTTACGCTTTCAGCCGAAAATTGACACGGCTTCTGCCGCTGTCCTGCTCCAATCAGATCTAGACTATGAAAACCCTTTAGATGACTCGGATACGTCATGCCGACCTATCGATCGAAAACCTCCACGCAGGGACGCAACATGGCGGGTGCTCGTGCGCTCTGGCGGGCAACCGGAATGCACACTGAGGATTTCGAGAAGCCCATCATTGCCGTTGCCAACTCGTTCACGCAATTTGTCCCCGGTCACGTTCACCTCAAGGATTTGGGGCAGTTGGTGTGTCGTGAAATTGAAGCGGCTGGCGGGGTTGCCAAAGAATTTAATACGATCGCCGTTGATGATGGCATCGCGATGGGACATGACGGGATGCTCTACAGCCTGCCCTCGCGCGAAATCATTGCGGATGCCGTCGAGTACATGGTGAACGCCCACTGTGCCGATGCTTTAGTGTGCATCTCCAACTGTGACAAAATCACGCCAGGAATGCTGATGGCCGCTTTGCGTCTGAACATTCCCGCCGTTTTCGTCTCCGGTGGCCCGATGGAAGCGGGCAAGACCAAGCTTGCAGAACACAAACTCGACCTGGTAGACGCAATGGTGGCGGCGGCAAACGATCGCATCAGCGATGAGGTGGTCGAAGAATATGAGCGTTCTGCCTGTCCGACCTGCGGTTCTTGCTCTGGCATGTTCACCGCCAACTCGATGAACTGTCTGACCGAGGCGATCGGACTCTCTTTACCCGGCAACGGCACCGTGCTGGCGACCCACTTCGATCGCAAAGACCTGTTTCTCAACGCTGCCCGCACCATTGTCAGCATCACCCGCCGCTACTACGAGCAGGACGATGAGTCTGTCCTGCCCCGCTCGATCGCCAGCTTCCAAGCGTTTGAGAATGCGATGATGCTCGACATTGCGATGGGCGGCTCGACCAACACGATTTTGCACCTGCTGGCCGCTGCCCAAGAAGCCGAAGTGAACTTCACCTTGAGCGACATCGATCGGCTTTCGCGGCGAGTACCACAACTGTGCAAGGTCGCCCCGAACACGCCCAACTATCACATTGAGGATGTCCACCGGGCGGGCGGCATCCCCAGCATCTTGGGTGAACTCGATCGCGCTGGCCTGCTGCACACGGACGTGCCAACAGTTCACAGCCAAACATTGAAAGAAGCGATCGATCAGTGGGATATCACGCAGACGGATGACGAAGCCGTTCACACCTTCTTCAAAGCGGGACCTGCGGGCATTCCCACGCAGCAGGCGTTCAGTCAATCAACGCGGTGGGACTCGCTTGACCTCGATCGCGAAAACGGTTGCATCCGCCGCATCGAACACGCCTACAGCACTCAGGGCGGACTGGCCGTCCTCTATGGCAACTTGGCGGAGCGCGGCTGCATTGTCAAGACGGCAGGCGTAGACGACAGCATTCTGGTATTTGAAGGCAAAGCCCGCATTTACGAAAGTCAAGATGCTGCTGTCAAAGGCATCCTCAACGATGAAGTGGCAGCGGGCGATGTGGTGATCATTCGCTATGAGGGACCGCGCGGCGGGCCGGGAATGCAGGAAATGCTCTACCCGACGAGCTACTTGAAATCGAAGGGGTTGGGCAAGCTCTGTGCCTTACTAACCGATGGTCGCTTTTCTGGCGGCACGTCGGGACTGTCGATCGGGCATGTCTCACCCGAAGCAGCGGCAGGCGGCAACATTGCGCTGGTGGAGGATGGCGATCGCATCTCGATCGACATCCCCAACCGCCGCATCGATGTGAATCTCTCGGCGGAGGAGTTAGCCAGTCGTCGGGCTGCGATGGAAGCGAAAGGCAAAGCGGCTTGGAAGCCTGCCGAGGCTCGGCAGCGACGGGTAAGCGCGGCGCTTAAGGCGTATGCGCTGCTGGCAACCAGTGCCGATCAAGGCGCAGTTCGCAACCTAGATATGCTTCAGTAGCCCACACAGACTCGCTCAGAAGCTTGTCAGCGGCGATCGCTAGGTTCAAAGCCGCAACCTTCTCGCTGCTTCAAACGGAGCAGTAGAGCTAAACGCGCTCGAGCGGATGTTGGGTGCTGTAGTCGTGCAACGTGCGATCGAATATTGATGGCGCAATCGGACGCTGCACAGAGATTTCGATCGAAATTCAGGGACACAATACATCGCTGTGTATCGTGCATGTGCAGTGTCAGACAGAGGCCGATCGATCGGCTCAGCAAATTCGCGCTGACCTCGCACAAGCAACTCAAACTCGTCTATCGCAAGAATTGAATGCAACGCCGCTTGTGGATGTCATTGTGTTAGAAGCACCTGGTATTTCATCATTCTGATGCAACCTTTCGATCGACCTGAAACGCAACTACTAGTATCCTCAGACAGAAGTTAATTTTGTGCACTTTTTGTAAATTTCAAGTGTGATTTACAGCAGTTGTGCAATGAATGCAGAGCTATCAGCCCTTGTAGAAAAAATGCAGGCCATGCTGAATGGCTTCATCGTCTTACTGCCAAATTTGGTGTTGGCATTAATCGTCTTTGCGATCTTTTTTTTCGCAGCCAGAGCCATTAAAAGAGTCGTCAAAAGATTAACACGCGATCGCCGCCAAGCTCGCAATTTAGGATTGGTGCTGGGACGATTAGCGCAAGGCATCACGATTTTAGTCGGCTTGTTTATTTCCCTGTCGATCGTGATTCCATCACTCAAAGCCAATGATCTAGTACAGCTACTTGGCATTAGCGGTGTGGCGATCGGGTTTGCCTTTCGAGATATTCTGCAAAACTTTCTAGCAGGTATTTTGATTCTGCTGACTGAACCCTTTCAAATTAACGATCAAATCATCTTCAAAAACTTTGAGGGAACAGTCGAGAATATTGAAACTCGCGCTACAACCATTAGAACCTATGATGGTCGTCGCATTGTCATTCCCAATTCCGAATTATTCACCAATTCTGTCACGGTCAATACGGCCTTTGAGCATCGTCGGTTGGAGTACGATATCGGCATTGGTTATGGCGATGATATTGATGAAGCAAAGCAACTGATTTTAGCAGCAATGTATGAGACAGAAGGCGTACTGCGAGAGCCTGCACCGGATGCGATCGTCGTCGATCTTGCAGCAAGCTCGGTGAACATTCGTGCCCGCTGGTGGGTGAAACCGCCTCGTCGTGCGGATGAACTTGGTTTACGAGACCAAGTGTTAACCGCAATTAAGAAAAAGCTAGTTGCTAATGGAATTGATCTACCCTTTCCCACACAGCAAATCCTCTTCCATGATCAAACTGAAGAAACCGCTGGCGATCGCACTCGCCAGCGCGAAGGCTGGCCTGCGGGTAGGGAAGTTCCGAAGCCGCGCAGCATCAGTGACTCACTGCGAAAACTAGCAGAAATGCGTACTCAGCAAGATGGAAATGGTCGAGCAATGAACGACAAATGAAAAATACAAAGTTAGCTAAATATTGGGATGCTTTGCGATCGAGCTATTGGTTTTTGCCGACCTTGATTGCTGGAGTTGACTTTGCGCTGGCATTAGGACTGTTAGAAATCGATCGATCCGGCAAAGCACCGGGATGGTGGTGGCTCTACACGGGAGGGCCAGATGGAGCCAGATCAATGCTGTCTACTATTGCTAGCTCAATGGCAACAGTGGCAGGAACAGCATTTTCAATTACGATCGTTGCCCTGCAACTAGCGGCTTCTAATTTTGGACCGCGCCTGCTGCGAAACTTTATGCAGGACATCGGTAATCAAGTGGTTTTAGGAACATTTATTGGAACGTTTCTTTACTGCTTGCTGGTGCTGCGTAATATTCGCAGTGAAGACTTCAATCAGTTCGTACCGCAGCTTTCGGTCACGATCGGTATTGGATTAGCGATCGTGAGCGTTTTGGTGTTAATTTACTTTATTCATCACGCTTCAACGATTATTCAAGCTGCTCATGTGATTGAGGGGGCAAGCCAAGAGTTCGATCGCGCCATCGATCGCTTATTTCCCGAACAGATTGGACAACGGGCGCAGCACGATCAAAAACCAATTAAAGGAATTCCGAATGATTTTGAGGCGCGATCAACTTCAGCTTTCTCACTGCATAAGGGCTATTTACAGGCGATCGACGACGATGAATTAATGCAAATTGCGTGTCAAGCAGATGTGCTGCTCTGGCTCAAAACTCAACCGGGAAGATATTTGATTGAGGGTAGTCCGATCGCCTTAATTTACCCGAAAGAACATTACTCTCCTGCGCTCACTAAGAGAATCAATCAAGCCTTAATTTTTGGCAAAGAGCGCACCGAGCAACAGGATATTGCCTTTCCGATTGAACAACTGGTTGAAATTGCGCTGCGGGCTATCTCTCCAGCGGTTAACGATCCGTTCACGGCCATTCGCTGCATCGATCGATTGGGTGCAGGCTTTAGTCAACTGGTGCAGCGCGATTGGCCTTCACCCTATCGCTACGACAAACTTCACCAGTTGCGAGTGATCGCGGAACCCATCAAGCTGGAATCTTTGTTTGATCGCGCCTTTAGCCCAATTCGCCAATATGCTCAGTCTGATTCGGCAGTCACGCTGCATTTGTTAGACGCGATCGCCCTGATTGCTCTGCATACCAAAACGCCAAACCAAAAGCGAATTTTGCGTCATCACGCTGCGATGATTTGGCGCGGCAGTCAGCAGGGTTTATCGGAGGAGTGCGATCGCGCTGATGTCGAGCAACGCTATCAGCAGGTGTTACAAATACTGAATTCTGAAAATTCTTTTATCTCAGAATTCAGACAGCCTTAGAGCGATAAAATATTTCGCGTTTTCAACATTATTGAGTTGCTGGCTTTACATCATCTATTCTACAGTGGAAACTGATATATCTAAGGATTTCTCCATTGATCTAAAATGTCATGTACGACAGCTTCTTCCAGCCATGTTTGAGCAATAACCAAAATTGGCAACCCTAGCAGCAATCCCAAGAAACCAAAGAAAGTTCCGAAAGCAGTTAACAAAGCCAGCGTTGTTGCGGGCAGTAGATTAACTTGCCGTTTCATGATAATTGGTGTGACAAAATTTCCTTCTACTTGTTGAATTACAAAGTACAGCAGAAGAACAGCTACTGCTTTCCAAGGCTCATCGAGCAATGCCAATAATATTGGAGGAATGGCGCTTGCGATCGCGCCAATATAAGGAATGAAAGCTGATAATCCCGCTAGTAAGCCGTTCACAACTGGAAGCGGAATGTGCAATATCAGTAGCCCTACTGTAGATGTAAATCCAACAAAAAGCATACTCAGTATGATGCCTGCAACATAGTTAACTAATTTCGCCTCGCACTTCGACAAAACTTCATCTGCACGCTGACGATAGAAAGCGGGAAAAATGTTGACTAAGCTGCATCGATATTGCTGTGGATTCGCCAGCAACATCAGCGTTAGTACAACAACAAGTAATGTATTCAAAATCAAAGCAAGTGAATTTGAGAAGAAAAGATAGATATGTGCAATCACCCAATTCAAAGCAGTTTGCAACTGTCGTGTGAAGCTAGTTAGACTGGGAAGATTTGTCATCATTCCGTCTTGCATTCTCGACTGAAGTTCAAAACTCCACACCTGGATTTGATTCACCGAAATCGTCACTAGTTCTAGAAGCTGATCAAATTGATTGACTAAGCGAATCGAGATAAGTGCTGCAATCATTCCCAACAAACTAAGAACGATCGCGACTGTTAGTAGAACTGCGTATTTGCGCTTGACATGCGATCGCCTAAACCGCCTCACCAAGCAATTTAAGGCAGTAGCAATCACAACAGCGGCTAGAAAGAGCAGCACGATCGTCCGAATTCGCCACAGAATGTAAATTGAGAGAATAATTGTTAATAGACCTAACCATCGTCCGAGTGTCAAAGCTTTACCTCTCCTATTGAAAGCGCGATCGCTCCTACCTAACTTTCTAGAATTTTATCAGTATCAATTCACTATGAACGCGAGCAAAATTATAGGTTGGGTTTTGTAGTATCACGCTAATTAATTTTGAGTTTCACCTCATTTAATCCAACCTATAACTCTAGACATCTTCTGAAAGAATTGATATTAATTCTAAAGGGCGCTATGTTAATCTGAAAACCAAAAACCCCTAGTCACAGCCAGAAGCCAATGATGCGAAGAATTTTCTCTACTCTGGATTCAAAGTGCTTCCTACAACGGCTTTCAAAACTGTAATTTTCTTCACATTTTTTGGCTTCATAACACTTTAAAACTTCTCTAGATTTAATAGGGGAATTGTAGTAGTTCATGGTGATTGCTGAGGTGCGATCGATTGCAGTTCACATCTTGACTTGCAGCGTGAACACAGTTAATTCAGGTGAGCAGTTGAAGCGAATGGGTAAATGGCTAAAACCAATACCGCGATTGATATAGAGGCGGTTTCCTGCATTTCCATAGCCCAGAATCCAACCGGACACCCGCACTGCATCGCCTCTAATTTGGGAAAGCCATGACCAGCTAGGTTTATCCTCTACAAGCGTCATCCATGACCATTTCGGCAAAAAAGGAATCCGAATTTGGCCGCCGTGAGTATGCCCTGCAACTGCAATCGGAGCTGTGCCTGAGGGAAGTTCAGCAAAAGAAGCGGGATTGTGCATTAGAACAAAGCGGGCAGCATCAGCAGGAACTTGAGCGATCGCTTTTGATGGCTGAGATTGCTTAGGAAGATAGGCTCCAATCCCGACCAAATAAAGTTTTTCATCCTCAGAAGTTCGATCGGCATTCGGAAGGACGATCGCTTCATTTTGCAATACTCGAATCCCGGTTGACTCTAATGCTTGCCGAATTTGATTGGCTCTGTGCTGCCCTGCTGCATCTGCTTGGGTGAGCGTTTTCACGCCATAGTCATGATTGCCCAAAACGGCGTAGGTCGGAATTTGAGCAGCAGCCAGCGGGCGAATCAGTTCAATCACGCGATCGAGTTCTGGCGTTAAGTTTTCTCCTGGTTTGTAAACAAAATCACCTGCAATCAGCGCAGCGGCAGGACGATCTGTAATGATTCGATCGATCGCCCGTTCAACGGTGCTGTCATTTGCCATCCACATTCCAATTTGAAAGTCTGAAACAACCGCTATTTGCTTTCCTTGCCAAGATTGAGGTAGCGATGGAACTTCGGCAGCAATCGTGCTTCGATCGAGAACATAAGGTTCCATAAAGCTCCAAGTCAGCAGCACTAACAAGCAACCTGCTAGACTTAACAACAAGTATCTAATTCGTTTCCAAAAATGTTTATTCATTGTTGTTAATTCTTAAAAACTGGGTTCATCTTTTAACTCTTTAGTATCAGAAGCAACGTGGAAGTGCTAAATGAATAAGAATCAGCAACAGAAAAGTTACTGTACTAAACTCCGGCAAGATCTTTAGTTGGGTTCGATCGCTTCTCACAAGCATCGACCCTTACTCGCCAGCACTCAGTTGTCTTAAAGAAATTTGCTTGCAGAGGCTCTCAATCGCTAAAGTAAGCGATCGAATTAGCTCCGAGTCTTCTTGATAGTTTGCAGGAGCAAGATTCATGACGCGCTGGCTTTCTGTCACCTCAATTTGCTCACTCCATTTTGCTGCGGTGTCTCCTTTGTACACCCCAATCGCAATGCCTCCGCCGTCATTCAACACCGAAAAACAAGGAACATCCGATGCTCCATCGCCCACATAAATCATTTGAGACAGTGGAATATGAAGTTGATCTTCTGCTGCGTCACGATAGGCAAACGATCGCCCGTCTCCATCTACCTGGTCTTGTCCGCTTGCGATATGCATCAAATAGCGGGTTTTTTCAGTGTGACTAATGCTGCGTTTGAGAAATTCAATTGCACCCTGATCGGAATAATGAAATTCACATCCCCAAATTTGAGTAAAGTAGGGCGCAATGCAGGTATTGCGAACGACTTCCGCAAATCCGCCTGTAATAATGTAAAACTCTAGTTCGACCGCTGAATTAAGCTCTTGTACTCGTTGCCGCAAGCAATCAAACATTTCAGTTACCCCATCAAACGGCGTGAGATCTTGTCCAAATCGAATGAGGTAATCTCTCGTGATTTTCTCTTGACGCTGCTTCGATTCCTGAAGCAAACAATAGAATCTGGCTGCAACAGGATCCCATCCAGCGGCCTTCAGCGGATCATATCGCTGCTGGCGAAACTCGTTAACATCCAATTCTAATCGCTTGATGAGTTCATCAAAGGTATCGGGCGCTAGGGTGTCATCGAAGTCAAATACGATCGCAATCCGAGGGCAAACAGGCTTTGTTGCTTGAGGCTTTTTGAAGTTGTCTTCTGTCAGTTCTGCCATGATTTCACCTCCTACTAATTTCTCAACGTTTGAAAGTAGCGATCGGATTGATACTTCAGTCAGGCATCAGTAATTTTCTTTACAGCGAGTTAGCTTCCAGAACCACTCAGAATTCCCAGCAGTCGCAGTAGGTAGACAGCAAACCCTACAAAAAATCAGCCTGTCAGCATTGTTTCCCAAAAAAATAAACCCAGATGGACGTAATTTAGAAGATAGCATTCGACGATTGAAGAAGAGCGTTAACCCAGCGACGATCGAAATATGAGTTGCTTCGATCGCGCCTGCCGTCTGCCATAACGCGATAGGTTGACCAAGTAACAGATAAACCGCGATCGGTAAAATTGCGAACAAAACAGCAATGTAAGGGAAGGTGGAGTGTTATTGCATCAAACAACTCCCTTCCCTTGTTTCACACCGACTTACAGTCCGTCATCTGGAATTGCAGAAGGATAAACGTTTTCCGCAATCAGAACAGGTTTATTAGTATATTCCGCTTCTAGCTGTTGCTGAATTCCTGCTTCCCAACTGAAGCCATATTCGCGCTCCAACTCGGCAACCACAAACGGACGCAAAACTCCTGTCACTGCAACGGTTTCTCCTTCTTCAATCGCAGGTTGATCGGCGGCTGGCCTTGTCCTTAGGACTAGCAAATCCTGTCCGCCAAACAGTTGCTCTTCGTCCAGAGTAAAGGTATTTGCACCCTCAAGTTCTTCGATTTCGCCTGTGACTGCAAGCGGTTTGCCATAGTACTGTTGAGGATTGCTGGTCAACTCACCGGGTTTTGGAGCAACAGCGATCGATTGGGCGATGAGCGCAGGTTGATTCTCATAATCCACGTAGGCATCTGCTTCTAAATCCAAATCGAACTCACGTTCAACATCTGCATAGACGAAATTGCGAACTTCACCTGTGACCTGAACATCCGTTCCGTCTTCTGGCAAAACAATCGGTTGGCCTGTTGCATTGACCACCAAAATTGGCTCGCTGCCGAAGAACTGCTGATCCGAAACGGTGAAGGTACTCGTACCAACCTTTTCGATCGGTTTGCTCCTGATGGTCACAACTTGACCAATGTACCGATTTGTATTTTCAGCAACCTCTTCAGTCGTAACATTGCTTTCTTCTGGCGCAGCAGCTTGAGGCTCAGGAGTTTGACATCCTGATAGCAAAGCTGTCACCAATGCCAATCCGATTGTGCTGCGAACTGCCCATTTCTTGGACAAAGAATTTTCAAGTTTTTTAGATTTCTCAAATTTCATTCTGTAAACCTCCTAGACAGTTGAATTGTGAACGTAAGCGATCAGTCAGCGTTAACTTCTGAGTCGAATAGTCTGCAAATAATCTGCAAACAGAGTAACCAGCAGGTGAAGCATTTTCACCATGACGATCGAACCAAAAAGCAAAAATGCACGGTTAAAAACGAGAGGTTTGCGGGGAGTTGCGATCGCGCAATTGCTGCTCGTAGGAACGGAACCTGAGATCATTTTGCTGATAGAAGTAAGGTTCCTGCTGATAGCTGTATCCAACACCCAGCAGGGGTTGAGTTACTGCCGCGCTAGAAATCGAAGGGCGGTAGATCGATCGCACTCGCTCTTCATAATCGTTGTCGATTTTTAGATCGTCATTGAACTCTGGCAAGTTTTCGACTTGATCTTTAGTCAGTCCAGCAACATAAAGCCGCTCTTTGTCGTAGTTGAGCCGCGCCAAACCAACCGGAAGCAAAACCTTTTTGCCAAATACCCAAAAGCCTGTGTCAACGATGAAGTAGCGGAAGGAACCATCTGTTTCATCAACCAGCACACTCGTCACCGAGCCAACTTTGTCTTGCTCATTATCATCAGAATCGTTTGCGTACACAGAGAAGTTTGTGATGTCATGTCCATCAAACAGGTCTTTACTGTGATTGGGATAGCAATCACTCAATTTCATCAGTACCACATCGAGTCCTCCAACATCTAATGAGTTCACAATAGAAAAGCGAGGTGGAGAACTGGTGGTGAATCTGGCGATCGAGTGGAAATCTATCGAGGGAAATACAGCTTATTGAGGATCTGGTATGTCCGAACTGACCACCTCTACTGACCTTGGAGATAAATGCAGCATCTTCCAGGTTAATGAGGTAGAACTAAAACTTCAACTACTCGTACTCTAGAAGCAATTTAAGACATCGCTTCGATGAGCAGTAGAACCGACAATTTGCACGACTTTACTAATCAGAGCTTAGGAAACTTCAAGTTTGATTAGGGCTGCAACCAAATCCTCTGCCTACTCTGTTGAGTTCTCAATTTGGCTTGAGTACCAAACCAATTCAATGAATCAATAGATCAGAACGAAGACAATAAAGCAAGACAGGTAGAATTAAAGGAGATTCGATCGCTTCCGCTTATGATTTCCCTGTCTCCTGAACTGCAAGCCCGCCTCGCAACGCCGCTCAAAATCGGTCATTTTGAGGTGAATAGTCGTGTGTTACAGTCGCCCCTTTCCGGTGTGACTGATCTTGTGTTTCGGCGGTTGGTGCGTCGCTATGCGCCCGACTCGATGATGTACACCGAAATGGTCAATGCGACTGGACTGCACTATGTCAAGCAGTTGCCGAAGATTATGGAAGTCGATCCCACCGAGCGACCGATTAGCATTCAGCTTTTTGACTGTCGCCCGGACTTTTTGGCAGAAGCCGCACAGATGGCTGTTGACGAAGGAGCCGACACGATCGACATCAACATGGGCTGTCCGGTGAACAAAATTACGAAGAATGGCGGCGGATCGTCGCTGTTGCGATCGCCCGAACTGGCAGCGGACATTGTGCGATCGGTCGTTGCTGCCGTCAACGTTCCCGTTACCGTCAAAACCCGGATCGGCTGGTCAGACAAAGAAATCAACGCCGTCGAATTCGCGCAGCGCATGGAAGAAGCCGGAGCGCAAATGCTGACGCTGCACGGACGCACTCGCGCCCAAGGTTATAACGGCTCTGCCCGCTGGGAGTGGATCGCTAAAGTGAAAGAAGTCCTGTCAATTCCCGTGATTGCAAACGGCGATATTTTCTCGGTTGAAGCCGCTGTGCGCTGTTTGGAAGAAACCAAAGCGGATGGTGTCATGTGTTCTCGCGGCACATTGGGCTATCCGTTCCTGGTTGGTGAGGTCGATCATTTCCTCAAAACTGGAGAACTCAGAGAACCCCCAACGCCGATCGAACGACTCCAGTGCGCCCGCGAACATCTGCAAATGCTGTGGGAATACAAAGGCGATCGCGGCATCCGGCAAGCCCGCAAGCACATGACCTGGTATGCCAAAGGCTTTATGGGCGCGGCAGATTTGCGCGGTCAGCTTAGTGTTGTGGAAACGCTCGATCAGGGATTGGACATTCTCGATCGCGCGATCGCCCTGCTGCAAGAATACGGCAGTCAGACGGTTGAAGAATCGATCGCGCCTGCTCTCGTCAGCACTCACTAAAGCGATTAGCCCGCAGTAAAGTTGGTTCGACCGTGATCGATGCCGCTACCGCTCACGGCACAGGAAACCGCTCGCAGCCCGCCGCCGCTGATGTTGACCTGGCAAGTTCCCGATGCGGGCAAGGTGTGAAAGTTAATTTCGGAGGATTGGAAGCGATCAACTTGAATTTGAGCAATTCCTTCAAAGTTGCTGCGGATTGTGCCGTAGTAGGTGACGTTGAATCCGCCCGACAAAATGTTGACCGTTCCCGACCTGCTGTTGTCGAGCGTTCCGAGTCGGACGCTGCCCGTGCCTCGGCCAGAAAAGCGAGCATTTTCAATTCGTCCGCTGCTCTGGAAGTTTTGGCCGGGAGATTCTGGCTGGGGAGGAGTGCCGCCGCTGGTCGTGGGAATCAAAAAGGGTGCATACACCCAGCCCTCGCCGCCACGCTCACCGACCACAAATGCCCAGTCGCCGCTGCGTCTGATGACTTCCACTAGATCGCCTTCCTGCAAAACGTAGGTGATGCCGAAGTTTGTGCCGGGACCCGATCGCACGTTGAGCGCTTCCACATCGACTCGCGCCAGTTCTGCCAGAGCAGCGGATACGCCAATCACAACGGAAAAACTTGCCGTCAGCAACCCAAGAATCAAATATTTGAATTTCATTTGCTTGTTGAGATTACTCTGAGGAATGTATCGAAATTCACAACGTAAGCTTACATAATTCTCTGATCGAGCGCAAATTGGTAGAGATGTAGAAGTAATGATTCAGGGTTGTAAACTCGCATTGTAGTGGTGGATGAAGTACCAAATTGCTCCAATATGGTTAGCAAGCTTCTTTGAGAACGAGAGTGTCTT
>NZ_JACJPO010000003.1 GCF_014696105.1 Microcoleus sp. FACHB-1515
CAGGTTGCTGGAGTATGCTTTACTCATGGCTCTCACGGTGCTGCGGACTACTTACTTGCAGCGTACATCCGGAGAGCTTTTTTACGTCATCTTTGACTTTTCAAACCTCCTCTTAGAGCAGCATTACCTATTGTTAGTTCTCCTGCAATTTGGAGCATGGACATTCAACGCTTAGTTGGAGACTTGAGTAGTCGCTTTAAGCTTCCATTTGAGAGGAATAATTGGGTTTATAAATTGCTTGAGGAACATGATCAGAAGCCTCATCGGAAACTGGACATCCGCTCACTCGCAATACACTATCTATTCTTTAGCGATGAATCTCTTCGCATATCATTTGAGCAGGCTGTGAGCCGATTCACAGAAAACTTACCATTTAGATATCAAGAAGAACAAGAAGACCCTGTGACCATTTCTGCTATTCATGAGCAAATGGAAAATTATCAAGCTTTTGGAAAAGAAGAAAATTATCAGTTTTCTAGAAACGGTGACGATTTGTATGTGCAAGTTCAACAACCTGAGCATATAAAGAAACGCAATGAGAAAAACCTTGCTCTTAACTCTAAATATCAACGATGGCTCCGCATGGAACTGTGGTCTCGTAAGGTGGTAGAGGAAAACGATTTAGAAGACAGGGAAGTTTTGGAAGAGATGGTCAAGCGGGCTAAAGAATTCCAACAGCCAAATGACTTTACTAGTGAAGAGTCAGAGAATTCTTATGAGAATTCGCGTTTAGGATCAATTGCTAGTGTTGCTGCTGCGGCTCTTGTCATAGATTTTGAATGGATGAAGGCTCAGAATCTTCTTCAATGAAGCAAAGACATTCTGATGTTAGCATCTCGTGCTTCTCAACCCTCTGTATATTCTGGATCACTTTGTAAATTTGATGTATCTGCTGCACGCGGATTAGCCACTCTTGCTGCACATGAAATAGCCGATTTAGAGGTGCGTCAACAAGTTCTTCTACTTGTCGGCAAATCATCGAAACGATTTGATCACTCTGATGATGGGGTTCTTAAGGCATTGTTTCTCAGTTTACAGACTGCTTGGGCGACTGATCCGGTACTGTGCTGGAACGCCCTGAGTTTGTGCCTCTCCTTGTCTATAATTCCTGGACAAATTTACTATGGAACTCGTGTTGGAGAATTTGGGACTAGTTACGAGGAGCTAGAAACCTGGGAAGACAATGTTATTCAGAATTACTTCGACTATTTAGCAAAAAATGAAATTCCTGACCTTCCCAGCATCCCCACAGCGAGAAATATTGTTTTTGTGCATGAGCAAGCTAAGTATGGGCTTTATGCTTTGCCACTTGCTGAATTGTGTCAAGACTCAGATACGAAAAATAAATTTCTCCAGCTTTGTGATGATTTGATAGCTCGAACTGTTGCAGATAATTTACCAATAGAAGACAGAAGATTCTCACAACCTGATCGGCCCTATATGTGGAATCTTTTTATCTTTAACTGGGCAGCGTATTTAGCAAAGTCACTAAGTTTAGAGGAAATTCGGCATCATATTCTGACACCCCTGCGAGACAATTGGGCTAAAGTTCCAGATTTGACGGCTGAACTACTAAATGGTTACATCAGTCATCAAATTGCTTATGTTGAAGGACCATCTGAGCAAGCTTTGAAAATTTGGAAAGAAGTTTGCACTTGGGTGCTGGATAGCCCGGAAATCTCTAGAAAAGCCAGCTATGATTACCTTGATCGTGATACTGGGGAAGTTCTACAACTAATCATTTTTACTCAACATGGTAGTTCTCGTATTAAAGATGATTGGCTGTATGCCCATCTTTTTGTTGATATCTTTGACAAATGGATTGGTGTAGTTGGTCATAATCCCTATGCTTATAGGCATCTTCTTACTATGCTTAACGGTATTGGCTGGCAGTTTTCATCAGAACCAACTCTTAAGTGGCTCAGTCAATGTGCAAGTAATGCCACTCACGATCTCTGGAACAAAGAACGTGGAAACGGCAGGAGAACGGCAGAATTATTGAATCGCATTTGGAACAGCTTTGAAACGCAGATGCGGAAAAATACTGAAAGCTTGCACCGATATTCTGATCTTGTTTATCGCCTAGTGGGTGCAGGTGTGCCTTTGGCAAGCGTCCTTCAAAAGAAGTTAGAAGGACGAGGGTAAGCCTAATTGGTGAAACAGTAATCTAACGTGGTGTGTCCCCACACGTCTGCTGTGTGCAACAAACACGCCTCGTTAATCTGGGCAGCCGTGCACAGGCAAATCCCCAATAGCGTTCGATCACACTCCGTCACCAACCCTTCTATGTAAGAGAACACCGGTAGAGAAGCGATCGCATTCCTAATCGAAATGTACTTCCTAGCATCGCAGTTAGCTAAACCAGAAGCCTGAAACTCCCTAGTAATGCACGTTTCAGAGAAGTACAATTTGCGCCATCGATTTGAAAACGTTTGAGAGCATAAATTTTGAGCAAAAATTGGTTTGCAGCCGTTATCCAAGGACTACTGCTCTGGCAAGGCTAAAAAGCCTTGTGTGGCAATAGTTCGAGCAGTCGAAAGTTGGCGCCACGAATTTGAAAGCAAGACCTAATAGGTGCTGAAGTGGCAAAAACAATGAAATCTTTGTTCTGCAAGGGTTCTACGCTCTACCGTGTCGCGCCACGAATTTGAAAGCCGCGTCACTTTTCGTGAAAACGTACAGCTGAGAAACACCCGATCGGGCGATCGCTTTCTCCTTGCGTTCCAAGAAGATTTCGTAGGTTGGGGCGTGAACCACCCAGGGCACCAGCTTGATTTTGCGCGATCGCTTATCGAGGGCATCGAGTAAAACCGCATCAACGTCGGTGCTGTAGTCAGCCTCCTCAAGAGCGAGGATGTTTGAACTTTCAAGCGTTTCCACCATACTTCACCATCCGACTGCTCATGCTGAGATAGTCAAATCATAGAGCAGTTCGGAAAAACAGCGCAATGAATTTGACAGGCGATCGAGCGTAGCATTATGAAGCGATGTAAAGATTATGAGTGCCAGTTTCAACTTAGCGCAACGAATTTGGAATAGACTATGGAAGAAGAAAAATACCAAAGCCAAACTGAAAAACGCTAAAACTCCTTCTGGGTCTCGCTTTTAGCTTTCCTGCTGTCTACGCAACGAATGTGACGGCAGCGCAAAATAGCGTGACGGCTGACATACACTTCACCAGCCGGAAGCGAAAACCCTGTATTTGTCTACCGATGGTGCGGGTCATGTGCCGATCGCGCAGTTGCAGGCGAGTCCCGTCGTGATTGCTGCGTTTGATAATGACCAAGCAGGCGAGCAAATGGTGGAACGTTTGAGGAAAAATTTACCAACTATTCAGCATCACAGTCCTGCTGGGAAAGACTGGAACGAGGATTTGCAGCTTCATTTGCGAGATTTGCAGCGGCAGTTTGAGCAGCGTTCATCTCGTACCCGCCAGTTCTTTCAAGAGCAGGTTGACCGAGAGGACGAGTTGACGCTTTGAGTCAGATGCGGCTGATCGAAGCAGAAAAGTTACAATTGGCAGCACACAATCTTTGCTAAGCTTTTTCACCTCAGGCCGTCGAAATTCTTTGGGAATCGCTCATGCCTCGGATCTTCGACAACATTGATGAGTATTTACTTCCAACCCTGCGAAGCGCTCTCGACGTTGCACATCGGGCTGATTTTTGCGTGGGCTACTTCAACCTGCGCGGCTGGCGCAAGATTGATGACCTGATTGCCAAGTTTGCGGGTGAAGAATCTGCTTGCTGTCGGCTGCTGGTGGGGATGCAGAAGCTGCCGCAGGACGAACTGTATGAATCGCGATCGCTGCTCACAGGCAGCACGGGGATCGATAACGGCAGGGCAATTCAGCTTCGCAAGCAGATCGCCAAAGAATTTCAGGCGCAACTGACGATCGGCACTCCTAACAACGAAGACGAGCAAGGCTTGCGACGGCTGAGCGCTCAAATCAAGGCGAAAAAGCTGGTGATTAAGCTGCATCTGCGGCATCCGCTCCACGCGAAGCTGTATTTGGCGCATCGTCACGATCGCCACAATCCCACGATCGCCTTGCTGGGTAGCAGCAACCTCACCCTATCCGGGCTAGAGCGGCAGGGCGAACTGAATGTGGATGTGATGGATCACGATGCTTGCCAAAAGCTGCAAAAGTGGTTTGACGATCGCTGGAACGATCGCTGGTGCTACGACATCTCAGACGATTTGGCTGCGCTGATCGATGAAAGCTGGGCACGAGAAACGCTGATTCCGCCCTATCACATCTATCTCAAAACGGCTTACCACCTGTCGCAAGAAGCGCGAGTCGGTGCGTCGTATAGCATTCCGCGTGACATTGGGGATCACCTGTTTGAGTTTCAGCGGGCGGCGGTGCAAATTGCCGCGCAGCACGTCAATCATCGCGGCGGCGTGTTGATTGGTGACGTGGTGGGCTTGGGCAAAACGCTGATTGCGGCGACCCTGGCGCGAATTTTGCAGGAAGATTTGTATCTGGAAACGCTGATTATTTGCCCGAAGACGCTGGTTTCGATGTGGCAAGATTACGTCGATCGCTACCGTCTGCTGGCGAAAGTGCTGCCGCTCAGTCGGGTTCAAAATGAGCTTCCCGACTTGCGGCGTTATCGCGTCGTGCTGATTGACGAGAGCCACAATTTACGCAATCGCGAGGGCAAGCGCTATCGGGCGATTCAGGAATATGTTGCCGCGAACGAGTGTCGCTGCATTTTGCTTTCTGCCACTCCCTACAACAAAACCTATCTCGATTTGTCAGCGCAACTGCGGCTGTTTATCCCGGATGACAAGGATTTGGGGTCGCGCCCGGAAGCGCTGCTGAGCGAACTGGGTGGCGAACTAGAATTCATCCGCAGGCATCAGGCTCCGGTGCGATCGCTCCGCGCCTTTGAACTGAGCGAACATCCGGACGACTGGCGCGAACTGATGCGGCTCTACATGGTGCGGCGGACTCGCAGCTTTATTCAGGCCAATTACGCCAAAAAAGATGAAGGCTCCCGTGAATATCTGGAGTTTTCGGACGGCAAGCGGGCTTACTTCCCCGTGCGGGAGCCGCAAACGATTAAGTTCAGCCTGGGTGAAGGTGATGATCCCTATGCTGCGCTCTACTCGGATGCGGTCGTTGAGGTGATCAATCAGCTTAGCCTGCCGCGCTACGGGTTGGGAAATTATGTCTCAACCAAGCGTAAGACCTTGACCCAGCCGGAGGAGCGGCAGATCAAAGGCTTGTCACGGGCGGGTAAGCGACTGATGGGCTTTAGCCGCACGAATTTGTTTAAGCGGTTGGAGAGCGGTGGGCCTGCGTTCATCCAGTCGATCGATCGCCACATTTTACGCAACTACATTTTCATCTATGCGATCGAGCAAGGGCTAGATTTGCCAATCGGGACGCAGGAAGCCGCTCTACTCGACAGCCGCAATAACGATGAAGATGTCGATGCGATTTTGCCGCTGCTGCTCGACCCTGAAGCGGAAGAAGTGGAAACGATCGAAGAACTGCTCGATCGCGCCGAGTCGGATTATCGGCAGCGGGCGATCGCGGTCTATCAAGCTTATGCCGATCGCTATCGGCGGCGGTTTAAGTGGATTCAGTCGGGCTTATTCAAGTCGTCGCTCAAAAAGGATTTACAGGCGGATGCGAAAGCGTTGACGGCTGTGCTGAGTCAGCGGGGCGATTGGGCGGCGAGTCGCGATACGAAGCTGGCCGCACTGGTAAAGCTGCTGCGCGATCGCCATCCTCACGAGAAAGTGTTGATTTTCACGCAGTTTGCGGATACGGTGCGCTATTTGGAAACCGAGTTAACACAACTGGGGATCAGGGAGCTTGCCGGGGTGACGGGAAATTCTGAGAATCCGGCAGCGATCGCCTGGAAGTTCAGTCCTATCAGCAATCAGAAGGCGGTTCCCAAATCGGACGAGCTACGGGTTTTGATTACGACCGATGTGCTGAGCGAAGGCTTGAACCTGCAAGACTGCGCCACCATCGTCAACTACGATTTGCCCTGGGCGATTATTCGATTGATTCAGCGGGCGGGGCGGGTCGATCGGATTGGGCAAACGGCAGAGGCGATTTTGTGCTATTCGTTTTTGCCTGCTGAGGGCGTGGAGCGGATTATTCGGCTGCGGGGTCGATTGCGGCAGCGGCTCAAGGAAAATGCGGAAGTTGTGGGAACTGATGAAGTGTTTTTTGAGGACGAAATGGATGAGCAGACGTTTCTCGACCTCTATCACGAAAAGTCGGGCGTGTATGACGGTGATGAAGATAGCGAAGTGGATTTGACTTCCGAGGCGTATCAGATTTGGAAGAATGCGACGGACAACAATCCGGCTTTGAAAAAGGCGATCGAAAACATGCCGCCCGTTGTATATTCCACTCGTGCCCATGCCCCCACGTCCAGCCAGCCGGAAGGCGTGTTGCTCTACATGAAGACGGCAGAGGGAAATGATTCGCTGGCACTGGTCGATCGACAGGGTCGCAGCATTACGCAGTCACAACTGGCGATTTTGCGGCTGGCGCAGTGCGAACCGGATACGCCTGCGATCGAGCGCGATCCGCAGCATCACGAACTCGTGGAGCAAGGTGCGAAGCTGATTATCGAGGAAGAGAAAAGCACGGGCGGGCAGCTAGGGCGACCGTCGGGCGCAAGGTTTCGCACGTATGAGCGGCTGAAGCGGTTTGTGCAGGCGCAAAAGGATTCGCTGTTTGTGACGCAAGACTTGCTGGACGCGATCGATTTGATTTACCGCTATCCGCTGAGGCAGTCGGCGATCGATCAGCTCAATCGCCAACTCAAAAGCGGCATTAGCGACGCGCAGCTTGCAGAACTGGTTGTGGCGTTGTTTCTTGACGATCGACTGTGTGTAATTCAGGAGGAGGCGAGTACCCGTGAGCCGCAGATTATTTGCTCGATGGGATTATTTAAACCACGATGAAATGGTTCGCGATCACACTCTACGACTCAGCGAGATCACAGACTTCGTTTGAGCAAATGTTAAAACTATTGGGAATGCTGATGAAGACGGTTATTTTCTCCGCTCAAAGCTTTTAAGTAGAACGCTATTTCTTATCGCTGGTCATGCCTTTCAACTTCCAAAATGCTCGAACGCTGCTAGACGAATTCCGGTTGAACGACCTCTTTATCGAGGAATTGGGGTGGTCGCAGCCGTCGAATTTGCGATCGGAAGATTTGGAGGTTGACGAGCAAGTTTTTCAGCGCACTCGCATTGCTGAGATGTCGAATGTTCCGATTTTTGAAATTGTGGCAGCGGATGGGGAGATTCCGAATGCGGATGCACGACTAGCTGTTTATAAAGCGATCGCCGCACAGTTCACTGAAAATCTGCTGATCTTTCTAAACGGCGATCGGACGCGATCGCTTTGGTATTGGGCGAAGCGAGAAGGCACGAAACTCTATCCGCGCACGGTGTCTTTTGTGCAGGGTGAGCCGACCGACTTAATTTTAAGCAGAATTGGCGGGCTGTATTTTTCTGAGGAAGAATTAAAAAACGGCTATCCTTCGGTTGTGATCATTGCGAATCGCTTGCAAAAAAGTTTGGATGTTGAAACGGTTACGAATGAGTTTTACAAGAAATATCAGCTTCTGCATTTGGAGTTTGTGACGCAATACATCGAGGGGATTGATCATGAGTCCGATCGCCGCTGGTATGCGTCAGTGATTCTCAATCGGCTGATGTTTGTTTACTTTTTGCAGTCCAAGGCGTTTATTGGCAACGACATCTACAACTTTAGCCAGCAGTTGGAATATCTTCAGTTAAAGCTGGAGGAAAGCAAGCAGCGAGGTCGCGATCGCTTTTTCAGCGAGTTCTTGCAGACGCTATTTTTTGAGGGATTTGCAGAGTCGATACGTCCCGATCCAGTCAGGGCTTTACTGGGACAAGTTCCCTATTTGAATGGCGGGCTGTTTTTGAAGCATAGAATCGAAATCGACTATCCGAATATCGCGATCGCAGATGCCGCATTTGAGAAAGTATTCGCGCTATTCTCCGCCTACAACTGGAATCTTGACGATCGACCAGATGGCAAAGCGAACGAAATTAACCCGGATGTGTTGGGCTATATTTTCGAGAAATATATTAACCAAAAAGCGTTCGGTGCATACTACACGCGCCCACAAATTACTGAATATTTATGCGATCGCACGATCAACAAGCTGATTCTCGATCGCGTTAATCAGGTGAGCGATCGCCAGTTTGAAACGATCGGTGATTTGCTGGTGAAGCTGGATGCGAGATTATGTCGTCACTTGATTTATGGCGACAACGCAATTTTGAAAACGCTTTCGCTGCTTGATCCGGCTTGTGGTTCAGGGGCATTTTTGATTGCGGCGATGAAGACGCTGATGCCGATCTATAGTTCGGTAATTGGCACGATCAAAAACTCAAGTGACTATCAGCTAACAAACTGGCTGAACGATGTAGAGCGCAATCATCCTTCGCTGCCATATTTTATTAAAAAGCGAATTATTACTGATAATTTGTATGGCGTTGATATTATGCCGGAGGCGAGCGAAATCGCCAAACTCCGCTTATTTCTTGCTCTTGTCTCATCGGCAAGAACAGCAGACGATTTAGAACCATTGCCGAACATTGATTTCAATATCATGGCGGGCAATTCGCTGATTGGATTGATTCGCGTTGATGAGAACAGCTTCGATCAGGTGAAGCTGACGCAGAAGGCGAAAGCAAGGGGATTGAAACAAGATGACACTGAGCAGCAGTTGAGTGAGGTGGACCCGTAGGACTAGACGAAAATCGAGGGAGAATAAGCTACAGATCTCAAGTTGCAGACTCAGCAATGCTGATGTTTTAGTTCGACTTTAATCAGCGATTCAACTA
>NZ_JACJPO010000030.1 GCF_014696105.1 Microcoleus sp. FACHB-1515
TATGTGGGTTACTTTGAATAAACTGTTCGAGCGTTTCCATTGTCTGAGAGGGTAGAGTTTGAGGCACACCCTCAGCCTACCATTTGTTCACATCCTATTTAGGCTGCCTGTATACGGAAACATTCTGCCTAATAACTTGTTAGACAGCCAAAATTAATCCTACTGCTCATGTCTATTTCCTTCTCTAAATAGCTGGTGGGTTAAGATTGAAAAAATCTCTAGTATCGTCATGACCAAGTTACCTAAACGTTCTAAATCGCAAAAGATTGGGGTAAGTGCTGCTGATCTCCTCAGTTCTGTTTTTGTCGAGTTTTGCAACGTTATTCCTGTCCCTCAAGAGAGAGACCTCGGTATCGACTTCATCTGTGAAATCATGCGGGGAGAACACCCAACTGGGAAATTATTCAATATTCAATGTAAAGGAAAAGAAGAAGCCAAAGTAGAAGGTGATTCAATCACAATTCCCATCAAAGTCACAACTCTCAATTATTGGCTTCTTCAACCAAATCCAACATTCTTAATTGTTGTTGATAGCAAAAATGGTTTATTTTACTGGTCTTTTCCTCAAGACTTTCTCGGTTCACTCAATAGGAATTGGCAAGAACAGAATACAGTATCAATTCCAGTTCCTGTTCAGAATTGCTTCGAGCAAGATATAAATGATTTGCCCACTCAATTAGTTTCAATAGTTAATTCACACGCATCAGCTACTCCTCGAAATGGCGATTATCTCGAAACGTTAACACTTGGAGATGCCATAAATAGGGCTACTGACTACGGATTGTATGTTCTGAGAACACCCTTTCATCGTCCTTTTCAGTATGTGGGAATGTCTATTGCAGATGCGGCAAGCGCCGTTGGTGGTCAACCCAATAAAGTTGGCAATATCATCGTTGAGTTTGATCAAGCCCATATGCTATTAGAGGCAGAAGGAAATTTTGTGAATTATGTAGATATTGAACTAAAAAAGACTGCACCTTGGAGTCAGAGCCGCCCGTTTAATTCTGCGGCAATTTTAGGAGTACTTAGTATTAACCCATCCGAGTTGGAATTAGCTCGTAAACAGACACACTTTCACACCTACTATGACCATAAGAGAAGATTAAAGATTGGTGTATCTTGTCAGTATGAGGGCGCACCGCTATCTGTAGGATTTGGCAGCAAGTATTACAGGGCTTGAAGGGAGCAATCAAGGCAATTCTGTTTTGTCGTATTGTAGCCCAAGTAGTTCGGATTGTTTACTCCAGGTTGGGAGGTGGCACTGTCTAACAATCCCGTTGCACACCGACCGTTGCGAGTCTTTTCGTTGAGTTTGAGAGGTTACTAGCGGCGGGTGAACGGGGTCGTTACAGCCCGATCGCCCCCAGCAACCCTCTAACCCCGAATCTCTGACATCCGATCGCTTGCGCCGAGCACTCGTTGCGATCGTCGCCAAGCCCGGACTGCTTTTTGGGCGTTGCTTTTTTGGCCGCGATCGACAAAGCCATCAGCGGCAATTTCCAGGTCAGCGATCGCGCGGTCGTGATTGCCAAACTGCTGATGCGTCGTGCCGCGATAGTAGTAGGCCGCAGCCACAGTCGGCGCGAGGCAAACGGCAGCATCAAAATCGCTCAGAGCGCGGCGGAAATCTTGCTGCTGCTGATAGGCAAGCCCGCGATAGAAATAAGCGATCGCGCTGGGCTGCACCTGGATCGATCGCGTGTAGTCGGCGATCGCTTCGGTGAAATTTCCCGCTTCGACATGCAGCCAAGCCCGATTGCAGTAGGGCGCGATTTGCTGCGGGTCATGCTGGAGGGATAGGTGAAAATCCGACAGTGCGCCTTCGCGATCGCCCAAGTCGTAGCGCACCACACCGCGATGGTTGAGCGTGATCGCATCGTGGGGTTGCCTGTGCAAAACATGCGTGTAGTCAGCGATCGCGCCTGCTTTGTCGCCCAGGTCGGCTCGCGTCACGGCACGATTCCAGTAGGCAGGGAGGTCGTCTGAAGATAAGTGGGGCTGCTCAAACCGCGAGATTAGCTGTTCAATGACGGCGCGATCGGTTGTGCAGAGCTTCAGTTGCAGTTCACCCAAAATTGTTTGCATCGCCAGCGCTTCGGCAATTCCCAAGGCCGCAAACGCGCGATCGCATACCAAAAAATTTTCTGCTGTTCCCAAAATTTGGAACCGGAGGCGATCGCCATGTTGCCGCTTCAGGGCAAGCAATCGATCGAGCGTGGCTTGCAGTTCCGGGCGCAGTCCTGCTGCTGACCAGCCGCGCACCAGCGGCGTAAGCAGGCGCGGATCTTCGCGATCGCTTTGGTGACACCAGCCTAAATCCAGCCGTCCGCCGCGCAGCAAAAACGCTTCGAGTCGTTCGACAATTTGGCTGTCAAGTTCAGGTTTTGACCAAGGAAAAATCAGAATTAGGCGATGCTGCGCTTGGGCGATCGCCTGTTCGAGAATCGATCGACTGCCCGCGTCGCCAACAGTAGGCACATCCGCCACCAGCCGATATCCGGGTGCGTGAAATTGCAGTTGGGCATTCACGCTTTGAAACTGCTGGTTCAGCAGGCGACGAATTTGCTTTTTCAGCAGCGTCATGTCGGTGCTGAGATTGCGCTGGATTTGTCTTTGCAGCGCGATCGCATCAAGTGGCGGCGCGGATGGCTGCGAGTCTACAGAGCGCTGCTGCATCAAAAGCTGCGTCGCTTCTTGAACGGATGTAAGCTGCGATCGCAGATGCGCCAAATAGCTGCTGACCAGCATTTGCACCTGCGCGTGAATGTTCATCGTTGGCTTCGGATCGGCTACGTCCAACGCTTGCGGCAAATCGCTCAAGTGCTGCCGAAACTCGATCGCTGCTGCCTCGATCGCGGCGATCGTCTGTCGCTGATGGTCTTGCTGCTGGTGCAGATCGCGCACTTGGCGCGTCAGGCTGCTCAACTCGCGCTTGGGCGCAAGATCCGCCACGATACGCACCAGTTCCCCAACTTCCTGCTTGAGCGACGTGGCATCAACGGGCGGCGGCAATTTTTGAAACTGGCGATGAACACTGGCAATTTGGTCTTGCAGCAGGCTCAGCGTCGGCTTAGTGGTGCTGTTGAGTTCCTGCAAGTGTGCTTGAATTTGATTCACCTGATCGCGCGTTTGGGCGATCGCGGCGTCCAAATGTTCAATCCGATTCGAGTTGGTCATCCGCTGAAGCTGGTAGCTGACCTGCGCCACTGAATCAAACAGATGGGCATACTGTTCGCGCATCTGTCGCATTTCTGGCCGCAGCGATCGCAAATTCTGCTGCTCGATCGCTTCAATTCGCTGCTGCAAGTCTTGCTGCACATTCGCTAAATCACTGGACAAATGCTCTAGCACTTCGCGATTTTTCAGCAAGAGCGATCGCCGCAAACTGCTCACCGTTTCGACGGTCGGCAGCGAATGCACCTGATGCGTCAGCAGAGCAAGATGGCGTGTCAGCTTGTGATCGAGTTCGGCGATCGCCGTGCTGGTGTTGCGATTTTGCTGTTCTTCGAGCCGCTTGCGGTTGGCAATGTTCAGCAGCACCAAGGCCGAGAGGGGGGCAGAGGTGTAGAGAAACTGAGCAGAAAGGGTCGTAAAAAAGGAAACGATCGAGCCAACACCCAATCCAACCAGCGAAGCGAATTCGGCAAAATCCAACCAGTGACGCTGTTTCAAAATGCTGCCCCCGTGCAGTCCTGCGGTCGGCCAAGAAGTTCCTATATCCATCTTTCGATCGCCCCGGCCTAAATCAGGAAAGCCTGAACGTGAAGTGAGGGGTTGGAGCGAAGGCGGCGATCGATCGCCTTTTGCCAACGCTTGTCTAACCTCTATCTCCTGATCCCTTCCTTAGGGCGAGTGTTTTCACGAATTTTTTCGGCTAGAATGGTCAGCATCATTTCTTTTTTCCAACGCCCCTTTGGACACCTCTGACGATAGAGAACTTAGTCAGCGCTTAGATGTGTATCAAGCGTTCCTCAAGCTCTATGAGCATCGTCGGGGACTGCTTGATGAACTGCTTGACCTGGAGAACGCAACCAATGCGCTGCTGCTAGAGCAAAAGCTGTTCTACATTCAAGGATTGATCGAGGGCGATCGCGTCCAGCTCATCACGAATCTGATCAACGATCAAACACAAATCTTAACGCAGCCACAAAACATCTGGACGATCGGGCGCGATAGCCGTCAGGTCGGAATTCCGCTGCAAGATAAGCGCCTGTCGCGCTGTCATGCTGCCATTCGCTACATCAAAGACAAAGGGTTTTATCTAGCCGACCTCAACAGCAGCAACGGTAGTTTCATCAATGGCGATCGCATTCACGAAGCGCGTCGCTTGCAACAAGGCGATCAAATTCGCTTGGGCGGCTCAACAATCGTATTTTTCACAGGCAGCACGCACCGAGATTTGCCTGCGGTTTCTGCCGATCTAATCGATCGCATCGAAACGGTTCCGATCGATGCGACCTCGCCGCCCGATGCAGAAGTGCCAAGCCGCGCTTTGTCTCACGCTGAAAGCGTGTTGCCACCCGATAGAACACTGCTGATCTCCCGCAGTGCCAAATCATCCGAGTCTGGCTAGCTCACAACGCCAAGCACAACTCGCGGAAGCGATCGCCCCGCTGCTCAAAGCTTTGAAACTGATCAAAACTTGCACAGGCCGGAGAGAGCAAAACGACATTGGCCTGATGCTGCTTGGCAAGCTCAGCGGCTCTTGGAACGGCATTTTCTAGCGTTTCCACTTTTTCATAAGTTGAGTAGCCGATCTGAGTGAGGCGATCGCCAAACGCTGCCGCCGCACTGCCGATCAGCAAAACCGCAGCGGCTTTTTGCTCAATTTTGGTAAGCCAAGCGCGATCGTCTCCGGCTTTCGCTTCTCCACCCGCAATCAAAATGACCGGAGCCGTCACCGCTGACAGACCCACTTCTGCCGCATCGTAGTTGGTGGCTTTGCTGTCGTTGATGAACTCCACGCCATCCCGGATGCAGATGCGCTCCAGTCGATGCGGTACGCCAGGGAAGGATTCGATCGCGCTGGCGATCGCTCCCGCCTCAATGCCCGCCAATTTTGCCGTTGCCACCGCCATCAGCAAGTTTTGCTGGTTGTGCGTCCCGACCATCTTCAGCGCATCAGCAGGCAAAATTTTTTCTTCATCAAACCAAACCCAGCCGCATTCAATGTACGCACCGCGCCCAGAGGAGGCGAAGCCATCGCCCACCAGTCCACCGCGCTCCTGAACACTCGTCCAGCAGGCCTTCGGCCAGCGAGCGGCCAATGCCTGCCGCAAATATGGATCGTCCCCGTTCAATACGATTTCAGCCGACTGGTTAATCAGTTTCGCCTTAATCGCAAAGTAGTTTTCCAGCGTGTAGTGGCGGCTGAGATGGTCGGGCGTGAAGGTTGTCCACACACCAATGCGCGGCTTGAGGGTGGAGGATGATTCGATCTGGTAGCTGCTGACTTCGGCAATGATCCAGTCAGGGCGATCGTCTGCCAAAGCGACTTCACAAGCCGCATACCCAATGTTGCCGCAGGCGGGCGCGTTGAAGCCCGCTGCTTGAAAGATTGCGGCAATTAAAGCGGTCGTCGTGGTTTTGCCATTCGTTCCCGTAATGCCGACCCAGGGAATATCAGAAAGCGATCGCCATGCCAGTTCCATCTCACCGATCGTTTCGATGTTGCGATCGCGAGCTTCCACCAAGGCAGGCAAATCCCAAGGCACACCCGGACTCACGACAATTTGCTGAAAATCTGCATTCGGCGTGAAGCTGTGGCCGAGCAGAACCGTGATTCCTTCGGATTCGAGCGTTTGCTGAATCGGGATCAAACTGGGGGAGGCGTTGCGATCGCTCACCGTCACGTTCCAACCCTGTCGCTTCAGCAATCGCGCTGCGGCAATTCCTGATTTTCCCAATCCCACCACGCAAGCATTCGGCATCATTTCAAACCACGCAACCCTCAACGAAGTCATCATCTTACCGCGCTAGCATGGTCAACGTTTGCGGAAAGGCGATCGCCCAAACGACAAATACAGGCTGCAATTTCCAAAGTTAAAAAGACGCAAGCGATCGCAACACCAGCAACGCCGCTCAGTTCTAGATTTATTGACTCGCTGTAATGCCGCGCTGACGAAGCTGCTGCACAAAAAATTCTTCGAGCGTCGGGCGTGACAAATTCATTGCGGCAAGCTGAGCGTTCATGAAGCGCAACGTGGCGAGAAAATCTTGCGGATCGCCTTTCAGATGGCCGTACCAATAGCCATCTTGAAACTGCAAATCGGGAATCCACTGTTGCAGCACATCGGCACTGCCGCCGTGCACTTTCACCTGATATAAATCTGCTGCTCCCAACAGGTCAGAAATTGAGCCGACGCATAGAAGTTCACCGAGGGCAAGAATCGCGACGCGATCGCAAATCTGCTCGACATCGGACAGCACGTGGCTATTAAAAAATACCGTTTTGCCTTGCGATTTGAGTGAGGCAATAATTTCGCGAATCTGATAGCGTCCGAGCGGATCAAGGCCGGACATCGGTTCGTCGAGAAAGACAACTTCAGGATCGTTAATCAGGGCTTGCGCCATGCCGATGCGCTGAAGCATTCCCTTGGAATAGCGGCGCAATTGCTTTTTGCGGGCGGCAGACTGCGCGAGTCCAACCAGATCCAGCAGTTCCGCGATGCGGCGTTGGGCAACATCAGCAGGAATTTGAAACAGTCCGGCTGTGTACTGCAAAAATTCCCATCCGGTCAGGTAGTCGTAAAAGTAGGCATTTTCGGGCAGATAGCCGACGCGCTGGCGAACAATGCGCCCGGAGGAGGCGAAGCCCGCGCCCACAGGTTTTCCCAACAGCATCGCTTCTCCCGCAGTGGGACGAATGATCCCCAGCAGCAATTTTAATAGCGTGGTTTTTCCGGCTCCGTTGGGTCCCAACAGTCCAAACGTTTCGCCCTGATGCACTTGCAGCGTACAGCTTTTCAGCGGCGTGACTTTCTGATTGAGCCAAAATCCGGTGCGATATTGCTTTTGCAAATTTTGCGTTTGCACAACGATCGATCGATCGAACATCGATAAAGCTGCCGGAGAGGAAGATTGTGCGGTATCCATGTTACTAGGCCAACGTCACGCTTGAGTTATTCCCGATTTTGCCGAGTTTTATGTCACTGTAAAACAAGAACAGGTTAAGAATTGAGACGTGCATATGGATCGCTCAAAAATCGTTGCGATTGTCACAGGTGCGATCGCGCTGCTGCTCGGAATTGCCTATTTGATCGTCGTGCAGTTCCTTGATTTTCGCGGCGAAATGCTGCCTGCTCCGATTAGTCAATCCGCTGTGATTGTGATGGCTCAAATTCTTGAAAGCGCGATCGATCTTGGCTAAACCGCTCATCGTCACGGTTTTGGGCGCGGGCGCGTGGGGATCAGTTCTCGCCATGCAGCCTGCACAGCTTGGTCACACCGTTCGATTATGGTCGCGACGGGGGGAACTGACGCTGGCCGATGCAGTTGATGCGGCAGATGTAATCGTGTCTGCCATTTCAATGAAAGGCTTGCCCGAAGTGGTGGCGCAGGTGCAGGCGTTGCCGCTGAGCGATCGCGCCATTCTGGTCAGTGCGACCAAAGGACTTGATGCCGCCACGACCTTGACCCCGACACAGATTTGGCGACAGGCATTTCCCAATCAAGCGATCGCCGTTCTCTCTGGCCCCAATTTGTCGCAGGAAATTCAGCAGGGTTTGCCCGCCGCAACGGTTGTTGCCAGCACGAATGCCGAAGCTGCCGCCACTGTTCAGCGCGTCTTTGCTTCCGATCGCTTCCGCGTCTACACGAACAGCGATCCCTTGGGAACGGAGTTGGGCGGCACGTTGAAGAACGTGATTGCGATCGCGTCGGGCGTGTGCGACGGCTTGCAGTTGGGCACGAATGCCAAAGCCGCGCTGATTACTCGCGCTCTGGCCGAAATGATTCGGATCGGAACGCATCTGGGCGCAAAGCCAGAAACGTTTTTTGGACTGTCGGGCTTGGGCGATCTGTTGGCAACCTGCAACAGTTCACTCAGCCGCAACTATCAAGTTGGATTTGGGCTGGCGCAGGGGCGATCGCTCTCCGCAATTCTCACCAACCTGCAAGGCACAGCCGAAGGCGTCAACACGACAAACGTGCTGGTGAAGCTGGCCGATCGCCAAGGCATTCCAATTCCCGTTTCCTATCAGGTGTATCGCCTGCTGAACGGCAAAATTACGCCGAAAGCCGCACTGGAAGCGTTGATGGAGCGGGATTTGAAGTCGGAGGCGATCGGCTAGGGTGTGTTTTCAAAGCTTCTGGTGAATCGCATGGCCGTTGGTTGATCCCCCTGTCCCCATAACAAGGGGGACTTTGAGGATGACTCCCTCCTTGTTATGGGGTGGGGAGGATCAAAGGGTTTGAAAACACACACTATGGGGCGATCGAATGCCAATCGCTTGACATCCGAATTGCTCAAGCCTAAGTCAAGCCCACCAGTTTCGCGCTCAGATCCCACATTCGTTCGCCTTTGGCATCGTCACGCGCCTGCGGAGAAACCCGCTGCACAAAGGATTTGCCTTCTTTTTTCTGACGGTTGCCCCAGCTTAGGTACGCGCCAGACTGACGGTATTCCGGGTCGGCAACAACAGCAGCAACGCGATCGCCCGCCAATTCCTGCGACACATAGCCGCCTGTGATGTTTTTTTGGAACCAGGGGAAAATCTTTTGAAACAGCGGGTAGTGATTGCGAAATAGCGGCGTGTCCGCAACGCAACCGGGATAGAGCGAACTGAAGGTTATTCCGGTTGATTCGTGATAGCGGCGATGCAGTTCGCGCATCGTTAAAATGTTGCAAACCTTGCTGTCTTTGTAGGCTTTGACTGGCTCAAACTTTTTGCCATTTGCCATTGAAATCGGCGGCTTAAATCCGGCTTCAAAGCCTTCAAAATTGCCCAAATCCGGCTGGGGTGGAATTTTGCCGCCCAGTTCATCCGGGTTGTGGGTGACGGTTCCCAAAATGACGAGACGGCGATCGCTGGCAGGCGAATTTTTCAAATCTTCCAGCATCAAATTACACAGCAGAAAATGACCGAGATGATTCGTCGTCATTGTCAGTTCATAGCCTTCGGGCGATCGCAGCGGCTCTTTGATCAGCGGCATATAAATTGCGGCGTTGCAAACCAAGGCATCAAGCGATCGACCCGTCGCCCGAAAATCTTGAACGAACTGGCGGACGCTGTCCAACGACCCTAGATCAATTTTCATGATCGTGTAGCTGTCAGGCGTCATCCCAACCGATTTGGCGGCGTTCTCGGCTTTTGGCAAATCTCGACAGGCCATCACCACGTGCCAGCCTCGCTGCGCCAGCGCTTTCGCCGCATACAGCCCAACGCCCGACGATGCTCCGGTGACGACGACTGTTGATTTTTGTGTACCCATCTTAAAGTTGTGTTCCATTCGCGTTGACTATCTTTATGCTCTCACACGGCGATCGCTTCGATCGCTAATTTTTCTCAAGGTTCTCGCTTGCAATGCATCGATCAAACGTCGTAATTCATGTTAGGAAATGTTAAGTTTCTTGTAGCTACTGGATTGTTGAAACTTGACTTTTTGATTTTTCCGTCTACTCTTTTGATGTCTATTTTGTCTGCCATTCGGATTGTCTTAGTCGAACCTGCGGGCGCGTTGAACGTCGGTTCGATCGCCCGCATCATGAAAAATATGGGTTTGCAGCAGCTTGTCCTCGTTGATCCCCACTGCGATCCGCTAGGGGCTGAAGCACGGCAGATGGCCGTTCACGCGATCGACATTCTCGAAGCCGCGATCTGCGTCGAGACAATCCCGGATGCGCTGCAAGGGTGCGATCGCGCCATTGCCACAACCGGACGCGATCAGGCAATCGAGAGCGTGTTAGAGTCACCGCGCCAAAGTTTGCCCTGGCTGTTGCAGGTGCGATCGCCCCATCAGGCCGCCTTGATCTTTGGGCCGGAAGACCGAGGCTTGAACAATGCAGAACTGCACTATGCCCAGCGCTTGCTTCGGATTCCCTCCAGTCCGAACTATCCTTCTCTGAATTTGGCGCAGGCAGTGGCGGTGTGCTGCTATGAACTTTATTTAATGGCGATCGATCCCCAGCTTCCCGCGCCGGAAACGGCTGAGCGAGCGGCGATCGAATCGATTGAAGCCTTTTACGATCAGCTTGAAACGGTTTTGCTGCAAATTGGCTATCTGTATCCGCACACGGCGCAAAGTCGAATGGAAAAGTTTCGCCGCCTGTTCAATCGATCGCAGTTGTCAGCGGCAGAAGTCGCGATGCTGCGGGGAATTTTGCGCCAGATGGCTTGGTTTGTGAGTCGGGATCAATCTCCAGATGATTCTCGGTAAGAAATTTTTTGCGATCGCACATTGGCAAATCTAGTGTAGATATCGTAGAATTTGCGGCGACACAGATGGCAGGGCAACGCTACCCGTAGCGCAACTGACTTCAGCTACATCCCATCACTCTCGATCGCGGAGGCGAACTTCATGCAGGAGGCAAATCAATCATCGCGGCTGGCACGGAGACGGCGAATTGCTCAGCGACAACCTGCGGCAGCCCGTCCGACCGCAGAATCCAAGCTACTCAAGCCCGCAGCCTTTGCGCGTCGCTCTGATCCATCTGTCGCGCCGCGCTCGCGCCAGCTTCCCAGCACTGAGCGCGAAGCGCTGCCGGAACGGACTCGTGGCGTCCCCACAGGGTTTGGCTCCAGTGAACCGCGCCGCCTGCGATCGATTGAACCAACTCCACCTACCCGCGAAGCGCTTAAAGAAAGAATTCGCCGCCGCCAAGCTCGCCATGCCGCCGTTCCTGCTGAATCTGCCCGCAAGTCGCGCCGTGCTCGCCGCAAAGCGTCGCCGCTGACGTATCTGGTGCGTCTGTTGATTTTGGGCGTGGGCGTCGGGGCGATCGCCGGAACGCTCATTTCTGTTCTTGATCCGGCACTGCGGCAGGATGTGACGCAGGCAGCGCGATCGGCCACGCTCAATTCTCCGGTTGCCACCGAAGGTCAGCCTGTCCGAGTGGCAATGTCTCCGGTCGCGCTTCCAACCGGACAGCCGATGACTCGGTTGCAAAACTCGATCGAATCGCTCACGTCCGGCTACACAGGGTTGACTCCTGGTGTTTTCGTCCTTGACATCGAAACAGGCGACTATCTTGATCTGAACGGCTCGTCGATGTTTGCCTCGGCCAGCATGATCAAAATGCCAATCTTGATTGCGCTGCTGCAAGACGTGGATGCGGGCAAAATTCGGCTCGATGAATCGTTGACGATGAAGCAGGCCGATGTCGCAACCGGATCGGGCGATATGCAGTATCAAGAAGTCGGATCGCGCTACAGCGTGTTAGAAACCGCGACCAAGATGATCGTGATCAGCGACAACACAGCCACCAACATGCTGATCGCTCGACTCGGCGGAATCGAACTGCTCAATCAGCGTTTCCGCCAGTGGGGACTGACCAACACAGCGCTGCGAAATCTGCTGCCCGACCTGACCGGAACCAACACCACCACGCCCAAAGAACTTGCAGAACTGCTCGCCCGCATCAGTCAGGGCGATCTATTGTCGATGCAGTCTCGCGATCGTCTCTTCTCGATCATGCTGAAGACCGAGACCGATACGCTGCTGCCAACGGGAATCGGTCAAGGTGCAACGATCGCCCACAAGACCGGAGACATCGGCTCGATGGTCGGCGATGTCGGCTTGATCGACACGCCGCAGGGCAAGCGCTACATTGCCACTGTGATGGTGCAGCGTCCGCGCAACGATCCGCGCGCTCAAGAGCTGATTCGCCAAATTTCCAAAGCGACTTACGAATTCGTGACAAAGCCGCAAACACAAGCGATCGAAAGCGAAACGGTGCAGCCTGCTCCGGATGCCGCTGCTGCCGATGATGCAGCTATGCCCAGCGATGCGGAAGCGCCCAGCGATCAACCCGCTAATGCGGACACACCGACCCGCTAGCCGTTGGGGTTGATTGAACAAGTGGCGCGATCGCCATGTTATGATTAGTTGTTCAACTGCAATTTCTGCAAGCTACACTCACGATCGGCATGATTAAACTGCGATTAAAGCGATTCGGTAAAAAGCGCGAGGTCAGCTACCGCGTTGTAGCCGTCAACAGCACTTCCCGTCGAGATGGCCGCCCGCTCGAAGAATTGGGTTTCTACAATCCCCGCACCGATGAAATTCGCCTGGATGTCGAAGGCATTCAACGCCGACTTTCCCAAGGCGCACAGCCAACCGACACCGTTCGCGATTTGCTGCGGAAGCAAAACATTCTGGGTGGAACTGGACAAGCCGCGCCAGCCACCGAACCTGCCGCCGAACCTGCTCAAGCATAATTTGTTTGTGACCGATCATCCTGCTACGGAAGCCTCGCCCGATTATGCGGGGCTAGTGCGCTTTCTCATTGCGCCGTTTCTTGAATCAGCCGACGCGCTTAAGGTGGACTGTGAAATTGCCCCCCGCCCGCGCCGAGTGCTGGTTCGATTGGCCTTTGAAGGCGAAGACAAAGGCCGCGTTTTTGGTCGTGGCGGGCGCAACATTCAAGCCGTCCGCACGGTGCTTCAGGCCGTCGCGCAAACGGTTGGCTATACGGCGCATCTCGACATTTACGGAGCGCAAAGCGATCGACCTCAGAGTGAATCAGCAGGACGACCGCGATCGACCTCCGGCAATGGCGGTGTGTCGCCCGATCGCCCGCGTCGTCCACCGCGCCCACGTCCCCCAGCGTGACGACCAGCACGACGATCGACCTGCAAAGCGCTGAGGCGGCAATGGCGCTTGCGGGTCAGCAAGAAAGCAATCTCAAACAAATCGCGAGACAAACAGGCGCAACGCTCGTCCTGCGCGGTCAAGAACTGCTGATCAGCGGCACGGAAAAGCAGGTGGATTTGTGTGTGCGACTGGTGCGATCGCTCAAGCCTTTCTGGAGTCAGGGCAAACCAGTTACGAATCCCGACATCGCCACCGCACGGCAGGCACTCGACACCGATCGCCAAGACGAACTGCAAGACTTGCAGCGCGACGTGATCGCCCGAACTCGGCGCGGCGAAGACATCCGCGCCAAAACGTTTCGCCAGCGGCAGTATATCCAGGCCATTCGGACGCACGATCTAACCTTTTGCATTGGGCCAGCCGGAACGGGAAAAACGTTTTTGGCGGCGATCGTCGCGGTTCAAGCTTTGCTCAGCAATCAGTACGAACGCTTGATTTTGACCCGTCCTGCTGTCGAAGCAGGCGAACGCTTGGGCTTTCTTCCGGGCGATCTTCAGCAAAAGGTGAATCCCTATTTGCGTCCGCTCTACGATGCGCTGTATGAAATGCTCGATGCGGAAAAAGTGCCGAGCCTGATGGAGCGCGGCGTAATCGAAGTTGCGCCCTTGGCCTACATGCGCGGTCGGACGTTGAGCAATGCGTTTGTGATTCTGGATGAAGCCCAAAATACAACGCCTGCTCAGATGAAAATGGTGCTGACGCGCTTGGGATCGAATTCGCGCATGGTGGTAACGGGCGATCTGACGCAGACGGATTTGCCACCCAATCAAGCTTCGGGGCTGGCGATCGCAGAACGCATTCTCCGTCGCGTTGAGGGCATTGCCTTCTGTCAGCTCACCAAGGCCGATGTCGTTCGCCATCCGCTCGTCCAGCGCATCGTTGCCGCCTACGAGGACTACGAAAAACCGCCAGAACCCCGTCGCGATCGCTAGCAAATAATTTCACAAACAAGTGAAATTCGATTGAATGTTTTTGATTTCAATCGAGGCGAATCGCTGCTTTGATCAGAATCGATTGTTCAAACGAATGCCGACTGCGATATGCGATCCCAGTCGGCACAAACCCTGCTTGTGATGCTGCGGTCTACCGTTGCTCGGTCAAGCGAACCACGAGGGCATCAACGGCCTGTTCCGCCGCTTCACTCAGCAGGCGATCGGTGCTACTTGCGTCCGATCCCGATGTCACCAGACCGCCCAGCGAGAAGTTATTTCCTCGCTCCTCCGCTTCTCCAGACCCTTCGGCAACGGCCAGAATCTCGGCAGTGGTAGTGTCGATCATCCGGGCATTGACTTCAACTTCAGCCAGATACCGTCTTCTGGAGTTGCCGATTCCCAAAATTGAAAGACCCGATCGCCGCTCTTCAACATTGAAGCGCGTCACAGAACCGACAATCACTGCATCCACGCCCAAGATCCGTCCAATTTCGGCAGCGGTGGAGGCATCAATCCGTCCGGATGCGCCTAAATTTTGCTCTCGCAACACTGCTGCAATTTGGCTGCGTTCGATGATCGAAAATGTGCCGTTTTGCACCATGCGATTCGTGAGCAAATCGCTGATTCCCTGTCCGGGACCGCCGCCGCTGGCAAAACTGTAGGCTCCGCCTGTTAATCCGGTGGTGGCAAAGTCAAAGTCGAGGATGGCAACGCGAAGCCGCTGCTGAGTGGAAGCCTGAGCCACCGTTTGTTCAACCGCAACCGCCGCAGTTGCGACAAGCAGGGGAGAAGCCAGAACAGACAGCAGCAAAACACCCTGAGCGAGATAGACGAGTCGGGATTGTTTGAGCGATTTCATGTTAGGAATTAACTCCATTGTGGTGAAACAAAAGTAACTCAAAGACGCAAAGATCTTGAATTTCTAACGAGACAGCGGGCTTCACATTCCTGTGTGCGGTTTGGGAACTTTGAAGGCGATCGACTAGGGCGTATTTTGAAAGGCATTGACCCTCCCTAACCCCATACAGAAGGAGGGAACTGAACCACTCAAACTCCCCTTGTTAAAGAGGATTTAGGGGGATCGATTGTCCACCATCCACCCTTCCAGGACTTTTAAAGCAGGCACTAAAGCGTGTTTTGAAAGGTTCGATCGCTGAAAACACATCTTAGAAAACTCGATCGCTTGAGTTTCAGGCGAAGCATTTTCTCTGAAGCGATCGCTAAGGAGCAATTAAATCTAGCTGATAGTTTGTTGACAAATTACTAAATCTGCGAGCTACTTGCAAGAAATAAGTGCCCGCTTGCAAATCTCTTGAAGTTCCGAACGACAATTCCTCACCGCTGTCGATCAGGCCGTTGTTATTTGCATCTCGAAACAAGGAAGTAGAAGCATTTGAAGTATTCAGCCTAGCTTGAAAGTTAGCAGCATTGTTGAGCGTGAATCTGTAGAAATCAACTAGGTCGAAGTTGCCGACATACTCCCTTCGGGAAGAAGTACCATTGAGTACACCCAGATCACGAGCGGTAGGCAATGTATTTCCGGGATCAGGCAGTCCATTTCCGCCATAAGGGGTTCCCACCAAAGTCATTTCGTATGCGGCGGCTGAGTTGCTAAAACGCTGCACGATGCCGAGGAAATAATTGCCTGATGGCATATCTACATTCAAGTTGCTCGCGCTCGAATGATAAGTTTCGTTGTCATCGATTAACCCGTTGCTGTTGTCATCCCGATACAATTGAACCGTAAGATTATTGTTGCCCGTGTTGATCTGGAGGTTTGACAGATCATTGAGCGTAAATCGGTAGATGTCAGCCGTGTCGAATGCACCAATATACTCTTTGATCGATCGCGTGCCCGAATAGATACCCAAATCAAATGCGGTAGCCAGAGTGCTTCCTGGATCGGGAGAGACATTTCCACCAAAAAGCGTGGGGACAAAAGTGAGTCGATAGCGAGTTGCAGAATTGCTTGAAGCTCTCAGAAAATAGGTGCCGGATGGCATATCGATCGGCGAAAAACTGCCGAAGCTGGATCTATAAATCTCGCCAGTATCGACCAGTCCATTGTTGTTATCGTCGCGAATGAGTTCAAACGTTCCACTCCCACTCAACTCCTCAACTCTTACTTCCACATTGGCAATGTCGTTGAGGGTGAATTTGAAGAAATCGACGGGATCTTCTGGCCCAACAAATTCCTCTTTGACAGTGGTTGTGGTGAGCGTTCCAATGTCGATCGCAGTGGCGATCGAATCATCCCCAACAGGCGGCGGCAGCGGCGGTTCTGGGTCAGGGTTAGGATTGGACGATGGTGTGAGGGCAGCCTGAAGTCTGTAGGGCGTTGTGCCGCGTCGATCGACATACTGCACCTGAAGATAGTAGGTTCCCGCTTCCAGATCTGCCCCGATGCGCTCTGGTCGGTTTCTCCGCTGATTGGATGCCGCGATCGTCCTCGATCGATTGTTGAGCAATCGAACGTTGGCATTTCCCCGCAGTCCGCTGAGCGACATCGAGAAATTGGATGAGCCTGAAGCAGTGAACTTGTAGATATCAATTCGATCGCGCTGTCCGACAGAATCGCGAATCGTTCGGTTGAACTGAAGCGTGCGGGCACCACCAAACGTGTTGTCGGAACGACGATTCATAGATTTTCCTTGGGTTGAGGATGTAAGCAGTCTTGATCTTGCTAATCAGAACCGCTCGGCACTGTTCCAGCCGAGGTTCAAGCAAGATTACGATCGACAGTCAGAACAAATTCGCCTTGATCCAGCGCAGGGTGGAAAGGCGAAGTCGTTTTGCACTACACTCTGAACTCAGTATTTATACTGAATCAACAATACGCTGCTCGAATGCAATAAGTCAAGGCTTTTATATTTTCTTAAGGCGTTTAGGCAGTGCGATCGACTCGCCAGGGCGTGTTCTACAACTTTCTAGTCGTGAGATAGCCCAACGGAGATTCCCCTGTAACCCCCTTAGCAAGGGAAACAGTTTCGTGTGCATGGGAGCAGGATGCAGCGGGCAGGTACGATCTGCCCCTGCGTTTCTCATGCCTACTTTAGAAGATACAGTTCCCGTGACCGACGAAACCTACGACGACTACGACGCGATCGAACCGTTTGGCAGAGGAAAGTAGCGGCTATTAGTTTTGAGGACGCCAATTCGCTTTCGATAAATGTAGAATCAACTCAAGTTTTGGCGCTAGTGGAAGCGCAAGCGATCGCATCATGAAGACGCAGCTAAAAAGGTGTATGGCAATTTCTTTCGTTGGCTTCATCTCATTATCAGTGCTGCTTGCGGCAGGCTCGTTTCTGCCGCGCCGTTGGCAGCATCGATCGCAGGCAAGCTGTCAGTATAAAGTCTGCGCTATTCAGTTTGATATTCACACGAATATCCTCGTTCCGGTTTATACCGACAGCTTTGACTGGCGAAACCATCTGCCACTTCCGCTCCATCAGCAGCAGTATTTAGGCTTCGGATGGGGCGATCGAAACTGGTACATGAATCCGCCTACCGAACTGAGCGATACGCTATCTAGAGGCTTGCAGGCGATGTTCTTTTCCGATGCATCGGTTCTTGGCATTCAGGCATACGATCGTCTTCCGACTCAAAACATCAAATGCGTCGGCGTGACGCGATCGGACTATCTAAAACTGATGGAATTTCTTCAAAATGCAATGCAGCGAAACCAGCAAGGAGAAGTGATTCAACTGAGCAATCATCCGCCAACCCAAACTAACTATTTCAAGGCGATCGGCCACTATTCAATTCTGCACAACAGCAACCACTGGACGGCAGAAGGATTGGACACTGTCCAAATTAATACGCCACTATGGGCGGGCTTCTCATTTGCAATCATGCGGCAAATTGAAGCAACCTGTTTGTGAATTTAGAATCGCCCGCTTGGAACCAGTACGAGATCGATCGCTTCACCCAGTCCGAGGCCGAGTCCTGCCAAAAGCGTGAGATAAAAAAATAGCTGAAGCTGCTTAAAACCAGCCGATCGCATCTCAATTTCAGCAAAGAACATCGTCGCAACAGGTAAAAAAATTAAGTTCAAAAACAGCGAACCTCCCACAATCAGCGCAAGAGGCAAACTTATCATCAGCCCAGTAATAATCAAGCCAAATAGCCGAGAAGATTTCAACAAAGATAAATTTTCTAAAATCAGAGTTCCTTTCCAAACGATCGCTAACGTTGCAAGCGTCACAAAAACACCAAAAATCCAAAGAATGTGGTGTGCTGATAAATACCATCCCAACAAAGCATAAGCTGAGCCGAGTAGCGTCAAAGCAAGCCAGGGTCTTCTAACTGAAAATTCAGCGTTCATATTGCTCCAGTCAAAGGAAGTTAAAGGTTCAAGCTGTATTCATTCAAACTGTATTTAGATGACTCCAGCCATCGAAATTCACTGCTGAGATTTGCTAAAAGCTAAGAGTGGCGATCGTCTCGATTCTTGTTATCTAAATTACAAAGTGTAAGTTGAGTTAGGCTGCATCATGGTGGAATATCTCTATTATGAATCGAAATTCAGGCTTGACCCAACCGGAAAAACAGAAGTCGTTTCACTTCAAACGTCAGATTGACAAGCAATGTCGTTCGCGCAGTGAAAGATACAAAATTTCACAATCTTGCCTTTATCTGGTTCATTTTGCAGTCCGACTAACGTTCTCCTGTGACTGTAGGCGGAGAAAAAGCCGAAACCCGCTTGCAGTTGACGGCATGGGAGGCTAGCGGCAAGGTGAATCTACCCGCCAATTCGAGCATGTTCCGGTGAATACTTGTCGAGCATTTCTGACACTTTGGGATTGTAAAGTCGCAAATAGTTCCAATAATTGCCGAAGACGGATTCGACATAGCCTTTAGTTTCAGGAAAAGGAATTTGCTCAACAAAAACATCTGGATCGCGAAAGCCAAATCGATCGATCCAGTCGGCAATATTTCCTGGTCCGGCGTTGTAGCTAGCAACAGCAAACAGCGAATTGTTGCTGTATTCACGATGCGTATAGTCCAAATACCAAGTGCCAAACTTAATATTGTCTTCAGGATTGGTCATCTGAAAAGATTGGACGCCAATTTGCTCCGAGATCCAATCAGCCGTTCCGGGCATCACCTGCATCAGGCCGAGTGCGCCTGCGGACGATTCGATCTTCGGCTCAAATCGCGATTCTTGCCGAATCAAACCTGTCACCAGCATCGGATTTAGCTTGCGCTCTTTCGCCCACTTGTTAATCTGCCCAATGTACGGGAACGGATAGAGCGCCTGCCAGTAGGAAATTTGCTGCTTTAGATCTTGATAGGCCGATCGATCTTCAGCCTTCTCCCGATTTCGCAAACTTGAAATCATGAAAATTCCGTTCAGGTTATCGCCCACACCCAAGCGCATCACGCCGTCTGTAAACTGTTCCACGACGGAAGGCTGCATAAACGATTGGAATTCAACCTGCCAATGTGCCCAAGCTTCGCGGTCTTGTCCCAATCGATAAAGCTCTTGCAGCGTTTGTGAACCCGCAGGCAAATCAGGTCGCTGCGTCGGTTTCACCACTTCCGGCTGTTTCTCGCGAACAGTCGTGAAGTCCCCCACATCCAGACCCAGCAAAGAAGCCGATCGCCAGGCATAATACGACTCTGGGTAGTGCGTCAACACGTACTCAAAAGACGTTTTTGCGTCCTGCTGCTGGCCGAGCTGCTGCGCCCACTTGCCGACCCAAAACGCTGCCTCCGGTGCATATTCGCTGTTGGGATTTTCGCTGACCAACTGACGCGCGATCGTCCACGCGCCATTAATATCTCCAGCGGCAAATCGCTGTTCGGCCAGTTCCCAGCGTAGTTCAGCAGCCGTGTCTGACTTGCTGTACTGGCTGAGCAGTTGCTGACGAGCTTTTGAGGCGGATTCTGGGCTGTTGAGTGCGTCGAGCGTTTGCGATTTCTTCAAGAGCGCTTCAGGAGCGCGATCGGGATAGCGAGCAATGACTTGATCCAAATATTGAATTGCAATTTCTGGCTTGGGTGCGATCGCCGCTAGCCGCACCAGCGCAAGTCCGGCTTCGTCCGAGTCGGGAAACTGCTGCACCACCTGCGTGTAAAAAGGAATCGCTGCGGTTGCCTGTTCACTCAGGTGCAAGCCGCGCCCCGCCCGATACACATTCAGCGAAGTTCGAGGGGCACGGGCATATGCCGACCCTGCATTGCCATAGCGCTGATTTTCCCAATAGGCAAACGCGATCGCTTCCCAATCTTCCGGTTTAAGCTGAGCCGCATATTCCACTGTGAGGCGATCGAGAATCGAAGTAATATCCGGCTGAGAAACGCCATGTCGCGCCAGCAGCAGCAAGAGCGCAGGCTGATTGGAATTTTCTTTCAGCTTGGTTCGTGCCACTTCTAGCGATCGCGGATGGGCGGGAAATTTGGCGAGAAGCTGATCCCACTGTTTGCGATCGCTACGCCCCAAGGCAAACAGCGCTTCCGCACCTGCCGGATCGTTTGGATGGCGTTCTACTAAAGTCTTCCAGGTTTGATTCGCCTGATTGCTATTGCCCGCTGCGGCATAAGCCTGGGCAAGCTTGGCGAGGCTGGGCGCAGCCAGAACCGGATACTCTTGGGCTAAACCTTCTAACAGTGGAATTGCAGAACCCGCTTTGTTTTGCGCGATCAAATCGCTGGCAAGCAAATAGCGGGCACGATGGCGATCGCCCGACTCTGCACCTGCCGCGATTAGTTGCAGGGTAGGTTGCCGCTGGGCGATCGGCTGATTCACCAACGCAAGCACCTGAGAGGCTTCTGCGTCTGAAGTTTGCAGCCGAGTTGCCCCGTCAGCATTGAGGTTGAGCCAAGAGAAGCGATCGCCCAATTCACTGAAATACACTAGGGCGGCTCCGGCTCCAAGGGCAAGCGCTCCGACTGCCGCACCAACGGTCAGCACAATTTGTTGTCTACTTAGCTTTAGCATTCGCGATCGCCATCACGCTTTACAAAAAGACAGCATATTCCCTGAGACTTTAGCATTTTTACTCAAAGTGGTGCGATCGAAAAAAGGAGGCTTGTTAAAAACCTCCTCCTGGCGTTTGTTGTGATTTGTTGCTCAAGTCAACCTTAGATCTTCGTGCCGCACTCCGGACAGAAGTTGTTGGTGCTGGCGTTTTTTGCGCCGCAGTTCGTGCAGTGGATCAGTTCGATCGCCTGTTCGAGTTTGGGGCGATCGGGCAGGCCGATCATTTGGGCATTGCTCTTGCCGGGAGCCACCATCGGGTAGCAGTTTTCGTCACGCTTGACGTGGACATCCATGAGGACAGGGCCTTCGTGAGCGAGCATTTCAGCGATCGCATCTTCAAGCTGATCTCGCTCTGTCACAATCATGCCCTTGATGCCGTATGCCTGCGCCAGCAAGACAAAATCGGGCATCGACGGCTCCATGTTGGAAGACGAATAGCGCTCGTTGTAAAAGGCTTGCTGCCACTGACGCACCATGCCCTGCCAGCCATTGTTGAGAATTACGGTTTTGACGTTGATGCCGTACTGCGCTAGCGTTCCCAATTCCTGCAAATTCATTTGGAAACTGGCATCGCCGCTGACGCAAATCACCTGTGCATCCGGAAGCGCCACTTGAACGCCCATCGCCGCAGGCATTCCAAAGCCCATTGTGCCGAGTCCAGCACTGGAAATCCACTGGCGCGGCCCGTTTTTGAGAAACTGCGCTGACCACATTTGGTGCTGGCCGACATCAGTGGTGTAGTAGGCGTTGGGAGCTTGATTGCTCAGTTCCACGATCACTTCTTGCGGTGCAATCATGCCGGGGTAGGAAGGTGCAACCATCGGATAGTCGTGCTTCCAGCGATCGATCCGCGCCAGCCAGTCACGAGTCTGAGCCGGAGCAGGAGCGAAATTATCTTCGCGATCGCGCTTGAGCAAATCTGTCAAAACCCGCCGCACATCTCCGACGATCGGCACTTCGGGCGTGCGGTTTTTGCCGACTTCAGCCGGATCGATGTCGATGTGAATGACTTTGGCACGCGAAGCGAATTCGTCCAGCTTGCCCGTGACGCGATCGTCAAATCTTGCGCCAACGGCAATCAGTAGATCGCATTCGGTGACGGCAAAGTTAGCGTAGGCCGTGCCGTGCATTCCCAGCATTCCCAGGGCGAGCGGGTGGCGTTCGTCGAATGCGCCTTTGCCCATCAAGGTTGTCGTGACGGGAATTTGGTAGCGTTCAGCAAGCGCATGAATTTCGGCATGGGCGCTGGCTGCGATCGCGCCTCCTCCCACATAAAGCAGCGGTTGCTTAGCCTGCCGAATCAGCTTCAGGGCTTGGAACAACTGGCGCGGATTGCCCTTCACGGTCGGGCGGTATCCCGGCAGATTGACGCTGCCCGGCGCGACAGGTTCATAGTCAAACTGTTCAAGGCCAACGTCTTTTGGCACATCGATCAGGACAGGTCCAGGACGACCAGAACTGGCAATGTAGAAGGCTTCAGCCACGATACGCGGAATGTCGCGCACATCGCGAACGACATAGGAATGCTTGACGATCGGCAAGGTGATTCCGTAGATATCCGTTTCCTGGAAGGCATCCGAACCGATCGCGGGGCGTGCCACTTGACCCGTCACAATCACCATTGGGATCGAATCCATCTGCGCGGTCGCGATTCCCGTCACCAAATTGGTCGCACCGGGACCAGAAGTGCCAAAGCAAACGCCCACTTTGCCTGTGGCGCGGGCGTAGCCATCTGCGGCGTGGGCTGCGCCCTGTTCGTGCCGCACCAGAATGTGCTGAATGCCGCCCGCAGCTTCGGCCAGATATAGCTCGTCATAGATCGGCAAAATTGCGCCGCCTGGATAGCCAAAAATATGAGTAACGCCATGTCGCTTGAGGCTATCAATCAGCGCATAGCCACCTGTTGCACGAATGGGAAATTGACGAGGCGTAGACGAAGACGAAGCGATTTGCGACGCTGCTGGGGCGGATGCAGCACTGGAAGAAAGCACAGGCATAACCTCACGCATAAAGACGATTTCTGTAACGATCGATGCACAAAAGCCGTTAATATTCCAGTCTAGTTCTGACTGGAATTCCTGTCGAGACGCAATATTTGCTGCTTGAGAAATTTCTTTCGCAACCGCATCTCGCGACTGCTCGGCTTTTCTCCAATTTGGCACAGGGCGATCGAATGAGTTCACTCATGTCAGCATTTGCTGACTTATGGATGCTGGGTGTTGGGCGTTGGAGGTTGCAAAATTGGCGCTTTCGGCTTGATCTCGTGATGTTGGGCGAGCAGGGCAAGCAAGAAATCTGCTGCCGTCGTGCGATCGGCTTCAGGCGGGTGACATTGCGCTTGGACGCGCCAACCGATCGCAGTTTGCGGCGATCGCCACAGGTCGAGGTGAGCAACGGGCGGATCGGCATAGAAGCTTTCGGCTCCGCCCCAAGCGATCGAACTGTCGTGGGTGAAGCGATCGTGGCTGATGCGATGAATCGGAAAATTGCCGATCAGCGGCACACCCCAACCGTCGAATGCAATGAACGCCTTGACTTTTTTTCCTAATGCCTGCCACATCCACGCCGCGCCGATCGCACCAACGACGCCTGCACTAAAGCTGATGAATACAAGCGGCGTGGAGGCAACAGTTTGAGAACTCGTCGGACGTGGCACAACAAACTGACGATAAATATAGTGAAAAATATGTGGGGCAGAGTAGGGGTAACTGTCGCTCGGCACAATCAAATAGTCATCCACGTAAGCCCCGATCTGTTGAACGAAGCTTGCCGTCAATTCAGGCGGATGAATGCCCGGACAGATAATTACCGTCATTGATTTAACTTTGTTTCTCAGCGAGTTTTATGTCAAAGAATCGTTGAATCTGCACAAACCATACGATTAAGTTGCGGCTAAAGCATTCGCGATCGCGGCGGGTAGAGCGAGCATTTGCACGATCAAAAGATCAGGTGAAATAAAACTGATGCTAGCAAATCTGCAAGTTGCTGGCTTTGAAATTGGCTCTTTGTTGTAGTGGGAGTAGGAGCGCAGTAGCGTCGCGATCGCTTGGGTCGTGCTTTTGGAAGAATTGAGCATTTGGAAACATCAGCCAAAACTCATGTCGTCTGCTTGTTAAATTCAATACAACATCGCGATAAAGTCTCAAATTAATTCGCGCAACTCTCTATTATTTCAATCAATTTATCTAGGTTGAGTCACTGCTTCTGCTGATATTAATTTTAGTGAAAATAAATTCGCATTTTGTCAATACTTGTTGAGGACTTGTTAAGCTTCTATTTATTACAGTGGTGTGAGGAAAGAGCGGTCTACTTGAATGTCAACAAGAAGCTGCTCATACATTTGTTCTAGTTGAAGTAAACGATTTGTAGTTGAGCATGAAGCGATCGCTTGACTACACATTTTGCCAACTGTCCTCTGAGCTTTCAACAGCTAGTATTCGCAGTCAAATTCGATCGCTGCATTCGCTATTTTGGCGGTGCAACTTTTTTCTGTTTTCTCAATGATGAATCAGAAGTTAGAGCATACTTTGAACTCAGCAGTAGGAGGAAAAAGTGACAAAAGCAATTGTAAATTTAACCGAACCGATCGTCATTCAAGAAATTGAAGAAGTCCTGTCAAAATATCCTGATCGGCCTTATCAACAAGCATTTGCGATTCCTGACTTGCGACAGAAGTTGATTGTTTACGTAATGACGCGATCGCGAGTTGCCTATGCAGTGGTCGAATCAGAAACGCAATTTAACTCACGAGCTTTTTGCCCTTCGATCGAAGAGCGATTGCAGATTGAAGCGCTGATTCATCAAGGAATTCAGCAAATTTTTCAAGAAGATGCTGAGTGGGCAATGCGCCATTTGCCGCAGGCAGTTTCGTCAACGCTTGCGCCTTCTAACTGGTTTGGCTAAGCAAGACGAATTTAATTAAGGCAAAATGGTTGATGGTGCTTTTGCGATCGACTTCATGCCTCAGCCTCGTAAACAATTTGGTCAGCACTGGTTGCGGAGTGAAAAAGCGCTCAACCGCATTGTTGAATCTGCAAATTTATCCGGTTCCGATCGCGTCTTAGAAATTGGTCCCGGTCAAGGCGTTTTGACTCGGCAACTGCTCGATCGCGCCGGAGCCGTCGTTGCCGTTGAGATCGATCGTGATTTATGTCAGCTATTGGTGAAAAAGCTGGGCGAAATCGAAAACTTTTTGCTGCTGCAAAGTGATTTTTTGGCGATCGATCTGGATGCACTGCTGCAAAATTTTCCGCAGTTTCAGCAGCCGAATAAAGTTGTCGCAAATATTCCCTACAACATCACGGGACCAATTCTTGAAAAACTGCTCGGAACGATCGCTCGACCCAATCCACGACCGTTTGAATCGATCGTGCTGCTGGTTCAGCTTGAAGTTGCCAATCGCCTGTGTGCAAAAGCGGGATCGCGCCATTTTGGTGCGCTTTCAGTTCGGGTACAGGCGTTGGCAAACTGCGAGCAGGTGTCGATCGTTCCAGCGAAAGCATTCTATCCGCCGCCCAAAGTTGATTCTGCAATCGTTCGTTTGACGCCGCATCCAATCGATCCGACGCTCAAAGATCCGCAGTGGCTCGATCGATTAGTCCGACTCGGATTTGCGACCAAGCGAAAAATGTTGCGAAACAATTTGCAAAGCGTGATTGAGCGCGATCGACTCGTCGCGCTTTTGGAATCGCTCGATCTTAATCCACAAGTTCGCGCCGAAGATCTCAGCGTGGCCGATTGGATCGCGCTGAGCAATCAGCTATTTGAATTGACAACAAGCGATCGCTAATTTTGGGCAGCTTTAGAATTTGTTAATCAATTGATCCGAAATCCGGTGATACGATATCTGAACGCTAAAAACGCTTCACTGATTTACTTAACCGTTTAATTATGCTAGTTTCTCGTGTTGGTGCAATCGCCATTCTTTCAACGACCTTAACGGTTTTTTTGCCTGTTCGCGCTCATTCGCAAACTGTTGATTCGCGTGTCAAGCAGCAAACTCAACAGGTTTATTTTCTGCTCGATCGCTGCGAGCCTGCGGTGGCACAACGAGCAGGTGGCAACATTTTGGTTGCGCTTAATACGCTCCAGAGCTACTTCATTTCTAACGCGGAAAACGGGCTAACCGGAGAAGGAAGCCTAGACGCGACAGGCGGCTTTCGTCCATTTCGGTTCGACTGTCGGGTGAACATTCGCGATGGGCGCGTGACCGGAGTGACAACGACTTTTTTGGGCGATCCGCCAGGGGATGGTTCTGGTCGCCCAAATCCCGAAGGAATTCTGGCGATCGTCGATTCGCCTAACGGCCAGCCAGTTCCGCTACGCTATGGTCCCGGAACCGAATATTTTGTTATCGAAAACCTCCCTCAAGGTGCATCCGTAACGCTGAGCGGTCGATCGAATGGCGACTGGGCAGAAACCTTGGGTGGGGCTTGGGTCTACCGTCCGTATTTGCGCCTTGTTCGCTAAAACGGCACGGGCGATCGCAACGTCAGCCAGTGCCCTTGCGGATGCTGAATATGTAGTTCGCGGCTGTGCAAATGCAGGCGATCCCCGGTCGGACTGCCATAAAGTTGATCGCCCAAAATCGGCACACCCAGCCCAATCGCACAGTGAACCCGTAGCTGGTGCGTCCGCCCTGTCACGGGGATCAGTTCAAAGCGGGTCGAATTGTCCAGCCTGCGAAACTGCGTTAGGCTCGGCTTACCGCGCCGATCGACTTTTTGACGTGGACGATCGCCCGGATCGCTCCACAGCGGCAGATCGATCGCGCCTTCGGTTGGTTCGATCGCTTCCGTCAAAACCGCTTCATAAATTTTTTTCACTTGCCGCTGTTGAAACTGCTGGCTTAAAAAGCGCTGCGTCTGTTGATCCCGTGCCAACATCAAAATGCCGGATGTCTCTTGATCGAGTCGATGCACAGCCAGTGCGCTTCCATGCAGCCTGCTCAAAACGCTGTCTTGGCGATCGAGCGTTCGACCCGGAATGGACAGCAATCCCGCAGGTTTATCAACTGCAATTAGCGCGTCATCTTCGTAAAGAATTGACAAGGCAGACTGAGGCAATCCTGACAGCAAAAATCCCATAATTGGCTGGCAGCGATCGACACAAGCTCCATAAAATTCGCCGCAAATTTTGTCACTCTGAGATTTTCCCCACCAAAATTCAGCCATCGCCAGCGGCTTCAAACCATGAGTTGCGGCAAAGTGCAGCAGCTTTGGAGCGCAACAGTCACCCGTTCCGGTGGGCAAGCTGCCAATCTGATTGAGAAAAATCGATCGTCCCGCAAAATTCGTCAGTGAGTAAACTCTATGCATTTCTGCTTGAAGCTGCTGCGAGATCGATCGCCTGCGCTGCTTCAGTTCGCGAATTCGCGCATCTGCCTGAGCAATTTTTTCGATGAGCGGCTGTAAGGTTCGATCGCGCTGACGCTTTAAATTGCGGCGATCGATCCCATCCTTACGGCTTTGATTGTCAAGTTCTACTGATTCACCGACACGATCGCGCTGCTCTTGTCGCCACTGTTGCCGCTGTTGATGGTCGATCGACATCTGCTGAAGTTTCACTGCAAATTCGCTGGAGAGGCGATCGAATTCCTGCCGAATTGAAAGCTGCTGAAGTTCAATAATTTCCCGCGAAATGGCGCTCAAGATTTGAAGTGTTTCAGCTTCTTGCAAGGCAACAGATTCTCGACCGGGAATCGGCGGAACCCAACCGGGGATCATGCTTTTGCCATTTAATAATCCTGAAAATGCTTTGAGGACAGCTTGATTTCCCTCCGCAGTTTCGACCAGCAAAACGCCGAACATTTTGCCTTCCTCTTGATCCCCAAGCTGCTGCATGAGCCTGTGGGCGATCGACTCGACAAATTTTGTGCGCGGCAGTCTCAAGCGATCCCCAGTCTGCGGACAGTTGCCCTCATACCAGTAAGTAACAGTGGCGGAAACGTCGATCGAATGCAGCATCAACTCGGAAAGCATAATCCTGGGGCACAAAGTCCGGGGAATTCGATCGCGCTCACGGTCAAACTGTCCAAATCAATTCGCTGAATTTGGTGATGATTCGTATCCGCCACAAATAAAGTTGATCCCGCGATGCTTAATCCGCTTGGTTCCGCAAAGCCGCCCAAAATCGTTGTACATTCGCCCGTCTGGGGATCAACGCGCTTGATTTTGTGATTGTAGGTGTCGGCAATCCACAGAGCGCCCAGCCCGTAGGCGATCCCCATGCAGTGCTGAAGCCGGACTTCTTCGCCTTGCCCGTCGCGATTGCCAAACCCAAACAGATCTCCACTGCCGCAAACCGTCCGCACTTGGGGATCGCTGCCCAGTTCGATTGCACGAATACTGCTGATTTCGCTATCGGCGATGAATAGTTCGCGCCCTGCGATCGCTAACCCGCTCGGTTGAGCAAAAGCGGCTTCTTCGATCGCCCCATCGACGCGAAATTCTGCCCCCGTCCCGGCATAGGTGCGAATCATTCCAGTGCTAAGCCGCAATTCCCAAATTTCATGCGATCCCGCCATTGCAATCAGCAAGCTATCCGCCACCAAAGCGAGATCCCAAGGCGAATTCAAGGCAGTCTCCAGTCCATAGCCGCTATGGGGTCGAATGTTGCGGCTTTGTTGTCCGGTTCCCGCGATCGTCTCCACAATTTGCTTTTGAAAATCAATCCGGCGAATCAAATGATTGTCTGTATCTGCAACGTAGAGAAATCGGTGATTGGGATCGATCGCCATCCCCTGCGGTGCGGCAAATTGCGCTGTCTCAAAATCACCATCTTTCCATCCGGCTACACCTACACCGATCGTGTGTTTTACTTCACCATTTAAGGTCGTTACAACGATGCGATGATGGCCGGAATCTGCAATGAAAAGCTGGTTGCTCTCTGCATCGGCTAGCACTTTTCCAGGAAAAGCGATCGGCGACAAAATCGGCTCTTGCTGCTTCCGAATTGGCGGCAAATCTGAAGTATTTTCCTCGATCAAATTGCCAATTAATTCATCTAAAAGCTCGCGCTTTCCTTCTCCTGCAAACGTGCCTGCAATGTAGCCGTTGCGATCGATCACTACAAATGTCGGCCAAGCCCGCACCACATAATTTCGCCAGGTATGCAAACCACTATCGACTAAAACCGGATGCTGAATGTTGTAGCGAGCGATCGCCTGCCGAATACTCTCCACATCCTTCTCATGATCGAACTTGGCCGAATGAACGCCAATTACGACAAGCGTGGGATACTTCTCTTCCAAATACTTGAGATCGGGCAAAATATGCAAACAGTTGATGCAGCAATATGTCCAGAAATCAAGCAGAACAACTCGACCTTTCAATTCCTTTAGGGAAAGTGGGCGATCGACGTTCAGCCAGGGCAGCTTTGCCGAAAATTCTGGAGCGCGAATTTGAGGCATTTACGACTGTTCATCCTCTTCGGGAGAAAAATAAATATCTAAACCAAAGCCTAATCCTCGATCGACAATTCGCTTCAGTGTCTCTGGTAAAAAGAAGATTCCAGGATTCGATCGCTTTACTGACCAGCCACAAAATAAATCAGCTTGAAAATTAGCTGTTAGTTCATGCCATACATCAAGATTTTCAGGCAATCGATCGAGTAGCTGATTAATCTGATCTTCAAGGTGAATTGCCTTCCATTCATCAGAACGGTAAATCCACTTTCCTGTTTTCTCAATTCGATCGCGCACTTTGCCGTGAAAGATGTCTCCCTTACGACATGATTTGGTTGGCTGTACACCAAGAACCTCAGTAATGGAATTAGGATCAAGGCGATCGCCAAAAAATCGCAGCGTTACACGACATTTATCAGTTCCACTACTTGAAACAGGTGATTGGTCTGACGATTGATTCACAACAATCGACTCAATTGATTGAACGATGGCCATAACACCGATCTTACAAATTCGATCGATGGAATGGATCAATCAGCAGCGGGTTCTGGCGATCGCAAAATTGGGACTTCCGGTTCCCCAGTTGGCTCCAGAATCAGCGGTACGTCAGGCTCGATCGATTCCGGCTCAATAATTTCCGGCAGCGTTTGTGGTGCAGATTCGATCGCTTTTGCCGCTCCCGGTGGTCTACCGCGCCGATTGAAGTAGCCATCTCCGCCGCGCTTCAAGAATTCTTTCCATCCGCGACGAGGCTGCACGGGTTCAACTGGTGGAAGTTCGCTCGACGGCGCGGGTTCTACAACGGGTGCAGGCGTTACAGATGGTTCGATAGGTTCGTTATCTTTGGTTGGCGAAACGTTTGTCGGTGCGGGTTCAACGGGTTCGATCGATGGTTCCGCCACTTCAGGTTCCGGTGTCGGTTCAACTTCAGGCGCGATCGTCTCCTCCGGCTCAACCACTTCCGGCTCAGGCTCGAAGACTTCCTCTGGCCCAGGCGATGGTTCGGGTGTAGGTTCTGGAATTGGTTCTGGTTCCGGGGCGGGTGGTTGGTAGGTTCGATCGACAATTCCCCGCACAGTGGCCGCATCGACATCGCCACGCACAATCTTCGAGAGCGTGTCTGATCCGCCGGGTTCATAGGTGATCAGGCGAACGGTATTGTTAAAAGCGTTGACGATCGGATTGCCTTGCTCGTCGAGGTATTCAAGCTGCACCCAGTTTTTTCCAGGTTTGAAGCCTTTGAGATAGACGGGTTGCCAGCGATCGATCTCGAAACTCTGCCCGTTCACCGTCGCCCGCACTCGCCAATCAGGAATATCGTCGTTTGGATCTTCCTGCGCGATCAGATGCAAAGGCGCGTTCGTCAGATAAAAATCGAGCATGATCGGCTCTGCACCGTAGCTCGCCTGTGGACGGCTATAGGTCAAAAGTGGCTGATTGGGATCAGGATTGTTGTTGGGCGTTTTGGTGAAAACGTGGAAGGTCGTTTGCGCGTAGGCTCCTTCATTTTTGAAGCTTTCGTGCCAGGGACGCGAGGCAAAAGCGCGGATGGTGTGGGTTCCAGGAGTGAGATCGGTAAATTCGATCGATCCGTCCGCATCGTAAACCGCCTGATACGGCTGATTGTCTAAAAAGACATGCAGGTGTGGCCCCAAACCCAAAGCGGCATTCTTGAACAGGGGCAAATCCTGGACGCGAAATTTCACCGTCACCTGATTGTCGTCTAGGACTTCATCGGGGCGCGGAGAGACGATCGACACCTGCGGCTGATACTGCTCCAGTTCCGATCGCAACTCCTCGATTACAGCGGGCGGCGCAACTTCAGAAATTCTGCTGCCCAGTCGGGTTGGTTCACCTTTGCCCGCGACTGGAGGGCGATCGCCGCCGCAAGCCCAAAGCGTGAAACACAGCGCGATCGCCATAACGGAGACGATCGCCCGTCGCCAACCCAAAATCCTCACACGCGAACTCCTGTCGAAGCGAAACAGCGCAGCAACTCTAAATTATATAGATCTGTTTGAAGAAAATTCGATCGCACTAATACACGATTTTGTAGGGGCGAACGACAGTATTTTATCGAAAGAACTTATCTTGTCGATAGATAAAAACTAGATGTTGCAATTTGTAAAACTATCGTTATCTATTGCAATTTTGCTGCCGATCGGTTAGGTCGGAACCTAGACAGATTCATCGTTTGCTCAATTTGAATTATTGTTAACCCGCTTGAGATTGCGCGTAGAGACCACCCTATAATGCTCAAGAGAACCTCTTAGGTATGTGCGGTCTGCCTTACAGCTTCTGCCTTCGGGCGACTGTGCGAACCTTACTCTTTCCCAAAGTCGTAACTCGACCTTTACAAAAGTTACAAGAACTTCCGAAGTTCTTCCACAACTGGTCTCATCGCTTACTAAACACGGATTAGATCGGGGGAAAGAGCTAGACAAATGCCTAAGAATATGGATTACTCGTTCCTTGTCGAGAGAGAGGAGAGTCTCTAATGACAACAAGTTCACGGGAGCGAGACGCGACGAAGAAAGTTAGGGTCGTCGTCGATAAAGATCCGGTTCCTACTTCTTTCGAGAAGTGGGGCAAGCCCGGTCACTTCGATCGCACCCTTTCTAAAGGCCCCAAAACCACCACTTGGATTTGGAATCTTCACGCCGACGCTCACGATTTTGATAGTCACACCAGCGACCTGGAAGACATTTCCCGCAAGATCTTTAGTGCCCACTTTGGTCACTTAGCCATCATTTTCATTTGGCTGAGCGGAATGTATTTTCACGGTGCGCGTTTTTCTAACTACGAAGCTTGGCTGCTCGACCCGACTGGCATTAAGCCCAGCGCTCAGGTCGTTTGGCCGATCGTCGGACAAGAAATTCTCAACGGGGATGTCGGTGGCGGCTTCCACGGTATTCAAATCACGTCTGGCTTCTTCCAGATTTGGCGTGCGGCTGGCATCACCAGCTCGTTCCAGCTTTACTGCACGGCGATCGGTGGCCTCGTGATGGCTGGCCTGATGCTGTTTGCAGGCTGGTTCCACTATCACAAGCGCGCTCCGAAGCTGGAATGGTTCCAGAACGTCGAGTCGATGCTGAATCACCACCTGGCAGGTTTGCTCGGTTTGGGCAGCTTGTCTTGGGCAGGCCACCAGATTCACGTCGCGCTGCCGATTAACAAGCTATTGGATGCTGGAGTTGCTCCAAAGGACATTCCTCTGCCGCAAGAGTTCATCTTGAACTCCGGCTTAATGGCCGAGCTATTCCCCAGCTTTTCCAAAGGCTTGGCTCCCTTCTTTACTTTGAACTGGGGCGAATATTCCGATTTCCTCACGTTCAAAGGCGGCCTCAACCCCGTCACGGGCGGCTTGTGGCTGACGGATTCGGCGCACCACCATTTGGCGATCGCCGTTCTGTTTATCATCGCAGGCCACCAATACCGCACCAACTGGGGTATCGGCCACAGCATCAAGCAAATTCTGGAAGCGCACAGAGGTCCGTTCTCTGGCGAAGGTCACAAGGGTCTCTATGAGATTCTGACCACTTCCTGGCACGCGCAACTGGCAATCAACCTGGCAATGCTGGGTTCGCTGACGATCATCGTCGCTCAGCACATGTACGCGATGCCGCCCTACCCCTATCTGGCGACGGACTACCCGACGCAGCTATCGATCTTCACGCACCATATGTGGATCGGAGCGTTCTTGATTGTGGGGGCAGGCGCACACGGGGCGATCTTCATGGTTCGTGACTACGACCCTGAAGTGAACCAAAACAACCTGCTCGATCGCGTGCTTCGTCACCGCGATGCGATCATCTCTCACCTCAACTGGGTCTGTATTTTCCTCGGCTTCCACAGCTTCGGACTGTACGTTCACAACGACACGATGCAAGCCCTTGGCCGTCCGCAAGATATGTTCTCGGATAGCGCCATTCAGCTTCAGCCCGTGTTTGCCCAGTGGATTCAAAACATCCACACCTTGGCTCCTGGTGGCACGGCTCCCAATGCTCTTGCTCCGGCTAGCTATGCGTTCGGCGGCGGCATTGTCGCTGTCGGTGGTAAGGTCGCGATGATGCCGATCGCCCTCGGAACGGCAGACTTCATGATCCACCACATCCACGCCTTCACGATTCACGTGACGGTGCTGATTTTGCTCAAGGGCGTGTTGTTCGCCCGCAGTTCGCGCCTGATTCCCGACAAGGCGAATCTGGGCTTCCGCTTCCCGTGCGACGGCCCTGGTCGGGGCGGCACGTGCCAAGTCTCTGGTTTCGACCATGTGTTCTTGGGTCTGTTCTGGATGTACAACTCAATTTCGATCGCCATTTACCACTTCAGTTGGAAAATGCAGTCGGATGTCTGGGGTACGGTCAACAGCGACGGCTCGGTCTCGCACATCACTGGTGGCAACTTTGCGGCTAGCTCGATGACGATTAACGGCTGGCTGCGCGACTTCCAGTGGGCACAAGCGACGCAGGTGATCGGTTCCTACGGTTCGGCACTGTCGGCCTACGGTCTCTTGTTCTTGGGCGCACACTTTGTTTGGGCGTTTAGCTTGATGTTCCTGTTCAGCGGCAGAGGCTACTGGCAAGAACTGATCGAGTCGATCGTCTGGGCACACAACAAACTGAAAGTGGCTCCGTCTGTTCAGCCTCGCGCTCTGAGCATTATTCAGGGTCGGGCTGTCGGGGTGGCTCACTTCCTCCTGGGTGGAATTGTCACAATCTGGGCATTCTTCCTAGCTCGAATCATTGCAGTCGGATGAGCAATCGGAGGACTCGTTTCACACATGGCAACTAAATTCCCAAAATTTAACCAGGACCTGGCTCAGGATCCGACCACTCGTCGGCTCTGGTATGGGATTGCCACAGCGCATGACTTTGAAAGCCATGACGGAATGACGGAAGAAAATCTTTACCAAAAGATCTTCGCTTCCCACTTCGGTCACGTCGCGATCATCTTCCTGTGGACTTCCAGCCTGTTGTTCCACGTCGCCTGGCAAGGCAACTTTGAGCAGTGGATTAAAGACCCGCTGCATGTCCGCCCGATCGCCCACGCGATTTGGGATCCCCACTTCGGTAAGCCCGCTGTCGAAGCGTTCACGCAAGGCGGCGCGTCAAATCCGGTCAACATTGCCTACTCCGGCGTGTACCACTGGTGGTTCACGATCGGAATGCGGACGAACGGCGAACTCTACATGGGCGCAGTCTTCCTGCTCCTCTTGTCCGCGCTGTTCCTGTTTGCAGGCTGGCTGCACTTGCAGCCGAAATTCCGTCCCTCCTTGTCCTGGTTCAAAAACGCTGAATCGCGCCTCAACCACCACCTGGCAGGCTTGTTCGGCGTCTCGTCCCTGGCTTGGACAGGTCACTTGGTTCACGTTGCGATTCCTGAATCACGCGGAATTCATGTGGGCTGGGATAACTTCCTCGCCGTCAAACCGCACCCCGAAGGTCTCGCCCCTTTCTTTACGGGCAACTGGGGCGCGTATGCGGCAAACCCGGACACGCCTGATCACCTGTTCACCACGTCGCAAGGCGCAGGAACCGCGATCTTGACGTTCTTGGGTGGCTTCCATCCGCAGACGCAATCGCTTTGGCTGACGGACATCGCGCATCACCATTTGGCGATCGCCGTCCTGTTCATCTTCGCGGGACACATGTACCGCACCAACTTCGGCATCGGTCACAGCATCAAAGAAATGCTGAACGCCAAGAACTTCTTTGGCACCAAGACCGAAGGCCAGTTCAACCTGCCGCACCAAGGGCTGTACGACACCTATAACAACTCGCTGCACTTCCAGTTGGGCATCCACCTGGCAGCATTGGGCGTCGTCACCTCGCTGGTGGCTCAGCACATGTATGCTCTGCCGCCCTACGCTTACATGGGTCAGAGCTTCACCACGCAAGCCGCGCTCTATACCCATCACCAGTACATCGCTGGATTCTTGATGATTGGTGCGTTTGCACACGGCGCGATCTTCTGGGTGCGGGACTACGATCCGGCTCAGAACAAAGGCAACGTCCTCGATCGCGTCCTCCAGCACAAAGAAGCGATCATCTCTCACCTCTCGTGGGTCTCGCTGTTCCTCGGTTTCCACACCCTGGGGCTGTACGTCCACAACGATGTGATGAACGCTTTCGGCACGCCGGAAAAACAAATCTTGATTGAGCCTGTGTTCGCACAGTTCATTCAGTCTTCACACGGTAAAGTGCTGTACGGCTTCGACACCCTCTTGTCGAACGCTGACAGCGTGGCAACGACGGCAGGAGCCGCTTGGCTTCCCGGCTGGCTCGACGCCATCAACAGCGGCACAAACTCGCTGTTCTTGACCATCGGCCCTGGCGACTTCCTGGTTCACCATGCGATCGCCCTGGGTCTGCACACCACGACACTGATTTGCGTCAAAGGCGCACTCGATGCTCGCGGTACGAAGCTGATGCCCGATAAAAAAGACTTCGGCTTCACCTTCCCTTGCGACGGCCCCGGTCGTGGCGGCACCTGCCAAACCTCGGCTTGGGAACAGTCCTTCTACCTCGCCATCTTCTGGATGCTCAACACGATCGCCTGGGCGACGTTCTACTTCCACTGGAAGCACCTGGGCATCTGGCAGGGCAACGTGGCACAGTTCAATGAGTCCTCAACCTACCTGATGGGCTGGTTCCGCGACTACCTGTGGCTCAATTCCGCTCAGTTGATCAACGGCTACAACCCCTACGGCATGAACAATCTGGCCGTCTGGAACTGGATGTTCCTCTTTGGACACCTGGTTTGGGCAACCGGATTCATGTTCCTGATTAGCTGGCGTGGCTACTGGCAAGAACTGATCGAAACGCTGGTCTGGGCACACGAGCGCACCCCGCTCGCCAACCTCGTTCGCTGGAAGGATAAGCCAGTTGCAATGTCGATCGTCCAAGGCTGGCTGATCGGATTGGCTCACTTCACGGTTGGCTACATCCTTACCTACGCCGCCTTTGTGATTGCCTCAACATCAAGTCGATTCGGCGGATAGCGCGATCGAGTTTGATGTAGGCGCATAAACCAAAAATCCCTCGCCTCCGGGCGGGGGATTTTTGATCAATAAAATCTTGTCTTCGTAGAGCTAAGAGTGCGGGCGTTTTCAGACTTTACTAACGTCTTTTCGCGCCTAACCCCAAAAAAGAGTCCTACCTAGCGCTACTTAGTGCATACTACCTAGCACTAAGTAGTACAAAGGCTTAACCCATGAAAGTACGGGATGTAATCAAAAGGCTTGAAGAAGACGGTTGGTATCTTGCCAGAACGAAGGGCAGTCATCGACAATTCAAACATCAAACGAAATCGGGTGCTGTTACAGTGTCAGGTAAGCTTAGTGTTGACGTGCCGATCGGTACGCTAAAAAGTATTTGGAAACAAGCTCAGCTAGAGCAAGATTAGGAAGGAGAAAATGCGCTACGCAGTGGTGATCGAACAAGGAGAAACCAGCTACGGGGCTTATGTGCCTGACTTGCCAGGTTGTGTCGCGGTTGGTGAAACTTTAGATGAAGTTCGAGAACTCATTCATGAAGCAGTTCAATTTCATTTAGAAGGACTGCGAGAAGATGGCGAGCCGATTCCCCCACCGAGAAGTATTTTGGAGTACGTTGAAGCTGAGAATTAATGCGGACGCGATCGCATCTCCAGCAATTGTTGATAGACAAACAATTGCTGGAACCCAACCGACCTGTCAGGGCACGGCGTGCCCCCGCAATCTAGCGCCAATCTTCCCAGTTTTCATTAAAGATCGACGTATTTGGAAAAGCAGTTGGATTGTTCTGCTGATTGAGTCGCTGCTGAAATTGCTCTAGTAGCGGTTCGCGCTGGGGAAGCTGATCGACCAGTTGATACGGCAAAACGCCTTGATCCAGGGCAAAATCGATCGCATTGCCCACTGCCGCACCCGACGACCATTCAAACGAGTGGACGCGATAGGCAGCGGCAGCAATGTGGCTTGTCGCAATGCTTTTGCCTGCCACCAGCAGATTATCGACTTGCTGCGGAATCATCGATCGCAACGGAATTTGGAACGGATAGGCTTGTCCGGCTCCGCGTCGTTCGCCTTCCCGTTCGCGGTTTCCAGCTTTTTCCGGCGGCGACTCTTGCATACAGGGGTGAAAGTCGATCGCATAGTGACCAATGCCGACCGCATCCGGGAAGATGGTCGATCGCGTCCGCCGCATCGCATTTTCCGGCGAAACCTGACCCCCGATCACCGAAGCGGCATTCAGTCCGGCTAAGGTAGCCCGCAGGCGGCGATAGGTTTCGGGCGAAAGCGTGGTTTGGTAGTACGGATCGCTGTAGTCGCGTCGCGAAATATCCACTTCCCAAACGGAAAATCCCTGCGGCTGACCGAGGCTCGGTCGTCCGATGATGCGTCGGCCTTCGCGCATGTAGGGATACTTCGACAAACCGTGAGCCGTGCCCATCGGAGAATCAAGTCCGGACAAATAGCGAATATTCGGCTGCGGCACTTTCACACCCGGCCCAAGCTGCGAGTCGGTTGTGCCCATTGCCAGCCAGTAGAAATAGCCCCGCGCCAATTCTTCTGCACTGCGTAGGCTAGCGGTGCGAAGTCCACCCATCCAGCCGCCCGGATTCAGTTGTCCACTCGATCGCAACTGTTCGCGGCTGTAGATCAAATTGTCGCGATTGGTTCCCGGTCGATAGTCGTTGCCCCAAGTCCAGTTTTGCATCGAGATATCGCCCGGATGCACGGTGTAATCTTGATAGCTGCGGCGATTGGTGGGGCGATTGCGTCTTGGTGTGGCGGCAAAAATGCGGCGATAGGTGAAGACCGCATCAAAATCAAAGCGCGACAGTTCGTAGCTGTAGTAATTGTGGTAGCGCAAATAGAACGAAGGCATTTCATGCCGCTGCCGCTCCGCTGTTGCCTCCATTGCAAAGGTGTAGGTGTAGCCCTGCGGACAATACGGATCGTTGGAAGCGCTCGAAGAAGACGGCTCCAAGTACGATCGCGCATCAATTCCCAAGCGATACGGCACATCCGCCAGTCCGATAATTTCTCCGGTTTCGGTCGCATCGACGACGTACCAGTCAGCGGGATGAGTGCGATTGCGTTCGCGCTGAGCGGGGACAAAGCGAATGATTTGCTTTTGGAAGCGATCGGAATTTTCGTAGCGATACCAGTCTTCGATCGTTTGAGAAAGCGGATCGGTGTTGAGCGCAGGTGCGCCCGGTGCGGGACGATGTTCGATCGCCGTCACCGATCGAATCTGACTGCCGCTGCGATCAAGTTCCTTCACAACGGTTGAAGGAAACCATTCGAGCCGTCCGCGTCCGCGTCGTGCCGCCTCGCGCAGCATTTCGCGAGCCACCGCATCGCCCACGCGCGGCGAAAAACAAGTTTCGCTCACCCAGCAGTCGCCCGGATTTGGATCGCGTTGGCGCTCTTGCAGACGCCGACGCAGTTCCAAATAGCCACGCGAATAAAACTGACGCGCCTGCTGCGTCGGGCGTTCATCCAAGGCTGACGTACCCTGAGCGGAAATTTGGCCGCCCAGCCAGTCCGTAATTTCCGTGAGGCAAACCGTGCGTCCGGCCAAAAGTGCTTCATAGGCAGTTGCCACGCCTGCCAACCCGCCACCCACGACAAGTGCATCACACGCAACGGTGCGATACCGTTCCGGAACGCCACGATCGGGCGATCGCGTCGGTGTGGCGATCGCGGAGCGCTCCCGGAACGGTATCGCGGCAACCGGACTGAGGATTTCAATCAGCGCCAAACTCAACGCTGCCCAAGCAATTCGACGTATCACACCACACTCCTCGATCGCAACAGTTCATCAACAATGATTCCAGACAAAATAATTCCGGACAAAGACTGGACGCGCCCGCTCGTCACAAGTTCCAACACTCCGTAATGCTCCATCATGAATAGGTAACAATACGCAACAAATAGACGAAGAATCACTTACAGACTGATAAAATCTGCCCATGTGTCATCTACTGAACGTAATAGCAATGATTCAAACTGTTGCCTATTCTGAGGCTTCACCTGTGATTCGTGCCGTCCGTACTCAAGTTTTTCAGGTGGAGCAACATATTGATCCGGCGGTTGAAGTAGACGGACTAGACGAAACGGCGTTTCATTTGCTGGCAATTCAGGACAGCAAAGTAATTGGAACCACCAGGGTGCGTGTCTTGAGCGATCGCATTGCCAAGATTGAGCGTGTCGCCGTGCTGCCCGACTATCGCAAGCGCGGCTTTGGCAAAAAGCTAATGGAAACCGCGATCGCTTTGGTGCGCGATCGGCAAATTCCCGAAGTCAAGCTCAATGCTCAAGTTCATGCCCGCAGCTTCTATGAAAAGCTAGGATTTCAGCAGTGGAGCGAAGAATTTCAGGAAGCCGGAATTCTACACATTGAAATGAGACGATACGTTTAGTTGACTTGATTGAGCAAAGCCGCTGCTATTCCGAAATTGGCAGCGGCTTTTTGCTGGCAAAATTTTGTGGCTTTGGCTGCAAGATATCGATTGATCCGGCACGCAATTGACGCGATCGACTTTCAAATGCAGGAAAACAGATTCAATTCGCATTGGGGATCAACTAAAGCTTTGAGTGTCGAAAATAGATTTCTTCAGAACGATCGATCGGGCTGCCTAAATCTATCCTGCGATAGGTGAAGAAGCTTTAAGTTGTATCGACAGCTACCAAAACCAACGATTTTTGGACATCTTAAGGGCAAATTGAAACGCTCACTCTATGAATTTCTACCCCGAGTCAGACCCAGAACTTTGAAATTTGAGCTTTATTAGAATAAAAGAGAGCAAAGATTTTTCTTGATACAGTTCTTCACTTTTCTTGTTGTTTCTTTTTGTTACAACTAACTGTCTTTATGAAGCGGTAAGTGAGTGAAACTCCCCACTTTAAATGGTAGTTTCCCCAACGGCAAGATTGGGAACAATAGAGTTTAATAGCTTTGGAACTTGCTGCTTTGCCTGCTACGACTGTTTTTTATTTTTTTATCAATTTCATGAACACTTGCCCCTGCTGCTCCCAACCCCTGCTGCGTCACGCTCGTCGCAATAGTATTTATTGGTTTTGCTCGCACTGCTGGCAAGAAATGCCCAACTTGTCCGATCGCCTGACTGTGCCCAGCGATGAACCTGTGTGTGTCCCCACGTTCACAAAAACGCTCAGCCTGGCTCGCTACAGCGGGAGTCAAGCAGGCTAAGCGCCAAGTTCGACACAGCAAAGTTCGACACAATCGATCGCCTTGGTGAGGCAGGAGGTCAATTTCTCCTGCCTCACGCTTTTTCTAGAAGCCGCATCAGATCAACGTAAGTTCGATGAGTGTGTTCGCTGCGGTTGAATCGCCGGACAGATCCTCAAATCCTCCACCAGTGGGAGACTTTGAAGCTCACTCATGGGAATTTAGGGTTTGGCGATTCCTGCGGACAGCGCTTCCGCCCCACCAATCAACCTCAAAGTCCCCCATGTATGGGGGATTTAGGGGGCTAACCCCCAAGCGTCGTCGCACCTCAATCTGGTTCATCGAACTCACGTAGATTCAACGGTTGGCCGTGAGATGCTTCGCGATCGCCGCAGGTGTTCCAGCCGAGCCGCTTGCGCCGCTGTCGGCAAACCCAGATCTTCCAGAATCCCCAAAGCGGCGTATTCTCCGGTTTCACACGCGCCATCCATGTAGCCTTGGGCGGCGTAGGAGCAGTGTTCGCCCGCAAACCAAATGTTGCCGATGCGTTCACCTTCTGCCCCGCCGATCGATGTCCACTGACCGACGCGATAGGCAGAATACGACCCTTGCTGATACGGTTCGCCTGCCCAAAATGCACGGACTGCCCGCCCGCGATCGACCTGTTCTAGACCGGGAAAAATTGAGTCAAGCTGGCGGCTAAGCAGTTGAGCGTGACTTTCAGGATCGCCTGCACCCAGTTCAATTCCGGCCTGTCCGCCGCGCAAATCCGTCAGCCATGCGGTCGGGCTGGACTGGTAGCGGGCACTTTCCCAGGTATTTTGGAACGGCAGATCCGAGTAAATACTGGCAGTTGAGCCATAGCGCGATCGCCACAGTCGCTCTTGAAAAGGAACGGCCAGTTTGCTGCTGGTTCCGTAGCCAAGCTGGTCGATCGATCGCCGCTTGACCGGAGACATTTCAACCGCCAGATCGATTTGGCGCAAAACGGGGAAAGGCACAGTCAGCAAGATGCGATCGTAAGTCCGCGCCTGATTGATGCCGTCTTGCCGCAGGCTGACTCGATAGCCGCCGTCCGCTCGCGCTCGAATCGATTCGAGAACAGTTCCCGTTTCGATGTACGGACTGAGGCGATCGGCCAGAGCGCGAGGAATGCGATCGTTGCCGCCGATCACGTGATAGCGCTCGTCACTGATGCCGTAGGTACTCCAGCCGCCGATTTCTGTGCCGATTAAAAACAGCAGATTCAGGCAGGATTGTTCCTCAATCTCCATCCCCATTTCGGTCACGTAGGCGACGCGGATTAGTTCGCGCAGCGTCGGGCTGATTGACGTGGAATCGAGATAATCGGCCAGCGACAGCCGATCGAGCCGCATCGCTGCCGGACTGGGATGATGGTAAGTAATTTTTTCATCGGGCGCGATCGATTCCAAGTCTCGAAGAATCTGTGCGGCCAGCGGCTTGAACTCTTCCGCGATCGTGCGATGGCTGACGTGATTGCCGCGAATGTAGAACACTTCCGGAATCAAGCCTCGGTCTGCCGATCGCAAATCGGCCATTTCTAAGTTAAGCTCAGCCGCGATCGATCGAATATGCACATGGGCGCTATCGATGAATTCGCCGCCCAGTTCTACCACTCCAGGCGCATCGGGCACATTCGTCAAACTGCTCATGCGGCCACCGACGCGATGGCTCGCCTCCACAATGTCGATCGGCACTCCAGCTTGATGCAGACGATAGGCGGCAGTCAGTCCGGCAATTCCGGCTCCCACAATCAGCACTTTCGGAATCGGCTGAGCGCGAGCGATCGAGGGAAAAGCGGTGTTGAGCGCGATCGCCCCTGCCAGAACGCTACTACTTTGCAGCAGTCGGCGGCGCGATAAACGTTCGTTCAGCCAACCTTGAGCTTCTGCGGTTGAAGTCTCAAGCTGTTGGGAAATTTGGGCGGTTTTGTAGCTTAAACGCAGTAAATCAAGTAGTCCATTCCGCGACATAAAAAAGGGTGTGTAGCTTGTACTCAGATCTTGCGCGTCTTGCCATCGACAAAACGACCGAGCGCCAATGACGCTACGGCGATCGAGTCAGGGAAAGCGGCGATCGTGCCCTCGATCAAGGAGTGGATCAAGCGGCGATCGCAACCAATAGAAACCAACAGAAACTGAGAAGAGGTGCTGGGGCAGGCGATCGCCTATCCGGTTGGGCAGAAAAGCGCTGCCCCGCAAAACCCGATTTCAACTTCCATCGGTGTTCGCCCGATGCAAGATGTGAGATGAACGGAGCCAATGCTCCTTGCTCTTCTAGCCTAACTCGTCTGCTGCCTGGGAGTCACGCGACTGACGCCAGCCCACATAAGCCCGCCAGCCGCCCCACTCGGTAATTTCTCGCTCATCTTCACACAAAATCGCTTCGCCCAACACACCCAAGACGATTTCGCCATCGGCAAGGCGAACTTTGCCAATACACAATCCGGGCGGTTCCTGTTGCAAAATTGTTCCCAGTCCGGCTGGCGGCACTGCCCAGACTTCAACCGCGATCGATCGTCCGCCTTCCCGAACGCGCAGCATGGCTGGATGGCGATCCGCGATCGACCACAACCGATAGCACGGCTCAGTTTCCGCCTCGCGCACAAATTTGGCTTCGACAGCGAGCAAATTCGGATTCAGTTCCAAGCCGCGCATCAAAGTTCCATTCACCGCAAGATGAATCGGCTGCATGATTGCCTCGTCAAATTGTTGCAGGACTGGCGGCCAAAGCAGCCAAAACAGCCTCAGATGAGCTTGTCCAGCCGATGATGCCGCCTTGGGCGCGGAGCATTTCGATCGTCACCCGCTTGAATTCGGGGAAGTAGCTTTCGGTGCAGTCCTCGACCAAGAGGCATTCGTAGCCGCGATCGTTCGCCTCGCGCATCGTCGTTTGCACACAAACCTCAGTCGTCACGCCCGTAAACAGCAGATGCGTAATTCCACGCGATCGCAGAATTTCCGACAGTGGAGTTGCATAGAATGCGCCTTTTCCCGGTTTGTGAATCACAATTTCTCCAGGCAGCGGAGCAAGTTCTGAAATGATGTCGTTTCCGGGTTCGCCTTTGATCAAAATGCGACCCATTGCCGATCGATCGCCAATTCGCAAGCTGCCATTACCGCGATCAAGTTTCGACGGTGGACAGTCGGACAAATCCGGCTGATGACATTCGATCGTGTGAATGATTGGCAACTGCAATTCGCGGAATCGATCGAGCAGTGTTTTCAAAGTGGGGACGATCGATTGCAGCCGAGTGACATCATTTCCTAATGCGTCTCCAAATCCACCAGGCTCTAAAAAATCACGCTGCATGTCGATAATTACCAGCGCAACCTGACTGAATGCTGGCAGTTTGTAATCATAAGGTTGAGCAGAAATTGTCACCATATTGTCTAGTCTTTGCTTGATCCGGCAAATGCAGTTGTTAAACCTAATCCCAGATAGACGCTGCCGCTGAAATAGCGCTGAGCGCGAAGAAAGCGAAGATTTCCTCTCAGCCACTGGCCGATCGATCCGGCAATCAGCGCATAAAGTCCGTCGCTGACTGTGGCGATCGCGACAAACAAACAGCCGAGAATCAGAATTTGTGAAACGGCTGAATCTTGAGAGCGATCGACAAACTGAGGCAGAAACGCAAAATAGAACAGCGCGACTTTTGGATTGAGAATATTGACGACGACCCCTTGAAAGAAAATGCGTTTCAGGCTGTCTGATTCGACGGGGCGATTGGGCTGAACTTCTTCACGAGTCAGCAGTGTACGAATGCCAAGATAAATCAAATAGGCTGCACCCAAATATTTGATGATGCTAAATGCGATCGCCGATGACATCAGCAGCGCAGAAAGCCCAAACGCAGCGGCAGCGATGTGAAAGAAATTGGCAAATTCAATTCCCAACATCGAAACAATTCCGGCCAAACGACCTTGATTGATGCTTCTAGCAACAATGTAAAGAACGGCGGGACCAGGAACGATCGCGATCGCAAAACTGGCGGCAGCAAATATTAGTAAGGTTGATAATTCTGGCATGGGTTTCCTGTTGGTTTATCTGTTGATCAATTAAAGCTATTTCATTCTGCGCTGGCTTGCCCTGAACTGAAGTTCGGGCTAAAAGCTGAAGTCCGTTAAAACGGACTGAGAGGGCGATCGCAACCTGTTTGAACAGGTTTTCGCTTTCAGCCTGAAATTTATTTCAAGGCTGTATTGCGAGAATGAAATAACCCTTCTGATTAATGTCCGGCCATTGCGTGACCGATCGCCGCAAAATCTGCTTTGTCTGTCAAACTTTCGTAGGCAAATTGGCCGCCGCTGATCACGAGAATGCGATCGCTTAACTTCAACAATTCGTCTAAATCTTCGCTGACCAATAAAACCGCAACGCCGCGATTGCGAGCGGCAATAATTTGCCCGTGAATGAATTCAACGGCAGCAAAATCAAGGCCAAAACAGGGATTCGCGGCGATTAGCAAATTGATTTCATTGGAGGAAAATTCGCGGGCGAGGACGGTTCTTTGCACGTTGCCGCCGGACAAGTTGCCGACGGGCGTTTCGGGTGACGGCGTTTTCACGGAGAACTGGGTGATTAAGCTTTGCGCCATCTGGCGGATCGCTTGGAGGATGAGCAGAACGCCTTTGGCCTGCGGGGGGCGATCGAACGTCCGCAAGGCCATGTTTTCCGCCACGCTCATGTGGGGAACGCAGGCATTTCGCAAGGGTTCTTCTGGCAGCGCAAAAACGCGATGCTGGCGCATTTCGGCGCGAGTGGCGCGGTAGGGCTGGCCGTTGACGAGAACCTGTCCCTGTGTGGCTTCGCGCTGTCCGGCCAAGACTTCGACCAGTTCGCGCTGGCCGTTGCCGGAAATTCCCGCGATGCCGACGACTTCGCCGCTGTGGACGGTGAACGTCACGCCTTTGACGGCTTCGAGGCCGTTGTCTTTGTTGGCGTGGAGCGATCGAACTTCGAGGACGGGTTTGGTTTGCAGGTGCGCGACTTTTTCGACGGCTTGGGGATCGCCTCTGTCGCCCATCATCATTTCGGCCATGTCGCTAACCGTAAGATCTTTGACAGCTCCGCTTCCGGCAAATTTGCCTTTCCGCAAGACGGTAATTTCGTCCGCAAAGGCCATCACCTCGCGAAACTTGTGCGAAATCATCAAGACGCTGAGTTTGCCCTCATTCACCTGTTCGCGCAGCAGTCCCAGCACCTCATCGGCTTCTTGCGGCGTCAGCACCGAAGTCGGCTCATCCAGAATCAAAATGCGGCTGTGTAAGTAGATCTGCTTCAGAATCTCCAGCTTTTGCTTTTGTCCCGCTGCAAGCTGGGCGATCGGCACATCCAGGGGAACCTGAAACGGCGCGGTCGTCATGAATGCCCGCAGTCCGTCCATTTCCTGTTTCCAGTTGATCAAATTCGGACTGTCGAAGCGCGACAAAACTAGATTTTCAGCCACCGTCATGGCCGGAACCGAGGTGAAATGCTGATACACCATGCCGATTCCGTATTTGTGGGCATCGCGGGGGGAGTCGATCGCCACCGTCTGCCCGTCAATTTTTACCTCGCCGGATGTCGGCGCATAAAAGCCCATCACGCACTTGACGAGCGTACTTTTGCCCGCGCCGTTTTCGCCCAGCAAAGCGTGAAAGCTTCCGGGTTTGAGCGTCATCGAAACCGAATCGAGCGCAGCCAGCGAGCCAAACTGCTTCGTCATGTTGACGATCGCCAGTTCGGGCGGCGGCAAAATCGTGACAGTAGGCGATTGGATGGGGTCGATCGCAGTCATGGCAGTTAGAAGAAATTAGGGTTGAATGGCAGAAATCACCGCAGCGGAATTTGCGATCGCACCAAACACTCCACCCTGCATCGTCACCATCTTCAGGGCGGCGAGGTGGTTGCCGTAGTCGGTCGCTCCGGTGCAGTCGGACAAAATCAGGCATTCGTAGCCGCGATCGTTCGCATCGCGCATCGTCGTGTGTACACAAACATCGGTCGTGATCCCCGTCAAAATCAAGTTTTGAATGCCGCGCAGCTTCAAAATCATGTCGAGATCGGTTGCGTAGAACGAGCCTTTTCCCGGTTTGTCGATCACAGGTTCACCGGGCAACGGTGCGAGTTCAGGAATAATTTCCCATCCCGGTTCACCCCGGACGAGAATTTTGCCGCAAGGTCCGGGATCGCCAATCCCCGCGCCGATTTGCCGCGATCGCCACCGCTTATTTTCCGGCAGATCGGCCAAGTCGGGTCGATGCCCTTCGCGGGTATGCATGATGTGGAAGTTTTGCGATCGCATCACCTCCAAAAGTCGTTGCAGCGGGGCGATCGGGGCGCGGGTGAGCGATAGATCGTAGCCCATCTGATCCACGTAGCCGCCCCTGCCGCAAAAATCGATTTGCATATCGATCACGATCAGGGCGGTGTTTTCGGGACGGAGATCGCCGTTAAACGGATATTTGTACGGTTCTGATTCGATGTAGCGCATGAGGAGGAGGTGCAAGTAGAAAACCCGGAGAAATGAGAGGTTGCAATTCCTGTTGGTTCTAAGTGTCGGTTCCGAGTGCGCCCGGTGCGCCTGTGAGGGTGCGCTTGGGGGAGCAGGTAAAAATCATGATCGCCAGAGTCAAAATATAAGGTGCAGCATTAAACAAGTAGTAGCCTTGCTCGATGCCAACGGATTGCAGGGCAGGGCCGATCGCCTGCGCCCCACCAAACAGCAGCGACGCCCCCAAGCACTGCATCGGATTCCATCGGGCAAAAATCACCAGCGCAACGGCCATCAAGCCCTGTCCGCTCGATATCCGCTCTGTCCAAACGCCCGGATAGTAAAGCGACAAAGATGCGCCGCCAATTCCGGCAAGGAAGCTGCCGATCGCCACGCTAATCAGCCGCACCTTGAAAATCGACACGCCCATCGCCCGCGCCGCATCCGGACTATCCCCGACCGCACGAATAAACAAACCCCAGCGCGTCGATCGAAAGAACCACTGCATCAAGGGAGCGATCGCCACGCCCAACAAAAACAGCGGACTAATCTGCAAAGCGGCCTGCAAAGCGGGAGCCGTTCCGCCGCCTGCGAGATCGATCGTCGGCAACTGCGGCGCGGACGGCTGAATAAACGGCTTGCCAAAGAAAAATGCGATGCCGCTGCCAAAAATAATCATCGCGATCCCAACCGCGACATCGTTGACTCTGGGCTGCTGCGACAGCCAACCGTGAATCAATCCGAGCAAAATTCCCGCAAATCCCGCTGCCAGAACGCCCAACCAAGGCGATCCCGTCAGATAGGACACGGCGTAAGCGCTCATCGCCCCAGTCAGCAACGTTCCCTCTAATCCGAGGTTGATTTTGCCGCTTTTTTCAGTCAGGCATTCGCCCAAACTGACGAATAAAAAGGGAGTGCCGCCGCGCATCGTTCCGGCTGCGATCGCTAAGGGCACACCCCACCAACCAATTGCTTCTGCCGTCATCACTTCTCCTTTGGACGTTAAATTCAGGATTCGGGTGTTACATAACCTCTAGGGTGTGTTTTAACTCACGATCCTCCCCAGCCCTCCTTGAGAAGGAGGGAGCCGAACCACCGCTCAAAGTCCGGGTTCTCAAGGGGGATCTCCACAAGCAATGCCATCACGAAAGGCTTTTCAAACACGCTCTAATCCCTTACCCCTCAAGAAACCACGATCGATTCTTGCCCCGGACTTGTCGGCGGTTCGGGCGGCGCGACCATTGCGGGCTTTTCTTTGAAGAACTCGAAGCGGCCATAGAGCGATTCGCTAAACAGGATGACGAGGAAGACCAAGCCTTGAAAGACGAGGACGGTGGCATCGGGGAGGTTGTGCGATCGCTGCAAAATGCCGCCGCTAGCAAGAATGCCGCCAACTAAGACGGAGACGATCGCCGCCGCCAGCGGATTATGCCGCGCCACGAATGCGACCAGAATGCCGCCGTAGCCATAGCCCACGTTCAGCGATTCGTTGGCTGCGCCCTGCACGGCTGCAACTTCCACCATTCCGGCCAAGCCTGCACAGGAACCCGCCAGGAAGCAGACGATGACGGTGAGTTTGCCGACGGGCAATCCGGCGATTCGGGCAGCGCGGATGTTGCCGCCTGCGGTTCGAGCCGCGAAACCGAACGTGGTGCGCTGCATCAAAAAGTAGGCAATCACGCAGGCAATCAGACCATACAGCAAGCCCCAGTGAACGCGAGTGCCGGGAATCGATCCGAGCATGACTGCTTCGGGTAGGGGAAACGTTGAGGGCTTGTTGAGCGAACTGGGGTCTTTCATTGGGCCGCCGACCAGGTGATTGAGCAGCGCGATCGCCACATAGTTCAACAGCAAACTGCTAATCGTCTCGTTCACCGCGCGGTAGTGCCGCAACGCGCCCGCGATCGCAATCCACAAGCCGCCCGCCACGAGTCCGGCGATCGCCATGCCAATTTGCACCATGCCAGCCGGAAGACTGGCCGACAGCGGCAGACCGATCGCGATCGCCGCCAGTCCGCCCACCACCAAAGCGCCCTCGTTGCCAATAATCACCAGTCCCAAGCGAGCAGGCAGAGCCGTACACAACGCGCACAGCATCAGGGGAGCCGCCCGAATCAAGCTATTTTGAAACGTACTCCATTTGCCAAAAGCCGCCTTCCAAATCGACGCATACACGCCAAACGGATTCGCCCCGGCAAACGCACAAAAGATGCCAAACAGAATTAAAGAAACCAGCAGTGCGGCGATCGGCAGGGCGATCGACTCTAAGGCTTTGCGCGATCGATAGCTGAGCATAGAAGTGTTGGGGATTGGGGATCGGGGATCGGCCAGAGCTTGGAGGGAGCGATCGGGTGTGGGCGATCGGGTTTCAGGCTGTTTTGCTTTCAAGCTGTTTTGCCGACACCTGATGCCCGCCGCCCGCCACCCCTTTAACTTCCCACTGACCCAATCACACCCTCCACCAAATAGTTCATCGCTTCCAGCTTCGGGTCTTGCTGCTTCAGGTCTTGCCCTGCTGGAACGACGACATTGCCTTTGTTGTCTTGCAGGCCGCCTTTGTAAATCACCAAGCTGCCGTCCATGAATCCGGCTTTGGCGGCGTCGGCGGCGGCTTTGGCTTCCGCACTAACGGCAGAACCGTAGGCGGAGACTTTGCAGAAGCCGTCTTTGAGGCCGCCGCGCAGCAGATGGGGAATGCCGCCGTCTGCCAGCGTTTTGCCCGATCGAAAATCTTCTGCCAGCCGCGAATAGATATTCGTCCAGTCCCACTCGGCTCCGGTCAGGTAGCCTTTGGGCGCAAGCGCGGCTTGATTGGCGTGATAGCCCGTGCAGAAGATGCCGCGCCGTTCCGCCGTTTCCATCACCACTTTCGGACTGTCTACGTGGCAGGTGACGACATCAATGCCCTGATCGACCATGCTGTTGACGGCTTCGGCTTCTTTAATCGGCTCTGCCCAGTTGCCCGTAAACACGACCTGCGTGGTGGCTTCGGGCTTGACGCTGCGAGCGCCCAAGGTGAAGCTGTTCACGTTTCGCAACACTTGCGGAATTGGCTTGGCGGCAACGAAGCCGAGCTTGCCAGTTTTGGAGGTCATGCCTGCGACGATACCCGCGACATATTGTGCTTCGTCAATGTAGCCAAAGTAGCTGCCGACATTTTTGGGATGCTGGCCTTCGACATACAGCCCGCCGCAGTGGAAAAACTGCACGTCTGGGTATTCCTCGGCCATTTTGAGAATGTGCGGGTCAAAGTAGCCGAAAGACGTGGGAAATAAGGCTTTTGCGCCGTCAATGTCGATCATGTTTCGCATCGTTTCGGCAACGGCGGTGGTTTCCGGTACGTTCGCTTCTTCGACCAGCTTCACCCAGCTAAATTTCTGCGCCATGCCCGCTGCACCTTCGGCATGAGCTTGGTTGTAGCCATAGTCGTCTTTGGGACCGACGTAGATGAAGCCGATCGTCATCGGCTCGTCGCCACTGCCTTCGCCGCCACCTGCTTCGGCAGTCGATCGCTCCGAAGTACATCCGGTACCAAATTGCGTGGTGAGGCCAAACGCGGTAGTGGCAAGCAGTCCCCGAATGACCTGACGACGCGATAGGGAAAATTTTTGACTCACAGCTTGCTCCAAGGAACAGTAGTAAACAGGCGAACCGGAACCAGGCAAACTCAGAGGCCGGGAAACTGTCTAGGGCGATCGCTCCAGACAGCTTGAATTGCAACCTTGCATCAATCTGGTAAATTACACTACTGCCAAATATTGTTTTGTCGCAAAAATTACATCTAATCCGAGCAAACTATTCACAGAACTTAACAGAAAAGATGCGGAAAAATCGAAATGCTTCAGCCAATTTCATGCATCTTGTCGATCGACACACCCTCACTCAAATATCAGCAATCAAATATCAGTCAACAGGGCAGTTCCAAAATCGCCTTTTCAAGACTCGAAACGCGATCGCCATGAGTAAACTGAATGGTAAGACAAGCAATTTCTTAAAGATTTCGACGCAGCATTTCTCATTCCCAAAATTATGATGGACACCTTCATTTCTCGCGACAAAATTCAGCTTTCGGCTGGAACAGTGGTGCGAATGCTCGGTTCTTGGCAGGACTACATCGCGCTGTCCGACAGTCGCGGCGATTCCTCAATTCCACGCATCAAATATCGAGATGGAGAAATGAAATCGACGTAACGACCTACTCTGACGCTAACGATTACGCAGTCTACCAAGTTCCAGAGGTTTGGCTACTCAAGCGTAATCGACTCGTAATTTATGAACTGCAAGCAGGCATTTATCAAGAGCGATCGACCAGTCGCTATTTTCCCAATGTTGATTTACAGAAAATAATTGCCGACTGTTTGGAAGTAGCAAAAGTTCGAGGTTCGGGGGTGGCGATTCGGGAGTTGCGATCGCGAAGCGCTCCCGGAACGGTATCGAGTTTAAGTGCTGCAAATTAATCTTTGAAGCGCGATCGCACCTCTTGCCACCGTTCATTTTTCGTCTCTATAAACTCCACTTCTGCTAATCCTTTGCGCTTGGTCGGTTTGGACAGACCTTTCCAGGTTTTTCGTAAGCTGTTGAAGGCGGGACCAACCAATTCGATCGGCAGTTTGGAGACGACCCAGCGGGCGATCGGGTTGCGCCCAACGGCAAACGAACCGCTGATCACCACTTCCACTAGCCAGCGACTCAGGGGAATTTTGGCCGGACGATAGCCAAAATCGGGAATCGGCTCTCTCAAAAAGTGCTGAACGGCGAGACGGATGAACGTGCCGCGCTTTTTGAAGTCGAGCATGTGGCCGTGCATGGCGAGGGCAGCGGGAAGGGCGATCGACTCCAAGTGCAACTCATCTGCGGCCTGCATTTGAGCGAGAATCTTTTCAGCCAATTCGCTGCGAGCAACGACGACCGAATGCCCGCCGCCCGCTTGCTCAAAGGCAGGCGACCACGCATCGCCAACGGATAGATCGGTTGCCTCATTCGTAAAGTCCGGCGTGATTTGGCAGTTGCGCGAAATATAGAACGGAATCAAATAGTTGTAGTAGAACTTTTGGGCTTTGAATTCTCGTCCGTCTGCCGTTTCAACGCGCAAATATCCCGGCCATTCTCCCGCTCGCCACTGAAGCGCGGTGATGGCGATCGAATCTTCCACGCCTTGCATCCGCAAAAACGCCCGCACCGCTCCGGCATACATATTCGTCCCCGTGTATGGCCCGGCCACAAACACAACTTTTTGCGCGGCAGGATGTCCAGCAGCTTGCAGCATCCGCAGGGCTGTCACCTGTTCTGGCAGTCCGACAAACGCCAGCCGACCAGCAAATTTTTCCATTTCCGGCAGCAGCGTCAGCATCGGCGTGACGGCGTAGACGCTTTGGGCGGCGGCAAGAATGTCGGCGCGAGTCGTGGCGATGATTGGCGTGGCAGTTTCCGGGTCGTGCAAGCCTTGCTGAAGAACGATCGCCCCGTCAATCTGACCTGACTCCAGCAGGTGAATCAAGACGCGACTGATCACGCCACCCGATGCACCCCGCCGCCGCACACCTGGATCAGAAGCGTAGCCCGTGAAAATTTGCCGATAAGCTCCAATCAGCGGATCGCGCTCGGTGTCGGGAAAAAGCCAGTTGAGCAAGTCGGGATACGGCACACCGCGACCAGAGCAGACCGACCACGCCAGCGGCATCTGCTGCGATCGCGCTGCGAGAATTTCTTCCAAACTGCCAAAAAAGGTTGCCAGCTTCTTGTCATCCGGCCACTGGTTCAAGGCTTCGATCGATCGCAACTGCGGCAATGGCCCCTGTTCGGTTTGGCGAAACTCCAGCAGTTGCGGATTCAGGCCGACGCAGGCTCCACAGTGCGTACAGTTGCCGGGGCGAATCACCTCGGTTTGCAGTCGATTCCAGTAGTCAGTGGGCATTGTTGCAGAAGCGATCGCGGCGAGAACATTATGGCATTTTGCGATCGCGCAGCGTTCCCGTCTCGGTATCGCGAGAATGTGGAGTGGAATCGCGCCCGTCCAGGTCGGCTCGCCGCAGCCGAAGCTGAATATCTTCTAGCACTTTGCGATTCACAGCCATTAAATCTGCAACAAGGCTGAACATCCAAATTTGAAAGCCAATCAAAATTAAAACTGCTGCCAAAATCAAACTAGGCGCACGCGATCGCGTTCCATTTTCTAACACAAATAGAATCAGCCAGCGAATTCCTAACAGAGTCCCGATCGAAAACGGAATGCTTCCCAAAATCATGAAAAACCGCAGGGGTTTGTAGGTCATGAAAATGCGGAGGATCGTGAACAGCGATCGCTGCACATAGGAAGGAATGCTTTTCACCAAGCGCGACGGACGCAAATAGCCATTCGTGCGAATCGGCACGGAAATCACCGTCATGCCGCGCTGTCCGGCTTGAATAATTGTCTCCAGCGTGTAGGTATATTCGTTGAACACATTCAGCCGCATCGCTGCCTCACGGCTAATCGCCCGAAAGCCGCTCGGTGCGTCGGCGACCTGCGTATTGCTTGCCAGCCGCACGACCCAGCTACCGAAGCCCTGCAAAAACTTTTTGGTCGGGGAAAAATGCCGAATTTTGGCGATCGGTCTTGCCCCAATCACAATTTCCGCCCGCCCGTTCAAAATTGGCTCGACCAGCTTCGGAATATCTGCCGCGCAATACTGATTGTCGGCATCCGTGTTGACAATAATATCGGCTCCCGCCCGCAAGCTGGCCTCAATTCCGGCCATAAATGCCTGTGCCAACCCTTGATTGTGCGGCAGGTCAACGACATGATCGACGCCATTTTCTAAGGCCACTTCCACTGTGCGATCGCGACTGCCATCGTTGATAATTAGCCACTCCACGCGATCGATCCCCGGCAGGCTGCGCGGCAGTTCCGCCAGCGTCACCCCCAAGGTCGCTTCCTCGTTGTAGCAGGGAATTTGAATGATCAGCTTGGTCACGGCTGCGATCGAATTTCGTCAAAGGTCGCAAGGTCGGATTTTAGCAGAAGATCGGGGGTGGGGGCGATTGGTTCCGCAAGAGGGCTGTTAAGCAGAAATTAATTCTGCAATTTATCTGAAAACATCGAAATACTCAATACAATCGATTGTGAACAAATTTAATCGAGAATAGTCTTGAATAAGCAGCCCCTTGCCGAAGTTTTTGGATTTCCCGCCGATAGCTTCACAGAAGAAGCTAGACGACATAGAAATAATAGACTTTGTCCCTTCAATAATAAGGTTCCAAATTGCACGAAAGATAGCGTAGTTGATCCACTTGGCGTTTGTACCATTTTCGACAATGATGAATTAGCAATAATTTGTCCTGTGCGTTTTCGTCAGAATTGGATCATTGCAGAACACGCCGCTGCTTTTTGTTTCTCTCCAGGCACTCGCTGGACGACCCTTGTAGAAGTAAGATTGAATGACAAAAATGGGAAATCGGCGGGCAACATCGATGTTGTTCTAGTTGCTTATGATGAAGAAGGTAAAGTAACCGACTTTGGCTCACTTGAAGTGCAGTCTGTATATATAAGCGGCAACCTTCGCAAATCTTTTTTCAAGCCTTACGCTGATGACCCTTCTGGATATTTAACTACTGACTGGTCAAGAAGCAGAAAAAAAGTGCCGCGCCCAGATTATCTATCGTCTTCAAGAAAGAGGCTTGCTCCACAGCTTATCTATAAGGGTGGTATCTTCAAAGCTTGGGGCAGAAAGCAGGCTGTCGCTGTTCACAGTGTCTTTTTCGATAGGCTTCCCTCGTTGCCTCAAGTTGCTAAAGCAGAGGCAGATATTGCGTGGCTGATTTATGACCTGGTTTATGACGAGCAACAACAGCGGTATAATTTGACTCCTACGCGAACAATTTACACGCAGTTTAAGCCTTCACTAGACAGAATTACCCTTTCGGAAGCAGGAGCCGTTGAAGATTTTATCGCGAACTTGCAACTGAAACTTAATGCAAAGTTGAATGGGGCAAGCACTGTAGAAATTTCAGATGTTCCTGCTGACTTGCCCGCTGATGAAACCGATCTATTCGATGAGCTTGAAAATATCTAATGCAACAACTAAATCTATTTCAAGAAATTGGAAGTGAACAAATAGTCAATGTTGCGTCTGTGCCTCAGCGCAGCCCATTTCGATATCCTGGCGGCAAAACATGGTTCGTGCCCCACATTCGACGTTGGTTTTCTTGTTTTGACACCAGACCGAACGAGTTGATTGAGCCATTTACAGGAGGCGGTAGTATCAGTCTTGCTGCTGCTTTTGAGCAGCTTACAAATACTGTGAAAATGGTTGAGATAGATGAAGATGTTGCATCCGTTTGGAAGACAATACTTGACGGCAATGTTGAGCAACTAGCAAGCCGAATCGAGTCTTTTGAGATGAACATTGAGAACGTAAAAGAAGTATTGTTTCAATCTCCTATTTCGTGCGAAGATCGAGCATTTCATACCATTTTAAGAAACCGTGTAAATCGTGGAGGAATACTTGCAGCAGGAACTGGCTTAATTAAGAACGGTGAAAATGGAAAGGGAATATCATCACGCTGGTATCCTGAAACATTGAAAAAGCGCATTCTTGCAATTGCTGCTCAGAACAACATTAATTTTGTGGAGGGTGATGGATTAAAGGTATTAAGGGAAAATGTAGATCGTGAAGATGTGGTCTTCTTTATCGACCCGCCTTACACAGCAGGAGGAAAAAATGCAGGAAAGCGGCTTTATAAACATAGTGAACTTGATCATGAAGAGCTGTTTCGCACAGCAAGTTCTTTACGTGGTCAGTTCTTGATGACCTACGACAACACAAGGGAAATAAGGGAAAAAGCTCAGCGGTACAACTTTGTTTTCAAGGCGGTGTCGATGAAGAACACGCACCACTCTAAATTGACTGAATTAATAATTAGTCGTACTGAAGATTTTTAATAGCGCAGTGGTTACTCAGCTACGCTATGTACTAGCTCGATCGATCGCCAGACAATTTATCACGAGATTTTAATCCGTCTTCGATGAGGATGAGTGCCATTTGCGAGAGCGATCGCCGCTCCTCGTTCGCCAACACTTCTAACGCCTGCTTCACCTCATCAGACATATAAACAATTACTTTCGGCTTCTGACTAGGCATCGAATTAAGGCGCATGTACAAGGTGAGATGCCTGAATTCTAAGTCTTTGCAGATCACAGTAAGTTGTGCCCTGACAAAGTAATCCTTAGCAATCCTTTATGGATTCCGGTGACTTACCTGTGATATAGTTTGGACGACAACCAAAACAAAACCCGTGCGATCGAGCTTGGAACCAAAATCGCACGGGTGCTGTTTCTACACGCAATGGTAGTTTTTCCATGATGCCAGAAGATCCGTCGGAATTTGACCCGAATGCTTTGCCGAGCGCAGACGATTTGATTTTGGAAGCCTACAAGCGGCAAGCCGAGCGGCGACTGGTCGAAGAACTGCTCGCTGCAATTCGGCAGGCGAATGAACCGCGACCTTTGGTCATTCTGGAGCGCACTCAGGCGGATTTTTTGCGGAATTTGATGCTGGATTTGATTGCCGGAAATGAATCGGCTCGGTTTGCAGTCGATCGCCTCCGCATCGGGCTGGATTTGCTCGACGGGCGCGATGGCTCCGCCTCCTTTGGGCGCACATAAGTCGATCGCATTCGTCCGTTACGGCATTGCGCTCGACCCTCTCGATCGCGCTAGGATCGAGCCATGAAGACTGTGATGCTGAGTTTAATTCGAGCCTATCGGCTGCTGATTTCGCCACTGCTCATGCCCGCCTGTCGGTTTCAGCCGACCTGTTCGCAATATGCGATCGAGGCGATCGAACGATTCGGTGCATGGCGTGGCGGCTGGATGGCAATGCGGCGCATTCTCCGCTGTCATCCATTCCATCCGGGCGGCTATGATCCGGTTCCGCCTGCCAAACATCACGACTGCTGCTAATTCAAAGTCCCCCAATTTTGGGGGATTTAGGGGGCTGCCACAAATTCAACCCGCACAGCCGAAATATTCAGGCGTGAAGCTGCCGTGTAGTCCGTAGGGAACGTGGTGCTTCAGGTGCAAACGGGCGATCGGTTCTCTGAGATCTTTCGCATCAAGAATCACCAAATCCGATCGCTCTCGCTGCGAATCGTAAACGAGCGTCAAAATCCAGCCGTCATCTTCATCACCAACGGCAGACGTGGTAGGTAAACCGTCCTGATACGATTGGGCGGCACGAGGCACAAAAATCGGTTCACCGACGTAGCCGTGTGGGGCGGCGCTCCAAAGCTGGCGATCGCTCGTTTCCAAATCGACTTTCAAGATCGCTTGAAGCGGGGCGTTGCCTTGCGATCGATGCGCGGCTCCGAGGTAGGCGTAGCGATACGGGCGTCCGGCCAAACTGGGGTGGACGTAGGGAAATTCGCAGCAGCGCGATTCGATCAGGTGGCGATCGACTTTCTTGCCTTCCAGATCAAGGCGGAAGCGATACAGATGTCCGGGCGAAAGCGCATCGAAATCGACTTCGCGATAGTCGGAATTTGGATCGACGGCGGGAAACGCTTCGTAGCAGACGGAATCGATACAAACTGCGCCATCTTTTTCAAAGGCGTTGCTGTGGTGAAACACAAAGCCGGATTGGGTTTGCAGCGTTTGCACGGGTGATTTGCCGTCGCGGGGAATCAAAATGATTTGCGTCGGCTTGTTCGGCTGGAATTTGAGGCATTCCCCCGCGCCGCGCAGTCCGATCGCAAACGGAATCGGATTGAACGCAACGGGATTTTGGAAAAAGATGCAGTAGTTCGGCGTAATCGCGAAGTCGTGAATGAAGGCGAAACCCGGAACAGCGTGGGCGTGTTCGCGAATCACTTTGCCTGTCGCGTCGAGTTCGTAGATCGTAATCGTGGTGGAAAGTCCGGGTTTGATCGCGAAGTTGACCAAGGTTTGTGTTTCGGGATCGATCCAGGGATGCGCGGCAAATGCAGAACCCGGATGCAAAACGCCGTCCAGATATTCTTTGCCGATCGTCTCCAAACTGTGCGGATCGAGCCGATGCGGTTCCGCCGCTTCCCACAGGGCGAGCAGCTTGCCGCCCCAGTAAATCACCTGCGTATTGGCGATATTTTTCAGCCGAAAATCGAGGAAGTTTGCCAGCCAGCCTCCGGGCTTTTGTGTGCCAAACACGCCGCGATACAGCATTTTTCCGGCTTTTTGTTCGGCGCAGTATGCCTCGGTGCGGACGAAGCGATTGCGGAAGTAGGCGCGGCCATTGTCAAAGGCGATCGAACACACCATCCCGTCACCATCAAACGGATGATGCAAGCGCTGTCCGCCGACTTCCAGCAGTCCTGGCCCGTTGCGAAACAGCGTTCCGTGCAGGTCAACCGGAATTTCACCGTCGATCTCGTCAATTTCATAGCTGTATTCGTGCGGCAGCGATCGATATCCCTTTTGCCAGTCGGTCAGGACATAAGAAGCCTCGGTGGGAACCGATTCGGCGCGTTCGTGTAGCTGAAAGCTCTGCATGATATGAAATGAATTAAAGTTCAAAGTCCCCCATTCATGGGGGATTTAGGGGGCTTTGCCAAAAAATTAGTCGATCGCCTCTTCTGCCGCCACCAGTTCCGGCATAAACTCCGCCGTCACGGGTGAATTGGCAATCACCGGATCGATCGTCGGCGCGGTCGCCTGCGGCAAAGCATTTGGTTCTGCCGATTCGGACGATGCAGCCGGAAGCAAGCCCAGCAGCGGCAAAGGTAAAAGCGTACTGAGGTTGGTGATGATCACCAGCAGCCAGAGGCGATCGAAGTTGCTTTCGTTCACGCCCAGCCAGTGCATCAACACCGCGCCAAATTCATACGACAGCAAGCCCGCCAAATTGGTCACCGACATCAGCAGCGCAAACAACGTCGCCTCAACTCCGGGCGGACATAATCTTGCCGCCAGCACGAGGACGGGCATGTAGGCGATCTGCCCCATCACCGTGAGAATCAAGCTGTCACCGAGGCTGAACCAGGAATCGGGAATGCCGATCGATCGGTTGGTGTGCGTCACCAAAATCAGCATCGTCATACCGAGAATCGTGGAAATTACGGTTGTCCAGCCGAAAATGACGCGAAACGGCAACGCCTTGAAAAATCGCTGAAACATCCAGATTCCCACCAGGGAAGCGAGGCTCGTCACCAGTCGGACGCGACCCAGAAACTCCGGCTGAAAGTGCAGTTCGTTCGTCGTGAAGTAGAAAAAGGCGGAATCTGCCGAAGGCGTCGCCTGCCACAGAAACAAAAATACGGTCGGCATCCAGATCGCCTTTTGCGTCACGGCCTGCTTTAGCTGCACGACCTGATCTTTGACCGCTGACCAGTTGTTCGGATGAGTCACCTTCTCTTCCACAATCAGGCCAGCAACGAGGGTGACAATCAGCGGAAACGTGGCCGTGATGCCGAAAATCGTTTTCGCCGTGAAATGCTCTAGCAGCAGGCCACTCAGGTAAGCCGTCAGCAAGCCGCCAACGGCAGACGCTCCCCAGCAAATCGATTGCAGCGATCCGATATCGCTTTGCGATTCTGCCCGCGCCCGCTCCACGACGATCGAATCCACAATCACATCGCTAATTGCCAGCGAAAGCGAACTGAGGGCGATCGCGGTTGTTGCCGCCCAAGGCGAATGCACCACTGTCGCCATCATCACCCAAGCTCCCGTGCCGAGCAGCCCCGACAAAATCAGGTAGGGACGGCGGCGATAGCCAAACAGCGGTAGGCCATCGGAGATAAAGCCAAACAGCGGCTTCACCATCCAGGGCAGCGCGACAATTCCCATCAGGGCGGACACCTGAGCGGGACTTAGCCCCAAGTCGTCCTTGAGGAAAAAGCTGACGGCCAGCCGCGCCAGTCCCAAAATGCCCTGAACGAAATACACCAGCAAAATTGCCAGCAGTTCCGGGCTTGGCTCATGCCCCAAGAACACCTTTTGCGTAAAGGTATCTTTGAGCTTGGTGAAGTTGGATGAAGAAGCAACCATGCAACGAGTGCGATCGTAAAGAAATATCAAGGTTGCCTACCATGATACCTTCCTCGCCCCATGTGTCTACTGACTTTCGAGGGAGGAAGACCGCATCGCCGCTCTATGCCTGCTTTACAGAAATTTATCGTTCTACTGTTGCGCTACACCGTTGACGGGCGGACAGGGCGCTTGCAAATCTGAGGCCAATCCCAATCGATCGACCAAACTCGACACCAAAATTACGCCCACCAGCACATACACCAGTGGCAGCGGATCGCCCCAACCTTTTGGATTTCCAGGTTGAAATTCGGCCATATTTATTCTCGCAATGCTTCTTAGCAAAAATTATCGCGTGGATCGATCGACTTTGGACGCGATCGAGTCAGACTTACAGCTTTAACCACGCAAATAAATTTCCTAATGCCAGTTGCAGTTCGATCGCAAAATTAGGAACAGGCAAAATATCCGTTGCTTCTTCAAAAAATTCGGGTGCTTGTCCTGCTGGATAAGTCAGTACCGTTTCATCATCCGGATCGATAATCCAGCCAAGCTGAGTGCCGTGCTTCAAGCCGTGCAATAGATTTCGCGTTAATCGGTTTTGCGATTGTTCCGGTGAGAGAATTTCAATTGACCAGTCAGGAGCCGCTTCAAACCGATTTGCTACCTGTCCGCGATCGTTTCTTGGAATGCGATCCCAGGTGAATACGGCAATATCAGGAACCGTCGATCGTCCCCTAAACGTACAGCGTAATTCGGGAAAAGCCAAGGCAATCTTTTGATCTTCAGTGACAGCGTTAATTGCGGTCACTAACTTGCCCTGCAAGCGGCTGTGCTGTCCTTGTGGCATTGGCTTTTGAGTAATCTGTCCATCAATGAATTCGCTGGCGGGCTTGGTTTCTGGCAGCTTCAGAAATTCCGCCAAAGTCAAGGTTTTTTGAGGAATTTGCACCATAGGACTTGCTTGATATCGTTTGGAGCGATCGCACTTCTATTTTTGCTCACTCAACACCTGCGGCGGGTCAAACACAACGAAAAACGATCCCTGCCCGACCTGTCGCTGCAAGAACCGCACCTGATCGTCTGCATCGATCTGGTTGTAGAGACGGCAAATTGCTCTCGGCAACTGCCCCGGAAACGAAGCCACGATGATATAAGGCCGATAGCTATCGGGCGTGTAGGTGTGCGTCATTGCTTTTGTAAAACTCAGCTTTTAGCAAAATAGCATTTTTGCGTTTGCGCGTAAATGCGTTAACCAGTAAAAGTAGATTTCGGTAGTAGGCATGACAGAATTGAGCCAAATTGCAACAGAGCGAATGGCTGACAAGCGAGAATTTCGCGGCTACATCCCTGCCGACTTAAATAAATTGATTCGGGCTGTGACGGCTTTGAAGAATGGCGATCGAGACTGGAATCTCAGCGATGTTCTCACTGAAGCGCTGCAAGACTGGCTAGAGAAACCTGAAAATCAAGCCTTGATCGAAAAGCACAATCTTGGTGAAATTCCAAAGCTTGACAAAGAGTAATCCCCAATGGCAAACGAAGAGCATTTGAGGATTTTGAAGGAAGGGGTCGATCGCCCGGTTAGTTTATGCGTTATTGGCTAGAGTTTTCGCCTGCTTCACAAAGGCATTTGCGAGCATTGACCGTTCGACAACAGCAAATTGTTTTAACGGCGATTGAGCAGCAATTGCTTTACGAGCCGATGACTGAAACTCGAAATCGAAAGCCGATGCGATCGAATCCGTTGGCAAGCTGGGAACTGCGAATCGCGAATTTGCGGGTGTACTACGATGTAGTTGAAGAGGTTGATCCACCACTACAGATTGTTCGCATTCGGGCGATCAGCGTGAAAGAACGAAACAAGATATTCATTGGAGGCGAAGAGGTTGACCTATGAGCGATCGATCCGCAGAATCAATGCCTGAATTTGAAGACGATGCCGAATCGATCGCGCTGGCGAACAATCCGAAGTTTTTGGAAATTTTGGAGCGATCGCGTCAGGAGCATGAAGCAGAAGGCGGCATCTCGCTAGAGGAAATGCGTCGTCGTTTGGGGCTTGAGCCGTCGTCAGAACCGCTGTTTGAACTGCTGCATCAAGAAACAATGGACTTGGCACAGGCGGCAGCAGAATCGAGCGAGCGCACTCAAGCAACTCAGCTTCTCCAGCAAGCATTTGAAAACGAAGCTCAAGCGGCTGAACTGATTGCGGATGATTTGGATGCAGAACCGACTCGATCGAGTTTGCATTGCAGCGCGGCAAGGTTGGCGATCGAGTGTGGCAATTTTTCAGTTGCAGAACGCTTGCTCGTCACGGCTTTAACCGGAAATCCGCCTGAAGAAATTGCGGAAGAACTCAAAGATCTTTTTGTGCAAATCAATCTGCGTCGATATGTTGAGCGGCGAGGTGTTGATTTGAATGAGTTACCGAATGCTTTAGAGGTTTTGTAGGGCGATCGGGTTTAAGAAATGGCAGACGAAGAGCATTTGAGGATTTTGGGGGAAGGGGTCGATCGCTGGAACCAATGGCGAAAAGATAAGTCCATACTACAACCTAACCTCTACAGTGCCGATCTCAGTGGAGCCAATCTCCGCAAGGCCAATCTGCGCAGGGCAGACCTGAAAAATGCCAATTTACGCAGTGCTGATCTAAGTGATGCTGACCTTAGTGATGCCAACCTCAGCCGTGCTATTCTGAGCGGCGTTAACCTCAGCAATGCTATCCTTCGCAGCACCAACCTTAGCCATGCCGATCTCAACAATGCTAACCTCAACAATGCCAACCTGCGTAATGCTGGCCTCAATAGCGCCAACCTCAACAATGCTAACCTCAGCAACGCATATCTTATTGGTGCCAACCTCAGTCATGCCATTCTGTGGCGAACTCAGGCTCTAGGTGCCATCTTGCGAGGAGCACAATTAACTGGAGCTGGCGTAGAAGACTGGCACATTAATCGTGCAACGCAACTAGATGGTGTAATTTGCGACTATATCTTTTTAAAGGGCAGAGAGGGAGAACGCCGCCCTAGCAATGGCAGCAGAATTTTCGCCCCAGGTGACTTTACAAAATTAATTCAAAAATCCCTAGAAACCGTCGATTTAATCTTCAGCAACGGCATCGATTGGAAAGCATTTGCACTTTCATTGGAAGATTTGCGAGTTGAGTACGAAGAGCAAGAATTATCAATTCAAGCAATTGAAAACAAAAACGATGCTTTCGTGATTCGTCTCAACGTGCCACCGGATGCAGACAAAGGCGCGATCGAGCGTCAGGCAATGGAATTCTATGAAACGAGGTTGGCGGTATTAGAAGCGCAGTATCGATCGACTTTGCAGGCGAAAGATGAGCAGATTGCAATTTACCGCGAACAAAGTACGAACATGACGGAAATTGTTAAGCTGTTGGCTAGCAAACCGATTGATGTGAGAGCGATCGCAATGGCAGACAATCAATCCTCTAAAGTGACTCAAATCTTTCATGCGCCTGTTGGCGGCGTTGCTGGAAATGTCGAGGGAAACATGAATGTTTACTCTCCAGAACAGCGGCAAACCCTCGCAGAAGCCGCAACCGAAATCCAGCAGCTTTTAGAGCAGCTATCGCAAACTTATCCAACGACGACGCAGGCTGAAAAATTGGCGGTTGCTGCGAAAGCCGCAGAGGAAATTGAAGCGAATCCTGTGTTGCGATCGCGAGTGATTGGCGCACTCAAAGCAGGCGGAGTGGAAGCGTTAAAAGAACTGGTTGATCATCCGCTCGTAACTATTTTGCTTGCTGCATTGGAAGGATGGCAGCAGCCCGACTCGAAATGAGAAAAAGTTGAAAATTTCTCAGAATTGAACAATTTTTTGCAATAAAAAAGCTGGGGCTAATGAGCTTTTCATGCGTCCCAGCTTTTTTATTTAGTCGTTTCTATTTGCCAAATCCGCGACCGCGATTGGTCGAAGGCATACAGACGCAGGCTTGAATTTGCGATCGCAACTTGTCGTGATCCAAATTCTGACCAATCAGCACCAGTTGATTTTTCGGCTGACCTTTCCACTCATCATCATCCAGCGAAAAACGTTTGCCGCTGAGGTGGAAAATGTGGCGGCGCGGCGAACCGTCTTCGTTGCGGCTTTCGTCAAACCAGAGGATACCTTTGGCGCGGAAGACTGAGGCGGGCAACTGATTGTCGAGGAAGTTTTGGAATTTGCGAATGGCGAAGGGGCGATCGCTCTCAAACGAAATTGAGGTGAAGCCATCGATCGCCAAGTGATCCGAGTGATGATGATGCTCATGATCGTGGTCATGTTCGCAGTGGCCGTGATCGTGGTCGCAGTGCGAATGATCTTCGTGGTCGTGTTCATGATCGTGATGATCATGCTCTTCTTGACCGAAATATTTGTCGGACTCAAACAGGCCGACGCTGAGGATCAGCGGCAGCGGCACTTGCGCTTTCGTGGTGCGAAGGATGCGAGCGCCTTCTTTGACATCGCGAATTTTCAGTTCCAGCGCGTCTACGTCCGCTTCATCGACCAGATCGGTTTTGTTGAGCAGGATGATATCGCCGTAGGCAATTTGGTTGTGGGCAGCTTGCGAGTTGAACAGGTCGAGGCTGTAGTTTTCCGAATCGACGACGGTGACGATCGAATCCAACCGCGTCAAGTCGCGCAGTTCGGTTCCCAAGAAGGTGAGGGCGATCGGCAAAGGATCGGCTAATCCAGTCGTTTCCACCACGAGATAATCAATTTGATCTTGCCGCTCCAGCACTTTGTAGACGGCTTCCATGAGATCGCTGTTGATGGTGCAGCAGATGCAGCCGTTGCTGAGTTCCACCATGTTTTCGTCTTCGCCCAGGTTGATCAGCAGTTCGTTGTCGATGCCGATTTCACCGAATTCGTTCACCAGAACGGCGGTTTTCAGCCCTTCCTGATTCGTAAGAATGTGGTTGAGCAGGGTGGTTTTGCCGCTGCCCAAAAATCCGGTGATGATGGTGACGGGCAGACCGCGCTTTTGATCGTCCATTGACGAAGATTGAGGAGAAACGGCTGATTGCATAGCGTCGGGGTGAGGAAACGTCAGAATATTATTAAGCAGGCCAAGATCGGCTAGCCTGAGAACACTTCTCATTATTGCCGATTTGATTGTATTTGGGTGTCGGGTATCAGGCTGATGCTCTTCACTTCGCACTTTTCACTTTCTTCTCAAACATGACCCTGACGATCTACAACACATTGACTCGCCGCAAAGAGATTTTTGAATCGATCGAACCTCGCAAGGTCGGGATGTATTACTGCGGTGTGACGGTGTATGACTTTTGCCACGTGGGTCATGCGCGGGCTTGCATCGTGTGGGATACCGTGCGGCGATATCTCCGCTGGGTGGGATACGAGGTGAAATATGTGCAGAATTTCACCGACATTGACGACAAGATTCTCAATCGGGCGAATGCGGAAGGATCGTCGATGCAGGAAGTGGCCGATCGCTACATCCAAGCGTACTTTGAGGACATGACGCGGCTAAACGTGATGGAGGCCGATGAATATCCCAGAGCGACGCATACGATCGACGGCATCAAGCGCCTGATTCACGAACTAGAGCAAAAAGGTTTCGCCTATCGGAGCCAGGGCGATGTTTACTACGCGGTGCGGCAGTTTTCTGAATATGGCAAGCTTTCAGGCCGCAGGCTCGAAGATGCTCAGGCGGGCGCGGGCGGGCGCGTCGATCTCGATGCGGAAGAGCAAAAGAAAAAAGATCCAGCCGATTTTGCTTTGTGGAAGGGCGCGAAACCCGAAGAACCCGCTTGGGAATCAACTTGGGGCGCAGGTCGTCCGGGCTGGCATATCGAATGCTCAGCAATGGTGCGCGATCGGTTGGGAGACACGATCGACATTCACGCAGGCGGCAACGACTTGATCTTTCCGCATCACGAAAATGAAATTGCTCAGTCGGAAGCCGCAACCGGAAAACCGCTGGCTCGCTACTGGATGCACAACGGCATGGTGACGGTCAACGGCGAGAAAATGTCAAAATCGCTCGGCAATTTTACTACCATTCGCGATTTGCTCGATCGTGATGGCGCAGATCCAATGGCGGTTCGCCTCTTCGTTTTGCAAGCCAGCTACAGTCGCCCGCTCGACTTCACGGCTGAAGCGATCGCCTCTGCTCATAACGCTTGGCAAACCCTCACTGACGGCTTGCAGTTCGGCTACAAATTCGGTCAGCAACTTGGCTGGACAGACACTGAAGATTCATCGTTTGGCAATCCATCTACAATGCGAATTGATATGAATGGTGATGAAGTTCAGCGCTTCATTGCCTCAATGGATGATGATTTTAATAGTCCAGGTGCGATCGCTGTCCTGTTTGAACTCGCCAAAGGACTGCAAAAAGAAGGCAATCGTCTTAAACATAAACAGGAGACTGTTTCTGATTCACAGACGCTTCGACAATACTGGCAAACACTCGTTGTCCTTGCTGAGGTTTTAGGTTTACAAGTTCTAGTTTCAGAAGTGGAAATGGAAAGCACACCACAAATAAGCGTATCTGTTGGCGCGGGAGCGGGTGTATCTGGATATGCTAGAGCGATCGAACCTTCAGCAATAAGAGATGCAAGAGTTCAGGAATTAATTCAAGAACGTCAGGAAGCAAAGAAGGCAAAGAATTTTGCAGAGGCCGATCGCATCCGTGCCGAATTAAAAGAGCAAGGAATTGTCTTGATCGATAAACCGGGTGGCGTCACCGATTGGATTCGGGAGTAGAGTGATCGTGTTTTTTGCTGCAACGTTCCACCTTTGAGGCTGGGCGATCGAGATTGGAACTGCACCTTTGCGGCTCAGAACTCAAAGTTCCAAGTTCCAAACTCGACAATTCAACTTCAAAGCCTCAAGCTTCGAGTTCGGAACTCCAAGTTTCGAGTTCAAAGCTCAAAGTTCCGAGTTCCGAACTGCAAACTTCGAGTTTTGAGGTTCGCTGTTGCAGTTCGGAAGTGGATCGATCGACTATTTTTCTTCTTCGTCTTCGTCTGAAGGTGGTTTGTCGATCGCTTTGCTGCCGAGTAAGCCAACGATCGCGCCGAAGCCAATAGTCCAAGATGTATTGCAGATCTCGGCCACACGAGCTTGCTGGGGTGAAAGCGAATCCTTCATTGAGTATGCGACAGCCCCACCACCTGAAAGCAGTGTAAAGCAAGTGACGATCGAGAGAACTTGGTGAAAGGCGGGAAAGTTGTTGATTGTGTTCATAGGACACCTCTTGTAGAAGATGTCTATAAGCTTAAGTTTGCGGTGGCTGAAGTTCAGTCCCCGTATAGTGTTTGTGGCATTCGACTTTGGTGTGAGTTGAGTATAACTTTCGTTTGTGGAGGTTAGAATCAACACAAGTTTTTAGGTTGGGCTATGTCAGGGCGATCGCTGAAACTGTCTCAAACAGGAATTGATCAAGCAAAAATTGCTTTAACCAATCAGGCAATCAGCGCTGAAGAGGTAGGAGAAAAAGTAGGTGTATCTCGTTCAACCGCAATCAAGTTTTTCAGCGGCAAATCTATCGATCGCAAACTCTTTGTGCAAATCTGCCAAGCGTTGAATCTTGATTGGCAGGCGATCGCTGACCTTTCAACTGCGTCACAGCCAGCAGAACCAGAGCCGATCGACCCTCCCAACATCGATCGCCTTGTTGAAGAAGTGCGCGATCGCATTCAACCACTGATCGAGCAAGCTTGCGGCACGATGCGCGTATTGGATATGAGCTATCCGATCGGGCTGGACGACATCTATACCGATGTCAACATCTTGGAGCGGATTACGAGCCGTCGCGGGCTGGAGTGGGCGGAGATGATGCGCGAGGCGGGGCGCGAGCAGTTCGATCGATTTTGCTTGGGCGATGTGCGAGAACAGCGCGTTCCGGGTTTGGTGGCGGTGGAGCGGTTTGACAAGCTGATGATTTTGGGCAAACCGGGAGCGGGAAAGACCACGTTTCTCAAGCGGTTAGCCATGCAGTGCATCGGCGGCAAATTCAAGCCCGATCGCGTCCCTGTTTTTGTCACGCTCAAGGATTTTGCCGAAGCAGAAAGCCAGCCAAACCTGTTGGAATATCTCGATCGCTGGTCAGGGTTGTCGTTTGAGGCGATCGTGCAGGCGGGCAGAGCGATAATTTTGCTCGATGGGCTGGATGAAGTGCGGGAAGTGGATAGCGATCGAGTGTTGCGGCAAATTAAAGCGTTTTCACAGCAGTATGCTCAAAATTGCTTTGTGATTACCTGCCGAATTGCCGCCAAAGAATATACCTATGAGCAATTCACCGAAGTTGAAGTGGCTGACTTTGACGATCGACAAATTGCTGAGTTTTCTAATAACTGGTTTCGCAGCCGTAATGATGCCGTCAAAGCCAAACGATTTTTAGAGAAGCTCAAAGAAGACAAACCAATTCGAGAACTGGCGGCGAGTCCGCTGCTGCTGACGCTGCTGTGTTTGGTATTTGAAGATTCTGGCGATTTTCCAAGCAATCGCGCTGAACTCTATCAAAACGGCGTGGATGTGCTGCTGAAAAAATGGGATGTCAAGCGCAACATTGAGCGCGATCGAGTCTACAAAGGTCTGTCACTCAAGCGCAAAGAAGCCCTACTCGGCCAGATTGCCCGCAAGACGTTTGAAGCAGGCAACTACTTTTTTAAGCAGCGAGAAGCCGAACGCTATATCAGCGAATATATTCAAAATCTGCCCGATGCCAGCACTGATCCAGAAGCATTAGAAGTCGATAGTGCGGCTGTGTTGAAGTCGATCGAATCTCATCATGGCCTATTTGTAGAACGAGCCAGAGGCATTTATTCTTTTTCACATCTCACGTTTCACGAATTCTTCACCGCCCAAGAATTCACCAATAATTCTGATCCACAAAAACTAGAGCAGTCACTACAAACGCTAGTCAATCACATTACTGAAAGACGTTATAGGGAAGTATTTTTGCTAACAATTAGTATACTAAATAATGCAACTATTTTAATGCAGTTAATGAAAGCTAAAATTGATAATATATTAGAAAAAAACAAAAAACTACAGCAGTTTTTAGAGTGGACTAGCCAAAAGGCTATTTCTAGCAAAGCTCCTTACAGATTGACTGCGATTAGAGCATTTTACTTTTTTTATGGCGCAGAAGAACTAGGATGGAGACATGTAACTAATCCTCAACGATCTATAGAAGTATTGCCAGGTCCACCTGATTTGGCAATACTCCTCGATTCAACCTTTCAAGCCACAGATGACAATGAAGATTTACTGACGTGCGGACTGGCACTTGATACAGTCTGTACTTTTGCTAATAGCTTTCCAGACAGCAAAAATATTTCTGGCATTGTAAAAGTCATCAAGAATTCTTTGACTGCAAGCAGAGATGCAGAAACTCTCAAGGAGTTGAGCACTCTCGGACAAGAACTACCTGACCCTGAGTTTGTAGAGGAAAAAGCATTGCTGAAATGGTACAACACCAAGGGAAAATCTTGGGTTAAGCAACTTAGAATATTAATGATTAAATATCGAGATGTTGGTCACAACTGGCAATTTAGCGAAGAACAGGAGGAACTTTTGCATCAGTATTACGATGCAAACTTGCTGTTAGTGAACTGTTTGAATAGTGATTGTTATGTCAGTCGAGAAGTGCGGCAGGAGATTGAGGAGACTTTGTTGTTGCCGATCGCAGAAATTGAAGCGTGGAAGCAGAACAAAGGCAAATCGTAACGGATCGATCGCCTTGAAATAAATTTCAGGCTCACAGCGAAAACCCGTTAAAACGGGTTAACCCAATTCAATCCAGTCCGTTTCAACGGACATCAGCTATTAGCCCGAATTTTAATTCAGGGCATTCCACGCAGCCCAATCGATCGCGCTGTCCCAAAACGGTATCGCCTCTCTTCCTAACTCTCCCAAATCATCGCAAGACCAAGAACAAAACCCGGAAGAACATCTTCACCATTGAGTTCTGAAGGACGATCGCACACTTCCTTTAATTGTCCCACTCGATAAATCTCAACTTGTTGATCTTGAGGATTAATCAGCCAGCCCAAGCGCAAACCATTATCGAGATATTCCTGCATTTTCTGCTGCAAATCTGTAATTTCATCGGTTTCTGACCGAAGCTCGATCGCAAAGTCAGGACACAGCGGCGCGAACTTTTTTTGCTCATCAGGTGTGAGATTTTCCCAGCGATCGATCGACACCCAAGCCGCATCAGGCGATCGAATTGCCCCATTTGGTAGCCGAAAACCAGCCGAAGAACTAAACACAATTCCCGATCGCGTTTGTCGATTCCACAAAACCAAACGGCTAATCAACTCAGCTTCACGAATGCCATCTATACCGCCAACTAAAGGAACAATTACTAACTCTCCTTTTGCTGTTCGCTCAAAGCTAAGGTCGTGATGATTGCGGCACAATTGTTCAAACTGATCATCATTCAGTTCAATTAGCGGCTTGAGGTTGAGAACGATCGCCGTCATATCAATTCCCCGCCTGCACTCGACATCATCGTTGTAGGTTGACCGACTACCATCAATCCAAATTCACGTATTTTGTCACGACGCGCATCAGCTTTCCGGTATTCGGTTCAGGAAGCGAATCGCTCCATTCATAAATTTCAGCAAACTCTTTCACAAACAGCGTATAGATGATGTTTGTAATTGCCGGATCAGAGCCGACCACGATAATGCGGACGGCTTCACGGCGATCGCGAAGCGCTCCCGGAACGGTATCGCGCTTTTTCGGACGATCGACAGGCGGATCGATCGGTGGAACATTTGCATCACCATTTGACAAAAATTCTTCAGCCATAGGACACCAGAAATTGTATGTAAACTTACTTGCTTACATCATACTGTATGTGAACTAGTTAATTCACATTTACTCGGTCATCGTCCTCTGACACGATCGAGCGCATGGGAAAGGCAGGTCGATCGCTCAAGCAAACCCTCAAAACGTTTGGCATCAGTCAAAACAAGTTAGCCGTCACAATGGGCATTGAGCGCACGGTGGTTTATCGCTGGACGCACGAGCGCACCGACCCGACAGGCGAAACCATCACCGCCATCACAGCCGCTCTGCAAAAGATTAACCCCGATGCCGCACAAGCCTTTGTCGATTTCTACTTAGGCGACATTCTTCAATCGACCGAGGAGGATGAATAATTTTTCCGCATGGGCAGAGCCAGCCAAGCACTCAAGCAAGTTCTCGAAACATACGGCATCACGCAAAACAAGCTAGCCGTCACGATGGGCATTAGTCGCGCCAACGTCGGTCGCTGGTTTCATGGTCTCGATCCCAGTGCCGAGAATATTGCTGAAATTACCAAAGCGCTCAAGCAGATGAATCCTGATGCGGCTAGGGAATTTGTGCGGCTGTATTTGGGTGAAATTTTGGAGGACTAGCGATCGCCCTAGAACGACGGGATAGACGGCGAAACGGGAACTTGGCGCGATCGCCATTCTTGAATTAGCGATTGGGCAGAGCCGTAGACAGACGATCGCGACGGGATATTTTCGGCAGTGTCGATCGCCCCCGCCAAATCCGTTTGGGCTTGTGCCTGAGCCGTTTGCAGCAGCGCTTGGCTGGAAGCATCGATCAGGCGATCGGCTTCTGCCCTAGCTGAGCTATTCGCAGAAACTTGGCTGGCAATCCGAATCGATGAAACCAAACCTGCGATCGTGTTGCTGCTGGCGGCCTGATATGCCTGCTGCAATTGCGTTTGACCTTGAATTTGGGCACGCCAGTCGCGCAAATCCGTTTGAGCTTCGCGAGACAACGCGCGGCCAGACGCGATCGATTCCACTGTTTGAATCGCCTCTGGCAAATTGCCTGAAAGGGCAAGCTGACGAGCGCGATCGAGAATTGGCCGATCCTGCATGGTTTGGATTTGGCTTGTCCAGTCGCGAATGCGCTCTCGCGCTTGGGGATAAAGCGTTCGACCAGGGCGAATTTGGCTGGCTTCTGCGATCGCCGCCTGCAACGAAGCCATATCGCCCGGAATCGCAAGCTGTTCGGCTTGATCGAGGCGCGGACGGTCTTGCATGTCTTCCACGCGCTGCGACCAGTCGGCAATCAGGCGACGCGCTTCGGCACGACGCGGATTTCCCTGCCGAACCATTGAGGCTTCAGAAATGGCCGATGTCAAGTCACCCAGTCCGCCTGGTTCGGCAAGCTGGCGAGCGCGTTCCAAATAGCCGACCGCTTCGATTTCCAGCCGCCAGCGGCCAATCAGCGATTGAGCGCGATCGTACAGTGGGCGATCGGGCGCGAGCCGTTGCGCCTGCACGATCGCCGCTTCCAAATCGGCCACCGTGCCGCCCCAAGCTTGCCGCTGCGCTTCGGCCAAGTCGCGGAAGTCTTGCACTTGGGCTTGCAGTTTGGCGCGTTCGGGAATTTGGCGCAGCACGTCCAGCGCACCTTCCCAATCTTGGCGATCGAGCGCGGCAGACGCAAAATCAAGCATTTTTTGTCCCAGTTCGGCCATCACCTTGTCGGCTTCGGCATACAGCGGACTGTTTGACTTGATTTCCTCAATCAGTTTGACGGCTTCCAGCAGGTTTTCTTTGCCGCCGCGATCGATCAGGCTGCGGGCGCGACCGAGTTTGTTGCCATCTTCGCGATACATGGCGATTAGCCCGTTCAGTTCGCGATATTTCGTCGTCCGCCAATATTCGTTCTCGACATCGAGAAGCTGAACCGCCAGGGTGAATGCCTTTTGCAAATCTTGCGCTTTCAGGGCGTTTTGCGCTCCCTGATAGAGCGAGTCGGCCTTTTGCCAAATGTCTTGCCACTTTTTAATTCGGTCTTCCACCAAGCTGTGTGCGGAAGTGTTGGCGGGAATGCGCCGAGCAGTGGCGATCGCTTCGTCCAGCTTGCCGTTGTTAAACGCGGCTTCTGCCAAATTCAAAATATCGGTTGCCCAGGTTTCGATTTGCCGATTGATTTCGGGACGCAGGGGGTGATCGGCGGGCAGGCTGTTGATCAGTTTGATCGCTTCGAGCAAATCATCAACGGTTTGCTTGTTGGCGGCAAGGTCGGCACAGTAAAACCGCAGTCGGGCCGAGGCGGTCGGCCAAAAAATCGATGGACAGTTTGGCAGGGCGGGCAGCTTCAGCAGCAGCGCGATCGACAAGCCGCCAATGCCAAGCGTGGTGGTCAGGGCAGCAACTGCCCAAAACCTTAAGCTTGTTGGAAATCGCCAGCGCCATTTGTGCGACGGTGCTGCCAGCGTTTCACCTTCAGTCACAGGTTCCGGTTCAATCATTACAGGTGAAGCAGGTGTCGGAGCAATCCTAGCATTCACAACAGGCAACGCATCAGTGGGCAGGTTTGCTTGGGCAGGAAGCGGTTTTTTCGCCCGACTCGATCGATTCGGCACGATTACTTTGATCGCAGGCGGCGATCGACGCTTTGGCTTGCCACTGTTGGTCATATCGAAAACTCCGTCACATCCCCACGCTGCCAGCAAATGCTGAAGATCCTACTCTCGATCGACAGAAAGATCTATAGGGAGTTCAAGGAGGTTGGAGATGATGGAACGACAGCTTGCAACCAAAGTGAGCGATCGCGCTTCCCGCTTAAGAAAATGTCAAACTACTGAAAGGACACAAGAAGGAGTCAATCATGCCCGTCAAGAAAGGTGATTTGGTGCGAGCTTTGCGCGACAAGATGGAAAACAGCCTGGAAGCGAAAGCAAGCGACGATCGATTTCCGCCCTACATTTATGAAACCAAAGGTGAAGTGGTGGATGCTAAGGGCGACTATGTGCTGGTGAAGTTTGGCTACATGCCTGCGCCGAATGTTTGGCTGCGTAACGACCAGCTTGAAAAGTGGCCGGACTAGTCGGCGCGATCGCTAGCAAAGGGGCGCGATCGATCCAACCTAGAAAAAATCGCGCCCAGAAATTTGCGTTTACGGTTCGTCAGGACGGCGACGAATCTGTTCGGCTTCGGGGCAGTCTTCTGACACCAACGGCTCCACATCGCCGCGCGGCACAGTTGCCAGTTTTTGCGTCACTGCGCCGATGCTTTCGAGCCGCACCATTTCTTCCCAAGAGCAGATTTCGTCGTCTTCTTCTGTTTCGTAGCGCAGTGTAACCAAATCTCCTTCAATGTCTAGAATACGAGCGCGTTCAATCCAGCGCTGTTGATCCCGCAGAAAGATCCAAACTTCGCGACCATCACAACAGAGTTGATAGATCTTGCGGTGTAGCATGAATTGCTTCTCCTGAACACACAACTTTGAAAGTCCAACAAAGCAGCGATCGAGCCATCACTGCATCTTTGCGACGCAGCCGTCGCTTACGAAGGGCAGGCGGCAGTAAATCGACCCGATCGGCTGGGAGGAATGCGGTAGCAGGGGGTGCAAGTAGCCGTTAAAGTCATTGTGGTTAAATAGAAAAATTGGCGGATCTCAACTGAAAGCGACGAAATGAGGAAGCATGGATGATTGAAGCTTGACAGTTGAGTGCGTTGCAGTGGAGTGATTCGCGAATCAGTGACGATGGCAGTATTTCGCGAACGGTAAGCATGTGAACAAAAGTTGACAGAACTTTAACCATCATTCTAGCGATAGTCCGTCAGAATGAGGGGATCAAATTTGCGGAGCGGCTAGAATCGATCGAAGCTTGAAAACAAGACGCGACTTCTCGCCAACCGCCGAGAAGTCGCATTTTGGGGTCGATCGTCATGGTTGCTAACGCAAGAAGCTACTGATGAGCCACAGGACAAAGAACGTCACCAGCGAGGCAAAAGCTTCGAGCGACAACCCTGCGGCGGCGAGCGGCTGAGGGAAAAACTGCCCAAGCTGCAAGCCAAGAAACACGCCGCCCACCAGTCCGCCCAGCGTCAGGAGGAGCGATCGCCCAAACTTGCGCTCTTTGCGATTGAGGAAATAAAGGTTGAACCCCACCCCCAGCGCCAGAGCAAGCTGCGGTGAGGACAAAACACTCAGCAGCCCCGTCACCAAAAACAAGCCTGCGGGTAGCAAAATGTCCGTCCGACTCGGCGTATCCACCATGCGCTGAAGCCAGTCTGGTGAATTTGCTGACGGCGTTGGAGCAAGTTTTGCGGGCGGCTCTACGGTGCGTTCTGGAAACCGAATGACATCAGGCACTTTGATCTTGCCTTCTTGTCGCAGCCGCAGCCGATCCATCAAAATCGCGTCGTAGGCGACCTCGATCGCTTCGACCTGACGGCGATCGCCGCTGTGCTGCTCAACTAATCGATTGCGGGCTTCTTGAATTTCTTCAAACGAAGCACTTTCATCTACGCCAAGTTTCGCGTAGTGATTTTGATCACTCATTGACGACCTCCCGAAAGACCCCCACTAGTATCGAGTATGATGAGCAGAAAGAAATGCGAACGCTCAGCGTTCTCGACGGCTGCTCTGACCGCTAATCAGGTGCTCTAGCCACTAGCCATTAGTGTAACCGCCTACTTTCGCTTCGCAAACAATTGTCACAGGTTTGCAAAGATTGTGCGCTGCACTGGCTGACTCAACCTCAGCATGACAATTTTTTCCCATTCAGGATATTCTCATTGCTAATTTTTAGAAGGATAATGGGTTAGGGCAGCTAGGGTGGCGCATCTACCTCCATCTCCATTGTGAATCGATTTGGGAACAGTTGATCAAATACTGGCAACTTTTCATTCAGGTTTCATAATGGGTTAGGGAATATACCTGTTCATTTAACCCTCCACTTTGAAAGGTAATGGTCATGGCTTCAGCCAAGATTCTTGTCGTTGATGACGACCCTGCCATCCGCACACTCATCCATCGGTTCTTGTCTAAGCAAAACTACCAGATGGAGTCTGCCGAAGATGGCAAATCGGCCATGACGCTATTTGAGCAGTTCAACCCAGATTTGGTGATTCTAGATGTTAATCTTCCAGACGCCACGGGTTACACGCTTTGTCAAGAAATGCAAAGCCGCACGAATGTGTTCGTTCTGATGCTAACAAGCCGCACCGACGAAGCAGACAAGATTCGCGGCTTTTCTCAAGGCGCAGACGACTATTTGACCAAGCCGTTTGGCCTGGGTGAGCTAGAAGTGCGCGTTCGTGCGATTTTGAAGCGGCAACGACCGATTACGCCGCCTGCTCAGCAGTCTTTAACGTTTAACGGGCTATCGATCGATCCGGTTCGCCGCGAAGTCACGCTGAACGACGAGGCCATCTTGCTGACGGCGCTAGAGTTTGATCTGCTGCATTTTCTAGCGAGTCATCCCGGTCGCGTGTGGCGCAGAGCCGAACTGATTCAGAAGGTGTGGGACTACGAATATGTCGGCGATCAGCGCGTTGTCGATGTCCACATCGGCCAGATTCGCAAGAAGATCGAGATCGATACGACGCAGCCTGCGCTGATTCAAACAGTGCGCGGCGTTGGCTACAAGTTTGAAGCGCCGGAAACCAGCGGTAATTCTGCTTCTTAGGGCATCAACCAGCAAAGGGGCAAAGATCACGACGCCCCTTTGCTGACTAGACTGTGAAAGAGCGATCGCCTATGCTGTCCATTTTTGGGCGACGATTTCAGCTAGGTCAACCACGCGCTGGCTGTAGCCCCACTCGTTGTCATACCAGGCGACAACTTTCACCATGTCGCCGCCCATTACCATCGTCAAGCTGGCATCCACGATCGAGGATTCATCGGTTCCCCGATAGTCGCAGGAAACCAGTTCAAGATCGCTGTAGGCCAAAACGCCCTTCATTGGTCCTTCGGCAGCAGCTTTGAGGGCTTCGTTCACCTGCTCGGCAATTGTGCCGCGTTCGACCTGCACTACGAGATCGACGATCGATACGTTTGGCGTCGGAACGCGCAGAGCAATGCCGTTCAGCTTGCCCTTCAGTTCCGGCAGCACCAGCGCGACGGCTTTAGCGGCTCCGGTTGTGGTCGGAACAATGTTCAAGGCGGCAGCACGGGCACGGCGGAGATCGCGGTGGCTTGCATCTAGCAAGCGCTGATCTCCGGTGTAGCTGTGCGTCGTCGTCATCGTGCCTTTAACGATGCCAAACGATTCGTGAATCACTTTAGCGATCGGCGCGAGGCAGTTGGTCGTGCAGCTTGCGTTGCTGATGATTGTGTGCTTGCTGTGGTCATAGTCTTTGTCGTTGACGCCGACCACAAACGTTCCGTCATCGTTTTTGCCCGGAGCGGTAATCAGAACTTTCTTGGCTCCGGCTTCGAGGTGCTTCGAGGCTCCTTCGCGGCTGGTAAACACGCCCGTCGATTCGATGATCAAATCAATTTCCCAATCTTTCCAGGGCAGATTGAGCGGATTGCGATCGGAGGTGCATTTCACCACATGGCCGTTTGCCGTGATGGTGTTTTCGTCGGCACTGATGTCGGCATTCATTTTGCCGAGCATCGAATCGTATTTCAGCAGATGCGCGTTTGTTTTGGGATCAGATGTGTCGTTGATGGCGACAATTTCAAAATTGCTGTTTTCTCGTCCGAGCCAGCATCGCATGAAGTTACGTCCGATGCGTCCGAAACCGTTGATCGCTACTCTAATCACTGCGTCTTGCCCTCTGTTTACTAAAATCGATCGCGGCGTCCCCGAAGGGTATCGCTCTGGTTAGACCCTAATTTCAGAAAAACTTGCACTGCACCTGAAGCGCAAATTTCAAGTCAGTTCCATTTCTGCTAGCGGTCTACGGTCAAGAAAATCATACACTTTCGAGGTACGCCTCTCAATAGGGATCAGTGACTGGAATCGGCTTTGGGGATCACGATCGATAGAGGCCATGCTGCTGAATGTAAGTCTGGACGGGCATTGGAACTAATTTTGCAATAGGTAAAATTGCTTGGCAGCGATCGCGCACCAAACTGGAAGAAATTGGACTGGGCGATCGATCGAGCATCTGCCAGCGTAACGTGATCCCCTCGGCCTGAAGCTGACGTTCAATCCGGTGAATTTGCGGTTGAGTTTTGTCCGGCTCGCCGCGCGGAGCAATCAGCCAATCGCACTGGGAAGCAAGCTTGTGGCGATCGACCCAGCGCGGCAGCGTCGCAAAGGCATCTAGTCCGATCAGCCAAAACCAGTGAGTGTCAGGTTTTTGTTGTTGCAGCGCCGTGAAAATCTCGATCGCAAATCGCGCCGATAAGCCAGCCAAGGTGAACTGAGGATAAGGAGCGATCGCCTGTTCCACCATCGCCAGCCGATGCTCAAACGGTGCAGCTTGCGATTTATAGTGCGGCGCGAGTGTGGGAACCCAAACGACTTCATCGAGATGAAACTGTTCGCAAGCAGCGCAGGCCATCTCCAGGTGAGCGCAGTGGATCGGATTGAATGTGCCTCCAAAGATGGCGCGTCGGGGCATTGCGATCGCCTCGCCTTTCACGACCTTCTCAGTAAGTGGACACACGCAAAGATAAAACCAGGCTTGAAGCTGCCTCTTCCGTAAGCAGCCTTGAGTTTTCGATCGTTTTTTGACAAAGCCGAGATGCTGAATTTATATAGCTGAAAATTTTTGATCGGTTTCAGAAATCGAGTTAGAAACGCTTGTAGTTAACTCAATATCGATGATTTCGATTTGATTTAGGCGAATTTCATTTCGCGCTCGCGGATGTATCGCAAAAAAGCAAATCTTGCTATGATATCCGCGTGTTATCGGTGTGGTGTGGTGTTTAAGGAGCAAGAATGCTGAATTCTGTAGATTTCAGCGGGAAGCCGTTTCATTTCATCGGGATTGGTGGAATTGGAATGTCGGCTCTCGCCTATATTTTAGCAAAACGCAAGCTGCCCGTTTCAGGTTCAGATATTAGCCTCAGCCACATCACACAGCGGCTGCAAGAACAAGGTGCACATATCTTTTGGAGCCAAGATGCAGCCAATTTGACGCATTTTCGATCGCCCGTTGAACCGCAAGCGGAACCGACTCGAACCGCAAGTGTTGTTACACTCTCACCTGACCCGGTGTTGCCGCAGGTTGTTTGCTCAACGGCGATTAATCCGGCCAATTCCGAATATCGCGCTGCGCTCGATCTGGGCTGTCCGATCTTTCATCGATCGGACATTCTCGCTGCGCTGATTCAAGAATACGAAAGCATTGCGGTTGCCGGAACGCACGGCAAAACCACTACTAGCAGCATGATCGGCTATTTGCTGCTCAACGCAGGACTAGATCCGACAATTGTGGTCGGCGGCGAGGTCAATGCCTGGGAAGGCAACGCTCGCCTCGGCGACGGGCCATATCTAGTAGCAGAGGCAGATGAATCTGACGGCTCGCTGGTCAAACTGTCGGCGGCGATCGGCGTTGTCACCAATATCGAGCTTGACCATCCCGACCACTATGCGACGCTCGATCAGGTGGTCAGCACGTTCAAAACTTTTGCACAGCGCTGTCAAATTCTTGTGGGCTGCATCGATTGCGACACGGTACGCAACGATCTACAGCCGCAGATCACCTACAGCCTGCACGATCGCCAAGCAGATTACTGGGTCGATCGCATCAGCTATCGATCGGAGGGAACAACGGCACAAGTTTGGGAGCGCGGCACACTGTTGGGAGCGCTCAATCTCAAGCTGCTCGGTCGTCACAATCTCAGCAATGCGCTAGCGGCGATCGCCGTCGGGCGTCAGTTAAAACTGGAATTCGTCACGATCGCTTCGGTTCTTGAAACCTTCAGCGGAGCAAGACGGCGGTTTGAGTATCGCGGCGAAGCAAACCACATTCGCTTTATTGACGACTACGCGCACCACCCCAGCGAAATTCAAGCAACGCTGGCAGCGGCTCGCATTCAAGCAGGAGCGCGTCGAGTCGTGGCCGTCTTTCAGCCGCATCGCTACAGCCGCACGCAAACCTTTTTGGAAGCGTTTGCCCGATCGTTCAACTGCGCCGATCTCGTGATCACAACAGAAATCTATAGTGCAGGAGAGCCGCAGCTCGATCGCGTCAGTGGTGCTCAGCTAGCGGACGCGATCGCTGCCCATCATCCGCAGGTTGTGTTTCAACCGACGCTGCCTGCTGTCTCTGCTTTTCTGATGGAGCAGCTTGCGCCTGGCGATCTGGTGATGTTCTTGGGAGCGGGAAATCTCAACCGTATCATTCCGGAACTGACTGCTTATTTTGCACAGCTTGAGGCTGAAGCGCCAGAAGCAACGGCTTAGCAATCGCATTTCCGGCGCGTGCTCTCCTCAAAATTTTCTCTCACTAGAGAGACGACTGAACGAATCAAGCGTCTGTTCCCTCTTTAGAGTTGATTTTTATGACCCTTTCTGATAATCGATCCAGTGTTCGCAGTGTCGGCATCCCGCTCCAAAAGCTGAAACGCCGCTCGATCGCACCTGTGTCTCATCCTCCAACCATCTGTCTGCCCGATACAACCAGCGTGATCAAAGCGCAGGTATCACTCGCAAACTACACTTCTTGGCGCGTTGGCGGGCTAGCCGAGTGGTATGTGGCTCCGCGTGATGCCGCTGATTTATGGCCGCTGCTGGAATGGGCAAAGTCCGAAGCGCTGCCTGTGACGCTGCTCGGCGCAGGCACGAATTTACTGATTAGCGATCGCGGCCTGCCCGGATTGATCTTGGGAACGCGCCACTTGCGCTTTACCCGCTTTGACCCGGAAACCGGACAGGTGACGGCAGCAGCAGGCGTGCCGATCGCTCGTCTTGCATGGCAGGCGGCAGAGCGCGGCTGGCAAGGGCTAGAGTGGGCAGTGGGCATTCCCGGCTCGGTCGGCGGTGCAGTGGCAATGAACGCCGGAGCGCATCGATCGGAAACAGCAGATATTCTGCTCAACGCTCAGGTAATTTCGCAGACAGGGACGCTCGAATCGTTCGATCGCGATCGATTGGGCTTTCGCTATCGCACGTCGATTTTGCAGGGCAGCGGTCAACTGGTGACGCAGGCGACTTTTCAACTGCAACCCGGAGCCGATCCGCAGCAGGTGATCGCCGAAACCACCGCCCATCTCGATGCGCGTCGCGCCACGCAGCCTTATCATCTGCCAAGCTGTGGCAGCGTTTTTCGCAATCCTGATTTCCGCACGGCAGGCTGGCTGATCGAGCAGACGGGACTGAAGGGCTATTCGCTCGGCGGAGCGCAAGTTGCAGAGCGGCACGCAAATTTCATCTTGAACTGCGGCAGCGCAACGGCCACCGATATCTTCCAGCTCATCCGCCACGTGCAAACAAAGGTGGAAGAGTCCTGGTCAGTGCGACTAGAACCGGAAGTCAAAATGCTCGGCGAATTCGACGACTGAAGCGATCGCTTTTAGATCACAGTTTTAGGATGCTTCCGATCGGGGTACGGCGTGCCGTGCCCCTATTCGCGTAGCGGTAGCGGAACGCGCCAAAGCTGATAAGCACCTGCGGTTTGAATCAAATCGTACTGCCTGGGACGCAGTCGCGTTTCTTCCAGCTTGTCTGGATAGCCCAATACCAGGGCAGATTGAGGCGCAGGCTGCTCAGTGCGCGATCGCCGCAAGTAGTCAATCGTGCGATCGGGATGCGAAAGATAAGTGATCGATCGCTGCGTGTAAAACACCAAGCTGGGCTTTTCAAAGCCAACCATCAGGACAGTTTCCGTTGGCGGATAGGTGCGAATCGTGGCGGCAATTTGGCGCAAAGGTAGCTGTCGCTCGACATCCATCAAGAACGCTGCGGGAACGATCGTAAACAAAATGAAAGCGGCAAACGCGATCGCATTCACGCTCCACAGCCAGCGACCCTGCCGCGAAACAAGCAGCAGCGCTCCGATCGCGGCTGCCAAAACCCAAATTAAGCCGCCCCAAATCAAAACGCCGGACTGCCGCATCGTTTCCGGCAAGTTTGGCATGGCGGGATCGTCACCCATCCAGTTAGCGCTGTAGAGCACTACGCCTGCCAAAACGACCAAAAACACCAAATTCACGATCGCTGTAATCATCACGCTCCGCTGCAAGCGCGGACGCTGCATCTGATCGCTCCACAGCAGCCCAACGAGAATCGCAGCGGCAGGCATCAAGGGCAGGACATAGCTGGGCAGTTTGGTGACGGCGATCGTGAAAAAGCCGAAGATCACCGCAAACCAAAACAGCGCAAACAAGCCAAACTGCGTCGATCGCGGCTGCGACTGCCACTGGCGGCGTTGCCCCAAGCGCCAGCGGGAAATGGCGATCGGCAGATAAAGCGACCAGGGCAAAAAGCCAACCAGAACAACGATGAAGTAGAAATACCAGGGGGCAGCATGGTCGTTGACGACGCTGGTAAACCGCTCGATGTTGTGATAGCCAAAAAACGAATTGATGTAGGCATCGCCATTGGCGCGAATCACCAGAAAATACCAGGGCAGCGTGATCGCTAGAAACAGCAGCGCTCCAGGCAGCAGGTGCATTTCGCGCAGGGTCGATTGCAACTGACCGACATACAGCAAAAATGCGCCGACAATCAAGATTGGCAGAACGACACCGACTGGTCCCTTGGTGAGAACGGCCAGCGCACACAAAACGTAGGAAGCGAAATACCAGCGGGTTTTGCTCGATCGATCCTCGGTCGCATAGCCCCAGAAAAATGCCATCAGTGCAGTTCCCATACAGCCGCTCAGCAGCATGTCTGAAACGCCTGTCCGCGCCCAAACCAGCGTTTCGGCATTCAGTGCCATCAGTGCTGCTCCAATCCAAGCCGAAAGCCAGAGCGATCGCGAAGTTGAAGCATGGCGATCCGATGCTGCTTCGGTGCCGTCGGCAGGCTGCACATAGCCGAACTTACGCAGCGTCACAAAGCCAAACACCGTCAGAGCAGTAGCAGCAAGAGCAGACGGCAAACGGACTGCCCACTCATTCACACCGATCGCTCGATAGCCGATCGCCATCAGCCAGTACACGAGGGGCGGCTTGTCAAATCGCGTATGGCCGTTGTAATAAGGCGTGATCCAGTCGCCTGTTTTGACCATTTGGCGCGCAGCTTCGGCAAACAGCGGCTCGGTTTCATCCACCAGTCCGATGCTACCCAAGTGATAGCCAAACGCGATTGCACACAGCAGCAGCACCCAACTGAGGGAAATAGCCCAGGCAAAAGCAGGCTGTTTCTCCCAGTTTGAGAAAAACTTGACGGGGCGATCGATCCGAATTCTCATGAAGTCGTTTGTATGGCGAGCCGAAAAATCGACGGTTAGTCCGACCTTACTTTAACTGGAATCCCCCGATTTCTAAACACATCCGGAGAAATTCCCGGTTGCACTCTTGCCTGACTGGATGACGCGATCGCTCCAAACGTTCCCATTTTGCCTAGGAAATTTTGTCATCCAGCTAAGTGCTGATGCTGCCATCCGGCATCGTCGCGCCTTCAAGCTGAACGTTGATCAAATTCGCGCTGCTGATTTCGGCTCGGATCAATCCGGCTTCGCGCAAATCGGCTCCGTTCAAGTCGGCACGGGCAAGATAGGCATCGGTGAGGCTGGCCGATCGCAAATTCGCGTCCGTCAAATTGGCGCGGCTCAGGTCAGTGCGAGCAAGGTTGGTGAAGCTGAGATCGGCACGGACAAGGTGAGCACGATCGAGCTTGGCATCGGGCAGCACGGCTCCGCGCAAATTTGCGGTGGCAAGGTCGGCTTCGGTCAGGTGCGATCGCTCCAGCTTGGCATTTGCGAGCAACGCCTGCCGCAAAATTGCGCCTGTCAAATTTGCCTCAGTCAGCAGTGCGCCGCTGAGATTGGCTTCGGTGAGATCGGCTTCGCGCAAATCGACTTCGCGCAACGTGGCTTCACTCAGATTCGCACCGCGCAAATCGACGCGAGCAAGATCGGCTCCGGTGAGATTCGCACCGCGCAGATCAACCTTACGCAAACAGGCTCCGCGCAGATTGGCGGTGTAGCGATTGTTTTCTTCGCGAAAGTTCGCGCCGCGCAAACAGGCTCCCGTCAAATTTGCACCGCTGAGGTTGGCGTTGCGTAAGTCGGCTCCGACTAAATTGGAATCGAGCAAATAGGCCAGCGTCAGATCGGCACTCCGCAGATCAGCACCTTGCAAAATTGCGCCATGCAGATCGGCATCTTGCAAGCAGGCTCCTGTCAAGCTGGCCTGACTGAGATTTGCGCCACAAAGTTTCGCCTGCTTGAGGCTAGTTTTGTTCAGCCGAGCGCGATTGAGATAGGCCAAAACAAGAATGGCGCTTTGCAAATCGGCTCCACTGAGATTGATGCCGATCAAATCCGCACCCGGTAAACGGGCATTTCGCAAGCTGACACCTTGAAAGTTGGTTTCACCAGATTCGTAGCGTTTGAGCAGTTCGATCGCATTCATGCACAGAAGGATTGAGGTTAGGAATTAAGCAGAAAAACGATCTTGAACGGAGGCAGGAGCAGCGGAAGTTCCCGTAATTTCAAGCGGGCGGCTCAGATCCGTTGAGTGCCCGATCGCTCCGCCTGCCAGTTCGGTTTTGCCTGCTGTGACGGCAAAGGTGCGGATCTGGTCGCCCTCCGCAACATCCGGCGATCGCAAAAAGTTTCGCAGATCCGCATCTTGGTAGAAACCTTGCAGCGATCGCGCGATCGATCGTGCCGTTTGGACGTAGTCGCCCTTTAACTGCTGAGCTGTATCATTGAGGTGCAGTTCCAAGGCGGCAGGCGTGGGATGAATGCGGATGATCGATCGCAGCAGATGATCGAGGTCGTCGGTTTTGAGCAGGCTGATTTGCGACAGGTCGATCGGTTCATGCAGAGCGCTAAACAGCAACAGCTTTGCCCGCAGCGGATTCGCATATTTGAGAATTTCCAGCCGCAGATCAAACAGCAGCGCATCCACACGGGCAGACAGCGGCAGGCTGGGGGTTGACTTGACGATCGAACCGGGCGCATCGGCAGACGGCGCGATCGGCGGATCGGGCAAAACCACTGTGGCTTCGAGTTCGTCGCGATACAGCGGCGCGAAAATTTGCGCGATCGCTTGCGCCACGATGCGATAGTGTCCCTGTCGGTTCAGCGTTTTAACAATGCTTTCGAGGACGGCCTGTAGCTGCTCGATCGTCGTGGCGAGGCTGTGCAGTTCTTCGACCAGTTCGCTCAGCGAAATCCGATCGAGTCGGGCGCGATCGTTTTCCCAGACATTGTGACAGGCGCACACCAACAGCTTTTTGATGCGTACTGCGTCCGGCTCGGCCTGAAGCTGAGCGGCAATTTGGTCATAGCGCTGGCGCTTTTCGGGCGAAGGGGGAGGTGCTGTGTAGAGCAGGCGGCAGCAGTTGGCAATGACGTTGGCAACCAGCGTGTATTCGGCAGGCTTGTTCAACGTTTTGACGAGCGTTGTCAGATGCGCCTGGAGGCGATCGAAGGTTGGGGCGATCTGCTGGATTGTTTGCAGCAAATCGATCCAGGCATATTGATTCAGCTTGAGTGGTTCGCTTTCCCAACTGCCGTGACAAGCGTAAACCAGCAGTTTTTTGACGCGCTGCTGACTGTGACTTTGGGCGATCGCCTGAGCGACAACATCGAGACGCGGAGTAGCTGTCATTGCAGTGAATGTCGGATGACCGGATGAATGGCGTTGGAGCAGCGCCAGGTGAATGAAATGCTTGGCAATAGCATTCCCGCGCGTGCGGCGAATGGCGACAGGCAAATTGCTTTTTCCTGGCGATCGATGCGGGCAGATTGTCAAAGAATTGAGCGAAGTTGAGATTGAGCTTGCTTGCCTCCTCATCGTCACAATTCGAGGATTTTGAAGTGACTCAATGTCTAAAAGCTCAATGCCTTAAAGATAGTTGCAGGCTTCAGTTAATTCACTGAGGCTTGGGAAGGATGCTTCGACAATTTTACTCAGTTTTCAAAGTGGAAAATCAGGACAGCGGCAAAAGCCGTGCAATCAATTTCCGGCTGAAAGCGCAAACCCATTCAAATGGGTTGACAGGCTGAGTCCGTTGAAACCGACTTGAGCTTTGGAGATTCATTTTTGGGTGCTGATGCGTCAGTCCTGGAGAAGTGAAATTTTTCGCTTAATAATTTCCACTTCCTCCATGCATCCTGCTCAGGTTGAACGAAATCCAGCAAGGCGCGGGTAAAGCTGACAAAAGCGCTGATAGGCGGCTTCGAGTCGTGCGATCGATCGCGGCACGGTGGCTTGAGCGATTTGGGGCGCGTTGAATTCCAATCCGATCGCCATGCCAGCAAGTCGGGCTGCACCTTGAGCAGAGGCAGCACTGAGGCTCATGCTGTGCAGCGGCACTTGCAAAACATCGGCCAAAAGCTGTCGCCATTGTGGTTCGAGCGAGCCGCCGCCTGCCAATCGCAGCGACTCGATCGCGATTCCCGTTGACCGCAGCGCGTCGAGTCCCTGCCGGATGGCAAACGCGACTCCTTCCAGGCTCGATCGCATCAGGTGAGCGCGAGTGTGAACCAAGCTCAACCCCATCCAACTGCCGCGAATTTGTGGATCAAGATGCGGCGTGCGTTCGCCCGTCAAATACGGCAGAAACGTCAAGCCTGCACAGCCAGGCTCGATCGCAAACGCTTCGGCGTAGATTTGCGGCCAACTGTAGCCCAAAATCTGGCGCACCCATTCCAATGCCAGTCCAGCATTTTGCATTGCGGCCAAACTGTACCACTGCTGAGGCAGAGCCGATCGAAACAAATGCGTTCCCGTTTGCAGATCGATCGCGGGCTGCGATCGAATCGCGGCAATCTGCGCGGCTGTGCCGATCGTCAGTTGTGCCAGTCCCGACTCGGTTAAACCGCTGCCAACCAAAGCCGCTGCCGTGTCGCCCGCTCCTGCCGCGACGGGAATCCCCGCAGGCAAATTGAACAGTTCGGCAGCTTCCGATGTGAGATGTCCGGCAATTTGGCTGGAAGGGGCGATCGGAGCTAGCCAATCAAAGCGCAAGTTCAAGGCAGCGGCAATGTCTTCCGCCCAGCGATCGCTCGGCAAATCATACAGCAGCGTTGCCGACGCATCGGATGGTTCCGCAGCGGCAATTCCCGTTAGCCGCAGGCGAATCCAGTCTTTCGGCTGAAGCGCCCAGCGAGCCGCCCTGTAGATTTCCGGTTCGCGATCGCGCAGCCACAGCAGCGAAGTTCCGGCCATGCCAGCCGCGATCGGATTGGCAAGCCGCCGACGCATTTCTAAATCAAGCTGCTGATAGGTGGCAATTGCCGGATGCGAGCGCGTATCTGCCCACAAAATCGCTGGACGCAATGGCGCACCTGTTGCAGTTGCCAGCACAACGCCGTGCATTTGTCCCGACAGTCCGATCGCCTGCACGGATTGGCCTTGAGCGATCGAGCGAACGGCGATCGCAGCGGCATTCCACCACGCTTGCGGATCGGTTTCTGCCCAGTTGGGCTGTGGCGTATCGACCGGATAGGGTTGCGACGCTTCTGCCAAAACCGCGCCCTCGATCGAGAGCAGCAGGGCTTTCACTGAGCTTGTGCCAAAATCCAGGCCGAGCAGCATGGGAAAAGGAGGGCAGTGGGTTCGATCGTATCGTGAGGGCGATCGAACCGTCGATCGCGATGGTTTAATGAAAAGCAGCGAGTGGAGAAATGACGGTGCGCTGCCCCAAAGACCGCAAAACAGAACTCGAAAGCAGCACGCTCAGCGGCAATTTGGCTGTGCAGTGCTGTTCAGACTGCAAAGGAACCTGGATTCCCGCTGCCGAATATGAAACCTGGCAAAGCCAGCACGATCGAATTCACGATCTGCCTGCGACGCTGGATGTAGATTATGTGCAGTCGCCGTTCGACACCAAAGCCGCTTTGTGTCCAGAGTGCAACCACTACCTCAGCCGCGCCAAAGTCAGCCTCAAAACGCCCTTCTACGTGGAGCGCTGCCCGAACTGCAACGGCATCTGGTGCGATCATGGCGAATGGGAAGTGCTGGAAAAGCTTGGTTTGCACACGGCGATCGAACACCTTTTCACCAGCGAATGGCAAATCCGCATCAAGGCTCGCGAAACGGCAGAGCGCGAACGCGAAGCCACGATCGAAAAATTAGGCGAAGACTTGGCCGCACGAGTGTTTGACCTGGCGGAACGGTTGGAGAATCATCCCAACGGCGATTTTGGCGTGGCGTACTTAATGCGTCGATTCGATCGATAATTTGCAAACTGCATTTTCGTTTGAGGGAGCCAAGATCGATGCCGCCCATTCGTTTGTTGCTGAGCGCTGCCGCCTTGTCGATCGCCACCGTCACGCTGCCCCTGCTGCCGAGTCGATCGCAATCGCTTCCTGCCTGTGAACCGCCGCGCCCCAATGAATATCTGCTGATCGTGGTAGATCCAACTGAGGAAATCCAAACGCAATTGGGCAACGCGCTTCCCGGCAATGCGACTGCGACGGTTTGCACCTATCTGACCGATCGCGTTTTACGCATCGACGGCTTCAACACGCCAGAGGTTGCTCAGTCTTGGGCGCAGTATGCCAGCGACGCCAGCGGCCTACGAACGTTTGTGGCGCGTCCCCCTGTCGCTGCTGCGGCTCCTGCGATCGCGCCCACTCCGGCGGCGATCGCTCCACCCGCGACAGCCGCTATCACTCCTACTCCTCAACCCGCTGTGGTTCCACCAGTCGATCCATTTCCTCAGCCGACCAGCCTCGCCCCCAGTCCTGCACCCACGTCAGCCGCTGCACTGATTGCTCCTGCTTCGCCTGCTGCCCCAGCGCCTGTTGCTCCCACATCGCCCGTCGCCGCTGCACCCGCCACCACGATCTACAATCCGCAGCCGCTCGGAGCAGGCTATGCCGTCCTGGTGGACTATGCGAACCGACCGGAAGTGGCGATCGAAGTGCGGCAAGTCCTGTCTCGCGATGTCGGTCTGGTTGCTTACGGCCAGCGTCCCTACCTGCTTGCCATTCAAACGCCAGATCTCGCCGCAGCAAATCAAGTGCTGCAAATCTTGACCAGACAGAATTTCACTGCCCTGCTGGTGGACAGTCAAAGCGCCATTTTGCTGACCCCTGTGGTTGCCAAGCTGGATTGAGTGGCGATTTTAAACCGGGCGATCAATCGGCAGGCCACCGCTGTACGGATGCGCTGGTTTTGCACGGGTTGTTCTCGAACAGGGCACACCTTCTGGCAGAAATTGCGAAAAAGCGGTTTTCGGGTCAGGCCATGCTGTAAATTTTTCTGTAGTGGCTTTATCGCCAAGCGATCGCGATCGTTAAATTTTCTGTGTTTGGCAGCTTAGGAGGATACGGTATGGCATCGGGTCAAAACAATGCACGCAACGATGATCACGAATCGGATGCGCCGACCCTGACGCTCACAGACGAAGCGGGGCGATCGCTCGTTTGCTACATTGAGCATTCGCTGGAAGTCGAAGGGCAAGAATATGTGCTGCTGCTGCCTGTCGATGCGCCGATCGAAATTTTTGCTTGGGAGCCAGACGAAGAAGACGACGAAGCCGAAACGCTCGTTGATATCGAAGACGAAGAAATTGACGAAGTGTTTTCTACTGCCCGCGCAGTCATGGCCGAACAGGATTTAACCTTGTCGCGGACGGCTTTGACCTTGACCGCATCCGGCGAAATTCCACCCGCCGAAGAAGACGACATCATCACGCTCGACATTGAAGATGAAGGAATGCCCGAAGCAGAATCCGAACAGTTTCAACTGCTCGGCAATTTCTTCTATGAAGAGCAGGAATACGCGATTTGCACTCCGCTCGATCCGCTTTTGTTTTTTGCTCGGATGGACAAAACAGGCAAACCTGAGCTACTATCACCAGCGGAATTTCAAGCCATTCGATCGCAGCTTGAAGACCAGCTTTTCGATGAAATGGAATAGCCTAGATTTGCTTGCCAATCGCCCAAGGGGTTGACTCATGACGATCGCCCGCCGCATCTCCAAAGGATTTTTCTACCTGCTTGTGTTTCCAGCCACGCTGGGCGTTTGCGCTTGGCAGGGCTGGTCGTGGTGGAGTTGGGCAACCGCTCCTGCCCGCGCCGGAGAAGCCGCCGACAGCACCGTGCAAATCGAAATCCCGCCGGGAACATCTGCCCAGCAAATCGGTGCAGATCTAGAGTCCGCAGGCCTGATTCGATCGCGCCGAGCCTGGAATTTGTGGACGCGCTGGCAAGGCTTGCAAAATCGCGAAGGCGGCTTTCAGGCAGGCACGTATGAGCTTTCGCCTGCCAGTCCGCTCGATGAAATCGCCAATCAGGTTTGGCAGGGCGATGTCGTGCAGGCCAGCTTCACGATTCCCGAAGGCTGGTCGATGCGACAGATGGCTGCTTATTTCGAGGAAGAAGGCTTCTTCTCGGCTGATGCGTTTCTTGCTGCGGCTCGCCAAGTGCCTTACGATCGCTACCCCTGGCTGCCCAAAGATCTGCCGCATCTCGAAGGCTTTTTGTTTCCCGACACCTACCAAACGCCGGAAAATCCCACGCCCGAACAGGTGGTGAATCAAATGCTCGATCGCTTCGAGCAAGTCGCCCTCCCCGTCTATCAAGAAGGGCAATCGGACTACAGCCTCAAGGACTGGGTGACGCTATCGAGCATTGTCGAAAAAGAATCGGTTGTGGATGAGGAACGAGACACGATCGCCAGTGTCTTCGCTCGTCGCCTACGGGAATCCATTCCGCTTGGGGCTGACCCGACTGTGGAATATGCGTTTAACCTGCGGCAGGCTCCGGGTCAACCGCTGACGCTGGCTCAGGTGCGTCAGCCTTCGCCCTACAACACCTACATTAATGCGGGCTTGCCACCCACGCCGATCGCCAGTCCGGGACTTGCCAGCCTCGAAGCGTCCTTGAAGCCGCAAGATACGGAATACCTTTACTTTGTGGCTCGCTATGACGGCACGCATGTTTTCAGCCGCACCCTGGCCGAACATGAAGCCGCCCAGATCAAAATTCAAGATGATCTGGCCGCGCAGCCGTCTGAGAGCACTCCCAACTAGCGCGATCGCCCCAAAAACTCGATAGAATGGGAAAACTGCCGCTTTGCTGAAGCGCTGCTTTCAGGTAGAAATTGCGCTTGAGAAATGGTCGCCCGCTGCTTGCAGTTTCGAGCGCGTGCAGTCATGCCGCATACATTTTCTCAGCGGGCGATGGTCGGCCACTGCAAGACGGGTGCTTGCTGAAAAGCTTTTCGATCGGGGTGCTTCAATAGGCAAGCCGCAAATCCTTCTACTGCATTCATTCACTTTTTCAATCGAAACGGCTTATGTCTTGGGGCAAACTGCTACAACCCGACTTAGTTTTAGGCGAGCCAATTTTGAGCTTGACGCCAGAAATTTTGCATCAGAACAACCTAAAAGGCTTGGTGCTCGACGTAGATGAAACACTAGTGCCCATGAGTTTGGCCGAAGTGTCTGAGGATCTACAAATTTGGGTGCAAACGCTCCGACCCAGCGTGTCGCTGTGGCTTGTCAGCAACAATCTCAGCCAAAATCGCATCAGCCGCATTGCCGAAGCGCTGAATCTGCCCTACATTCTGGGCGCAAGAAAACCGTCACGGCGCAAGCTGCGGCAGGCCGTTGAAGCGATGGACATTCCGATCGAGCAGGTGGCAATGGTGGGCGATCGCTTGTTCACCGATGTGCTGGCCGGAAATCGACTCGGTATGTTCACGATTTTAGTGGAACCGATGGTTGATCCGGCCAAGGTTGCCCAGCGCTATCCTGTCCGCACCGTTGAGGTTTGGCTGTCGCAGGCTTTGGGTGCCACACTTCCCTCCAACAGCAAGACTTAATCTTTCTTAATCTTTCGCATTTGAAGTAAATATAAAGAAAAGATTACGAACAATCAGAAAGTGAGAAATTCCTGGCATTCTAATTACAGTTCAAATGGGGTCAGCGAATTTGAGACCCTAGCCGATAAATCCCTGTGAATACTGCTGTGAAATGCCAGTCCTTACGTTTAGAGGGCTGGCATTTTACGATGAGAATGAGGGATGAGGATGAGGGATGAAGGCGCAAACGATCGTAATCAAAATTGGAACATCCAGTCTGACTCGTCCGGATAGCGGTTTTTTGGCGCTTTCGACGATCGCCACCCTAGTCGAAACCTTGAGCGACCTGCGGCGGCAGGGGCATCAGGTGATTTTGGTTTCTTCGGGTGCAGTGGGTGTGGGCAGTGCGCGGCTGGGCTTGACAGAGCGACCGAAAACGATCGCCATGAAGCAAGCAGTCGCCGCAGTCGGGCAGGGTCGCCTGATGCGTGTCTATGACGACTTTTTTAGTTCGCTTCAGCAGCCGATCGCGCAAGTTCTAATTACCCGCAGCGATCTTGTTCAGCGCAGCCGCTATGTCAATGCGTACCGGACGTTTCGGCAACTGCTGAAGCTGGGTGTGATTCCGATCGTCAACGAAAACGACACGCTGGCAACGGAAGAACTCAAGTTTGGCGATAACGATACGCTCTCGGCTCTGGTGGCGAGTTTGGTGAAGGCGGACTGGCTGTTTCTGCTTACGGATGTCGATCGCCTCTATTCGGCTGATCCGCGATCGAACCCGGACGCGCAGCCGATCGTCGAGGTGAATCGCATTGCCGACCTGAGCGAACTCAACGTGGAAGTGGGCGATCGCGGCTCGGCTTGGGGAACGGGCGGCATGGTGACAAAAATCGCCGCTGCGAGAATTGCCACTGCTGCCGGAGTGCGAACGGTAATCACCGAGGGACGATCGCCGCACAACATCGATCGCATCCTTCAGGGTGAACCACTGGGGACGCAGTTTAAGCCGGAACAGGAAGCAGTTAGCGCCCGCAAACGCTGGATTGCACATGGACTGGTGACGGCGGGACGGCTGTATCTCGATGCGGGTGCGGTGGAAGCCGTTCGCAAAGGCGGCAAGTCGCTGCTGGCGGCGGGAATTGTTGAAGTCAAAGGCGAATTTCAAAGTCAAGATGCCGTCCAGATTTGCGATCGACACGGCCAGGAAATTGCCAGAGGCATCGTCAACTACAGCAGCAGCGAACTTCAAAAAATTCGCGGTGCTCGATCCGAGCAAATTCCTCAAATTCTCGGCTATGGCGGAGCGGAAACGGTCGTGCATCGCGACAATTTAGCGATCAGCGGCTAGCGAATCGGAGGACGCACATGCTGCTTGACTTCGTAAAAACTCAGCAGCACGATCGCCACGCCCAGCGGCAAAAAGTAATAGATGCCGCGATAGGCCAGCATTGCCCCGATCAAATCGACAGAGGGAATTTTGGCCTCTAGCAGCAGCAGCACGATCGTTTCAAACACGCCCAGCCCACCGGGAACATGGCTGATCAGTCCGGCCATTTGCGCCAAGAGATACACGCCAAAGAAAGCGGGGAATGAAATGTCGCTCTCTGGCAGCAAAACGTACAGCACACCGCCTGCGATCGCCCAGTCGAGCGAGGTCAGCAAAATTTGCAGCAGCGACAGATTAATCGGCAGATGCGGCACAAGCCAGCGGCCAATTTTAATCGATCGCTGACTCACCAAGCTGGTGATCAAATAGGCCAGTGCCAGCGTCAGAAACAAAACGCTGATCGGTCGAACAGAGGTGAACGGCAGATGCAGCAAAGCTGGAATCGCGATTGGCTCCAGCCAAAACACCGCGCCACCGATCGCAAATAGCCCGATCCAAAAGCCCAGATTGCTAAAAGCGACGATGCGGGCAATATCGATCGCGCCCATGCCCCACAGCGAATAGAGCCGATAGCGAATTGCGCCACCCGTCAGAACTGCAAATCCGACACTGTTGCTGATCGCGTAGCTGATAATGGCCGTCAGCAGAACGCGACGATAGGGCAGCGATCGCCGGACATAGCGCAGGGCAAGCAGGTCATATCCGGTCAGCACCCAGTAGTTCACTACTGTCAGCGCGATCGCACTCAGCAGCCGCAACTTGGAAATGGCGGCAAGGCTGCGGAGAATGTCTTGATGGTTGTTTTGCCGCAGTTCATGGGCGATCACTGCGATCGACAAGCTGAACATCAGCACGCCCAGCAGTCCTAAGCCAATTTCAGACAAGCGCTTTCTGTTCATAGAGGTACAGGGATTAGGAGTTGGGCTGGAGCATTGAGGGACTGAGCCGGATGAAAGTCAATCGATTGATCGCGGCGAATCACCTCCACCCCTAACCCCTAAGTGAGGATTGCGCCGCCCATAAGTTTGCGATAGCGGTAGGCGAGTTCTGAACGCATCTCCGGCCAGCTTTCTAGCGTTTCATCTTGGGCGATCGCTTGTTCCGCCGCAGTCCGCGCCAGTTCTAGCACATCTTGATCTTCAACAAGACTCGCGAGGGCAAAATCCGGCAAACCCGACTGGCGCGTTCCCAGCACTTCCCCTGGCCCCCGAAAGCGCATGTCCATCTCAGAGATGAAAAACCCATCTTGCGACTGCTCCAGTACCTTCAGACGCTGCTGCGCGGTTTCCGCTTTGGAACTGCTCATCAGCAAACAGAACGATTGCGCTCCGCCGCGTCCGACGCGCCCGCGCAACTGGTGAAGCTGCGACAGTCCAAACCGTTCCGCATGTTCAATCAGCATCACGGTTGCATTCGGGACATCCACGCCCACTTCGACGACTGTGGTAGAAACAAGAATTTGCGTTTGATTTTGGCGAAACTGCTCGATCGCTTCATCTTTCTCTGCACTCGTCATCCGTCCGTGCAGCAATCCGACTTTGAATTCGGGGAAAATGGCTTCCTGCAAGCGCTGATGTTCTTCGATCGCCGACTTCAAATCGAGCTTTTCTGATTCATCAACCAGAGGTAGAACCACGTAAACCTGGCGGCCTTGGGCGATTTCGCGGCGGATCAGATCGTAGGCGTGGGTGCGATCGCGAGCCGCCAAGACGGTTGTGTGAATCGCTTTGCGTCCGGGTGGCAGTTCGTCAATTTGGCTGACGTCTAAATCGCCATGCATCGTCAGCGCTAAGGTACGCGGAATCGGCGTTGCGGTCATTGTCAAAACATGCGGCTGTTCGCCTTTTTGCTGCAATTTGGCTCGCTGCTGCACACCAAAGCGATGCTGCTCATCGATCACGACCAGTCCGAGTTTCTGGAACTTGACGGGATCTTCGATTAGCGCGTGCGTTCCGACGAGAAGCGGCAGTTCACCCGTTTCTAGCTGCTTGTGAATTTCGCGACGTTTGGCGGTTTTGGTCGATCCGGTCAAGAGTTCGACGGGTAGATGCAGACGATTGAACCACTCGACTAATTTGCGATAGTGCTGTTCGGCCAACACTTCAGTCGGAGCCATCAACGCCCCCTGATAGCCGGACTGAATCGCCGCCAGAATTGCCGCCACTGCGACAACGGTTTTTCCCGAACCGACATCGCCCTGCACCAAACGATTCATCGGTACAGGTTTTTGTAAGTCGTTCAAAATGTCGTTGATGACGCGCTGTTGTGCGCCCGTCAAGGCAAACGGCAGGACGTTGTAAAACTCGTCGAGCAGTTTTCCAGTGGGCGCGAGGACGGCACTCGTTTGTTCCTGTCGCTGCTGTCTGCGTCGCTGGAGAAGGCCAAGCTGGAGGTAGAAAAATTCATCGAAAATCAGGCGATGGCGGGCACGATCGAGCGCCTTGGAATCCGGCGGAAAGTGAATGTGCGCGATCGCCTCTTGAATCCCAATTAGCCCATTTTGCTGGCGCAAAACTTCCGGCAAGGCTTCCGGCAACTGCTGAACCGCAGGCAATGCGGCAACCACAGCCTTTCTCACAAGATCGGCAGGAACGCCTTCAGTTAAAGGATAAATGGGAACGACGCGCCCGACTTTGAGCGAATCGATCGATCCACCTTCCGCATCAATCACCTCAAGCTGCGGATCGTCCAGCGTCAAGCCGTACTTCGTTTGCTTGACCAAGCCGGAAGCGGCCACGATCGCTCCCGGTGGATATTGGCGTTTTTGCTGCTCTTGCCAGCCGCGATTTTGATAGCGCGTTCCGGCATAGAAGCGGCTGATTTTGATTGAGCCGGAGCGATCGCGCAAGAGCCATTCCAGAATCGTCAGCTTTGGATTGCGCGGGCTGTTGAAGCAGGTGCAGCGCTTCACGACGGCAACCAAGGTTACAGTTTCTCCCGCTTTCGCCTCTCGGATATCGACCTGACGAGCGTAATCAATGTGGTCACGCGGATAGTAGTAGAGCAGATCGCGGACGGTGAACAGATTGAGTTTTGCCAGCTTTTCGCTATTTTTTGGTCCAATTCCCGGTAAGAATGTGACAGCCCAATCGAGTTCAACATGACGACTGGCATCGGCTAGCGCCGTCGTTCGTACAGTCGCTTCTTTGGCGCGATAGCGCGATACCGTTTCCTCTGCGCTGCGCGATACCGTTCCGGGAGCGCTTCGCGATCGATCCGTCTGCACTTCCGCCTTGGTTTCGACGAGTCGCTGCGAGTGCATCAGGGCGCGTCTGGCATTGGCGACGAGGTGGCGGCGTTCGATTTCGGTCAGGTCGGGATAGCGGGCAAAGCGATCGCTGATTTCCTGCAAGCGTTCTTGCTCGACCCTAGGAAGTTCGGCAGGCGGCTCTTTCAAGCTGAGGCTGAGGAATTCGCTGAAGCGATAGCGAGTGCCCAGCACATCGCTGAAGCCGTGATCGACCTCATAGGAAAGCGCATTTTGCAGCCGTGACCAGTCCATGCGAATCGCAGCAAAGATGTCTTTTCAATTATTCCTCATACCACGCCGATCGCCATGCGGCTTCGGCTTCGGCAACGGCGCGATCGCGCTGTTTTTTGCGATAGTTGCGCTCTAGCTGCTGCAAGCGGGCAACCAGTGCGCGAATTTGCGATCGCCCATTTGTCAAAGCAGGCTCGGCAAATTCAATTTCCGCCAGCCGCAGTCGAATCGCAATAATCTGCGTCATCTTCGTTTCCGCTTCTCCGCCCGTATCGATCAGCAGATTCAGCAGATTCGGCGTACTGCTGGCTGATTCAGCCACAATTCCGGTTTGCGCCGCCACTTCCAAAACGGGCGGCAAGGGCTTGGGCAGAATTTTGGCTTGATGCAATAGCCGATTAGCAGCTTGAGAAATTGTTTGCAGCACGATCGCCACATTTGCCTCGACGCCCTCGCGCCACTGCTGAAGCGCTTTCGGCGGAATCGGCTCGTCAAAGCGCAACTGCAAAATGGTGACTTCCAGCAATTCGTCATCTTCAGCCGCATCTTCGTCTGCTTCGCTCGTTTCGTCTGCTTCCGCTTCGTCCTGATCTCGATCGTCTGCCTGCGGCACAAACAGCATCTCATCAAACTCGTCGTCATCCTCCGTTTGATCAAATTCTGGAGCCGATGACGGCTCTTGCAGCGGCAACATCAACTGCTCGATCGCCTGCTGCCCAACCTGCCGCAATGCCTGCTGAAGCCGTTGTCGCTCATCAAAGGAAAGCTTGAGAAAGCGATCGGGATAGCCCTGCGTACACAGCCGAAAGCTCGCCAGAATAAGCTGCTGCTGCATTGCCTTGGCTAAAGCCGTGAGGTACTGCGTGTAGGCATCGCGAAATTCTTGGGCGATCGCCTGCGTTGCCTGTTCAAGCTGGACAATTTCGCTTTTGATTCGATCGACTGAAGCCATAGTTTTGAGTCAATTAAAAACAGCAAAAGACAGGCCGGAAGATGACCTGTCTTTTGGGAAGCGATCGAAACCGCAACTTAACCGCCCGTCTGCGCGGCCACTTCTGCGGCAAAGTCGGATTCTTCTTTCTCGATGCCTTCACCCAGGACAAAGCGGGCAAAGCGGCGGACTTGAATATTTTCGCCCAACTGCGCGATGCTTTGCTTCACCATGTCTTCGACCGTGATGCTCTGGTCGCGGATGTAGGGCTGATCGAGCAGCGTCATTTCCTTGAGGCGCTTTTCGATCCGTCCGGCGACGATTTTTTCGCGAATGTTTTCCGGCTTGTTTGCCATGTCTTCGCGACCCATTTCGATCGATTTTTCCTTCTCGACAATTTCAGCCGGAATATCGCTGACGCGCACATACTCCACGTTCGAGTAAGCAGCGATCTGCATGGCGATGTTTTGCACCAGTTCCTTGAAGGCTTCGTTGCGAGCGACGAAATCCGTTTGGCAGTTGACTTCCACCAAAACGCCGACTCGTCCGCCCGTGTGGATGTAGCTGCCGACCAAGCCTTCAGCCGCAACCTTGCCTGCTTTTTTCTCAGCCGAGGTGATGCCTTTTTGCCGCAGCCATTCTTTCGCTTTGGGGATGTCGCCCTCGTTTTCAATCAGGGCTTTCTTCGCGTCCATCATGCCTGCGCCTGTTTCGTCGCGCAGTTGCTTCACTAATTTTGCGGTTACTTCTGCCATTGTCTCAATCACTCTCTCAAATTTTTAGTGTGACGCGATCGCTGGGGATGAGTCATGACGCGCAAAACTCATCCCAAATCAAACTAGCTTTCGGCTTCCTCGTCTTCCGGCGCAAACTCAGCTTCGTAGTCGTATTCTTCTTCTGCGCCTTCGTAGTCGTATTCTTCTTCGGTATCAGACTGGCCGTGAATCCCTTTCCCTTCACTGATCGCGTCTGCCAGCCGACCAATGATCAGCTTGATCGATCGAATTGCGTCATCGTTGGCGGGAATCGGAATATCAACCGTATCAGGGTCGCAGTTCGTATCCAGAAGCGAGACGATCGGAATTCCCAGCTTTTGGCATTCAGAAACGGCGTTGTATTCGCGGCGCTGGTCAACCAAAAGAACAATGTCGGGAATTTTCCGCATGTTCTTGATGCCACCCAAGTACTTTTGCAGCTTTTCCAGTTCGCGGCGCAGCGTCGAAGCTTCTTTCTTGGGAAGCAAATCGAGCGCTCCGGTTTCCTGACGACGTTCGAGGTCTTTGAGGCGATCGACTCGCGTTTTGATCGTCGCCCAGTTCGTCAACATGCCGCCCAGCCAGCGCTGGTTCACGTAGTACGAGCCGCAGCGCGACGCTTCTTGGGCGATGATGCCTGCTGCCTGCCGCTTCGTGCCGATGAACAGAACTTTTTTGCCTTGCTCGGAAGCCGTCCGTAAATAGTTGTAGGCGTTGTCCATCAGTTGCGCGGTTTGCACCAAATCAATGATGTGAACGCCGTTGCGGGCGGTGTAGATATACGGAGCCATCTTCGGATTCCAGCGGCGGGTTTGGTGGCCGAAGTGGACGCCTGACTCAAGCAGTTGAGCCAATGAAACAACGGGCATGAACTGAAACTCCTTTCGGGTTAATCCTTCCATCCGGGCGTATTTTTCAAAGCTACAAAAAGCCGAAAAACACCCGAAACCCCGGATGTGTGGGTTTTTAGACAACTTCTCTAGGATAGCATGGCAAGAGAGCGGGTGAATTAGCAGTAAACCGAACGGCTGCGATCGAGCTAATCAGGACGGTTCAGCAGCAGGACGGATATCGATCGAACTTCTCCCCAGCAAAGCCAAAATTCAAATGCATCCAGGTGACAGGTTCATCATTGAAACGCCCGGAGGAGGATTTGGGCGATCGAACCGTGAAAAATAAAGATCTATTGCGACTTGCCTGCTCATGACTTCACCCCCGCTGATTCTGACACTCAAGCTCGATCGCGCCGCGTTCGATCGCCTCAACGATTTGCGCCAGCGTCACTTTCCGCCAGCGCGAAACTTTTTGCCTGCCCACATCACGCTGTTTCATGCGCTTCCGGGCGATCAAGCTGAGACGATCGAGCGGCACCTCGAAACCGTTTGTGCTCAGACGAAATTAATCAAGCTGAAATTTCCCACTGTGCGATCGCTCGGCAAAGGTGTCGCGGCTGAAATTGACGCGCCTGATTTGTTGCACTTGCATCAACGCCTTGCTGCCGACTGGCAAATCTGGCTGACGCGCCAAGACCAGCAGAAATACAGGCCACATGTGACGATTCAAAACAAAGTTTCACCGGAGGAAGCAAAACAGCTTTATCAGGAATTGGCGGCAAGCTGGAAGCAGTCGGAGGCGATCGGTGAAGGTCTGCTGCTATGGCGCTATTTGAATGGCCCTTGGGAGTTGGCGCGTGAATTTGCGTTTTGTCAAGACTAATCTATTTTGTTAGGAACCGATAGCAGAAAGGGTCGAATTCATATCAGTTTTGCAAAAAAACTTTAGATGAATCTGTCTGAAGATAGGGTACGCTCGGCGAGCTTGTGCTAGCAAGCTCATTCTTCAGGTCGATACGGAGCGATCGAGATTCGGGTTATAAAAAGACATTCGTGATTTCTCCGATACAAAGCTTGGAGGTAAACCATAATGTCTATGCGATCGACTCTATCTAAACTGCGTCCGCTGCGCTTTTTGCTAGCGGCTTTTGTTGCTACGGTTGTATTTTTTACCTATGCATTTCCGGCATTGGCAATCAGCGCTCCCAAGAGCGATCCTCGTGAAGGTGAAGCGCCGATCAACAACATCTACGAGCGCTCTGAAGATGCACTCAAAGGTGGCCCTCCGGGTGGAGAAGCCACGACCGAAGCGGCTAACAATGGCTTAAATGAAGTCCAGGAGGATTCAGATCTGGAGAAATTCAGCACAACTGAAAATTCAGAAGAAGCCGTGACCGCGCAAGACCAAGTCGAAAAAGCGCTCGAAAGAATCACAGGCAAAGACTAGGGCGCGGTTTGAGGTCGTTTGATCCTGCCCAATTCTCTTTAAGGAGGGAGCCGAACCACTCCTCAAAGTCCTCCTTGTTAAGGGGGATTTAGGGAGATCGATCACACTCCCCACTCCTGGTAGAGCTTTGGGCGCGATCGCGCCTTAACTATCACAACCTCATACCAAAAAATCAGGGATGCCGCCATTGGACATCCCTGATTTTTTGGGCGATCGCGCTGTTGATTCAACGCAGGCGATAGTGATCGTAGATCAAGGCAATACTGATAATAAATAAGAGATACAAAACAATCGCATCCAATAGCGGCTTGCTAATCTGTCTGCGAGACGCGATCGCACCCAACCAGAAAAAATAGAAACTGAAACCAACGCTGACGCCGATTAATACATAAGCGAAATTTCGTTGAATCAATTGCAGTTCCGAGACAAATCCATCTGGAAAACCCAACATATAAATAAATTCCATATAGGCGAAGAAGGCGATCGCCAAAATCACACTTCCGCTGCAATAAGCAACAATTCGCTTTCCATTCATGGCGAATTCGATCGATAATTTAGCTTTGAAACTTGCTTTTGCTACAGCACAACTTGGCGGTCAGAATCCTTTCAAGCTACTCGACCGGGCAACCAAAAGCAAGCTTGCCCAGTTTACTTACCGACAGGCGACAGGTTAGCCTGTTTGGGCAAACCCTGTACTGCGATCGATGCCTGACCTGTCGATTCAACTTCACCGCTATGCCAATGCCCAACTGAGGCGCGTTCTGACGCAGATGGATCGCGACCCAAATTCGCCCACGTTCGGCTGTTTCGATCGCAACTATTGGCACTACAAAATCCGCGATTTTCCCTCATCGATTTTGCAGCAGGGCGTGTTTGCGATCGATGCGGTTCGGCAAGGTGATCTGCTGGCCGATGTTCAACCAGAAACGATCGAATCGTGGTGCGTTGCCGCTGTGAATGCGCTGGGAAGACAGGTCGATCGATCGGGCGGCGTGGATGAATACTACCCGTTTGAGCGCAGCTATCCCGCTGCCGCCTTTGGACTGTACGCCGCTGGTCGCGTGTTGACGCAGTGGCCTTTGCATTTACGAGATTCGATCGACTGGCAACCGCTGAAACGGTTGGCGGAACATTTGGCCGATCGCGTCGAGTCGAAAGCGATGAATCAGCAGGCGGCGGGCTTGGCGGGCTTGGCGCTGGCGGCCAAACTGTCGCTGATTTCGCCGGAACAAGTCAAACCCCACGCCGATCGCCTCTTCGCCAGTCAGCACCCGGAAGGCTGGTTTTATGAATACGGTGGCCCCGACTTCGGCTATTTGGCGGTGACGCTGGATGCGTTGACGGACTATTACGACGTGACGCAGGACGATCGCGCCATCGAAGCGATCGATCGCGCCGTCACTTTCCTGTCGCGCTTGGTCGGCGCAGATGGCAAACTGCCCTCAACGCTGAACTGTCGCAACACCGATTACGTCGTACCGTATGGCTTGGTGCGGGCGGCGGCAAGAAATCCGATCGCCTCTTGGCTCGTCGAAACGCTGTTTGCGAATGCGGATGAACCGCAGCATTTTCTCTGGGCGACGGACGATCGCTATCACTGCCACTACATCTACGCCAGCGTCGTTCGCGCTCTGCCCCATCTAGAAAAAATGCTGCCGCCGCAAGCTCCCTCACCTGAATCCGAAATTTGGCTGGAAGGCTGCGGCTACTGGATTTTCTGGAATCCCGCTCGAACCTGGACGGCTTACGTTGCGGCGAAAAAAGGCGGATTGGTGCGGATTCATCGGCAGGAAGGGGCGATCGTCGATTTTGGCTGGCGCATTCGTTCCGGCAAAAATTTGTGGACAAGCAACTGGTGGTCAGACGAATGGAAGCTCGATCGATCCGCCGACACAATCCGCATTTCCGGCGCGTGTCAAGCATCCAAATTCCACATTTCCACCCCGCTCAAGCATGGCCTGTTGCGAATTTTGGCGAAACTATTGGGCGATCGCCTCATTCCCTTGCTCAAACAGCAAATGATTTTTCGGACAGGACAAGCGCAAGGCGTCCCGTTCGATCGCACCGTGCAAATTTCCGCTGATGGCGTTGAGGTAATCGATCGCTTTGCCGCTTCTCCCAATTCAACGGCCACGCCCAGCCCGCGCCAAAATTTGCGTCACGTTGCCAGTGCGGACAGCTTCAGCCTGGAAGAATTGCAGCCTGCTTTGATTGCGCCTGCAAGCTATCAACTGAACCAAGCGATCGAAGTGCGCTCAAGCTGGCGGAATTCATGAAGCGCTTTCTCTCACTGATCGTCAGCTTGGCGATTTTGGCCGTCATCTACTGGCGAATTGACGTGCAGGGATTGGCGCGGGCGTTTGCCAATGGCGATCGCTTCTGGCTGCTGATCAGCTTGGGCATGGTGATTCCCCTCACCGGACTGACGGCTTGGCGGCTGCAAATTCTCAGTCCCGGTAGGCTGGCATGGGGCGAATCAAACCGCTTGATTCTCGCCGCCTGTACGCTAAATATGGTGCTGCCCTCGAAGATGGGCGATATTGCCAAGGCGTATTTTATGCGCGATCGCGTAGCGCAGAGGGAACGGAATCGAGCCAACTTAGACGGAGCGCAATCGCTTTCACTGGTCGTTTTTGAGAAAGCCTGTGATCTCCTGTCGCTGCTGTTTTGGTGCGCGATCGGTCTGCTGATCTATCCGCGTCGCGACTGGCTGTTTGCGCTGATGACGTTTGCCGTTGTCGGTGGATTGGCGATCGGTCTGGGCGCGATCGCCAGTCGCCGCATTGCCCTGAGCGCCTTTCAGCTTGCTCGCCAGATCGTCTCTGGCAAAAAGTTAGACAAGCTACAAACCGCTTGGGACGCGATGCACAATCATTTTTGGCGCGATCGCTTGCGGCTGTGGCGAGTTGCCAGCCTCTCGGTTTTCATTTGGTTTCTGCACCTGCTGCAAATCTGGTTTTTCATCCTCGCTTTGAATGCATGGACGCCGTTTCTTGCCAATCTTGCGCTGGCACCGCTGGCAATTTTGGCGGGACTGCTACCGCTGACCTTTGCCGGAGTTGGAACTCGCGATGCAGCCTTGATTTTGTTTTATCAGCCGTATTTCAATCCAGCAACGGCAGCCGCGTTAGGACTGCTGTGTACGTCTCGCTATTTACTTCCGGCGATCGCTGGCCTACCCTTTTTGGGAAACTATCTCAGCCTGATTCGCCGCGAGAAACACACTTGATCTAGGTGAATTCGATGACCGGATGGGCTGCTCCGATCGCAAAATGGCTCATCGAAACTTGCTGTCTTGCCCACTGATCGGCAGCGAGAATGTCGTCGAGGCTGGGATCGGGGCGATTGTCGGATTGATGGCGATCGCACACCTGCTCGATCAGGCGAGGAATATCCAAAAAGCCGATTTGCTCATTGAGGAACAGTTCAACCGCCTGCTCGTTCGCCGCATTCAGAACGGCGGGCATCGAGCCGCCAGCGCGTCCGGCAGCATAAGCAAGCTGCATACAGGGATATTTGGCGTGATCCGGTTCGCGGAAGGTGAGATCGCCCGCTTTGACCAGATCGAGCGGTTTCCAGTCGGTCGGGATGCGATCGGGATACGACAGCGCATACAGCAGCGGCAGGCGCATATCCGGCCAGCCAAGCTGCGCGAGAACTGATGTATCTTGCAGTTCAATCAGCGAATGGATGATGCTTTGCGGATGAATGACAATTTCGATCTGGTCGTAGTCTGCGCCAAACAGATAGTGCGCTTCGATCACTTCAAGCCCTTTGTTCATCAGCGTGGCCGAGTCGATCGTAATTTTGCGTCCCATTGTCCAGTTGGGATGCTTGAGCGCGTCCGCCACCGTCACCGAGGCGAGCTGCTCGACGGGTCGATCGCGAAACGCCCCGCCCGAAGCCGTCAGCAAAATGCGCCGCAAGCCGCCCTCCGGTACACCTTGCAAACACTGAAAGATCGCGGAATGCTCGGAATCCGCAGGCAGCAGCTTAACTTTGTGCTTCTGCACCAGCGGCAAAACAACCGGACCACCTGCAATCAGCGTTTCTTTGTTGGCAAGGGCGATGTCTTTTCCCGCTTCGATCGCCGCGATCGTCGGCAGCAGTCCTGCACAGCCAACAATTCCGGTGACAACCGCTTCCGCATCTCCATATCGAGCCACTTCCACCACGCCGTCTGATCCGGCCAGCAAAATCGGCGGCGCATCCAGATCAGCGATCGCGTCTTGCAACTGCGGCAGCGCATCCGCATCACAAATCGCGGCAATCTGCGGGCGAAACTGGCGGATTTGAGCGGCCAACATTTCCACATTGCGGCCAGCGGCCAAGCCGACGACGCGGAATCGATCGGGATTTTGGGCAACAATGTCGAGCGTTTGCGTTCCGATCGAGCCAGTCGAACCCAGCAGAGAAATCGCTTTCACAATTTGTTTAGAATTAGCGGCATTTCAGATCATAAGCTGCCGTGAGCGCATTGCTGGCGATCGATCCTTTTGACACAGCAATCTTCGTGAATTGGCTGCGATCGTCGGACAGCACAAGGTTTGAGATGCGATCGCCAGCAGCAGCCCGAATTAATTTCGGTTAAGCTCAGAGAGGTTAATTATCGCCACAAATTTTAAGGATTTGAATCAGGCATGACCTTCACCACTGTTAAACACGATGTCAAAGACTTGTCACTCGCGCCGCTGGGCAAACAGCGCATCGAGTGGGCAGGCCGCGAAATGCCCGTTTTGCGCCAGATTCAAGAGCGCTTTGGCAAAGAAAAACCCTTAGCCGGAATTCGACTGGTTGCTTGCTGCCACGTCACGACCGAAACCGCGCATCTGGCGATCGCCCTCAAAGCTGCCGGAGCCGATGCGCTCTTAATCGCCAGCAACCCGCTTTCCACTCAAGACGACGTAGCCGCTAGCCTCGTGGCCGATCACGGCATTTCCGTTTTTGCCCAAAAAGGCGAAGACAACGACACCTATCATCGCCACGTCCGCATCGCGCTCGACCACAAGCCAAACATTATTATTGACGACGGCAGCGACGTGGTGGCGACGCTGATTCAAGAGCGCCAAGACCAAATCGCCGACCTGATCGGCACAACGGAGGAAACCACAACGGGAATCGTTCGCCTGCAAGCGATGCTGCGCGATGGCGTTCTCACCTTTCCTGCCATGAACGTCAACGACGCCGACACGAAGCACTTCTTCGACAACCGCTACGGCACAGGCCAATCGACGCTGGACGGCATCATCCGCGCCACGAACATTTTGCTGGCCGGAAAAACGATCGTCGTTGCCGGATACGGCTGGTGCGGTAAGGGAACGGCCCTCCGCGCTCGTGGCATGGGCGCAAACGTGATCGTGACCGAGATCGATCCGATTCGGGCGATCGAAGCGACGATGGACGGCTTCCGCGTTCTGCCGATGGCACTCGCCGCTCCCCAGGGTGACATCTTCATCACCGTGACGGGCAACAAGCACGTGATTCGCGGCGAACACTTCGAGGCGATGAAAGACGGCGCGATGGTGTGCAACTCCGGCCACTTCGACATCGAAATCGACCTGAAATCGCTCAAGGAAATGGCGAATGAAGTCAAGCAGGCTCGTAACTTCACCGAAGAATACAAGCTGAAAAACGGCAAATCGGTCGTTGTTCTGGGCGAAGGTCGCTTGGTCAACTTGGCCGCTGCCGAAGGCCATCCCAGCGCCGTCATGGACATGAGCTTCGCAAACCAAGCCTTGGCTTGCGAATATCTGGTCAAGAACAAAGGTCAGCTTCAGCCCGGATTGCACTCAATTCCGACCGAAGTAGACAAAGAGATCGCTCGCCTGAAGCTGCAAGCAATGGGCATTGCGATCGACTCGCTCACCGCAGAGCAAACCGAGTACATCAATTCCTGGACAGCAGGAACGTAATTTGTAATTAGAAGTTCGTAATTCGTAATTGGGTACAGCCGCAAGCTCGACTCCCAAATTACGAATTACGAATTACGACTTTTCAATTCACACAAGGACTTGCCTAATGGCGGAATGGATTACCAATGTCATGACTTCCCTCGGCTATTGGGGGATTGGCCTGTTGATGTTTCTCGAAAATCTGTTTCCGCCGATTCCGTCTGAACTGATCATGCCCCTGGCCGGATTTACCGTTGCGCGGGGCGAAATGAATTTTTTTCTGGCCGTGCTTGCCGGAACGATCGGCACGGTTTTGGGCGCGTTGCCCTGGTACTACATTGGTCATTTTCTGGGCACAGAGCGCGTTCGCGACTTGGCCGATCGCTACGGTCGCTGGCTCACCGTCACCGGGAAGGACATCGATCGCGCCGATCGCTGGTTCGATCGACAAGGCATCAAGGCGGTTTTGATTGGTCGCTTGATTCCCGGTGTGCGGACGCTAATCTCGCTGCCTGCTGGAATTAGCGGCATGAATCTACCCGTGTTCCTGGTGTTTTCCACGATCGGAACCGTTCTGTGGACAACGCTGCTGACCGCTGCCGGATATTTCCTGGGCGACAATTACGAACTCGTCGATGAATATCTCGCTCCGGTGTCCAAGGTGATTGCCGCGATTATCGTGGTGTCGTTTCTGTTTTGGGTGGCGCGTCGCAAGCTGCGATCGACCTAGCCTGCCACAGTTCGTCGATCGTCACAAACTCGTAGCCGCGATCGAGCAAGCAGGGGATGAGGCGATCGACGGTTTCTGCCACATCTTCGCCACCGCAATAGCCATCGTGCAAAACGATGTGAGCACCATTGCACACCTGAGCGAGGACGCGCTGCACAACTTTGTCAACGCCCGGACGCACCCAGTCTTCGGGAACCACGCTCCACATCACGGGGCGATAGTTCCACTGGCGCAACTGCCGTAAAATCTGCGGAGTGAAAAGTCCGTTGGGCGGACGTACATCGCGAATTTTTGCCTGCACGTCGGCTAAATCCAGATGACAAGCTTGCGCGATCGATCGCTGCGTCTGCGCTAAAGTCTGCTGCAATTCGCTGGTGCTGAGCAGCGGAAACGATCGATGGTCATATCCGTGCAGGCCGATCCAGTGGCCGCGCTGCCAAATTTCGCGAGCCAGATCAGGCGTGCGATCGACACAGATGCCCAGCCAGAAAAAGCTAGCGATGATCGAGTGGCGATCGAGAACTTCAACTAATTCGGACGTGTGGCGCGAATGCGGGCCATCATCAAAGGTTAAGGCAACGATCGGGCGATCGGACGTGCCTGCCCAGAGGCAATCTGGAAACGTCGGCTGCAAGACACGATAAAGATAAGGCAAAAAAGAAGCAACTTCCATCCCTTTATTCTGCCACTGCGGTTAGCTTGCCTGTGAGCAGGTTTGCCGCACCTTTGCCGACTGCACCAGCGACGTGAGGACATCGCTCGTCATTGGCTTGACCAGAAAGCCGTCGAGTCCAGAGTTGTCTTCATAGTTCCAGTTGGGTGTGTGAAAATCACTCAAGGCCACGATCGTCGCGCTGCTGGAAATCTCTGTATTGCGTAGCTCGCTGGCAATCGACTGGTGCGGCTGCTGTCCTGCCAGGATGACCAGACAGGGAACGGTTTCATGTACCTGCGCGATCGCTTGTTCGGTCGATCGCGCCACAATCGTTTGACATTGCAAGTGCGTGAGCAGGCCTTCTAAGACGCGAACATCGTCGGTCGGAGGCGCTAATACTAAAACGTAACAAGAATAGGTTTTCATCTTTTTGGAGGTGAGGCGACTCTCAATATATCTGATTGAAATAGGCTGATTTTTGTTAGAAACAGGCTATTCAATTTGCTGCGTGAACACTTGAAGCGATCGACGGTTGATTTCCAGCTTTCGTATTTCTTCGCTTTTATCGATCAAAGTCTCTTTTTTCTTGGACAAATATAACTTTGGGTAAACTGTTGTTGTTTTGAGTAAAGCTTGCCTCAAAAGACAGATTTCTCAAATGCTTTGGAGTCTGTAAGCCAGAGATTGAACTAAATTTTACTTATCTTGAATTGGGGTTGTGAAGCCACCTCTTTTGTATTAGAAATTTTTCTGCTTGTTAAGGGTCTTAATTATCTTTTAATTTCAGCTTCTATGGGTATCAAAAATAACTTGCTCAGCTCGCGTGGCAGTTTATAAACAATTGTTGTTTCTACTTAAAACGCTTGGCTTTTACAATCTTTTTACAGATGAAAAGATTCAATCTCCTATCCGCAATACCCTCAGAAGGTTGTAATATCCAAGAAGAATCGTCCTCAAGAAGGCGCACTGGTGTGACTTGCTGTCCCAACGCAGTCACAGCGCGGCGCACTTGAGCCGATCGATATTCATACGCGATGTCAGCACAAGCGCGTGCACCATTGCCGCTGCGCCATTCCAGGCAGCGCAACGGTAGCAGATGCTCAGCGGGCGATCGGTTAAGGCAAATGTCGCAGCGTTGCCCAGGTTTCTGCCGTGACGATGCCGTTGACCTGTAGCCCCTGCTGCTTTTGGAAGTTCATCACCGCAGCTTTGGTCATCGCGCCAAAATAGCCGTTGACAATGACATAGGTGAAGTCGTGGAGCTGTAGCAAATGCTGAAGCTCAATTACCGCACGCGAACATTCACCTTCACGCAGTTCGATCGCAGGCTGAATCAAACTGCGTCTAAGCAGCAGCCAAGTTTCGGGCGTCACAATTCCACTGGTGGGCAAGTGCCACCGCTGCTGAAAATCCAAAACGGCCTGTTGCGTTTGAGCACCAAACTCACCGTCGATCGCAACCTGTCGATAGCCGTGCAGCCGCAACAGCCTTTGCAATTTGACGATCGCAGTGCCTTGCTCCGGAGACTCGTAGTGAGAATTGCCGATTTGGAGAACCGGATTACCGTTTAATTGAATCATCTCTTGTCCTGTAGATGCAACCGTCTCAAACCGCTTCAAACCATAAACTCACAGCAGTAAATTGCTGCCACGCACCAAAGTATTTGCGTTCACGTTGTTAAGCGTCACCAGCGTTGTAAAGCTGCTGCGGCTGCCGCGTCCATCTGCGTCAATTTGAATCTGCGAATTGACGCCTTGCTGCACAAGCTGCAAGTAGCCGTCTGCGATCGGCGTGTTGCCACCATAGCCCATGTTCTCGATTAGCGATCGCAAATCAAGAACGTCGCTCGCAATTGCAAAATCCAAAATTGTATCGCTGCCATCGTGAACGCTGTTGAACACAAAACGATCGCTGCCTGCCCCACCCACCAGCGTATCGTCACCCGCGCCGCCAATGAGGATGTCGCTGCCTGTGCCGCCTTCCAGCCGATCGCCGATCGCCGCCGTGAAGCCGTGAAGCTGAACGGCGTCAATTTCTTCCCAGGCGTAGGGGTCGTGGTTGGTATCGATCGTGATCCGCAGACCCTTGACCAAACTGTTTGTCGGTGCCCAGTCCACCCGAAAATCAAACACTGTATTTGACAAGCTTGAATCGACGCCCTGCCACACTTCGGTAAACGTGTTGTCTACGTTGAGAACTTCAACTTTGCGGACAAATCCATTTCCTGAGTTTTGGCGAATGGTAGCACCTGCTGCTTGAACTGGTGTGGCAAATCCAACCGTGAGCTGTTCGATCCCGCCGTCGCGAGTGGCAGGTGTCCAAGCTTGCCGCGAGTCACCAAAGCTGAACACATCGGGAACACCCAGCGCCTGCTGTGCCGACCAAAAACCGCTGCCAAACTCGGAACTCGCGGCGATCACGCTACTGGCGTATTGCGAAATTGGCTGCCCGATCGAATTAGTTGCACCGATTAAGGTATCGTGGCCTGCACCACCGCTCAACGTTACGCTTCCAGAAAACAGGGACGCATCGATCGTATTGGCGCTTGCACCACCCGTGAGCGTTGCTTGCTCAATGCCCTCCAGCGTGTCGAGTCCGATGCCGCTCAAGCTTTGATCGGTGAGGAGAAAGTTGACATTGCCTGATTCGATCACAGTGTCGCTGCCCGCGCCGCCGCGCAGGGTATCGTTGTCCAATCCGCCTCTGAAACTGTCGTTGCCAGTGCCGCCAATCAGCACATCGCTGCCGCCCAATCCGGCAAGTGTGACTGCGCCACTAAAGGCCGAAGCATCAATTACATTACTGCTTTGTCCACCTGTGAGAACAAGCTGTTCAACGCCAGCAAGGGTATCGCTTCCCAAGCCGATTAAGCTGGTGTTGGTGGCGGTGAAATTGACATCGCCAGTTTCAACGAGGCGATCGATGCCCTCACCGCCGTTTACCATGTCGTTTCCAAGGCCACCCGTCAGCGTATCGTCTCCTGCTTCGCTGCTCAAGGTGTCGTCGCCCGCGCCGCCCTGCAAGATGTCTTCATCTGCTGCGCCGATCAGTCGATCGCTGTTGGCAGTGCCAATCACGGTGAAGCGCTCGAAATTGGCAAAGTTCACCTGGGTCAAACTGCGTCCTGCCGCACTGGTGACACGATAGCTGTCTGCTAAGCGCTCGATCGTTCCATCCAGGCTGGAGTAGTCGAGGTAGAGCGTATCGATTCCCAAGCCGCCATCGACCGTATCGTTGCCCAAGCCGGAGTTGACAAAATCATCACCTGCTCCGGTTGCCCACTGGTTATCCACTGCGCCTGTTTGCACGAGGCGATCGCTGCCGCTGCCCGTCAAAATATCTTGAAAGATCTCGAAACTGCTGATCCGAGTGCCATCAGCAAGCTGAAGGATTTGCGGATTGGTGCTGTCAAAAACGATCCGGCCTTGCTTTTGAGACAGATTTACCGAGAGCGTATCAATCCCGGCTCCACCATTGAGCACCAGCACATCGTTGGTTTGAGCCGCAAATAAACCGGGTGGTCGATTTGCGGCGATCACCACATCATCTCCGGCTCCAGCATCGATCGTATCGTTGCCGCCCAGACCGCTGATGGTATCGTTGCCGCTGCCACCCAGGAGGATGTCATTGCCGATCGTTCCTGAAATCAAATCGTTGTTTGGTGTGCCTGTAATATTCACGGTTTCAAAGTTGGTAGTTTGAACACTCGATGCAGTCGATTGATCTAAATTTTCAAGCGTATAAACAGTGCCATTCACGCTCAGGCGTCTCAAGGTTTCGCTAGCGTAGTTCAGCACCAGCGTGTCGATGCCCGCCCCGCCGTCTACCTGATCGATTGTGAGGCTTGCCCCCGGATTCACGATGTCGTCTCCGGCTCCGGCATGAATGATGTTGTCCACGCGGCCTGTTTGGACGATCGTGTCGTTGCCGCTGCCTGTATTAATGTTGGCAAGCACCTCAAAATTTTGAATGCGCGTGCCGTCTGCAAGCTGAAGAAACAGGTTATCGATACGGGAATCAAGCAGAATATTGACAGATTGGCGGCTGAGATCAACCGAGAGCGTATCGATGCCCGCCCCGCCATCCAGCACGACAACAGGATTGACTGCCGCGCGATCGAGCGATCGTGAGTCGCTCATTTGGCTGCTGCCGCTCATTTGGCTGCTGCCGCTCATTTGGCTAATGATGATGTCGTTGCCTGCGCCGCCTAAAAGAGTGTCGCTGCCCGTGCCACCATCAAGCAGATCGTCTCCAGCTCCGCCCACCAGTCGATCGCTGCCCGTGCCGCCGTAGATGCGATCGTTCTGTGCGGTTCCGGTAATCTCAAAGCGCTCAAAGTTGACGTAGTGCACTTGCTGGCGCTGTCCTTGAATGGTGAGCGCGTAGCGTCCCGTGCCGTTTGTGCTGCGGTCAAGCTGCTCCAGTCCGTTCTCGGCAACAACGTCAGAATAGTCGAGGATGAGCAAATCGCTGCCCTCGCCACCGTCTGCAAAATCGATCGAATCGGGCTGATCGCCTGCGGCAAATGCCAGCAGCGGCGCAATCACGTTATCACGACCATCGCCCGTGAGCCTGTCGGCGTGACGAGAGCCAACCAAATTCTCGATCGAGTCGAGCCGATCGCCTGTGGCATCGCCACCTGTAGCCGTGCCTGTGCTCAGGTCGATCGTGACTGCGCTGGTGGAGTTGCGGTACACAGTCGTATCGCTGCCCTCGCCTCCGATCAGGCTATCTGCACCTGCACCGCCTTCCAACCGATCGTCGCCTGCGCTGCCGTCAAGGGTGTCATCGAGACTGTTTCCTTGCAGGTCATCGTTTTGATTAGACCCTCGAATGCGGAAGCGATCGATCGAGGTGTATTCAACGCGCTCAAGAATGGTTCCAGTTGGGGTCGATCGCGTTACGATCCCGCTTGCTCCACCGCCTCGTACTGCACCATCTTGGAGCCAGTAATCGACTACCAGCGTGTCGATGCCTGCGCCGCCCACGACCTGATCGAAGCCGAGGCGCGGTTGGAAAATGTTGTTGCCAGCCAGCCCGATCAGGCGATCGCTGCCGTCTGTACCCGTCACAATGTTCTCAACGACGTTCTCGACGGCAATTGGCACTTCGACGGCGATCGTCGTGCTGGAACCACCATTGGCAGCAGGAGCGCTGAAATTAACCACTTTGTTTTCCACAGCACCAGTGAGTAAGTCGGTGTTTGCCAATGGCTCAGGCAAGACTCCCTTGTTACTTTGTGGCGGCTCAGCATTCTCGATCTTGTCAAGAATGGAGGTGGCAATTTGCGAATCCAAGCTGCTCATTGCGGTAATGAACTCCTATGCATCAGAACTGCATCGACATTTGTGAGCGAGTTGCCAGCGCTACTCACTCAATCCAGCTTTCTAGCAGCGATCGCTGCTAGTTTGTTAGATGGGCCATTCAAGAAATGACGATACCCCTGACGTGCTTGATGCTGAAGCTGCACAAAGGCAATAAGCTTCAGGTGATCGTCACGATCGCGAAACCAACTGAATTGAGCTGTCGTGACGATCCTCAGAGATTTTCAGTGTTTAGATTCAGTGCCAAATAGACAGTGAATCTAATCAGTTGTTTTCAGGTTCTCAAATTGATTTTGTTTTCATTTAATCAAACCGGAAATCAAGATATCAAAATCACAACCGAACTTCACCGCATATTTACGCAGCGATCGAGAGAAGCACTTTTCACTTTACTCAAACTTCACGAAGAGACTGAAGACACCGCAATCCCACGCAGTGTTTGGCAAAAGAACGAGCATTAATCGGCTTCTGGGCTGACAGAATGGCCGAGCGGCAGACGCGATCGCAGTACGTACTGCTCAGACAAGATGTAAAGAAAATAACTGCGATCGATTCAAAGCAAAGTATCATGCAGCACATGAGTTCAAGGATTACTGAGAAAATCACAGCATCTTTGTGTCATCTAAACTCGATGCCTTCTCCAACAGCATTAGAACAAGATCTAGCGCTGCCTAGCCCTAGAAGTAGTCAAATATACAATCTTTTGTGACTTCCAGTGCGAGCCGACCTTATTGGAGCGCAGGAGATGGCTGCACAGCGCGAGGATAGCGCTGCATCAACTGCTGCACCTGTTCGGCATGATAGGAACTACGAGTCAACGGGGAAGAAACCACCTGCAAAAAGCCGATCGATTCACCGAACTGCTGCCATGCCGCAAAGCGATCGGGCGTGACAAATTCCTGCACGGGCAAGTGTTTAGGACTGGGCTGAAGATATTGCCCCAGCGTCAAAATATCGCAGTCTGCCGATCGCAAATCGCGCATCGCCTGCTCAATTTCGGCATCTGTCTCGCCCAAACCGACCATTAGCCCAGATTTTGTATAGACCCCAGATGCGATTTCTCTTGCGCGACGCAGCAGTTCGATCGATCGCGCATAGTCACCTTGCGGACGCACACGGCGATACAAGCGGGCGATCGTTTCGGTATTGTGATTGAGCACTTCTGGTTTCGCCGCGAGAATTTGCGCGAGTGCTTCCCAGTTGCCGCACAAATCAGGAATTAAAACTTCGATCGTCGTTCGTGGCGAAGCTGCTCGAATGGCTTCGATGCAGCGCTGAAATTGTGTCGCGCCGCCATCGGGTAAATCGTCGCGATTGACAGAAGTGACAACGACGTGGTTGAGCCGCATTCGCCGCACGGCTTCGGCTAAGCGATCGGGTTCGGTCGGGTCAAGCGCTTTTGGTTTTTTTTCAAAGTCGATATCGCAATAGGGACAAGCTCTCGTGCAGGCAGGCCCCATAATCAAAAAGGTGGCCGTGCCGTGATTGAAGCATTCGCCAATGTTGGGGCAAGAGGCTTCTTCGCAAACGGTGTTGAGGTCGAGATCGCGCAAAATTTCTTTGACTGTGCCGACGCGCTCCCACTGCGGCGCTTTGACTCGTAACCACGCTGGCTTCACCGTCACGGGCGATCGACTCCCTTTGATACCGCCCTTTATCCTAACAGAAGTCCGGGCTGGAACGGTTGCTCGATCAGCCTTGCAAGCAGCGGTTTTTCTGCGCTTTTATGACGTGGCGGTGCAGGAGGGGCGATCGCTTCTCCTTGCGCGGCTTGAAATATTCTGTTACAGTATTAAACGTAGTCGTTATGAGTTTGCTTAGACCCATGACAAATCCAACGATAGAGAACTTGGTAATCATTGGCTCTGGCCCAGCGGGTTACACTGCCGCGATTTATGCCGCACGAGCAAACCTGAAACCTTTTATGTTTGAGGGCTACCAAGCAGGCGGGCTGCCAGGTGGACAGCTTATGACGACCACCGAGGTTGAAAATTTTCCTGGCTTCCCGGAAGGCATCACTGGCCCGATGCTGATGGATCGGATGAAGGCACAGGCAATTCGCTGGGGCGCAGAACTGGTGACGGAAGATGTGACGTTCGTCGATTTCAGCCAGCGTCCGTTTGTGATTCGATCGGAAGAACGCGAAGTGCGGGCGCACAGCGTTGTGATTGCCACTGGCGCAACGGCAAAGCGGTTGGGACTGCCGCTAGAGCATCAGTTTTGGAGTCGCGGCATCTCAGCCTGCGCGATTTGTGATGGCGCAACGCCAATTTTCCGCAGCGCAGAACTGGCTGTCATTGGCGGTGGCGACTCGGCAGCGGAAGAAGCCGTTTATCTCACGAAGTATGGTTCGCACGTGCATCTGCTGGTGCGGGGCGAAAAGATGCGAGCCAGTAAAGCTATGCAGGATCGCGTCCTCAGCAATCCAAAAATCACGGTTCACTGGAACACCGCCGTTCTCGATGTGTTTGGCGAATCCGACCACATGAAAGGCATTCACATTAAGAACAACGCAACTGGAGAAGAAGGCCAGCTTCACGTCAAGGGCTTGTTCTACGCGATCGGCCACACGCCCAATACCTCGCTCTTCCAAGGTCAACTCGACCTTGACGACGTTGGCTACATTGTCACCAAGCCCGGATCGGTCGAAACCAACATTGAAGGCGTTTTCGCAGCAGGCGACGTGCAAGATCATGAATTCCGGCAGGCCATTACCGCAGCCGGAACCGGATGCATGGCGGCAATGCTGGCGGAACGCTGGCTGTCATCACACGATCTGGTGCAGGAGTTTCACCAGACAGAATCGGAGCGTCCAGCAGCAGAAGTGCATCACAAATCTGAGGAAGAGCAAGCTTCGGAATTCGACGTGAATCGCACTCGGCACGAAGGCGGCTACGCTTTGCGGAAGCTATATCACGACAGCGATCGCCTGATCATCGTCAAATACGCTTCTCCGACCTGCGGCCCCTGCCACACGCTCAAACCCATCCTCAGCAAAGTAATCGACGAGTTTGATGGGCGCGTCCACTATGTCGAAATTGATATTGAGCAAGACCCCGAAATTGCAGAATCGGCAGGCGTGACGGGAACCCCAACCGTGCAGTTTTTCAAGGACAAAGCGCTGGTGAGCGAGTTCAAAGGCATTCGACCCAAGAGCCAATATCGCGAACTGATTCAAACGCAGCTTGAAGCAGTTCCCGTCTAGGCAGAACTTACAGATACAAAAAAGGCAGTCTTCCGACTGCCTTTTTTGCGAATCTAATCCTCTAATTGTGAAACAGGAACTTCGATCGCATCCACATCCACTGTTCCCGGTGGCGTCAATCGATGAAAATGTCCGTGATGAATGGTCAGCGGCTCACTGCAATTCGGGCAGCGCAACTCGCTGTTGTTCATCGCGACAAATTGCGTTTGGCAGACCGGACAAGCATCTTCAATCAGATTGCGCTTCAGCCACCAGCGCAGCACAAAAAATCCGATCGCTGGCAGCAGCAGCAGCAGCCCCAACAGAAAGACCAGCGATTTCACCAGCCAGCCCAAACCGATCGATCCCAGCAGCCAGATTACGGCCAGCAAAACTAGCCAGGAGCGCAGGCCAGCCAGATTGATTTGCAGCGTTCTAAAATTTTGATTCACAGCTTTACTTACGGCGATTCGGATCGTGACCAATGCGCCGCTCTCCTAATCCTTAGTCTACTGAAGCGATCGCAGCAGCGATAGATTAGATAGCCGTACTCGATCGGCGGATTCTGCCACCGCTAGGGCTATCCGGTTGCACAAGCGGGCGATCGCGCCGGAGTTGCCCGGTACTTCACAATTAACAGACAGTTGCGCTCGTCTCCGTCCCGCTCATACAGCACCTGGTCGGCCAAGCGGCGCAGTAAAAACCAGCCGTAGCCGCCTTGCCTCAGCGTTCCAGGTTTCGGTTCTTCAAGCTGGTTGGGGTCAAAGGGTTTGCCGTGATCCCAGATGCGGATTTCAAAACGATCGTCCCACAGCGCGAGGTCGATTTCGATCGCCGTTTCGATCGGCAGATCATGATGGGCGTGCCGAACCGCATTGGAGAAACCTTCAGTCAGGGCAAGGCTAAGCGGGTAAAGCTGTGGCTTGAGCCAAAAAAGCTGCGTGGTGTATCGAGCACAAAACTGATCAAACCATTCCTGCACTTGGGTGAGGACGCAGATATTGCTTTGAACTATCAATCGATCGCGTCGTATCATCTGCCGAAAGCCAGACTGCCTTTTCAACATGAAGCGATGAATCGTAGCAGAGAAAGTGAAAACGCCCGTGTTGTTCTTTCTGTTGCGACTAAACAAGTCAAACCACTTGCACGCGCACCCACAAAAATCAACACAGGCGAAAAAATCGATCGAACCGCAGTGGAACTTAGAACAAGCCCCAGGTCAGCGACTTGTCGATCGGGAAGGTTGCACCGACACCCAGCCAGATTGTCACGAGTGTGCCAAACAGAAAGACAGTCGTGGCAACCGGACGACGGAAGGGATTTTGGAACTTGTTGACGTTCTCAATGAAGGGAACGAGCATCATGCCCAGCGGCACAGAACCCATTGCGGCCACACCCAGCAGCTTGTTCGGCAGGATGCGGAGCAGTTGGAAGACCGGGAACAGATACCATTCCGGCAAAATTTCCAGGGGAGTTGCGAACGGATTGGCGGGTTCACCCACGCCAGCGGGGTCAAGAACGGCCAGCGCGGTGCAGCAGGCGATCGTCCCCAAGATCACAACCGGGAAGATGTAGAGCAGGTCGTTCGGCCAAGCGGGTTCACCGTAGTAGTTGTGACCCATGCCCTTTTTGAGTTTTTCGCGCAGTGCGGGATCGGTCAGATCCGGCTTTTTCACAGTTGCCATAGCTTCTGAGGACTCTTCTAAAGGATCGAGATGAAAAAGAAGTGGCTAGCTTGCAGCTATCGATTTGACTTAGTGTACCGGAGGTACAGCGCTGCGTTCTGCTACCGAAAGATACACTTTCAACAATTCTTAATTTACAAGGGGCCAGAAATGCCTTGCTTGCGGATCATCAAGAAGTGCAGCAGCATGAACACGGCAGTCAGCCAGGGCAGCACAAAGGTGTGAGCGCTGTAGTAGCGAGTCAGCGTGGCTTGTCCGACGCTATCGCCACCGCGCAGCAAGTCCGCAATCAGATGGCCGACGACCGGAATTGCTTCAGGGACACCCGAAACGATCTTGACCGCCCAATAGCCGATTTGATCCCAGGGTAGCGAGTAGCCCGTCACGCCAAAGGAAACGGTGAGGACGGCGAGGATCACGCCTGTCACCCAGGTGAGTTCGCGGGGCTTTTTGAAGCCGCCCGTGAGGTAGACGCGGAAGGTGTGGAGGATCATCATCAGCACCATCATGCTGGCCGACCAGCGGTGAATGGAGCGAATTAGCCAGCCAAAGCTCACATCCGTCATGAGATAGCGCACCGATTCAAACGCTTCTGTGACGGTGGGATGGTAGTAGAACGTCATGGCGAATCCAGTGGCAAACTGGATCAAGAAGCAAGTCAGGGTGATGCCGCCGAAGCAATAAAAGATATTGACGTGGGGAGGCACATACTTACTGCTTACGTCATCCGCTAGCGCCTGAATTTCGAGACGCTCTTGAAACCACTGGTAGGGCTTCGAGTCAGTAACCTGCTTAGTAAACATGCAGCAATTCCAAAAGATATATTGCCTTCTCTTAAGAATGTAACATAGCCCTCAGGCAGATGAGGCGGCGAAAACATCGGAGTTTTCAGGGGTTGGTTGCGATCGCGCCTCGCCTAATTGAGAGAAATTCTGCGCTCGAAGCTTTTCCCCTTTACAAACGTGGCGAGAATCGAGCGAACGATTAAAATCTGTTTATGAGAAATTTCCTCCTTCGCCTTGGTCTTGTTTTAATATTGCTAGTTTCGATCGGGCTGGGTGCGGCACTGCCCGCCCAAGCGCTCAGCGAAGAACAAAAGCTTTTAAGTGAAGTGTGGCGCATTGTCGATCGCGCTTATGTAGACGAAACTTTTAACCATCAAAACTGGTGGATGGTGCGCCAGCGCGTCCTCAAGCAGCCGCTCACGACTCGTGAAGACACCTACAGCGTCATTGAAAACATGCTGGCGAGTCTAGACGATCCGTTTACGCGACTACTCAAGCCTGACCAGTATCGCAGCCTGCAAACGAATACATCGGGCGAGCTGACGGGCGTGGGGCTGCAAATTGCCCAAGATGAAGGCGAGCTGCGGGTGATTGCGCCGATCGAAGGCTCACCTGCTGAGCAGGCTGGAATTTTGGCAGGCGATCGCATCCTCAAAATCAACGGCAAATTTACCAAAGATCTCAGCCTAGATGAAGCTGCTGCTCAGATGCGCGGACCTGTTGGCAGTCGGGTGGCGCTGACGGTGGGACGTGAAGATGCCGAGCCGTTTGACGTGGAAATTGTGCGCGATCGCATTTCGCTCAACCCTGTTATCGCTCAGCTTCAGGAGACCGAAGGTCACAAGGTCGGCTACATTCGCCTCAATCAGTTCAATGCGAACGCCACGATGGAAGTCGCGCACACGATCAGCCGCTTTGAGCAGCAGGGTGCGGATGGCTACATTCTCGATTTGCGAAACAATCCAGGTGGACTGTTGCAGGCAGGAATCGAAATTGCGCGATTGTGGCTGGAGGACGGCACGATCGTTTACACGGTCAATCGCGAAGGCATCCAGGATAGCTTTGAGGCCAGTGGTCAAGCACTCACCGATGATCCCTTAGTTGTGCTGGTGAATCAGGGAACGGCCAGCGCCAGCGAAATTTTGGCAGGCGCGTTGCAGGATAACGGACGGGCGCAGCTTGTGGGCGATCGCACCTTTGGCAAAGGCTTGATCCAATCGCTGTTTAACCTGTCCGATGGTTCCGGGCTGGCCGTGACGATCGCCAAATACGAAACGCCTGCCCATCACGACATCAACCGTCAGGGCATCACGCCAGATGTCACGATACCGCTCGACCCGATTACGCGAGAACAAATTGCGACACCAGACGATCGCCAGTATCAAGCCGCGATCGATCTGCTGCTGCATCCGTCTGTGGTGGCGGGAGCCGCTTGAGTCGGACTTACCACGATCCCCTGCATGGCGCGATCGCGCTCGACAGTCGCGATCCGGTCGAGTCGCTGCTGATTGATTTGATCGATACGCCAGCCTTTCAACGATTGCGGCGGATTCGGCAGCTTGGACCAGCCAGCTTGACGTTTCACGGCGCGGAGTCGTCCCGATTTACGCATTCTCTGGGCGTGATGGCGATCGCTCGGCGGGCGTTCGATCGCATTGCTACGCACTATCCGCAGCTACGTCCGCATCGGGCGACGGTTTTGTGTGCAGCCTTGCTGCACGATATCGGTCATGGGCCGTTTAGCCACACTTGCGAAGAAGTGTTTGGCAGCGCTCACGAGCATTGGACGAGTCGGATTCTGCACGAATCGAGTCCGGGGCGGGAGTTGCTCGATCGCTTTGACTGCGACTTACTCAACCACATTCAGCAGGTTTACACGAAGCAGCATCCGGTTCCTTTAGTTTGGCAGTTGGTGACGAGTCAGCTCGATTGCGATCGACTGGACTATCTCATGCGCGACAGCTACTTTACCGGAGCGTCTTACGGCAAATTGGATCTCGATCGCATCCTCAGCGCCATGCAGTTCGATCCGGTCAGTCAGCAGCTTGTCGTCGCGAGTAAAGGGTTAGCGGCGATCGAACACTATTTGATCGTCCGCTACTTCATGTACTCCCAGGTCTACAACCATCCCAAAAATATTGCCGCAACTTGGGTGCTTGAACATGCGCTCAGACGAGCACGAGAACTCACAGTTGAAGCCGATCGAACAGTGACCGCTTGGCTGACAAGTGACTGTAACCGTTTGCCGCTCGCGCAATATCTAGCGGCAGATGATGGCGTATTCACCTATCATCTTCAGCGCTGGCAGGATCAGCCCGATCGCATCCTCGCTGATCTATCAAGGCGGTTTATCGATCGCGATTTGCTCAAGGCGATCGAAGTTACACATCTGCCACCCGCCGCACAACTCGAACTGCTCGACAAGGCAAAACATCACCTGCGGCAGCTTGATTATGAAGCCGACTATTACGCCGGAATTCGGACAGCTTTAAGTCGCGGCTATACGCAATATCAGCGCGGAATCAAGCTGAAGACGCAAACGGGCTTGCAGGAAATTAGCGAGCGATCGCCCCTGATTCGTACCTTAACCGAACCTGTTCGCCGCGACTGGCTGCTGTTTCCCCACGAGATTGAATCGATCGTGGCGCAAATGACTCACTAGCCGATCGTCTAGGGTGCAGCCTACTCAATGAGTCGATGGCGATCGCCCGTCTCGCCTCGCATCTTAAAAGAAGGAAGCGAGGGAGACGCAAATGAGCGCAACGTTAGCAGAATTATCCAACAGTTTATCGAGTGCGATCGCGCAGGCAGGTGAAAGCATTGTTGCGATCAATGGACGCAGACGGTCAGCGAGCGGCATTCATTGGCAGTCGGGAATTATCGTCACGGCGGAACACATGCTCAAGCGTGACGAAGAAATCGGCATCACCTGGGCAGACGGAACAACCAGCAACGCAACCTTGATTGGACGCGATGGCGGCACGGATTTGGCCGTTTTGCGAGTTGAGGGAAGCGATCGCCCCACCGTCCAAATCGCCAATCCAGAAGCGCTGCAAGTCGGCAATTTGGTGATGGCGATCGCTCGTTCCGCAGAAAGCGGAATCAGCGCCAGCATGGGCGTGATCAGCGCGTTGGGCGGCAGTTGGCGATCGTGGCACGGCGGGCAGATCGATCGATTCATTCGTCCCGATTTGACGCTCTATCCAGGCTTTTCGGGCGGCGCACTGATTGACACCGAAGGGCAAATCATTGGCATGAATACGGCAGGGCCGCGCCACTGGACACTGACGATTCCCGCTGCCACCATTCAGCGCGTCGTCGATCAGCTTGGGCGCGGACGAATTGCCAGAGGCTATCTCGGTTTGGGAATGCAGCCTGTGCAGTTGCCCGACAGCCTCAAGTCAAGTTTGCGGCTTGCGGGCGGCGGCGTCATCGTGGTCAGCGTGGAGCCAGATGCGCCTGCCGATCGCGCTGGCGTGTTGATTGGCGATATCATCGTTCGCTTGGCCGACCAGCCGATCAGCGATGTGCGCGATGTTCACGCGCTGCTTGACCCCGATCGCGTCGGTCAGCCGCTTCCTGCTGAGATTGTCCGGGCAGGAACGCTAACGCAACTGACAATCACCGTTGGCGCACGGCCATAAGGAGCAGCAATCATGAGCAACACAACCCTAAGCAATCCAATCAACGCAGCGATCGCCCACCTTGCCGAAAATCTCAGGCGATCGACCGTTCAAGTTTCCACGCCCAACGGCGAAATTGGATCAGGCATCATCTGGCGATCGAACGGTCTGATTATCACCAATGCTCATGTCGTATCGGGAGCAAGCGCGATCGTGCAACTTGCGGACGGGCGCAGTTTCGCCGCACAAGTGACGCAGCCCGACGATCGCCCTGGTCGATCGCGGCGGCGATGGGGACGCGATCTGGCGGCGTTGCAGATCGAGGCGACGGATTTGCCTGCGGCGGCGATCGCCTCATCCAGCAATTTGCGAGTGGGCGATCTCGTTTTTGCAGTCGGACATCCGCACGGTCAAGCAAGTGTGACGATGGGCATTGTTCACACGCAGTCGCAGCAGCCTTGGATTCAGGCGGATATTCGGTTAGCTCCTGGCAATTCGGGCGGCCCCTTACCAGATGCACAAGGTCGCGTCGTCGGCGTCAATACAATGATCGTGCAGGGCTTGGGATTTGCGATTCCGAGTGAAGCGATCGAAACCTTTTTGCAAAACGAATCGCGTCCGCGCCTTGGTGTCACCCTCCAGCCCGTCCTCGTTTCCACGTCTGGACAGCCGCGCTTGGGACTGCTGGTTTTGACGGTGGAAAGTGACAGTCCGGCTGCGGACTCGCTGCTGGTCGGGGATGTGCTGATCGGCGTGGACGGCTGGCCGCTACGGAACGTGAACGATTTCACGCAGACGATCGCCACCAAGCAGTTTGGGGAATCAGTGCAAATCGATCTCCTGCGCGGCGGCAATCGCCAAACCCAATCGATCGAACTGGCTCAACCGGAGAGGATGCAGGTGGCGTGATTCGCGTTTTAGTTGCGGCCAATTCCGTTGTCGTGCGGGCAGGGCTGGAAGCGATCGTCTCCACCAGTTCTGCTCTATCGGTTGTGGGCAGCGCAACGCTGGACGCGATCGATCGGCAAATTGACGTGCTTGCCCCGGATGTTGTGCTGCTTGCTTGGGATTTGGAAGATGATTTGAGCGCAATTTTGTCCAGCGACGATCTGGGGACGATCGCGATCGTCTTGCTGGTCGAAGAACTCTCTGGCAGCATTGCCGAAGGTCTGCGGCAGCAGGTGCGCGGCATCTTGCCCACTTGTGCTTCGGAGCGAGAAATTACGATCGCCATCGAAGCTGCCAGTGCCGGATTGACCGTGCTGCATCCGGGCGCGATCGATGCCCTGCTGCCTAATTTGCCGATTGCGCCGCAGCCCGTTTCGCCCACGCAATCGCTGACGCCTCGCGAAGTTGAAGTGCTGACGATGATGGCGGAAGGGTTGGCGAACAAGTCGATCGCCCGTCGTCTACAAATTTCCGAACACACGGTTAAATTTCACATCGGCTCGATCTTCAGCAAGCTTAACGCCACGAGCCGGACGGAGGCTGTGATGCTCGGCGCACGCCAAGGCTTGATTTTGCTTTAGCGCGATCGCCTACTGCTGATCCGGCGTTGAAATCGACTGGCGATCGGGCAGTTCCAGTTCGACCAGTTCTTTTTGCGTTTCTTTGAGATCGAGCGGAATGGCGATCGGTTTGGGTTTTTCTAGCCAGCAGCTTGCAACCGGAAGCGTTTGTTCCAAATCGTCGAGCGGACGGGGAATCACCATCACCGAGTGGAATTCGCCAATCCGTTCGGCTTCGTGCATCCCCGCTTCGACAGCAACCGCGACATCCGAAACGCGACCCCGGACGATCGCCGTACACAGCCCGTCGCCGACCATTTCATAAGCGGCAAGCTGCACGTCTCCGGCTTTTAGCATCGCGTCTGCCGCGCCGACCATTGCCGGAAAGCCGCGCGTTTCCAGCAGACCGATCGCCTGATTGCTGAGCTTGCTGAAGCCGCGCTGTTCCGAGAGGTTTGAGAGGCGACTGCCGATCGGTAAAACCACTTCCAAATTTGGAAGTGGACGCGGAATAATTGTTTTGGAAATTAGTTGATGAAAATCTTCTGCGGTTTCTGCTCCGACTTCGACCGCGATTCGCACGTCGGAGATGTTGCCGCGCACCACTGCCGTACAGTAGCCGCTGCCGATTTTTTCGTAGCCAACTAGGGTAACACCCGAAGATTTCAGCATCATGTCTGCTACGCCGACGATCGCCGGAAAGCTGCGCGTTGAAACCAGCCCCAGCGCTCGATTGCTAAAATCTCGCTGAGACGGTGCGAGCCTTCCGTCGTTTGCCTGCATCTAGACCTCCATAACAACCACGACTTAAGTCGAATCGGAATCCTCAGCGTTGGGCGGCGAACCGTTGAGCATTTCGCGGTAGGGAAACAAAGATCCCATCAGTCGATTTAAGGCAGCTTTGCCGTAAATCGGACTGGCTCCCAGCGGCGGATTTTGCAAAATCGGATCAGTGACAGTCGGCGGCGTAATCGCCGTTTCTGCCTGCGATTCGATCGGCTGAGGTTCGATCGCGGGCGGCGCGATCGGAGTTGCCACTGGCGGCGAAAAGCTGCTCTGTGAGCCATCCGCGATCGACATCTGCCGTCCCCTCTCGCCCATCAGCGTATCGGCTGCAACAAGCTGATCCGGCGCAATTTCAACGTTCCACAAAGTGGATCTTGCGCCGATGCAGGCGTTCGCGCCGATTTGTCCACCAATGACTAGCACCCCAGCACCGAGCGTTGCGCCCGACGCTACCTCTAGCATACCTTGGTGGGCATGAACGACGCTGCCCATTCCGATACAGACATCGGCAGCAATCACCAGACGGCTACCAGGATCGGCTTGCAGCAAAACGCCAGGGGCGATCGTCGCAGTGGGCGCGATCGAAACATCGCCGCTGACGCAGAAATGTTCGTTGCAAATGGGGTGTAGCGGCAGTTGCATGGTTGCTCCTCAACCCGCCGCAGCGGATTGATTACGGCCTTTGAACGATCGCTTCTCCCACTCGCCGCTTTGACTGCGTATCGATGCCAAAAATTCGCACATATTCTCGCGGGTGTTCGGCAATGCAAGCTTCTAGAGCGGCGATCACGTCGGATTCGCGGTTGCTGTCGATCGGGCGGCAGCTTGTCCAAGAACTCGTTTGGAAACGTCGTTTATCCGCGTGTTCCATGCCGATTCGCAACCCTTGGCGAACCAGACTGCGGACTTGATCAATCGCTTCCCCGCTCAAACTGCTTGATCCGCTGTGGCTAGGCTGTGAGTAAGACGATGGGGTTTGCGAATAGCTGCTGCCGTTGCTGCTCGAATAAGCAGTTGGGACATAGGTGGAAGTGGTCGATCGAGCCGACTGATCGCCCGGACGCTGCACGATCGTTTCACTGATGCGGCGTTTGCTTTGCGTGTCAATGCCAAAAATGCGGACATATTCGCCTTGATGCTCGGCCATGCAAGCTTCAACCGCAGCGATGATATCGGACTCGCGAGACGACTGAGCGGGCGGGCAGCTTTTCCAGGAACTCGTTTGGAAGCGGCGAGCATCGGCGTACTCGACGCCAATTCGGTAGCCCTGACGAACGAGGCTGCTGACTTGCTCTCCGACTGAAGCATTACCGCCGCCAGAGTTGCTGCTTGGTGCTGGGCTAGGCGCGTAGCTAGAGGAAGAATAGCTCGCGGAAGTCGATCCAGACGTACTCAAGGCGGGAACTTTGTCACCCGGACGCTGCACGATCATTTCCGAAACGCGCCGTTTTGCCTGCGGATCGATGCCGAACATCCGCACATATTCGCCGCTGTGTTCAGCCAGACAGCGGTTGAGTTCGCTCATCACGTCTGACTCGCGGGTCGCCTGGATGGGCGAACAGGTTTGCCAGGAACTCGTTTGAAAGCGGCGCGAATCTGCGTGTTCTGTGCCAATACGGTAGCCTTGCGCTAGCAGGTGACGTACCTGATCGACGACTGAAGCCATGTTGCCTTGCCCTTGATAGTGGTTGGAATCGAAAGAAGAATCGGTTTGCTTTGCGGCGTAAGCTTGTTCAAGTTCGCCGCGAATGGTGGCGATGCGAGTCGGTTCGTCGCGAGGGGCGTCGTTGACTTCGACGACATGCGTGGCGAATTCGACATCGGTGGACTGCACATCCGGAAGGCGATCGGCCTGCTGCTGCGTCGTGATCACCGACCCAGACGGCACATATTTTCCCGGCGGAATTTCCACATCTTGAATCAAAACATGCATCATGACGATGCAGCCTTGACCAATGCGGGCGTTGAAGATGGTCGATCGAAATCCGATGAAGCAGTCGTTACCAACATAGGCGGGTCCATAGATCAGCGACAAATGTGTAATCGAGGTATTTTTGCCGATCCACACCGAATATTGCTGCTGGTCGTCGCCGATCACGCGGCCATGCTCTAGGCCGTGAATAATCACGCCATCGTGGACGTTGCTGCCTTCGCCAACATGAAACGGGGTGCCTTCATCCGCACGAATTGAAGTTCCGGGCGCAACGCGCACATTCGCCCCGATGTAGACATCGCCAACAATGTTGGAGAACGAATGGACATGCGCCGTTTCGTGAATGCGCGGCTGCGCCAGGCTAGTGGCTGTGGCCGTTGGCGACGCAGCGTAACTACGGGCAAGCATAAATTAAGTTCCCTTCCTAAGACAGCAACACACGATCGATCGCTGAACCTCAAGGTCAGCTTCGCCCCACGCTCCACCTTCAACAGTCGTTTTCCCTAGCGGTCTTGGTCGCGCTTGCTGTAGAGCAAGCCATTACTGACGCTCACCGTGTCAATAATGCCGACTACTAGCGCATCGAGTGGGCGAGCCTCGCTGCCTCGCCACTGCCTCGCGGCACTGCCGCGACTCACCAAAACCCATTCACCCATGCCTGCCCCGACGCTATCGGCTGCCACTTCATACTCTGGCAAGGAATTTCCTTCCTCATCGAGCAGTTGCAGCAGCAAAAATTTAACTCCGGTCAGGCTTTGCTCCTTTTGAGTGCTAACGACGGTGCCGCAAACTCTCGCAATCTGCATGATGTGCTTACGGACGGTTCAGCGGACGAATGCCGCTGACGCTTTCGCGGAATGCTTCAACCGCCTCGGTGTAGCGAATGGGCAGCACATATTCGAGGTTTTCGTGCGGGCGGGCAATGATGTGCGTTGAAAGCACCTGACCACCACTGACCCGCTTGATGTTTTCCACGCCTGCCGCGACCGAAGCTTGCACTTCTGACACGTCGCCGCGCACGATGACGGTGACACGACCGCTGCCGATTTTTTCGTAGCCCACCAAGGTGACACGGGCAGCTTTCACCATTGCGTCTGCTGCTTCCACAACCGCAGGAAAACCCAACGTTTCGATCATCCCAACTGCAATAGCCATGACATTCTCCCTTCCAAGCAATAAATAATCGATCTCGATACCCAGTTTGGTGTGATGGAAACGACTGGCGATCGCTCCTCACACTTTGTGCTAACTCCGGAACTGCTCGACTGCCTCGGTGTAGCGAATGGGCAGCACATATTCGAGGTTTTCGTGCGGCCGGGCAATGATGTGCGTTGAAACAACTTCGCCACCATTAACACGCTTGGCCGACTCGACGCCTGCCGCGACCGAAGCTTGCACTTCTGACACGTCGCCGCGCACGATGACGGTGACACGACCGCTGCCGATTTTTTCGTAGCCCACCAAGGTGACACGGGCAGCTTTCACCATTGCGTCTGCTGCTTCCACAACCGCAGGAAAACCCCGTGTTTCAATCATTCCAACTGCAATCGGCATCGTTCCTCTCCTACAGAAAAAGCCAGTCTTATAAAAAGCGTTGTTTCTGAAAAATCGACAGGCAAGGTCAATTTTGTTTTCAGAAAAGCACCTTAAGATTTCCAATATTTAGAATACAGGTCAAGCGATCGCTTCCGCAATATAATCGGGCGTAATTGTATTTATGCCATAGATAAAAATCAATTATTAAATTGACTTTACTTGCAGTTGCTTACGCGAGATTAACGCCAGCCTCGGTTGTTCATCCCCTAAAGGTCAATATTATTAGTCAGAACTGCTGAGCAACCTCAGGCCACAATCCAAGCTTCGCTGCGATCGCTGTGATTGTTCTTTGAGCCAACTCATAATTTTTAATAATACCACTGATAAGCAAAAGTTCATTCAGTGCGTTCGACAGGACAGCTTCCGCTCGTTAAAATTCTTGTTCATCAGAAAACGTATGATTAAAAGAAATTGGAGAAATAAGACAAACAATTACGTTTCTCTGAGTACAGTGCTATTCTTCTGGTTAAGAAAATTCTCAAATACCCTCATAGCCTCGATCGCACAGGCTGCGGTGAGTTGAATTTCAAGCTGGCGTTCAGCAGTGATTCGCTCAACTAGCAGCCCTTTGTGCTTCCGAGGTTCAAGGTGATTTCTACAATGTTTATTTAAGGACATTTTTACAATGCCTCAGTTCCTGCTCCAGACGAGCTGGTGGGTTCCTGGCTACGGTTTGCTCGGTGCGGTGCTAACGATGCCTTGGTCGATCGGCATGATTCGACGCACTGGCCCTCGCCCTGCCGCCTACTTCAACATTTTGATGACCGTTTTGGCGTTGGTGCACAGCGTTTGGCTGCTGCAAGCAATTTGGGATTTGCCGCCGCAACCGCTGCTGGTTTCCTGGCTGGACGTTGTAGATTTGAATCTCACGTTTGCGCTGGAACTATCACGAGTCAGCGTTGGCGCAGCGGTCATCGTGACAGGGCTGAGCTTGGCTGCCCAAGTTTTTGCCTTGGGCTATCTAGAAAAAGATTGGGGACTGGCTCGCTTTTACGCGCTGATGGGCTTTTTTGAAGCGGCAATGAGCGGCATTGTACTGAGCGATTCGCTATTTCTGAGCTATGCCCTGCTGGAAATGCTGACGCTCTCGACCTATCTGCTCGTTGGCTTCTGGTACGCTCAACCGCTCGTCGTGACGGCAGCACGAGACGCATTTCTCACCAAGCGCGTCGGCGATCTACTGCTGCTGATGGGCGTCGTCGTTTTGGCAACGCTAGCGGGCAGCTTGAACTTTAGCGATCTCGAAGCTTGGGCGCGATCGACTCAACTCGCCCCACTTACTGCTACTCTCCTTGGCCTCGCCTTGATCGCTGGCCCGACGGGAAAATGTGCTCAGTTTCCCCTCAACCTCTGGCTCGACGAAGCAATGGAGGGGCCGAATCCCGCTTCAATCTTGCGAAACTCGGTTGTGGTTGCCAGCGGTGCTTATGTCTTGATCAAGCTGGAGCCAGTGCTGGCCGCTTCACCCGTCGCCCTCACAACGCTGATGGTGCTGGGAGCGCTAACGGCGATCGGTGCTTCCCTTGTGGCGATCGCTCAAATCGACATCAAGCGCACTCTGTCTCATTCCACCAGCGCCTTCCTTGGCCTTGTCTTCCTAGCAGTCGGAGCGCAGCAGAGCGAATTAGCATTGCTGTTTTTGTTTACGCACGCGATCGCCAAAGCGCTTCTCTTCATGAGCATTGGCTCGATCATCCTCACCACCAGTACGCAAGACCTGACGGAAATGGGCGGTTTGGGAAGCCGAATGCCCGCCACAAGCACGGCGTTCCTCATCGGGGCAGCTAGCTCGATCGCCCTTTTGCCGCTGGGCTGCTTCTGGTCGATGCTGAATTGGGCAGATAGCTTTTGGGATTCGATCGGCTGGGTGAGCGTTCTGCTGATCGTCAATGGCCTGACTGCATTTAATCTAGTGCGCGTCTTCAGCCTTGTCTTCACCGGATCGCCACAGCCGAAAACTCGTCGCGCCCCCGAAGTGCCTTGGCTGATGGCTGTGCCAATGGTGTCGCTGACGATCGTTGCTTTGCTCGTTCCCGTCATGCTTGCCACCTGGCATCTGCTGCCCACCAGCGAAACGCTCAACTACAGCGCAGTCGGTTCGCTGCTCACTTCGAGCGTTACGGGCTGTGGCTTGGGCGCACTGTTCTACCTCAAACCCCGATCGACCCGACCCGACACGCTCGTCGACAAATCCATTCGCGACACCTTGGCGTATGACTTTTGGATTGAGCGGCTATATCGACTCAGTGTCGTGTTGGGTGTGGTGCAGGGGGCGCGACTGATGGCTTGGTTCGATCGCTACATCGTTGATGGACTAGTGAACTTTGTGGGCGTTGCCTCAATTTTCAGCGGCGAAAGCCTCAAGTACACAATTTCCGGTCGAACGGGACAGTATTTGCTGACCGTGTTCACTGGCCTGATTCTCACATTTGCTGCTTTGCAGTGGTCGTTCTAGCGCGAGTCGGTAGGAGCTTATGTTAAGTACGTTGATTTGGGCACCGTTGGTTGGAGCCGCGCTGATCTGTCTGCCGCAACTGCCGCCTAGCCGGACGCGATCGATTTCCTTAGTCGTTGCTTCGTTCACCCTGCTGTGGACGATCGCAATCATCCTTCAGTTTGATCCGAGTTCTGCCGCTCTCCAGCTTTGCGAATCAATTCCCTGGATCGCACAGCTTGGCCTTAGCTATGAGCTTGGCGTGGATGGCCTTTCGCTACCTTTGATTGCCATTTGCAGCTTGCTGACCTGGGTATCGATCTACAGCACCGATAGTAATATCAACCGTTCGCGCTTGTATTTTGCGCTGATGTTGCTGCTGCAATCTGCCGTTGCGGGTGCGTTTTTGGCGCAAAATTTGCTGCTGTTCTTCTTCTTCTATGAACTGGAACTGATTCCACTCTATTTGCTGATTGCAATTTGGGGCGGGGCAAAGCGCGGCTATGCAGCAACGAAATTCTTGATCTACACGGCAGTTTCGGGAATTCTGCTGTTGGCGGCTTTCTTTGGGCTGTCGCTGCTGAGCGGATTTTCGAGCTTTGATTATGACGTGCTGCGATCGCAAACTTTACCGATCGCCACTCAGTTAATTCTGCTAGTAACGCTAATTGTAGGTTTCGGCATCAAAATTCCGATCGTGCCGCTGCACACTTGGCTTCCCGACGCACACGTCGAAGCGCCCACGCAGGCCTCCGTGTTGCTGGCAGGCGTTTTGCTCAAGCTCGGTACTTACGGTCTGCTGCGCTTTGGCCTCGGCCTGTTTCCGGATGCGTGGCAGATCGTCGCACCTTGGCTGGCGGTGCTAGCGGTTGTGAATGTGCTGCATGGTTCGTTTGTGGCGATTTCGCAAACAGATATGAAGAAGATCGTCGCCTACAGTTCAGTGGGGCACATGGGGTATGTGATTTTGGCGATCGCTGCCGCCACACCCCTCAGTCTGCTTGGCTCGGTCGTGCAAATGGTTAGTCACGGCTTGATTTCCGGCCTGCTGTTTCTGCTCGTCGGTGTCGTTTACTCCAAAACGGGAACTCGCGATGTCACTGTCCTGCAAGGCTTGCTAAATCCGGAACGGGGTTTGCCGCTGGTTGGCAGTTTGATGGTGATGGGCGCAATGGCGAGTGCAGGAATTCCGGGCATGGTCGGCTTCATTGCGGAATTTATCGTCTATCGCGGCAGCTTCCCAGTCTTTCCAATTCAAACGCTGCTGTGTATGGTCGGCACGGCGCTAACGGCGGTTTACTTCTTGATTTTGATTAACCGCACCTTCTTCGGTCGCCTGCCGGATAGTCTAGCGAATCTGCCTCGTGTCCGCTGGCAAGACCGAATGCCCTCGATCGTTGTGACGCTGTTTATCATCGCGCTGGGACTTCAGCCCAACTGGATGGTGCGCTGGAGCGAAGCCACCACAACCGCACTTGGCGACACAATGCACCGATCGATCGCTGCCGAGACCAGTCCGTCGATCGTGCGTCGCCAAGTTGCCTATGAAAAAGCAATCCAGCACTCCACACCCGCCGACTCAATTTCCGCTCTCGATCCGTAAACCTCCACTTTGAATTCAACCTATGGTGAGCCTGAGCCGCAAACCTTCCAGCCATCCGCTAGCCGCGATCGTCGATCGCATCGAATCTGGCGGCGCACTACTGCCCGACACGCCCGAAAATCTCATCGAAGTTGTTGGCATTCTCAAAAGCTACGGCGTTGTTCTCGACGCCTACTGGCGCAACCTCACCTTCATCGCCGAACATCAGTTTTTGGTGCTGTTTCCCTTCTTCAAATACTTCAACGGTGAAGTGACGCCCGCCAAACTGCTGAAGCACTGGTGGCACGATCGCATCAACTACGAATTTGCCGAATACTGCATGAAGGGCATGTTCTGGCACGGCGGCGGCGGCCTGGATGCCTATCTAGACACCCCGGAATTTGAGCAGCAAGCCAAGGCTGCGATCGCCGCCAAAGTCAAATCCAACCCGTTCATGAGCGGCATGAATCGCTTGTTTCCTGATTTTCTGCCGGAACAGGTGCGACTGCTGAGCTACTACAGCGCTCTAGGTCAGTTTTGGGAAATTATGAGCGAGATGTTTCTCAAACTTTCCGATCGCTACGATGCCGGAGAAATCGGCTCGATCGCGGATGTGGTCGCGCACGTGAAGCAAGGGCTGGTTGCGGCGGCGGCACAGCCAATTACTTACAGCGTTACGATCGACAAGCAACCTTACACGCTCATTCCGCAATCGGCAGGCTTGACCTTTCTGATGGATACGGCTGTGCCTTATGTCGAAGCAGTGTTCTTGCGATCGTTTCCCTTCTTTGGAACTGTTTCCTACAACGCCCAAGCACACCAAATTTCCCAAAATCAAGCGGATTTCAACTACGGTGCCCTGTTCGCCGATCCGTTGCCGATCGGCAGTGCAGGCATTCCGCCGACGCTGTTGATGCAAGATATGCGCCACTACATTCCGCCTTATCTTGAAGCCGTTTATCTGCAAGGACTGCGCGGCGAAGACGATTTGCGCGTCAAGCTCTGCGTCAGTTTTCAAAAGTCGATGTTTTGCGTTACAACCGCTGCGATTCTCGGACTGATGCCGCATCCGCTGGATACGACGAACCCCGAAGAACAGCAGACGAACCGCGCCTTTATTGAAAGCTGGCTCGATCGCCTCTTGCCGTCGCGCCTGCCTGACGTTCAGACAAGCTAAATGCTGTGAACTCAACTGCAATCTTCGATGCCGCTCTATAAGACGGGGCGGTGTTTTTCTATGGCTCGATCGCCTGAGATTGGAAAAAATTATCGGCACAGCGATCCCAAGCGCTTTACAGTGCTATCACAGGCTGTTTTTACCCGACTTTACCGATAAGTTCGGCTTGCAGGAGACATCAAGAAATTTCTATCGATCGCCTCCTACTTTTGTCTAAAATTTAGGGTTAAGCTACTAAAACATAGAAATTTTCAGCCTAAATTCATTCTTCTATAGAGCTTGTTTGATAACAATCATGGCTTTCACCCGATAAGCGGCAAGCGATCGAGAAGAATGAGCCGATTCACCGACGCAACAACCGACGCACAAGGATATCTTGCCCGATGACTGAGCTTCTCGCACAATCAGCTTGGCTCATTCCCTGCTACCCACTGATGGGAATGCTGCTCTCGATACTTTGGTTCCCTTCGATTACTCGGCGTACTGGCCCGCGTCCGGCTGGCTACGTGAACCTGATCATGACGTTTATTGCCTTTGCACATGGTGTTCTGGCGTTTCCTGCTGTGTGGCAACATGCCCCGATCACTCTAGAAGCAACCTGGCTGGAAGTAGCTGGCCTCAAGCTGTCGCTGCCGATCGAAATCTCTGGCTTGACGATCGGGGCGATCGTCCTCGTGACTGGCCTTAACTTCCTGTCACAGTTCTATGCCGTTGGCTACCTGGAAATGGATTGGGGTTGGGCACGATTTTTCTCTCTTCTGGCCTTGTTTGAAGCGGGGATGTGCGCCCTTGTGCTGTGCGACTCCTTGTTCTTCAGCTACGTAATTTTGGAAATGCTGACGCTGGGAACCTACCTGCTCGTCGGCTTCTGGTTCAATCAGTCGCTTGTGGTGACAGGTGCGCGAGATGCCTTCTTAACCAAGCGGATTGGCGATCTATTCCTGCTGATGGGTGTTTTGGCGCTTTATCCGCTGGCGGGAACCTGGAACTTTAGCGAACTGGCGCAGTGGGCACAAACCGCACAGGTTGACCCGAAGGTGATCACGCTGGTGGGACTGGCACTGCTGGCAGGGCCGATGGGTAAGTGCGCTCAGTTTCCGCTGCACCTGTGGCTCGATGAAGCGATGGAAGGTCCCATTCCCAGTACGATTCTGCGGAACTCGGTCGTTGTGGCAACGGGAGCTTGGCTGCTGGTGAAGCTCGAACCCGTCTTGGCCTTGTCGCCCACTGTGATGAATGCAGCGATCGCAATCGGAGCCGTCAGCGCGATCGGTGGAACCTTAATTTCGATCGCTCAAATTGATGCGAAACGCGCTCTGTCCTACCTCGTCACCGCCTACATGGGCTTGACTTTCATCGCGGTTGGCACAGGTCAAACGCAAGCCGCTCTGCTGCTCTGCCTCACCCACGCGATGGCAATGGGTCTGCTGGTGATGGGTACAGGCTCGATCATTCTCAACAACATTACGCAGGATTTGACGCAGCTTGGTGGACTGTGGAGCCGCCGCCCGATCTCCGGTTTGGCGGTTGCGATCGGCGGTCTTGGCTTGGTCGCACTGCCGCCGCTGGGTGGATTTTGGGCAATGCTGAAGCTGGCCGATGGTCTGTGGACGACTCGCCCGGTTTTGGTGGCGATCGTGCTGCTGGTGAACGCCCTCGCTGCATTCAGCGTCACCCGCACCTTTGGCGCAATCTTTGCCGGAAAGCGGCAGCAAATGAGCGAGCGATCGCCCGAAAACATCTGGACAATCACCGTTCCAATGACTTTGCTGCTCGGCTTCACGCTGCATCTGCCGATCATCTTGGATGCGCTTGATCTGCTGCCAAACTGGGCGGTGCTGAACAAAGATGTTGCCCTGTTGCTCACCTGGTCGAGCATCTTCGGCATCAGCATCAGCGGCGTTCTCTACATTGGTCAAGCCGTTGCTCGTCCGATTCATCTGCCCTGGAAGCCGCTGCAAGATCTGTTCGCCTACGACTTCTACACGCCGCGCCTGTATCGATCGAGCGTCGTTGGCAGCGTCGATCTCGTTTCGCGCCTGACCGATTGGGTCGATCGCTACCTTGTGGATGGCCTGGTGAACTTTGTCGGCATTGCCTCAATCTTCGGGGGCGAAACGCTCAAGTACGGCAACTCCGGCCAAATGCAATTCTACGCCCTGACCATTACGACAGGCGCGATCGCCCTAATTGCGATTCTATTAACCTTCCTGAATTAGCCTGCACTGCACCCTCACTTCTTACCGTTGTCATGCTTAGCTCTCTGATTTGGATTCCGATTTTGGGGGCGCTGGCGATCGCCCTTCTGCCAGCTTCCCTAGCAAATCGCGCTCGTTCCGCCGCGCTGGTGATCACGGGTGGCGTAACGCTGTGGACGCTGTGGCTGCTGGCTCAGTTCAATCTGACAGACGCAGGCTTGCAGTTTCAGGAATATCTGCCCTGGATTGAAACACTCGGCTTGAACTATCAGCTTGGAGCAGATGGCCTGTCGATCGTGCTGCTCGCCCTCAACAGCTTCCTCACCTGGATTGCGATCTACACGAGCAAGTCGGATATCGATCGCCCTCGCCTGTTCTATTCATTGATTCTGCTGGTCTGTGGCGGTGTGGCAGGTGCATTTGTTGCCCAAAACCTGCTGCTGTTCTTCTTGTTCTACGAACTGGAACTGGTTCCCTTCTACCTGCTGATTTCGATTTGGGGCGGGGCGAAGCGGCAATATGCAGCCGTGAAATTCTTGATCTACACCGCAACTTCTGGCGCGTTGATTCTCGCTGGGTTCCTTGGCTTGATCTGGCTGTCGGGCGCAAAAACCTTTGCCTATGAAGCAGTAATGGGGCAAACGCTGCCGATCGCCCTGCAAGTCACGCTGCTCGCCGTTCTTCTGGTCGGCTTCGGCATCAAAATTCCCCTCGTTCCCTTTCACACCTGGCTTCCTGATACCTACGTGGAAGCTTCAACGCCCGTCGCGATTTTGCTGGGTGGCGTTTTGGCGAAACTGGGAACCTACGGAATTTTCCGCTTCGGACTCGGACTGTTTCCTGAAGCTTGGGCGCAAATTTCTCCCTGGCTGGCAACTTGGGCAGCTATCAGCTTGATGTACGGCGCGATGGCTGCGATCGCCCAAAAAGACATCAAGCGCATGGTCGCCTATAGCTCGATCGGTCACATGGGCTACGTCCTGCTGGGTGGAGCCGCCTTAACCGCGCTGAGCTTGGTCGGTGCAGTCGCGCAAATGGTCGCGCACGGCTTGATTTTGGCACTGCTGTTCTACCTGGTCGGTTTGGTGGAAGCCAAAGTCGGAACTCGCGATCTTGATGTCCTCAACGGTCTGCTTAACCCGATTCGGGGTTTGCCGCTGGTGGCTTCGCTGCTCGTTGTGGGCGGCATGGCAAGCGCAGGAATTCCTGGACTCGCTGGATTTATCGCAGAATTTCTGGTCTTCCAAGGTAGCTACTCGGTTTTCCCTGTACAAACGCTGTTTGCAGTCGTCGGTACAGGTCTGACGGCGGTGTACTTCGTGATTTTGCTAAATCGCACCTGCTTTGGCCGACTCGATAATTCGATCGCCTACTTCCCGCCTGTCAAACAGGAAGAGAAAGCACCCGCTTTGATTTTGGTTGCCCTAATTTTCTTCCTGGGTGTGCAGCCGACCTGGTTGGTGCGCTGGACAGAATCCACCACGACGGCAATGGTCGCTGCTGTGCCAATGTTGCAACAAACCACAGAAGTTGTGCAGGTGTCGGATGCGACACCATCTGAGGACGTCACGATACCGTCTGAGGAGCGCTTCGCGATCGAAGCTCCGCACGAGTTGCGCTAATCATTCACTCTTAATTGCTCATCCTTACCGCTGCTATGACAACCACGCTGCCGCCTCAAAAAACCAAACTGCCGCCTTCGCAACATGAATTTGCCGAAATCATTCATCGCCTCGAAGCAGGCGGCGCAATGCTGCCCGACACGCCCGAAAACCTAATGCAGATCATTGGGCTGTACAAGGCTTACGCCGTGCCGATGGATTTCTATTGGCGCGATTTGCTCTACATTGCCGAGCGCGTCTTTCTCGATCCGCTGCCGTTCTTCAAATACTTTTTGCCGCAGGAATATCTTGATCTGCACAACCACTATGCCGGAGACGATGCCGATCTGCGAATCTGGCGCGGACAGGCCACCGCTCACCCGGAACTCCTAGAGTTCATGCAGAAAGGCGAGGTGAAGAAGAACCTGCCGAAGCTGCTGCATCACTGGTGGCACGATCGCATCAATATGGAGTTTGCCGAAGAATGTATGCGGGCGATGCTCTGGCATCGGGGAATGTACGTCCCTGTCAACCAGTTTGATCCGTATCTCGACACCGAGGAATATCGTCAGAACGCCGATCGCGCCATTCGCGCCTACTTCAAATACAATCCGCCAATGATGGCGCTGTACAAGGCTTTCCCGGAAATGTTCATCGAGAAAGTCCGTGAAATGTCGTACTACAGCAACCTGGGCTTGTTCTGGGAAGTGATGGCTCCGGTCTTCTTCGAAATGTCCGACATCTATGATGAAGGCGGCTTCAAAGGCGTACCGGATGCGATGAACTTTTTGGTGAACGGCATTTTTGCGATCGCCGGACGCCCAATCTACCATCACGTCTACATCCGGGGCGAATGCTACGAAATCATTCCCAAGTCAAAAGGCTTCACCTGGCTGTATGAAGCTGCGCTGCCCTATGTCGAAGCCGTCTTCTACCGCACCTCGCCGTTCCGGGGAACCAAATCCTACAACGCGCAGGCCGGAGAAGTTCCGAGCGACCAAAAAGATTTTCACTACGGCATTCTCTACGCCGATGTGTTCCCAGTCGGAACGGCAGGCATTCCGCCGACACTGCTGATGCAGGACATGCTGCACTTCTTGCCGCCCTACCTGCTGGAATATTACGACAAGCACTGTCGCGGCGAAGACGATATGCTAATTCAGCTTGGTATCAGCTTCCAGCGATCGATGTACTGCGTCACCTCTGCCGTCATCCAAGCCCTCAGAACCGCCCTGCTCTATCCGCTGGACGACCCGAATCCGAAGCACTTACAGGCGAATCGCGCCTTTTTTGAATCGCAACTCGATCGCTTCAAGCGCCCCGAAGCCCGCTTGCGGAATATCCAATCGCAAAACTACCGCTAGAGCATCAAGTTAGAAATGAATGCTAAAAAAGCCTCCTAATTCGATGATGGAATTAGGAGGCTTTTCTTTAGTGTCTCAACCTGCACCGCCGACACCCGACACCCCATCCCGCTTACGCGCCGACGGCTTCTTTGGCGGCGTAAAGCACTTCAGCGGTAATTTCCGAAATGTTGCGATCGCGAGCAAACTTCTCGGTATTTCGCTTCACCTTGCCGCGCACAAAACCGGGGATTTTATTCAGTTCCGCCAGTCCATCTTTGCTCCAGTTCATTTCCGAATCGGCAGAAATTCCCTTCGTAATCACTTCTTTGGTGTCGTGTCCACCGAAGATTTCCAGCAGGTGATCTTCCATGCCCAAAGTAAAAGAATTGTAGATCAAATCAACAATTTGATTTGTTCCTTCGTAGCCAACAAACGGCTTGTAGCCGATCGGAAAATTTTGAATGTGAATCGGAGCCGCAATCACGCCGCAGGGAATGTTTAAGCGTTTGCCGACGTGCCGTTCCATTTGCGTTCCAAAAATTGCTGACGGTTCGACGCGAGCGATCGCATCTCCGATCGCGCCATGATCCTCGGTGATAATCACCTCGTCGCAATATTCGCTCACCTGATCGCGGAACCAGTCAGCATCATATTTGCAGTAGGTTCCTGCCCAAACGACGTGAATTCCCATTTCGCGAGCGAGAATTTTGGTAATCGCAGCAGCGTGGGTATTGTCACCAAAGACAACGGCTTTTTTGCCTGTGAGATTTTGACAGTCGATCGACCTGGAAAACCAAGCCGCCTGCGAAACATGCAGCGTTTGTTCATTGATGAATTCTTCGTAGTCAACGTTGTAGTCAACGTTTGCACCTTGCGCGTTGATTACCTGCTGAATTTTGCGAATGCATCGCGCCGTTTCCACCACGCCCATCGGCGTAATGTCGATATACGGCATTCCAAATTCTTGCTCTAAATATTGCGCCGTTGCCATGCCCAATTCGCGATAGGGCACGAGGTTAAACCAGGCACGAGGCAGATTTTTGAGATTGTGAACGGATGCGCCATCGGGAATAATTTCGTTCACTTCAATTCCCAAATCATTCATCAATCGCTTCAATTCAGTGCGATCGTGATTGTTGTGAAAACCGAGTGTTGAAAGTCCGATGATATTGACAGAAGGCTTCTCAGTTTTGCCTTCAGGAAGCTGACCTTTCTTGCGGGCTTTTTCCAGATAGAACTGGACGATTTGATGCAGAGTGCGATCGGCAGCTTGCAGTTCGTTGTAGCGATAGTGATTCACATCTGCCAGCAGCACATCGCCTTGCGATTCAATCTGGGCACGTTGAACAAAATTATGCAGATCTTCCTGCAAAATGCTCGATGTGCAGGTCGGCGTTAGCACAATCAAATCTGGATGTTCTTCGGCATCTTTGCGCGTGATATTGTCTACGACTTTTTCCTGCGAACCTCTGGCAAGAACATGGCGATCGACCACGCTGGTTGTCACAGGCGTAAAGTCACGTTCGCGCTCCAGCATCGATCGCATCACGTTAAAGTAGTCATCGCCCAGCGGAGCGTGCATGATGGCGTGGACGTTTTTGAAAGAACTGGCGATGCGGAGCGTACCAATGTGCGCGGGGCCAGCATACATCCAGTAGGCCAATTTCATATCCAAGTCTCCATTAAAAATTGCCCGAAGCGATGGGCGTTTGAGCAGTGTTTTGATTGTCTCAGAGATAGCGGGAATTGTGAGTCCTGGCTGCGGTTTTGTAACAAGCGGATGCGATCGCTCAATCCTAATCCTGCTCTGAAATTGAGCAGTTTTTCGAGGAGTTTATCGAGTGTCGATCGCAACGATTCTTATTGCGCTGTGACATTCGTTAAAGCTTCCTGTTGAACACCGTCATTTTTGCAATCGAGCGGGATGCAGACTCGTTGCGATCGCTTTTCTGGCAGGAAGTTTTTGAAGATTGAAAGAATCAATCTTAGCGAGACGCTGAACCGTAGCAAGATCGCAACAAAACTACTTACCTTGGAAGCGCGTGACAGGGGAATCTTTTGAATCGTCGTCGGACATATCGCTGTGCAGCATCAGCGCTTGCTGCGGAATGCCAAACGGAATTCCGGCTTTGTCAAACGCGACCTTAAGACGGCGGCGATATTCGCGGGCAACTTCCCACTGTTTGAGCGGCTGCGTTTTAATCCAGAGACGAACGGTTGCGCCTGCATTGTCAAGTTCATCCACGCCCAGCAAGAGAGGTGGTTCAAGGATTAGATCATTCCAAGGACGATCGTGGCTCATGTCCTGAGCAATTTGCTCGATCAGAGCTAGCGCCTGATCGAGATCGGCACTATAAGCAACATCGACGCGCAGATCAACTCGCGCCCATTCTTTTGAGAGGTTTTGGACGATCGAAATCGAGCTATTGGGAATTGTAATCAGCCGTCCTTCTTCATTTCGTAACTGCGTAATTCGCAGATTCATATTTTCAACAAAGCCAGAGACATCGCCCACGATAATTACGTCACCCACACCGTACTGGTCTTCGAGCAGAATAAAAAAGCCGTTCAAAATATCTTTAATCAAGCTTTGCGAGGCAAACGAAATTGCTAAACCGATGATTCCCGCACCTGCAAGTAATGGTCCCACCTGCACGTTAATTACCGACAGCGCAATAATGATTCCCAATCCCAAAATCATCACGGCGATGATGCTTTTGCCGACGCGAGAAATCGTGGAAAAGCGCAGAGCAAGGCGCTGAGAGGCTTCGGGCGCGATGCTGGTACTGTCTTGCAGCAGGAGGAAGAGTCGATCGACCAAAACGCCGCTAAACCGAATCGCCAGATATGTGCCGAATGCGATCGCCAGAATTTTGAAGGGAATTTGGACAAGATTGACGGCGATCGGTTGCCAGCGACGCGAGAAGGGAAATAATCCCAAAATCAAAAATCCGCCGCCGCCCCAAGTGGCAAGCTGCCCAAACTGCAACAGCCGCCGCTGGATTTCAACAATGCCGCGCTGTTCGCGATTTTCAAGCTGTTCTTGCAACAGGGCGGTGCGCGTTTCCGTCTCGGTTCCGGGGGCGATTGTCGAAAGCTCCTGTTTCTCGGTGCGCGATTGTGAGAGGAGAGCTTCCCGCCGAATTGCCAGCCGTCTTTGGGGCAGCATGAGCAGAGCGCTGACCAGACAAATGCCCAGCAAAATCACTGCGGCTAGATAAACCTGCCGCTGCAAATAACTCGGTTGACGTTCAATTCTCGCTTGCACCAGAGCCGATCGAATCTTGTCAGACCAGCCGCTTGCCAATGTGTCAGCATCGGTGGCGTGAATCTCCGTGTCAAGCGTGGTGACGGTGAGAATTTCCTGCGTGCGATCGTCTCCGTTCACGCGATAGCGCACGGAAATGACGGGAAGCCGACTGGTGCGATCGACTGCGCTCGTCACGCGCAGACTGTCTGGAGCGAAATTGCTCTCGGCAATGGTTTGAAGCCGCTCTTCGATCGCTTCGATGCGGAGATCGATCGGGTCATCAGAACGAGTCTGCTGAGCAGGACGGCTTCCCTGAGCAGGCGTAGCGGGCTGAGCGGGTGCAGCAACGGTAAACAGCTTGCGACCATCCAGCCGCACAATGCCACGTGAAGTTGAATTAGTGCGGTTGGAAAATAAACTGTTGAGATCCAAGGCTGGAACGCTAGGCGTCACAGCGGGCGAAGGAGAGGGCGTTGGCGTTGGACTAGGAGACTGTCCGTGAGCCGGAGCGGTCAGCACAATTAGCACGGCCACGATCGCCGCTATAAACCAGCCGCGACTGCGCCGAGGCAGCGATCGGGAGAACGGATCGATCGGCAGCATATTCCTCCTCTCCTAGCCGCTTAGCAGCGCCTCAACAAATTCATAGCTGGAAAAAGGCCGCAAATCTTCGATGCCTTCTCCCGCGCCAATAAAGCGAATCGGCAAGCCTAGCTGCTGCACAACCGCAAGGGCAATGCCGCCTCTCGCCGTGCCGTCCAGCTTTGTCAGCACCACGCCGCTAAGCTGCGCCGCTTGCGAAAAGACTTCAGCTTGCCGCAGGCCGTTTTGTCCCAAAGTGGAATCAAGGACGAGCAGCGATTCGACTTTGGCGTTAGGTGCTTTCTTATCGATGATGCGGCGAATTTTGCTCAGTTCGTCCATCAGATTTTTCTTGTTTTGCAAGCGGCCTGCCGTATCCACCAGCAGCAGTTCGGTGTTGCGAGATTGGGCAGCGGCGATCGCATCAAACACGACCGCAGCCGGATCGGTGTTCTTGCCCGGATTGGCGATGACTTCAACGCTCGATCGATCGCCCCACACCTTCACCTGCTGCACGGCTGCCGCCCGAAACGTATCCGCCGCACCGATCAGCGTCCGATAGCCGGACTTCTGCGCGATATGGGCAATTTTGCCGATCGTCGTCGTTTTGCCTGCACCATTGACTCCGGTAATCAGCCAAATATTCAGCGTGTCTTTTTCCGGGGCAAAGGTCGGATTGATTTCTTGGCCTCCGGGTCGATCGAGCATGTCGCGCAAAATCTGCTTCAGGTAGGCGATCGCTTCGGCAGGCGGCAGCGTTTCCGATCGCAGTTTGTTTTGCAGCGACTCGATAATGTAGTCAGTCGCTTCCACGCCCACGTCCGCTTGCAGCAGCAGCGATTCGATCGCCATCACCGCATCTTGATTGAGCGGTCCCTGACCGACGATCGCCCGAAGCTGATTCACCAAGCTGCGGCGGGTTTTGCTCAACCCTTGGCGCAACCGTTTGAGCCACGTGATTTCCTCGATCGAAATTTGCTCTGGCTTCCGGCCTTGATTTGCCAAAACTTCCGCCGACCACAAGAAATTTTCATCCAGCGTGAAATTAGTTTCCGTTGCGGCAACAGGAGCAGGTTCGGCTTCCTCGACGATCGCTTCAGCCTTAAGGCGATCGAGGCGAGCTTGGCGATCGGCTTCAGCCTGCATCCAGAAGGGAAGAGCAGCGTCGGCGGCGGGTGGCACTTCGGCTGCAAGAGGTTCGGTCGATTCGATCGCGGCGGCAGGTTCAGCAGATTCGATCTGCGGTTCAGTTGCTTCGGGGGGAACGCTTGCTTCCGGCTCAGCAGCAGGAGCTTCAGCAGCTTGGGCAGCAGCAGCGGCTTCGGCCTGTTTGCGGCGAATATTTTCGTAGGCGGCTTTTGCCCAGTCGAGTTGAGTTTGGGCGGGCGGTGTTTCAGTCGTCGGTTTTGATTCTGGCTGTTGCGCTTGCTCAGACGGTTGCGCTTGCTCAGCGTCCGACTCGTTTTGCTGGCGATTAAACCAATTGAACGTCATAACGGCCTCGCTTCCCCAAAAGAACCTTCTTCACTGTAAGAAAAAATCGGTGCAATTCCTGCGAACCGCTTAATTCTCGCTTGCCTCGCCAGCAGTCTGCGAAGCGATCGCTTCCGGTGCAGCTTCCGGCTCGATCGATTCGCCCTTCAGTCGATTGCTCACGCGCCGCAACACGCCATTGATGAAGCGATAGTCATCTTCGCCGCTGTAGCGCTTGGCAACTTCGATCGCTTCATTAATCGCCACCTGATCGGGCACGCCCAAATACTGCATTTCGGCAACGGCAATTCGCAAAATATCGCGATCGATTCGTGCCAGTCGCTTCAGTTGCCAATCAACCATGCATTCGTCCAGCAGCGAATCGATATCCGGGCGATGCACCTGCACCATGCTCAGCAGTTCGATTGCATAGTGGCGGACTTCTTGCTGGTTGGCAAGCTGAATCATTTCCGGCAAATCGATCGCCGCACCCATCCGATTGAGCGCGGTGCGCGTCAGCTCAACGGCATCTTGCACCATTGCCCGTGCACTGTTGAGATCAACCGCTCTAGTTTCGCTGCTCAACAGGCGATCGCTGCCGCGCTGCAATTCGGCGGCGGCGGTTTCAAGGCTGTCGTGAACTTCCGCCGTCAACGTTCGCACAGCAGCAACGATGAAGCTTTGAAGCTGCTGGCTCGTCAGGCGATCGGGCTTGGGTGGCAGTTGGCTGATGCTCAGCAGAGCGAGTTCACGAGCGATTCGGCGGGCTTGCATGGCAGATGAAGTTGACAAGGTTCAGTACGGCTCATCGATCGTAGCAAGCCGAACGCAAAATTCGCGATCGATTCGACTATTGCAGCCAACGGAGTTGCCTAGGCGAAGAATTCGGCTAACGTAAAGTCGGCAATATCACAATATCAACTGTAGCGATCGCCTACTCTTCTTGATCGCCATTACGATTCTGCAAAATGTCTAAAATTCGCCGATTCTCTGTTTGCAGTCCGCGCACTTCAGTTTGGATTTGAAGTGTATCAGCTCGCAAATCACGAATTTCAGCATTCATCACCTGCATATCCGATCGAATATCACGAATTTCAACCTTGATGTCGCGAATCTCGATCGCCAGTCGCTCGAAGTTGCGCTGGATAGTTTCAAAGTTTTGTTGATGCTGTGCGACCGTTTCGAGCAGAGCGCTGACGGCGAGGCGGATGTCGATCATTTGGTTTTCCAAGTGATTGAGGCGATCGTCATCAGTCATGTCTGGCAAATTTCTGTTGAGTTCTATTTTAACGTTCTCGCTGAATCGATCGAATCAAGCTTTGAAATCCAGCAAAATCACAGGGTTCGATCGTGTTTCAGTCCGTTCCAGAATAAAGTTGACTTTTCACAGAAATATCTGTATGCTTCCTATTCAAGTTTGCTCGGAATAAACGTCGAGCAAACCAAAGGTCGATCGACAACCTAGCGCCGCCCAAAGCTGTATCCGGCAGTCTTTGGACGGCTAACCCCCAACGCTGGATCTAGGCAGCACAGGAGGCTAAGTGGATTTTACATCACCCCACTGCCACCCTGATTCGCCTCGGCAACTGATACAGGTGGCTAGGTTTTGAAGGACTCAAACCCTTACAAAGAAAAATGGAGTGACACCATGCTGTTTAACGTGCGTGGAGTAGATATTGACGTAGCGTTGCCAAAGTCGCTGGCTGAAGTGAATGGTCGGATCGAGAAACTGGTGGCATTGCATCAAAAGCTGCAAGCAGAGTTGAAAAAGCTGCCGCCCAAAAGCGTGCCTCGGCAAATCAAAGGACAGGAAATTCACACGGTCGATGTGGAACTGCAAATCCTCAAGCGGTGGCGGCGCAACGCCAACATTCGCTTAGAAAAGCTGCTGGCAGATCCGGATGTCGGCAGTGGTGAACTGGAAACTGAAGCGGGTTTGGTCAAGCATTTGTATCAGGAATTGCGCCGCTTGAACCGCGAACACTGCTTTTCGATCGAGCGCGATTCCAAGCTGGCAAACGTGCTGTCTGCCGCGCAACTCTGGCTGCGAAACTACTACTCGACCAAGCTGCCCTCAGCCGATCTGGTCAAAGATGTTGAGCCAGAAGAGCAAGCGCATTTGCAGCGGCATCAAGCGCAGCAAGACCAGTTCGATCGCCAGTTTCAAGAGCGTGAACGCATTCGCTGGCAAGAACATCTGCTGCAACAGCAGTCTCGCAACTCGGCTGCGGCAAGTCAGCGCGATCGCACTCCCCGCGATTCACAGGAACTCCGCATCTCAAAAGAAAAGGCCAAACAGGAACGCCAGCGGCAACAGCAAGAAGAAGCGTTGCGAGTTCAGCGTGAGCGTACCGAAACGCAAGCAGCGATGCAGTTGATCAGTCAACTGAGCAAGCAAGCGGGTCAGCAGGTGAGTCAGCCCGTGACTCAGCAAGGCGGCCAATAACCTCAGCGATCGCCCAGGCAAAATCATCGCAGCAATGCAGGCGACTGACCGGATCGGTTGCCGCTGCGATGGTTTTGTTCTGCGATCGATCACCCTGAACATCCCTTGTCAGCGCATCTGGGTAAAATCAGGGCTTAACACAATGATTATTTCTTTTTGCAGACCTTATGGTTACAACTCCGGCGACGGTCAACGTCAGCGATTTCGTGCATCGCCAAAAGCCGCTTTGGAATGGGGGCGCGATCGCCTACTCGGTTTTGGGATACCTCGGTGGAATTGGTTTGCTGCTTCAGGCGAACGGCTGGCTGAATGCGATCGGCGTGATTTTGCTCACTCACGTTTTGGTCTGGTCGGCATATTTGGCGCATGAATTTTTCCACAGTTCGATTTTCAGCACTCGTCGGGCAAACGCGATCGCAGGCTCGATCATGCTGTGGATTGTGGGAGCTTGCTATGCCCGATTTGACAAGCTCGCCAAAGAACATATTGCCCATCACGTCAATCGCGTCGATTTTTCTGCTTTCGATTTGCCGAGTGCAATGCAACAGCTTCCCACTTGGCTCAGGCAAACGATCGTGTTTCTGGAAGGAGTATATTTTCCCATCATTTCGTTTTGGCTTCAGTGGCGATCGATCTTGATGGTGTTTCGCGATCCCAAACGTCACGATGAGCGGTTGCGTGTCGTAACGCTATTAATCATTCGCGGCTTGCTGTTTACGCTGTTGGCGATCGTTTCTCCCAAAGCCTTGCTGCTGTATTTTCTGTCGTATATCGGCATGATCACGATCTTGCGTTGGCAGGATGCATTTCAACATACCTATGAAGTGTTTCCGGCGGGAATGCCTTTGCCGACTCGCGATCGCGCCCACGAACAGGCCAATACTTTCTCGACTTTGTTTAGCCGCCGTTGGGCTTGGCTGAACTTTTTGCTGCTCAATTTTGGCTATCACAATGCTCATCATGAACTGATGAAATGTCCCTGGCACAGTTTGCCAGAACTCGATCGCCAGCTATTTTCTGGTGAAGAATTTCACTATGTTCCGCTCAGTCAACTGTTATTGAGCTATCATCGTTTCCGCACTTCGCGCATCTTTTTGGGACAGGGAGTCGCGGTTGATGAAAAAGGCAATCCTGCACCTGAAACGTTTTATGGTGCGGTTGGTGTATCGTTTTTGGTGCAGACCTATTAGATTGCTTTTAAGCGCGATTCGGTTCCCAAAGCTACGCGATCGACCGACTTCCAAATGCGATCGAGCAGGTCTTCAAACAGTTGCCAATTGTCCGCCTGATCGATCGCTTCCCAAACTGTTTCAATTTCCGGCCTCAACAGAATGGTTTCGGGATTATGCCGCTGCAATCGATCGCGCACTTGCTGAAGTTCTGCATCGGTAAAGTGGGCGATCGCCTGCTGATAAGTCGATCGCCATTCTGCCGTTGCATCGTCAAATTTAACTTCGGCCTTCCAGCTAGGAGAAAACTGCTTTCTCAGATACAAAAAGAATTCGTGATAGCCAATTTCTTTTTGTTCTAGCTGTTGAAAAGTCAGGTGCAAAAGTCGATCGCCTGCTTCCCCTTCTAGCTGATCAAATCCCAATTTTTGCAGCATTCGCTGGCGATAGTGGGCGTGATAGTAATCTTCAAACTGATCGATCGCCGTCTCCAAATCTTTGGGATCGATTGCACACTTGAGCGGCACTTGCAGGAGTTCCAAATTCAACCGACAAATCAGCGGCTGATAGCTGTAGCGATAGCGTCCGGCGTAGTCGAAATAGGCGGCAGTAAAGTCGGGATCGTAGCGATCGATAAACGCATACGGCCCATAGTCAAAACTTTCTCCGGTAATCGACATATTATCAGTATTCAAGACGGCATGACAGAAGCCAACCGACATCCACTGCGCGGCAAGTTCGGCCACCCGTTGAACAAGTTCGGCATAAAAGCGGGCGTAGCGATCGCTCTCTTGGGACAAATGCGGATAGTAGCAGTCGATGACGTGATCGAGCAGATTGCGAATCAGGTCGGGACGATCGATCGCGTACAGTCGCTCAAACGTGCCGAAGCGGACGTGCGATCGCTGCATTCGGATCATCACGCTCGATCGCGTCGGGGACGGTTCATCGCCGCGCCACAAAGCTTCCCCTGTTTCGATCAGGCTGAGACAGCGCGAAGTGCGAACGCCCAGAACGTACAGCATTTCCGCCGCCAGCACTTCGCGAACGCCACCTTTGAGCGTCAAGCGACCATCGCCGCCTCTGGAGTACGGGGTTTTGCCCGATCCTTTTGTGCCAAAGTCGTAAAGTTCGCCATCTGTGCCGCGCACTTGACCGTAGAGGAAGCCACGCCCGTCGCCCAAATCGGGATTGTAAACGCCGAACTGGTAGCCGTGATAGCGCAAGGCAAGGAAGGGCGATCGTCCTTGAAATTTGCCGAACGCCTCGACAAAATCTGCATCGCTGACCTGAGCCGGATCGAGTCCTAATTTCAGCAATAAATCGTTGTTGCGAAAGCGAAGAATCTGCTGCGGAAATTCGGCAGCGGTGACGACATTGAAATATTCATCGCCCAACGATTCGATCGCAGGTTCATACGGCAAGGATAACAGCGGATTCGGCACAGTCATGAGGGCAGACGACAGAACGGGTCATCTTCTCAGGCTAACAGGTCGATCGAATCTCGGTTCAACAATTTTCGGAGAGACGATCGCCCTCCACCCATCCCTAAATCCCCCACTCGCGGGGGATTTAGGGGGCTTTTCCTCTACGCTGCAAACTTAATCTTCAGATAATCTTCCTCCATCTTTGCCCCAGAAGGCTGCAAGGCAGCTAACGCCTGTGGCAACACCAAATTGCGGCGATGATTGCCAATCCGAATATTCAATTCGTCTCCGGTTTTGCTCAGTTCAACTTGATTTTTGGGAATGCCGGGAAGATACACTTCAAGGCTGTATTGATTTTGTTCTTGAATGACGCGCAGCGTGGTTTCTTTGTAGTAAACCTGTGCCGGATCTTCATCTGCGTAAAGCGTTTCTTTCAGCCGTTCGAGTGCTGCTAAGCCGCACATTTCTTCCGAATAAAGCGGCACTTCTTTGACAGGCAAAGGCCGAAAATTATCGTGGATTTCTTGACGATATTGCTGCTGATTTTCCTTCCAGCGTTTGAAGAACGGATCGCTGACTTCATCGGGAATAATTCGATTTGCCACGACCATATCCGTTGCCACGTTGTAGAGGCTAAGGTAAGCGTGAGCGCGAAGCGATTCTTTGATCACCATCTTTTCGGGGTTTGTCACCAACCGAACCGAGGTTTGCGTGTTGTCAGTCAGGACTTTTTCGAGTGCTTCGATCTGCTGATAGAACTCGTAGGGCGCTTCCATGACTTGGCGATCGGGCAGGGAAAATCCGGCGATCGGCCTGAAAATCGGCTCCACAAGCGGACGCAATGCCGCCGAAACTGCCTGAAGCGGTTTGTAAAATCGCCGCATATACCAGCCCGCCACTTCCGGCAGGCTCAGCAGCCGCAGAGCCGTTCCAGTCGGCGCGGAATCGATGATCAGCACGTCGAATTCGCCTTCGTCGTAGTGTCGCTTCATCCGCACGAGGCTAAAAATCTCGTCCATTCCCGGCAGGATCGCCAGTTCTTCTGCTTCGACGCCTTCCAAGCCTCGCGCCTGCAAAACCTGGGTAATGTAGCGCTTGACGGCTCCCCAGTTGCCTTCCAGTTCCATCAGCGCGTCGAGTTCTGCGCCCCACAGATTCGGCTTCACCTGTCGCGGCGCGTGTTCCAATTCCAGATCAAAGCTGTCGGCTAGCGAGTGCGCGGGGTCAGTGCTGAGAACGAGTGTTTTGTAGCCAAGTTCTGCACAGCGCAAACCCGTTGCAGCGGCGACCGAAGTTTTGCCGACGCCGCCTTTGCCTGTCATCAAAATTACGCGCATGGATACCGAAGAACGCTCAGAAAGTTTACATTTCTTTTACTTTATCGGGTTTGGTCAATTTCTGCCGTCCCGGAAACTGCTGCTTGAGGACATCCAGGCGCGAACAGTGCCAGTAGTCGATGTGCGAACAGATTTTTTCTTCTTCGTTCAGCTTCAGTTGCGTCCAGCCATCGACGCGAGTAAACGGCTTCCAGGGCAAAGGCGAGTTCCAGCTTAGGGTCCACTCCATGCGGATTTCCTGCCCCGATCGCTCAATTTTGTGCAAATCCATTTTGCAGTTGAGAAAAAATGTATCGATCAGCTTCACCATTGCCTTGAACAGCTTCAGGCCGCGAAACTGGCTCATCGGGTCTTTGAAATACACGTCCTCGGCATACAGGCTATAGGTTTGATTTTTGGGGAAGCGGCGGTAGTCTTCGCGCAAATTTTCAACAATGTCCATCGGTTCGATCGCGTCGTTTTATTTTGATTGTGATCGATCGACTGGCGAAACCGCCGCCCTCTTTTGGTAGGCTGAAGGAAAAGCGCAACTCTTGGCATGGACACAAAAGCCTTTAAGCGATCGCTCAACAGTTCCCAAAACTATCACCGCAAAGGATTTGGGCACGATGCCGAAGTGTCTGACCAGATGCAGTCTGAATATCAAAGTGATCTGATTCAGCAAATTCGCGACAATCAGTACATCCTCAAGCGCGGCGATGTGACGATTCGACTAGCGCAGGCGTTTGGCTTTTGCTGGGGCGTTGAGCGGGCGGTGGCGATGGCATATGAAACGCGGCAGCACTTTCCCACTGAGCGCATTTGGATTACGAACGAAATTATTCACAATCCCTCGGTCAATCAGCGGTTGCGTGAAATGAATGTCGGGTTTATCGCCGTTGAAGCGGGACAGAAGAATTTCAGCGTCGTGGATGCGGGCGACGTAGTGATTTTACCTGCGTTTGGGGCGAGCGTTCAGGAAATGCAGCTACTCAACGACAAAGGCTGCACGATCGTAGACACAACCTGTCCTTGGGTCTCGAAGGTGTGGAACACAGTCGAAAAGCACAAAAAAGGCGACTACACCTCGATTATTCACGGCAAATACAATCACGAAGAGACGATCGCCACCAGTTCGTTTGCCAGCACCTATCTGATTGTTCTCAATTTGACCGAAGCTCAATATGTCTGCGACTACATTTTGAACGGTGGGAATCGATCGGAATTCATGCAAAAGTTCAGCCGTGCCTGCTCGGAAGGATTTGATCCGGACAAGGATCTCGATCGCGTCGGCATCGCCAATCAAACCACGATGCTCAAAGGGGAAACCGAACAGATCGGCAAGCTGTTTGAGCATACAATGCTGAAAAAATTTGGGCCGATCGCGCTCAATCAGCACTTCTTGAGCTTTAATACCATTTGCGATGCAACGCAGGAACGCCAAGACGCCATGTTTGAACTGGTTGATGAAAAACTTGATCTGATGGTGGTGATTGGCGGCTACAACTCGTCCAATACAACGCATTTACAGGAGATCGCGATCGATCGATCCATCCCCTCTTACCACATCGACAGCCCCGATCGCATTTCGCTCAATAATTGCGTTGAGCATAAGCCGCTCGGACGCAATCTCGAAGTTTGTGAAAACTGGTTGCCAGCAGGTGAAATTGTGGTTGGCGTTACGTCTGGCGCATCCACGCCCGATCGCATTGTGGCCGAGGCGATCGAGAAAATCTTTGCGATTAAGGCGAGTGCGATCGTGGCGTCCCAGAACGGTATCGCGGTTTAGGCAGGCGATCGGGTAGGCGTCCCCTACAGATTGTGCATCAGATGCAAGAATTGGCAATCGATCGATTTATTTAGCGCAAGATCGATCGATTGCTTTATCATCTTTCCAAACCTGGGAAGAGTCACGATGCTGAAATTTTTCACCAAATTCGACTATTTGCTGCGCGAAACCGCTTTGGGACTGCGGCGCGGCGGCTGGATGAACTGGGCGGCAACCAGCACCGTAACCGTGTTGCTGCTGCTGTTTGGCCTGAGCTTGCAGGCATCCTGGCAGCTTGAAAGCTTGCTGAACGGCTTTGGCAATCAGCTTGAAATTTCAGTTTTTCTGAAAACGGGCGTTGAGGCCGTGACGCTAAAGCCTGCGATCGCCACCTTGCCCGAAGTGCGTCAGGTGACAGCCATTTCCAAAGAAGAAGCCTGGAAAGCTCTGGTTGCCGACATGGGCATCACCGACATCAACGGCGCAACCGGACAACTGCGCGGCAATCCGCTGGTCGATGAACTGAAAGTCAAAGCGCGAGAAGCCGATCAAGTGCCGACGCTGGCGGCCAAGCTGCAAAAGGTGGATGGCGTGGATGCCGTGCAGTACGTCAGTGAAGCCGTACAGCGGATTGGACAGCTTAATATTGGCTTAAGCTGGCTGAGTTCCGCGATTACGACGATGTTGACCTTGACCGCGATCGCCGTAATCACGACAACAATTCGCCTGATCGTGATGGCGCGTCGGCGTGAAATCGAAGTCATGCAGCTTGTCGGCGCAACGGCAACTTGGATTTATCTGCCGTTTATTTTGCAGGGCGTCACGTTTGGCTGCGTCGGGGCGGCGATCGCCTGGGGCTTAATCCGAGTCCTACAGCGCTTTTTAGGCGGAGTGCTGCTCGATCAGCCAGAGTTCATTCAGTTTCTTGTGACGCAATCGGCATCGGGGCGATCGATTCTTCTACCGTTCATTCTGCTCGGCTTGGGCATGTCGATCGGAATGTTGGGCAGTCTGCTTGCCGTGCGAAAAGTGGCGATCCGCTAGGGTGTGTTGAAAGCTTGAGATCCTCCCCCGCCCCATAACACGGAGGGAGTCAAACCCTCAAAGTCCCCCTTTTCAAGGGCAGGGCTGATTCGTTGGCTGTAGAAAAATGATAATCAAAGGGTTGCTCGTTGTTTGACCATGCAGCCGACCAGTTTGATTGAAGCGCTCAAGCAAGTCCCTGACTTCCGTAG
>NZ_JACJPO010000031.1 GCF_014696105.1 Microcoleus sp. FACHB-1515
GGAATCACCTCCTTTGAAGACAAGAAAAACTCCGACAATCGGTACAAGCGGGACTCGTAGCCAGTCCACACCTGAACACCCAACACCCGCGATCGAACTTCGATCGCGGGTTTTTCTTGCCTACCCGCTAAGCTAAAAATAGCTTCCAACCAACCGATCTTATGAACACCAAAGAACGACTCATCAAAGCCATTGAAAAAGCGCCAGAGTCGCGACTGGAAAAGGTTCTTAGCTATTTACTCTTTTTGGAAACGCAAGAAGCAGAAGCTATCGAGGCGATCGAAAATCAAGAAGATCTTGAAGACGCGCTGATTGCCCTAGAGGAAGTCAAAACCGAGGGAACCGTCTCCTGGGAATCGCTTAAGTCCGAGGTTGGGCTGTGAGCCATGCCCTATCAAATTCAGTTTGCAACCAAAGCAGCGAAACAGTTCAAAGCGCTTCCTGCCAACATCCAGCAGCGCATTCAGCCCAAAATTGACGCACTCGCTGATACACCCTTGCCATCTGGCGTGGTCAAACTCGAAGCCAGTCTCAACCTCTACCGAATTCGCATTGGGGACTACCGCGTCATCTACGAGCTTCAAGACAAAGCGCTAATCGTGCTGGTGGTGAAAGTCGGACACAGACGCAACATTTATCGGGATTGAACGGTGTTTCATTAGCCATACCAGGCATTCAGGCAGAGAGCGGCAGTGAGCAGGGCGATCGCCAACAGCTTAAGATATCGAGCTTTCATTTTTCACCTTGGGAACTCTGAGGAAAGCCTCCACTCGCAGGAGGCAACGTAACTACAGAACTCAGGATACCCAAATGAAATACCCTCGACAGATTCCAGTCCCTACGGCATGGTTGAAAGCGTTCATTCTGTCAGCTTTTGTTTTCACTGCCGAGGAAGCAGAAACCAGCAACTTCAATTCGCAAAACAACAATTTTGATGCAAGTTGGGTAAACAACTGGGCGAATGACAATCCAGAAGCAGCTATCTTTGCTGTTGTTCTAATTATTCTTTCCCCGATCGCAATCGTTGCAATTTTTCACTATTTGATGCACTTGCTGTTAGGTGCATTCTCTCCACAACTCCAATGCGATCGCGTTCAGAAGCAGCCAGTCTTAATGAGTTTGTGGGAAGGGGTTTACGCATGGCTAATTCTTTTCGTTGCAACTTTGGTGATGATCGCATTGTGGAGTGCATCAGCAAATGATTTATCAATGTATGCCTCAGTGCCAATTGCAATTAAGCTGACCTGGATTGCAACTGCTGCCTATCTCTATCACCTTGAATATTCAACCAGGCAAAAATAAGTTTTAGCGATCGCTGGAAGCATTACAATATCAAAGCTTCCAGCAATTCACTTCATGTCATGGACTAGCAGCGGATTTTTCCGCAATACGAATATTCTCAATCGCCTCACAGCAGCGACGGGAACCAACCCGATCGAAGTCTACAAGCCCGGTACGTTGTCGCCCCAGTCGATCGCCTCTGGCGTTCGCTATTCCGGCTTCATCACAAGTTTGCGACTCAATGTCGATATTCGATCGATCAGCGAGTTCGATTACCCCGTTCCTGGTGAAGACCAAAGTGAGGGAGAAGTCGCCGCCGCCGTTCGTGATAGCGAATCGTCGAGCGCCAAGAAGCAGCTAAATTTGCTGATGCGCCGCGACGGAGCCGACGCCGTGAAAGTCGCCTCGCTGTGGCTCTACAACCGCCGTCCCTACTACAGCGTCGATCTGCTGCTCTACTTCACGGATGCCGCTGCGTTCGATGTGGCGTCGGACACGGCCATCCTGCTGCAAGTCGAGTCGATCGGGTTCGGAGTGCTAGAAGGGCAAGACGCGATCGTCATTCACGGTTCCGCCGTCGAGGAAGGCGAAAACACCGCACCCTCGCTGAATGTGAACGTGTTTGCCAATCAAGCCGACATCTTGAACTACCGACAGGCAATTACCGACGGTGACGGCAGCCCGATCACAAACGCGCAGGGAGAAATCATCGTCAATGCTTAGACACCGCGAGCTGCTGGGTGACGAGCTTCATAACGCTCGCATCTCGATCGAACCCCCAACGCGATCGCCCGCCTTCATCGGAGAAACCGTCTTCGACGGCACAGTGTTGTGGATCGCAACTGGCCACACCGCAGAGAGCTGGACAGCTTCCCATTCCGATCCAGCGCCGCCGCAAATTCCGCCGTTCTTCTCCTGGTCGCTCGATCTGTCGGGCATTCTGACAGGCTTTGATACCGTCATTTCGCTCTACTTCAGTTCCTTCTCTGCCGAAATCCGCGCTTGGGCAGATTGGACACTGCTCAATCGCTACACGCTGGGAACCAACCTGCCTGCCTTTGAAGGCTGCATCAATCTGAACGGCTGGGTGGAGCAGCGCGGCAAAGGGCGATATCTGCCGCTGGTGTCGCGATCGAATCTTCCCCGACCTGCCACCTTAGCGATCGCGGCGATCAATCCGGCCAGCGCCGCCGCGATCGTGAATGTGGGCAGAGTCACTGAACCCGGCACAGCGCGGATTTACAACGATGCACGGGCGATCGAAGTCAGCAAATGCCAAGCCGGATTTGCTGGCAGCCTTTTAACGCTATGAGGATGACCAAATGCCCAGACACCGCGACTTGATTGGCGTTGAACTTCACAATGCCCGCATCAGCTTGGAAGCTCCCACACGGCCACCTGCCTACATCGGAGAAACCGTCTTCGACGGCACAGTGCTGTGGGTCGCCAACGGCACAACCGCGACAGACTGGCGGCGATCGATTCCTGCACCCACCATTCCCGCGCCGCCGCTGGTATTCGGCTGGGCTTTGAATTTGGGCAATATGTTTTTGCCATCAGGCACGCAGATTTCACTGTACTATCGCGCGGTTCCCGTCAATAGCACCTGGACGCTGCTGAACCGCTACACGACTGGAGTGACCTTGCCCGTTCTAACGGGCGGAACTGGAGCGATTAACCTCAATAGCTGGGTTGAGCAGCGCGGACTTGGCCTCTACATGCCGCTGCTGGTGCGACCGGACAACACCGCGCAGCCGACCAGCCTCAGCGTTCGATCGCAGCAGCCGGAGGGGTTAGCCCTCCCGTTCACAGTGGGCAGATGGGCGGAACCCAACACTTCGCGGGTTTACGACAATGCCTTAGCCTTCGAGGTTCGCAGCGTTTTGGGCGCGTTCGTAGGCGATGTGTTGCAGGTGACGTGATGCGATCGATCGACCGATTCACAACCGCTCAACCGCGACTCGATCGCCGCCGAGGACGACAGGTCAAGCCAAAACAGCAAGCCCTGCTCGATCGCACTGCCCAGCGCCGGAGAGAGGCTGGAGTGCTGTATGACTCCCGCATTTTCCGCCCAACGCGCGAAGAGATTTTGACCAATGGTTAGAGCAGGCAGAACAGGCAGAGGCAGCAATCCGCTCGATCGATTCAATCCCAGCCGCCTCGATCGAAATTATCGGCATTGGGAAAACCTGCCTGATCGAGACGACACGCCGCCGATCGCCAACATGCAGCCGGGAGTCAACTTCACTCCCCTAAACGAACCCGTATCGCCAACCGACTGCCGCAGATGGCCTAATTCTCCATTCTGTGAAGGCGATCCGCCGCTGGTGGGACCGGGAATCCCCGGACTGACGCCGCCTTTGCCACAGCCGCTACGAGCGCCAATCAACCGCCTCACACCGCTGGCAATTAATGATTTTGTCGGAATCAATCCGCTAGCCGATTGGGGAGTGAACAACTGTGAAGCTTGGGTGTGTGCAACGGGAACGCTGGCCTACTGGGAAACACCGCCCGTCTGCGTAGCGTACCGCTGGGGCGATGGCAACTGTGTTCCAAATCCACCAGCGGAAGAAGAGGAAGACGACGATCGCCCAGTTCCCGTCCCTGGTGTGCCGTTTCAAATTCCCAATCGATCGAGAGAAGGCTGGATTCCTGGATGTCGCTACTTCCTGTACGTTCGCATTCCCTCCGATTCCCCGGCAGACAACAGCACGTTGAACTACGGGAATCGCGCTGAGCAGCTTCAAGACCAAGCCGATTGGTTCGCGCCAGTGGGCGGAAGCAGCTTTCGAGGCTGGATTCTGCCGTGCTATGGCCCAGTCACCGGGATCGAGGTGATGACCTGGACTGAACCGGGATCGCCGCCGCGTCAGAACTGGAGTTTGAAAGTGTTGTGTGGCGGCATGGGCGTGTGGACAAACTACGTGATCCCCTTCAACGTGCCCAATCTGCTGCAATACGTGGTAGCAGGTGAATGGCTCAGTTCAAGAAATTGGGTCAATGGTGTTACCCGTCTGGAGCCGTCGTATCGCGGGCATCGCCCCACGACACTACAGCCACGCCGCACCCCACCATTAGGCGTGTGGCATCGACTCTACGGCCAATACCCGATCGCCGTGCCAAATCCCAACGCCAGTGGAGATGGCCGAGATACGTTCACCAATCAAATTCTTGCGCTACCCGGCCAGATTCTTTCGTTTGAAATCGAGCGACAGCGTGGTGAACTGCCGCCAATGTCGATTAAGGTTGTTCCTGCTCATCAAATCCCACTTTGGGCAAACTCTGTTCCTTGGGGAACTGCCTGCGCTGCTCCACCCGTTCCACCCCCAACCCCACCCAATCCAGGAGGCGATGATATGGGCTGCTCTTGTCGAGATATCGAAGCGATGATCGATCGCAAACTACTTGCCTTATTGGGCTTCAACGAACGCCGCCGCATGACGTTCAACCCAGAAGTTTTGGTGAAAGCGCTGGGAAACACCGCTTACGCCAACTTCAACGATCCTAAGGATGTAAACGTTGGTACGGTTCCGCAGTTGATCGCCGCAATTCTGGCGACAAATTTCTACCGGGGCGGCTATCACCGATTCCCGGCTACGGTTCCGACCAATTTGGCACAGGAAGATAATTTGATCTCCGACCTACTGCGGAACACCAAAATTCACGATGCAATGGGTTGGAATGAATGGGAAATTAAGCAGCTTGACGGCTTGGTTGGCGCGTTCCCACTGATTATCAAATACAAGAATGCAGAGGGAGAAACTAAAGATATCAAACTGCATAATATCTCTGAAACACTTGCTGAATTAGTCGGAATATTGCTATCGCTTGACGCAGATACAGACGTGCTGATTACGTTGGCATTCAAGGCAGTTATTGAGGCGATCGGCGCGAGAACCGCTGCTACAACAGCAACCGATTATGCAGCAGCAAATGCTGAATACTTAGGCTATCGAATGAAACAAGAACGCCGCGAAATGAAGGTTTCAATTAACACGGGAACCACAAATATCAAGGAAGCACTAGAGGAAGCGACACGGAATGTTCCGAGGGTTAAATTTGACGGCAAAACGGATCAGCAAGAGCTATTCGATCGAATTTTGGTTGCTTGCGAAATTATTAAAGCGGTTTTCTACAAAAATTGGGGAATGGGCGAACCGCTTCCAGGCGATCGTATTCGTGAGGAACGCGAGGGAGACGGGAACTCTGATTCAGACTGGGCTGCGTTCGTTGCAGCGGTTGAGAATCCTGCGGAAGGTCAATCGCCTGCAAACGCGCCACGTCCTGACCTTCGCAACATCATCACGCCTCCCCCCGCTCCACCCTCCGCTGGTGGTGGGTCTGCAACCTCAGGGAGTAACAGCGACGATTGATGTTGCGGCTATTCAACGCCGCTCATGTCGCTGATTTCAATTACTCGCAACGCACTTCAAAGTCAAACCGTTCGCAATCTAATTGGGGAGCGAGCAATCGACATTTTGGCGGATCTCGCGCTTCCAGAAACCGAGGAACAAGACGAAAATCAAAACCCTATTACCCGCTGGCTAGGTGGATTAGCAAAACGATTGCCAGGCTTTTTACTCAACATTGTGGAGCGGGCAGTAAGCTGGCTGCTCAGCAATGCTTGGTCAGTCATTGTTGAGGCGGCATTTACGATCGTTAATTTCGATTGGAATCAGACGGATACGGCATTGCGAGCGGCTATCACCGCGAACAACGTTCAAATTGCGGGCGCATTAGGTCAAGCATTAGGAACTGGGTCAGTCTGGCTGGTATCGATCGCACTGGCGACAGGGGCAACGCTGAAATTTCCGGTACTGGGCGGCAAGGTTGCGCTGGCACTGGCAGAAGAAGGAGGGGAAGAAATTCGCGGCCAAGTGGTCAGCCTGCTCAACACTACGCGCGGAGCCTTGGCGCGAAACGCCGTTTTAGGAACGATGCTCACGCTGAGGCGACTGCGACTGTTTGGACTTGCCCCAATCACCGAGCAGCGTGAGCCTTGGAGCATTGCCAGCGCGGTCGAAGAACGCATCGAACGCATTGGCAACGAAGCGCTACGGGCGTTTGCTGAGAACTTTATTGAGGGAGCTGTAGACGCAATCATCGAGGTTGGCTACGTCGTCAGCTATGCGATCGATGATTTCTACTCCACATCGCGACTGGCAAATGAAACGATGTTTGGTGAGGATCGCACGGTCAAGGTGATTCCCGATCGCAATAACGAAGAGGAATTCATCACCATCCGAGGCCCCCAGCAGCTTCTCAAGCAAAACGTTCAAACCGCCCTCACCGCTCACCGCTGGGTACACAATCGCGACTTAGGCCAGCTTGTCGGCCAGCCCGCAGAAGATTGGGTTCAAGCGGGAATGCAGCGGCGGAAGCTCACGATCGTCTTCAAGTCGAAAGAAGCACCGCCCTGGATTGCAGCTCCCGGCCAGCCGCGCGTGAAAGAAGTCACCTACACCATTCCCGAACCGGAGTTAGGGCTGACGTGGCAGAAAATCAAAACCGCCGCCAAGCATTACACCTGGGGCAAGTTCCGCGCCACTGCCAACCTCAACAACGGTCGCCAGATGGCCGTGTATGGCGCGACTGAAGCTGAAGCCGAGCGCAAGCTCAGAGAGTTGCTGGAACTCAGTCAGGGTGAACTGCTGACGCTTTCAGTGAGCGAAGAAAAGGACAGACACCCCAACCTGAGAAAAGAAGCCAGAGAAATGTATCCGGCCTACGCCACGCTGCTGATTAGGCGATCGACTGCCGAAATCACTGGCACGAATGACCTATCCGGCAATAACTACGCCGAGGAACTGCGGCGGATCGAGCTATGGCCTGACCAAGAACCACCCAACACCCCAGCGCTGCAATGACCGAGCTAAGACTGTGGCCGCTGCTGGGCACTTGTTCCCGTCGTGCCATCCTCCGCAGAACCAAAAAATTTGGACATCCCTACACCTACAAACCACGCGGCGATTTGATCATCAGATTGTCGCGACAGACAGGTTTAACTTACGCAGAGGTGTTTTCTCAGTTGCTCAGAGAACGAGAAGAGTTGCTACGCGATCGCGATTAAATGCAATTTTTCAATAAAGTTTTTTCGCGCTGTCGCTTCCTGTATTTAATCGAAACCCCTAGGGTTCGGTATGAAAATGTTGCGTGTTTTCCACAAGATGACAAGCGATTAAGCAGGTTGTTAGTTTTCGATTAGAAATCGCTCGAAAACAACCGATTCTCAACACAGAGGAACAGAATTTATGGCACGCGCACGAGGCGAACGCGATCGCGTTTTCGTCACACTTGGAACCCTGCAATATGGCTTTCTTGCTAGCAGCAATTCCCGTCCGCACCGAGCCGCATTAGGCCATGTTGCATTCACCAACCAAGCTGGCGTGGTGTTTGGGGCAAACAGTCCGAAGCCCAATCGCGCCACCAAAGAAATCACGGCTACGAACATTGTTTCTTCGTTTTGCGATCCGGGTCGAGAGGCGGCACTCAAGGCGGATGACTGGGTGATCAATGGTGGGGGTCGGCGTCGCGGGATTGCTCGAACGCCGCGCAGTCGATCGGTCTTCGTGGACATGGGAACCTACAACTACGCTTGGAACTTGACCGCTGACGAACAGCAACACATGCAGATTCTGGGAATTGAGTTCGCATCCGGTTCAACTCCCGCTTTGGTTTGGGGATCAACACCAAAACCGCCTCGTGCCACTCGCAAAATTAACGGGCGCGTGGTTTCTACCTTTATCCGACCCGATCGAACTGTCGTCACTGCGGCGGAAAATGCTGGCTGGTCAATCTCTGATCCGTTTGGAGTCCTACCAGAAGAAACCTAATGCTATTACTTCCAGGCAATCCTGAATTTAATCGCGTTTTGGCAACGCCGCCTCCGAACTGGCGACAATTCGCACAATCAACCCCCGATTTTGCCTTTGTCGCCCGTTCTGGCAGCGGGCTTCTAGAACCCGTGTCAATGGTTGACCTCGACAACTATTTAGAAGGCGGTGAATACGAAGAACGCTTAGAGGAAATCGGAGAAGAAGATGAGTTGGAATTCGATTTTTAACGAATCTCTCACACTCATTCATGCCACAGACGATCGCCGCTTCATTCCTGTCGAAATTGGTTCTGCCAACGGCGTACAGTTGGCGATCGTCGCTTCCAATCCCAACGCTCGATCGACTTGGTTTCTTGCTTGCACGGTGGCGATCGTCGCATCCTACATCGACCCAGCGATCGCCAATTCCTCACCCTCTGACGTGCTGAGGCAGCGAATTGGGCTAGGGAAATACAAACAGATTGACATTCCATCAGGCATCAACTTTCCGTACAAAATTCGGCTGGATGTTCCCCACTGGCATCGATCGCTCAATGTGCAGATTTGGGAGCGTCCAACGATTTCAGGCGATCGCCAACTGCTCACAGCCAGCGCCGCCGGACAAAACGAATTCGCGCTGAACTTTGCTCCAACTCAGCCAGAAGCGACTGAACTTTTCATCAACGGCATCAAGGCCACGTATGGCAGCGAGTACCTGATCGAAGGCGATCGCCTGCTGTGGCTCGATGAAATGCCGCTCGACTCCACTGACGAAATCGAAATTCTAGATTTGCTATGAGTACCATTCCTGCCAAGCAGATTGCCAATCTGCCCAGAATTGCCCGCGAGTCACTGACGATCGCCACTACCAACACCATTCCCGCCCTCGCCCTTACACCCGTGAACGCCGCCAGCGTCAAGCTGTTCGTCAACGGCGTTCAGTACGATGCCATCCGATCGCCCGTCGTTCTAACGCTGAATGCCAAGACACTCACCTGGTCAGCCGCGAATGCAGGCTTCTCGCTCGACAGCAGCGATCGCGTCACTGCCGAATATGTCACCAGCGAACCTGCCACATGAGGATGAAACAGTTGCAAGGCTACACCATTGGGTCGGTTGCACCCGCAAACCCGCGAACGGGCGATCGCTGGCTGGAAATCAGCGTAACGGGAGCGGTTCTTTACGGTTGGGATTGGGTTTGGAGCGGGTCAAGATGGATCAGTCCAGAGCAATGGTGGCGCGTGTCCTTTAGCGACATCGCCGCCCTCACCGTTCATTCTTTTGACGCGAGTAATCTGAGGCTTTTGCTTTTAGACTTTCGCACCAACGCCTATACAACTGCGACTCAAACCAGTGCAAATTATTGGTTTTTCCGCTTTTGGGAGACGACTGCACAACAAACGAGAAGCCTCCTTTGTGAGGTAGATGCAATTGGCAACGCGCCAAATCAATTTGTTTCAGAAATTGTGTCACTCGCTTCTTTGACGACACAGCCAGTTTTGGAACTATCTGCCAACTTTGTTGGCACTTCTAACCCTGGAATTTTAAGAGGAGCAGCAAGCGTGAGATATCAGTTCGTGAGGCCATGATGACCATTGAACTAACAGCAACTTTTGCCGGATTGTTATTCGGATCGATCGGAACGCTCTTGACGGTGCGAAATCACGTTCGGCAAATCAATAAAGATTGGCGCGAAAAGTGGGAGATGGAAATTAATCGCCAGTCACAAGCCAAGGTGAAAGAATACGCAGCGCAACGAGATTTTGAACACTTGCAGCGCAACCAAGAGCAAATCAAAGAATCGATTAAATTGCTGCAAGACGACAGGGAACATCAAAATCGATCGCTCGTGGAACTGGAGACAATGGTGAAAGCGCTTTATCACCAAACGAATGCGATCGCCGCCAAAATTGATGCCAGTACAGGCGGATGGCCGCGCCAACCGCAACGCGATTAGCGTTATCCTAATGAATAGTTTTCAAGCCGAATTAATAGGTTTGGTTTATCGACACAATAACCGCCTGTCGCTAGAGCAAATTGAAATTGTTTTGTTGCGATTGCTGGAACTGGTTCGCGCCGCAAAAGACAACCGCACCAAAGTTAGTAAAGCTGTAGATGAAGCTGCTAAAAATCCCATTAGCTAGCCCTGCCGCGATCGTATGTGCTTTCTGTCTCCAGAAGTTCTCGCCCGTCTACGCTTCCTGCCGATTGACTGCTACGGAATGCATCCGTCTGAACTCAAGCGCTACTTGCTTGAAACGGTTCAGATGATCGATCGACAGGAAGCAGAAAAAAGCTGCGGCGATCGCGGGGATCGATCGCCTGTTTTAGGTCACAATTTAGGCACGTCGATCGAGTCAACTCATGAAGTGCAGACACAGCAAGCAATCTAGCAACGCGATTGAAGGACTGAAAATCCTCGTGTCACCAGTTCAAGTCTGGTTCCTGGCATTCCAGTAAATCAACCAAAAAGCCTTGAATCTCAACGGTTCGGGGCTTTTTACTGATGGCGAGAGTCGTAGAGGCATTTGATTTTTTAGGCATTTTCGGGTCAGTTTAGCGCTCGAATTGGTGTAAAACTGGTGTAAATGGTGTAGAGTACAAAAATACTCATTGGTTCAGCCCCGTGTACTCCAAACACTCTACAGGCCGAGCTTCCAAAGGTTCGGTCGCAATCCTTTGCTCAAATGGGCGATTGCAGCTTCGCTTCAACTACGGCGGCAAGCGCCATTACCTGTCAACAGGCTATCCTGACACGCCTCAGCACCGCAAACTCGCTGAAATCAAGGCCAAAGAGATTGAAAAGGACATTCTCTATGAGCGGTTTGATCCGAGCAATCTAGATAAATACAGGCCGCAGGCTGCGCTCAGTACCGTTACACCAGTTACACCAATTGCTCCGCCTCAGCCCTCGTTGGCCGAGCTTTGGGAGAAATACACTGAATTCAAGCGCCCTAGCTTGTCTCCCAGCACATTGGCGAAGGACTATGTAAAAATCGCTCGCTGCATCAGCGCTCACCTGCCGACCCAAGCGCTCTGTGATGCAGTTGCTATCCGAGACTGGCTAGTTGCCAACAAAACGCCTAATGCCGCCAAGCGAGTGTTGACCCAATTCTCTGCCTGCTGCGACTGGGCGATGAAATCGCAGCTCATCTCTGACAACCCCTTCGACGGCATGGCCGCCGATATCCACGTTCCCAAAGGGGAGTCGGAAGAAGCCGACATCAATCCATTTAGCTTAGAGGAGCGCGATCCGGAACGGATCAGCTTTGCTGCACGCATCATCGCCGCTTTTCAGCAAGACCGCTACTACAAGTTCTACGCTCCCTTGATCGAGTTTTTGTTCCTCACGGGCTGTAGACCCTCAGAAGCGGTTGCTTCGCAGACCAAAGGTGCGCCCTGCAATGGCAGTACATTTCTGCCAATTGCCGCTCTATCCGCTTCGAGCAGGCCGTGTGATCTTCGAGAATGGCTTGGTGTGCAAAAAAGGACTCAAGACCCAGAAGAAGCGTACCTTTCCAGCAAATGCTCGACTGGCAGCACTGCTCAAGTCTATTAAGCCGGATGAGGTGCAGGGCGAAACCAAACTCTTTCCGTCCCCGGAGGGCAGCTGGATCGATGTCCATAATCTGACCAATCGAGCGTGGCGATCGATTCTTGCCAAACTCGATGGCATCGAGTACCGCAAGCTCTACCAAACGCGACACACCTTCATCACCGCAGCCTTAGAAACCGCAGTGACTACGCCCGATGGCAAGACAAAAATGCTGGACGCGAAAGATGTCGCGAAGTTGGTGGGGACTAGCCCGAAGATGATCTACGAGCATTATGCGGGGCAAACGAGAGAGCTGTTTGTGCCTGAATTTTAGGAGCGGACAACTACTTTCCCTGCGCTCACAATTGCATTAAAAACTTCGTTTGCTAGATTTTTTCTGATTGCTTAAAAGGGCTGCTTGGTAGGTCTCGATCGCCCGCAAGTGAGCAGCCGGATCATGGCGATTGTGAAACCAATCTTGAATAAGATCAAGATTATACCGGACACAACGGCTATTAATTCTCACCCAATGAATTCCCTCAATCCATTCGCCCTGAAGCCGATATCGCTTCAGCGTTTCGCCACTCAAGTCGAGCGCTTCTGTGGCCTTCTTTTTACTGACAAATAGCACCATGTTTCCAAACTCTTGTGATGCGAAGACCCGAAGCATTTCGGCGAAGTAAATTAGTTTGCCGATCGTGCTGAAACTGTAGAGCGTTCGTCTGACTGCACCATGCAAATCTTGCGAAATTGCTGTGACAAGCTTTGTGCTGCAATCAGTTTTGGGATTCATCCCACCAGATCGTGCTGCCATCGGTCGATCGATAACGATAGACTTCTGTGCCTGCAAAGAAGATGGAAATTTCGCTGGGTGGCGCGATCGCAAGTTGCTCAATGACTGCTTCTAAGGCTTTGGTTAGCTCTAGAATGGCTTGGGTTTGTTGACCACTAGATTGCACAGACTCGGACATAGGTGTACTCATGGTTTTATCTCGTTTTCAATGATGGAATTTGCAAAATTGACGACGGTGGCCTGCGATGCCATGCGGATGCCAGCCATGTAGCGGTAGCTATTTTGCTGCCAAATGAGTTTCGAGAAATTGCAGTTTGCTCCACACACAAACTGCACAAAATAGCCCTCAATGCCACGATTGAGTGTTACTTTCCCTGGCGATTCTGGCGATCGACCCACAGGTTGATAATCAAAAGAATTCTGCTCAAAATATTCTGCTTGAATCGAAGGTGTATCCTGATAAACCTGCTCTCCAGTCAGTTCTCCAAACGAGCAGGCATCCGCACCTTGACAGTTGGGAGCAGCATCTAGAGAAACGCTGTAAAATGCTGGGTCAACATCAACAATGGAGGCAGAAATGTGCTGAAAATGTCCACCTTGGGTGATGGGAACATTGATGTAGGGTTGTGCTCCGCCTTGCTCGGCTGGGAAGGGAACGATCGCATCGGTTGGAATTTCGGTCGGCAAGACGATCGGAATTTGAGTTTGGTGCTGAAGCGACTCAAGGATTGGCTCAAACACAGGTAGAACCTGCTGCGCTCCAGGAATGAGGTGGGTCTCCTAGGCAGTGACACGGGTACAGCCAATCAGCAGCACACAGGCGAGCAGGGCGATCGTGCGAATTGGGAATGACATGGCTGCAATCAAGGAAAGGGACTAGCGCGAAAAATGTCGTAGCCAGCCGGAAGCTGGATATGAAGCTGGTGCAGGGCTTGAATGGCTTCTTGGGAGAGCAAATATCGATCGCCAGCGGCGATCGCATCCTGAATTGCTCGGCTCAAGCGGCGTTGAAGCTGACTGCTGCCCATGACGCTGATGTAGTGCTCATAGCGCTGCAACTCTAGGGCTTGAGCTGCCGCCGTAGGCAGATAAACGCTGAGCTGACGAGGCGTAGACTGTGAGCCAACCAGCCGTCGGCAGCCAGTTTCAGAATTAGTTTCGATCAGCTCGCTGTGCGTATTCAAGGGATTGGGCGGGTTAGTATTCCGTTCATCGTCGTAGATGCCCAGCAGGTAGAAGTGCTTGCCTTGCGCCTCGACAGTGGCGAACAGGTCATAGTACAGTCCCCCTGGCTCCAAGCAGATCGCCACTTCAGCCGGAACCGAAACACGGGGAAGGGGAGTCGGAAGCTGTAAATCCGCTGCTGGAGGGCGGATCACAGGAGCAAGCAAATCGGATTTCCCAAAACTGTGTCCCTGCCCGATTAGCGGCAGCGTGACGAGGAGCAGGCCACCCAGGAAGGCGCACACAAGCTTCAGCCAAGGGTGGGGGTGAACAGGAGAGCGTGACATAACGACTTGCTTTGAGGTGAATGAAACTACTGGGGTGGCAATCCGTTCACTGGATAAGGTTGGTAGTCCGGCGACACTCGCAGCCCCAAATCGCGCATTGCCCTCGCCTCTTCGCTCGTGACAAAGCAGGGACAGGTAGCCGCATCTTCCGCTTCCATCTGCTGCTGATATTGAGCAACACCGCCTGCCGCAGCAATCCGCTGGCGATAAATGTCGAGCCAGATCTGGTAGGCGGCTTGGCTGGGAATGTAGTGGCTAAAGGGGTAGGTCAGGTTGCGAGTTTCGGCTCCCATCAGCCGCCGACAGCTCGATCGATCTTGCCGGATGAGAATGTCGTAGCCATCGTCGCTGTCGGCATCACCCACGTAATAGTCGTAGTAATTCACGCCCTGAAAGCTCGTGCTGGCTTGCAGCCTGATCGGTGATTCGATCGCAGGCAGACAGGGCGCGATCGCCGCTGGAATAGGTGGGTGTGAAGCGGCTTGAGCAAAAGCGGCAGGTAGCCCAACCAGTTGCCAAGCTGCCCAGCTTGCTACTAGTGTTTTCAGAATCTGAGTGCGGCGTTTCATTGTTTATCCTCCTGGTGAGAATTGGTGAGTTGCATAGTGTTGGCTGCCTGTGAGGTAGGGGCGGGGATCAACTGGATGACCGGAATTAATCGAGTTATCGGTTGCGCCAACATTCACCTGGAAGTGCAGGTGATATCCTGTTGAGTCGCCTTCTGCTCCCACGCCACCGATCGTTTGACCCTGCGAAACCAAATCGCCAACGTGGACATTGATGCGGTTGGGGTGTCCGTAGATGGTGTGAACGCCATTGCCGTTGTCGATCACGATGATGCTGCCCCAGCCACCACCCACCTGCATTGAGGCTTGGATGACGCGACCGCCATCGGCAGCGACGATCCGCGTTCCAGCCGGAGCGGGAAAGTCAAGTCCCTGGTGATAGTGAGTAGGGCAAACGCATCTTATTGAGCTAGAACCTTCGCTAAGTAATCATTGTTCCAGCCAGCCTTCTTGCGCTTGGCCTTGACTCCACCTTTAGCCGTCTGCTCATGACTCAACA
>NZ_JACJPO010000032.1 GCF_014696105.1 Microcoleus sp. FACHB-1515
GTATGTGGGTTACTTTGAATAAACTGTTCGAGCGTTTCCATTGTCTGAGAGGGTAGAGTTTGAGGCACACCCTCAGCCTACCATTTGTTCACATCCTATTTAGGCTGCCTGTACTTGATTCAAAAGGCTTTGTAGTTAAAGTCTGGATCAAGCGATCGCCCTACCGTTCAGCCTTTTTTCCTTGACCTATGCTGGATTCGCCTGTGTCTGCTTCTACGGATGCTATTGCCTCACCCAGTCGCGAAACGCAAGCAGCGATCGCGGCCAATGCGGTCGGCGTGACGTTGCGATCGGTAACGAAAAAGTACGGCTCGTTCACCGCTGTTGAGAACATCAACCTCGATATTCCAGCAGGTTCCTACTGCTGCTTGCTGGGGCCATCGGGATGCGGCAAAACCACAACGCTGCGGATGATTGCCGGACATGAAGATGCGACCAGCGGCGAAATCGTGATTGGCGATCGGCGCGTCAACGATCTGCCTCCGGCCAAACGCAACACGGCAATGATGTTTCAAAGTTACGCTTTGTTTCCGCACAAAACCGTGTGGCAAAACGTCGAATTCGGCCTGAAAATGCGCGGAATGCCCAAGACGGAACGTGCCCAGCGCGTTGAAGAAATGATCGAAGTTGTTGGACTTAGCCGCTTTTCACACCGCAAACCGCCGCAGCTATCTGGCGGACAGCAACAGCGAGCCGCCCTTGCCCGCGCTCTTGTGACTCGTCCGCAAGTGCTGCTGCTGGACGAACCGCTAAGCGCCCTTGACGAAAATTTGCGCGTCAAGACTCGCGGCGAACTGCGTCGGCTGCAAAAGCAGTTTGGCATGACGTTCATTCAGGTGACGCACGGGCAAGACGAAGCCTTTGCCCTCTCCGATCGAATTGTCGTCATGGATCACGGACGAATTGACCAGATCGGTACGCCTGCCGATATCTTCAGAACGCCCGCCTCCAAATTTGTCGCTCGCTTTGTCGGAGATAACAACATCTTCATGGGCAAAGTCGTCAGCGAAGCGATCGACGGCAGCAGTCGCGTGATTGGGCTGGAAGTCGATCGATTGGGCAAATTTTTGTGTCACGGCGAAGCGGCGAATGTCGGGGCAGAAGCGGCCTGCTCGGTGCGGAGCGATCGCCTCGCGCTCCATCCCTACCCGCCTGCCGATCCTGCTGCACCGAATCAGCTTACGGCTCGCGTCGTGGCGATCGAGTTTACGGGCTATGTGACTCGTGTTTCGCTGCTGTTGGAAGCAACGGGCGAAGAAGTCACCTACAAAGTTCGTAGTCACGACTGGCTCACCCATTCAGTCAGCGAAGGTCAGCTTGTCACTTTGAGCTGGGCGATCGAAGACTGCATTTTCCTCTCACATTAAACTTCCTAATTCAACACCATGTCTAAAATTTCTCGTCGTCAAGTTTTGAGAACCGGGTTAGCTGCTGGTGCCCTGCTGGGTGCCACTCAATGTACTCGCAATCAAGCGCCCAGCGGCACACCCAACAATCCTGCTCAAGGTCCAGAGGTCAACACGAATCAAATCAAAGATGTGACGCTGCGGCTAATTGGAACGGGCGTTTCTCAAATCAACGAAATTCGCGACAAAGCGCAAGAAGACCTCGGATTCAAACTTGAAATGCGAGCGCTCAGCACCGAGGAAAATAACCAAATCGCGATCACGCAGCCGGGACAATACGATCTATTTGACGGCGAATATTTCAGTTTGCCGCTCGTCGTTCCTTCTGGAAATTTGCAGCCGATCGACACTAGGAAAATTACCAATTTCGACAAGATTGTTCCCATCTTCACAACCGGAAAATTCAACGGCGCACGAGTCGAAAATGCTCAGGGAACTTCACCGATCAAAGTAATGTATTTGACCGGACAGGACTCCAAAGAATTTGCCACTTCCCCAACCGAATTCGCGACCTTGATTCCCTTCCAATACAACGCCGATACCTTGGGCTATCGGCCTGATTTGGTCGGTCGCAAAATTGAAAGCTGGTCGGAATTATTTAACCCTGAATTTAAGGGAAAAACGTCGATTCTCGACATTCCTTCGATCGGCATCATGGATGCTGCACTGGTGGCTGAATCTGCCGGACTGATGACCTTTGGCGACAAAGGCAACATGACGCGAGAAGAAATTGACAAAATCACCGACATCCTCAAAGAACAAAAAGCAAACGGTCAATTTCGTGCTTTTTGGAAGACGTTTGATGAATCAGTCAACCTGATGTCTTCTGGTGAAGTAGTGCTGCAATCGATGTGGTCGCCCGCTGTCACCGCTGTGAAAGCGAAGAACATGCAGTGCATCTATGCACCCTTAAAAGAAGGCTATCGCGCTTGGGGCGGCGGCGTTGGTTTATCGCGCAATCTGTCAGGAATTCAGCTTGATGCGGCCTATGAATATCTCAACTGGCTGCTGGATGGCTGGGTCGGCGCATTCTTGGGACGGCAAGGCTACTACAGCGCGGTTCCTGAAACCACAAAAGCACAAATGTCTCCGGCAGAATGGGCATTTTGGTATGAAGGTAAACCTGCGTCTGAAGACATGGTTGATCCATTTGGCAAAACGCTAGAGAAAAAAGGCGCAGTCCGCGATGGTGGCTCGTTTGAAGAACGCATGGGCAACGTTGTAGTCTGGAATTCGACCATGCAGGAGCAGGTCTATCTCGTGCAGAAATGGAACGAGTTTATCGCGTCGTAATGCGATCGCATTGCTAACAAGTTCGATCGCGCCAAAAAGCTAAATTTTCCTGGCGCGATCGATTTTCATTTCACTTGAATCAAATCAATCACCATGTATCAAACGTGGAAACGAATTGAGCCTTATCTGCTGATTGCACCGCAGACGCTCGTTTTTCTGTTGTTTCTCGTCTTGCCGATCGCGATGATCGTGATTGTCAGCTTTTGGCAGTTCAACGGCTACGCGATGGTTCCGGCCTTTACGCTCGAAAACTACACCAGCATTCTCACCTCAAACGTTACGTTAAGAACCTATCTCAATACATTCAAGTATGTAGCGCTGGTGTGGTTTTTCTGCCTAGCGATCGCCTTTCCTGTCGCTTATTTCCTCGCCTTTCACATTCAAAATCAGCGCCTTCAAATCGTTCTGTTTCTAATCTGTACCGTCCCCTTTTGGACATCCAATATTATTCGGATGATTTCGTGGATTCCCGTTTTAGGACGTGAAGGCTTGGTAAACGGATTACTGCTCAAGATCGGTTTGATTCAGCAACCGTTAGATTTTTTGCTCTATTCCGACTTCGCGATCGTCCTTGGCATGGTGCATCTATTTAACTTCTTCATGATCGCGCCCATCTTCAACAGCTTGATGCGGATCGATCGCAACCTCATCACCGCTGCGGAAGACATGGGAGCAAACGGCTGGCAAACTTTAAAAGAAGTCATTTTGCCTTTAGCGGCTCCGGGAATTGCGATCGGCTCAATCTTCGTCGTGACGCTGGTGATGGGTGAATTTGTGACAGTGCGTTTGATGGGCGGTGGACAGGCGGCTTCGATCGGTAAGCTGATTCAAACCCAAATTGGCAGCCTACAGTATCCACTCGCGGCAGCAAATGCCGTCATTTTGCTCATCGTCACTTTGATGCTGGTGATGGCAATTTTGCGCGTCGTTGATATTCGTAAGGAGCTATAGAAATGGCACAGAAAAAGCGATCGCTCTCCTTCTATCTTCTCGCAGCATTCTTTGGGTTATTCGTGCTATTCCTCTATGGTCCCATGATTGCCATCTTCATGCTTTCCCTTCAGGGACCAGATGGACAATTAACGTTTCCAATGCGCGGCTTTGGCGTCTACTGGCTAGGACAGGTGTTTCAAGAACAGCGCGTTGGTAGCTTTACTGATGCCTTCGTGCGATCGTTTCTTCTCGGTTTAATTGTGTTAGCGCTCTCCGTTATTGTCAGCGTCATGGCGGCTTTGGCGTTTCGATCGCGCTTCCGAGGATCAACCGCGCTTTTCTACCTCACCATCTCCAGTCTGATTGTTCCCAGCATTCTCGTCTCGCTTGGAATTGGCATTGTTTTTCAAGTTCTCAATCAAATCGTGAATCAAACAACTGGAGGCGAATTCAGCTTACAAACCGATTGGTTTACCTCAGGACTTGGCGCACATTTAACCTGGACGGTTCCTTTTGCGTTTTTGATTATGCTGGGTGTTTTCAACCGATTCAATCCCGCTTATGAAGAAGCTGCTCGCGATTTAGGCGCTAGCGATCCTAAGACGTTTCAAGAAGTTGTTTTCCCCTTGATTGCACCCAGCTTAATTGGTGTTGGACTGTTGGCCTTTACATTGTCCTACGATGAATTTACGCGCACCTCTCTTGTTTCTGGGCAAGACAATACATTGCCGCTAGAAATTTTTGGGATGACGACCAATGTCACTTCACCCGCTTTGTATGCGCTGGGAACCTTAACAACTTTGTTTTCATTTAGCATGATTGCGATCGCCTTTGCTGCCTTCACCATCTTTTCTCGCAAACAGCAGACAGATTAAAGGGATCGGTTTAATTGTTCAAAAAGCTGCTTCACCTTCGCTATGTCTTTATTGCCAGGAGCAGTTTCAACACCGCTGGACAAATCAATGCCGTTTGGTTTGAGCAAACTCAATGCGGTCAAAACATTGTCGGGCGTGATTCCTCCTGCTAGAAACCAGGGTCGATCGAACTCCACCTCTTGCAAAATTTGCCAGTCGATTGTGTGCCCTGTTCCGCCTAGTGCATGAGGCACATAGGCATCAAGCAAATAGGTATCAACGCAAGCTTGGTAGTGATGAATTTCCGCAAGCTGATCGAAAGTCCGAATCCGAAAGGCCTTGATTAATTCGATGTCGGGCAGATGCAATCGCAGTTTTTCGCAAAATTCTGGTGTTTCGCTGCCGTGAAGCTGAACGACGTTCAAATTCGTTTGTTCAACGATGGAAACAATTGAATCGATCGAATCATTGGCAAACACACCGACGGGATCGATCGGCAATTCTAGCTGCTCGGTGATCGATCGAATTTGAGCGGGTGAAATGTAGCGCGGTGATTGAGGAACGCACATGAAACCGATCGCGTCAGCACCAGTTTGAGCGATCGCCTGTGCCTGATCAATGCGAGTCACGCCGCAAATTTTGACGCGCAGGGGCGCTTGAATGCGTAGATTTGTTGCGATTTGGTCAAACACTGTTAACTCTTCAAAACAAAACGCAAAATCGGCGGGCTTGCTCCTTATAATCCGGGTGGTTTTCACACCAAAATCTATCTAATGGAGCTTACTGCCTTGACACACTCTACTTTACTTCTGGCTGTTCCGACCGTCGGTGAGTGGTCGCCAAACGTTGCGCTTGTGATGGTGATTTGCAATTTGCTGGCGATCGCGATCGGACGCTATGCCATTCAAAAGCGCGGCGTTGGCCCTGGGCTGCCCGTTGAGCTTCCGGCAGTGTTCACAGGGTTTGGGCTACCGGAATTGTTGGCAACAACCAGCTTCGGTCACATTCTTGGTGCAGGCACAATTTTGGGAATGCGAAGCGCTGGATTACTTTAGGCAATCAATCGATTTTCTTTACCGAAATTGACAACACGACAAAGAATTTCTTCGATTGATTAAAAGCAGATATAGGTTGGGTTTTCTAGCATCTACTCAGCAGTTTCACTCCTAATGCTTTTCAAAACCCAACCTATATTTTTTAGCTTTACAACTAAATCGATCGAAGCGTCGCTCAGCCCAAATCAATCTGACGATCGTGCAATTGTTCCCATCTGAAGATCAACTGAAGATGTTGATGCAGCAGAAGTTAGAGAACTGTCGTCGCTGCTTTCGCCTTGGCTGATGCGATCAGAATTAGACAAATCTGCTTCGGGCAGGTCAGCATAGCGCTTGTGAACGGCTTCGCGAGTTTCTTCAGACTGAAGTGCATTCGGATCGGGCGTCTTGAAAGCAGGACGATCGGGAGGGGGGGAATCAGAAGTCATGATGTAAATTGAATTTGTGAAACAGCCTACTTTATACTTTCAGAGTTTTCGCCAAATCTTTGCGAGTCTCTAGACAGAGATTTGACATCTTGCGCTTCTTTCGATCGCTAGAGTGATGCAGAATACATTTGAATCAAATTGCATGAATTAAATTGCAGGCCGTTGAGTAGACTTACACTACAAACTAGGGTAGTCGTGTAGAAGTAATGATGCTAGGTTAGCAACAGATTTCGATGGACTCTTTATGATGCTTGCTTGTCCCAGTTGCACCTCGACTCAAACGGTGAAGAATGGTCGTATT
>NZ_JACJPO010000033.1 GCF_014696105.1 Microcoleus sp. FACHB-1515
CTTCGCTGCCTACGGGCGAGTTGAGCGCTTGTAACTGGTGGTAGAGCATGAGTCGATTCGGTGACACTACTCTACTTTTGACTCATCTGCTCGATTCATGCAAGAAGTCTATTGTAACTACGGCACACTCGATCAGCGGCAGTCAAACGTTTCTGAAATTGCCGCTTGCCATTCGACAGCATTCCCCATTCGCACCAAAAATAGAGATCCAGATTCGATTTCTCACAAAAAATAGCGGCTCGGATCGCAATCAGAACCGCCACAAATCAAACTATTTTCTGACAGTTAACGAACCGCAGTTTCCGGTTTCACGGAAGGGAGTGGCTTCATGAAGTAGAGGCGGATTAAATCGATCGCCATGCCGCCAATCAAAGGAAGCTTTTGCAGCAGCTTGACGGGTTTGGGAGCGTCGGAGGTGGCGATCGCGTTTAGCTTCATGTTCTTCGCCGCGCATTGGTCGAGGATGCCGAAGAAATCGGGGTGATCGACGTTGAGGACGATCGGGAAGACACGGGCTGAGGTTTCGTTGGTTTTGCGGATGACGTGGATGTCGTATTCACGGGCATCCAAACCGAGCGAATTGTAGAAGCCCGATCGTAATAGATCGTTCAGGTACATCGTCGCGAAGACGGACAGCAGGAAGAAGCGACACCACAAGCGGGCTTTCCAGTCGTTGAGGAACTGGGGCTGCGATCGCATCAGGGCATCGAAAAAGTCGCCGTGACGATTTTCGTCCTGACACCAGTTCTCGAAGAACTTGAAGATCGGGTAGATGCGATTTTCGGGATGAGAATCGAGGTGGCGATAGATCGTGATGTAGCGCCAGTAGCCGATTTTCTCAGAAAGGTAGGTGGCGTAGAAGATAAACTTCGGCTTGAAGAAGGTGTAGCTGCGGCTCTTGGTCAAGAAGCCGAGGTCAAGCTGAAGGTTGAAGTCGGACATGGCCTTGTTCAAAAATCCGGCGTGACGCGCTTCATCGCGAGACATCAGCAGGAAGCATTCGGCCAAAACCGGATTTTTGCCTTTCAGCTTGCGGGCGAGTTCTTTGTAGAGCAGGAAGCCGGAGAATTCTGCTGTGCAGGAGCGCTCTAGAAACTCAATGAATAGCTTGCGGGTTTCGCCGTCGATGTGATCCCAAGACTGGGCGAATTCTTCGCTGCGGACGAAGTGATGGCGGTTGTAGTCCACACGGAATTCTTCCAGGATCGCTTCGAGTTCGTCCTGGTTGACGGAGATGTCCATTTTTGCCATCTCGTCAAAATCCGTCGTGTAGAAGCGCGGCGTGAGGATTGTCTCTTTGGCGGGAGCTTTGATCTCCGGCTGGGCATTTGCGCCCGGTCTTTGCAGGGAATCTACCATTGCTGCTTATTAACGCTTGATTTGGAAGCGCTCCAGTCAAGATCTCAATCAATCCAAAGACTGTTGCACGCTTTGTAGAGTACGCTTTTCAGTCTATCAGGAGGGTTAGAAGGTTCTTCGATCGCCACGTTAAGAGTTGCAACGCTCCGCAAACTTCCTTCACAAAACGCTCAACAAACTGCGATCGCCCCAACGCCAGCATTCACGCAGGTTTCCAGCAATCCCTCGACGCCTGAAACGACCAGCAGCGGAACACCTAACCGCTGAGTCAGTGCTTCGATCGTCATGTCGTCCAAAAAGCGCGTATCGCCATGCTTCAGCATCAGCGAGGGGATCAAGACAGCATCCCCTAAGTCCCGTCCTTCAAGAACTCGCAGCAAATCGCTTCCGGTCAGCAGTCCCGTCACAGTGATTTGCTGTCCCCAATATTCGCTGTTGAGCGCGACCATTTCGACTGTCAAACCTTCCACCTGATTGAGACGCTTCAGGATTGGCTGAAAGGCTTGCTCAACGGCGTTTCCGACTACCCAAGTTAGGCGGCGCGGCGTAATTTGTTTCGGCAGTCGTTTGGCAGCAGTGTGAAATTCTTTGAGAAACTGACGGATTGAACCGACACCGTTTCCAATCTGCGGATAGTCTTCGTAGTGTGATTCGGGCGGCAGTTCTGCGCCTGCGATCAAGAACCACTCGTCGGCCAGCCATGCGACCGTTGAGCCGTATTTTTGCTGAAATTTCGCTTGGAGGGCTTGGACTCGATCGATCACCTCCCGCGCCTTCTCCGGCGTCACGGGGATCAGTTCATCTTCAGCAGGACGAAAGCGGGTCAGTCCAACGGGGACAACGGCGATCGAGGCCACAGCGGGAATTTCGCCTTTGTGGAATTTCGCCAGATCGGTGAGGGTGCGATCGAGATGATCCCCATCGTTGATCCCCGGACACACGACAACCTGAGCGTGAATCTGCAATCGATTTCGGGCAAACCATTTAAGCTGATCGAGAATCTGTCCTGCTCGCGGATTTTTCAGCAGTCGCACTCGAATTTCTGGTTCTGTTGCGTGAATGGAGACGTATAGCGGTGAAAGCCGTAGCTGGGCAATGCGATCCCACTCTTTTTGCGGCAAATTGGTCAGCGTCAGATAGCTGCCGTAAAGAAAGCTGAGTCGGTAATCGTCATCTTTGAGGTAGAGCGTATCGCGCATTCCCGGCGGCTGCTGATCGATGAAGCAGAACGGGCAGCGATTGTTGCACTGAATCAGTCCGTCAAAAACGGCGGTGTCGAATTCCAATCCGAGATCTTCGTCGTAGTCCTTTTCGATTTCGACTTCGTGCGTTTTGCCCTTAGCGTCAATGACTTCCAGTTCCAAAACTTCATCGGCGCACAGAAATTGGTAGTCAATTAGATCGCGGGGTTTTTCACCATTGATTGAGACGATCGTATCGCCCGCCTCAAAGCCAACTTCAGCGGCGATCGAATCCGGCAAAACACGAGAAATCAAAGCAGGACGAATCGACATGGGGGACAAAAAAGCACTTCTTCCAGACTAGCGCAGCACTCCACCTGCAATCGCAATCAGCAAGGCGATGCCCAAGGCAATTCGATACCACACGAAAATCCAGGTGCTTTGGCGCTGAAGGAATTTCAGCAGCCACGCGATTGATAAATAAGAAAAGATAAAGGTCGAGATGATCCCCACCAGCATCGGCAGCATCATGTCGCGATTTTCAATGACGGCTCCGGTTTGAACGAGGGTGGCGATCGCCAAAGTCGGGATGCCCAGCAAAAACGAAAATCGAGCGGCAGTTTCGCGCTTGAGACCGAGGAACAATCCGGCAGTTAGCGTGGAACCCGATCGCGACGCTCCCGGCAGCAGGGCGACCATTTGCCCCAAGCCGACCAAAACTCCGTCTAAAATTTGAAGCTGGTCGAATCCGCGCTTGCGAATGCCGATTTTTTCGGCCAGTCCCAACAGCAGGGCGGCGGCGATCGACATGACTGCGATCAAAAGCGACTGGTCAAGTTCTACGTCCAGTGCTTTCAAAATTAAGCCGCCAGCCAAAGCGGGGATCGTTCCGATCGCGATTCCCACCAGAATCTTCCATTCCTCTCGCTGCCAGTCTTTGTGCTGAAAAGCTGACCATGCGCCCGTGAGAATTTTGTAAATGTCTCGGCGAAAGTACCAGATCACGGCAAGGACGCTGCCGAACTGAATCGCATCGATCGCCGCCTTGTTCCAAACGGTTCGCCAGTGAAAGATATCCGTAAAGATGATCAGGTGTGCCGTACTGCTGATCGGCAGAAATTCTGTGATCCCCTGCACGATCCCCAAGACGATCGCCTGAAAGAGCACGGCAAAATCGATCGCGCTAGAAGTTGAAGTCGCCTCTGCTAGCCACAGCAGTCCGGAATTCAAATCGAATGCGCTGATATCCACAAGTTTTTTCCTTGCTGCAAATTCTGGTCTAGCCTAGTCGCTTGTGCGATTCTACACAAGTACGTCCTGCACACTTGAGCAAAAATTCATCGATCGCTTTACTGGCAAAATCGAAAGAAAATCGAATGATTGAAATAAACTTGTCAAATAAAATAGAATGTAAATGCCCCCCCAGGGGATATTCCATGCTATTGTTAAGTAGCATGAATTAAATCTTAGAAAAGTAATACTCCTTTGTCCTCCTACACGCCTTCAACAGACAATCTTTACAAAGAATCGTTAACGATTCGATCGCTTTGGCCGACTGGACGCGCTGCTCGCCAATGGCAAATGCTTGCCGCCGCCGTGTTTCTCATCTCTGTTCCCGTCTTCATTGAAGCACCACTGGTTCGCTATTTGCCGACCGTGAGTTTGCTGATGACCCTGGCGTGGTTGGGATTCAGCTGGCTGCTGTGGCGCAAACCGTCTACTCACGTCTGGGGCGATCTTCTGTTTGGCTTTAGCTGGACGTGGCTGGCAGGATCAATCTATTGGGGCTGGCTGCGCTGGGAACCGATGCTGCATCTGCCTGTGGAGGCGATCGGGCTTCCGGCTGCGGCCTACTATTTGGCACGAGGACAAGGCAAAGTCGGCCACTGGTTCTACCTAGGATCGCTGTTTGGAACGGCAGTCACCGATGTTTATTTTTACCTGGTCAACCTGATTCCGCACTGGCGGCAACTGATGCAGGTTCAGCCAGAACAAGCCGCGCCTATTCTTGCGGCAGCGCTGTCGCAAATCCAAACCCCCTGGGGGGCATTTTGGGCAGTCATGCTCGTTGGAATGCTGTTGGGTGTAGGAATTTTGCCATTGCGTCATCGTCAGCTACACTGGTGGGCATTTGGTGGGTCTGTTTTGAGCACCTTGCTGGTAGACGGGTTGTTTTGGATTGCTGCGATGAATGCCTGAGTAGGGCTATGATTTGGGTAGCGATTGGAAAGCTATCTGACGGTGCGATCGTCTGGCAGTTCACAAAACGTAACGCTAGCAGATAAGGGTTTTCGTAAAACAGTCCTGGGAAACCTGCGCTGGCTGCGGATAGTGACGTGCCAGGAGGCATCCATTGAGGAAAGATTCACGGTTTCTTAGCCTGTGGTGACTTCACAACCCGTTCCCCACTTGATTCTCCGAACCGAATCCGGAAATCGTTATCTCTCACTCGCAGGCAGCAACTGCTGGACAATCGGGCGGGGTGACGACAACAACTTTGTGCTGCCCGATCGCTGGATTTCGCGCAACCACGCGATGCTTCAGCGCATGGAAATGGGCGAGTTTTATTTGATCGATTTGGGCAGTCGCAACGGGTCGTTTGTGAACGGACGGCGAGTAAGCGTTCCCATGACGCTGCACAATGGCGATCGTCTCACGTTTGGGCAAACCGAGCTTGAGTTTTACAGTCCCGCTGTTGATCAGTTGACCGAACCGTCGATCGGGCTAGAATCGCAAGAATTTACGGCAACGGCAACGCTGCATGTCCGCCGCTTGATTTCCGTGCTGGTCGTGGATATTCGCGACTTCACCGTGATGACCCGCCAGATCGACGAGAAAGTCTTGTCTGAAGTGATTGGTACTTGGTTTCGCTGCGCTGGAGACATCATTCGCGAATATGGCTCCTGGGTGGACAAATACATCGGCGACGCAATTATGGCCGTGTGGATTCACGGCGCTCAAGGCGTCAGCTCCGAAGAAATGATGAACATCGCCAAGGCCATCAGCAAGCTCAACGAAATGACCAGCGGCCTGCACGAAAAATATCCGCTGCCGTTTCCGCTGCGCGTTGGAGCCGGACTGAATACGGGCTATGCGATGGTGGGCAATACGGGCACGGGCGATCGCCCCGACTACACGGCCTTGGGCGACACGGTCAACGCCGCCTTCCGCCTCGAAAGCACGACGAAGCAAATCGGCATGGATGTCGCGCTGGGTGAAACCACCTACAAATATCTGTCGGAACTGGGCGGCAACTCGAAAATCTTCAAGCAGTACACCGTGACGATGAAAGGCTACGATACGCCAACGCTGACCTATGCGGGGTCGTTTGTTGATTTGAATAATTTCTTGAAGCTGACGGCTCAGGGCTGAGCGGTCTAGCGCAATTCTCCGACTGAAAGATTTAGCAGTCTCGCTTGAGACAAATTGATCACAGGCGGTGGCACAACTCCCGAAAGCTGCAAAAACGATTCATGCAGGCCGAACTCTTGACCGATCGCCGTTTCGATTTGACGCAGCAGGCGGTCGCGATCGTCACCTTCCGCCAGATTCACAATTAGATGCGCCGCAATCGCATCTTGACCAAGAGCAATTGACCAAACTCGCAGTCGATCGACGCTCACCACGCCGTCAAACTGCTGCAACCGTGCTTCGATTTCGCTCACGTTCAGGTGAGTCGGTGGTTTTTCCAGCAAGATATGCAGACTTTGCCGAATCAGCGGCACAGCAGCAACGAGCATCAGCAGCGCCACCAGCAGGCTAATTGCGCCATCTGCCCAGTTCCAGTGCCACAGGCTGACCGCGATCGCCGCTAGAATCACACCGATCGAACTGGCCGCATCCGCGATCATGTGCAAAACCGCTCCGCGCAAATTCAGATCGTTGTGCGTGTGGTTGTGCAGCAAGAAGACATTGAGGCTGTTGACGCTCAGGCCGATCGCCGCCGTAATCAGCATCGGCAAACTGAGAATGTCGCTGGGCGGCGTTTGCAGGCGATCGATCGCCTCGGTTGCGATCGTCAGCGCGATCCCCACCAGCACCAACCCATTTCCCAGCGCGGCCAGAATTTCGATGCGGCGATAGCCAAAGCTCGCTTGTAGTGAGGCAGGACGACGTGCCAGCCAGCTTGCCACCAGCACCAAACCCAGCGAGAACGCATCGGAAACCATATGCCCTGCTTCGGCAACAAGGGCAAGGCTGTGGCTCCACCAGCCGATCGCCGCCTCAGTTAAGGCAAAGCTGGCGATGAGCGCGATCGCAACCCACAGGAGGCGAGTTGCAGCCGGATCAGGACGGTGACAAACACAGTTGGTGTGAGAATCAAGCATGAAAGCAGAGCAAAAGGATTTCGGTTATAAAGACGGTTGAAAGACTACGGTGAAAGACTCTGGGGTGAGGCAGTTTGTTCGCAGTGATTCTAGTCAATTCTGGGGTGGTTGACAGCGGCGATCGCAAATGGTTTCGAGTGTCATTTGTGGAAGCGATCGCAAAATTGAGTCAATTTCGTATCTTCCTGCATCATCGCTGTTTTCACGCTAACGATACAATCTCAGAAACAGCCCACAGAATATTCAAAATAGCCAGCCGCTCACACTTCCATTATCTTTGCTCAGCGATGGTAGACGATTCAGTTTCTCCCGCTTCCACAGTTGATTCGGATAATCTTCCCCGCGAAGTCCGGGTGGCACAACTCCGAAACACCGTTGATACGCTGCACATGGCCGACGAGGTTGCCACGCGCGGCTATCTAATCACCAGTTCCGAACTTGCCGATCTGATGGATGTCAACGCCAGTGCCGTCACCAGTCGCGGCGACAATTGGGTATGGCGCAACTGGGTCGTCTCGCGAGTGCGACGAGAAGGCAACCAAATTCTGTGGCAGCTAGAGCGCATTGATTGAGGCAGGAGGAGCTGGAGCGTGTTTCCAGACGTTTGATCCTCCCCAACCCTTCTCAAGGAGGGAGCCGAACCACCCCTCAAAGTTCCCCTTAATAAGGAGGACTTTGAGGGGGATCGATCGCATACCATCTCCTCCTTCCATAGCTCTGAAAACGCGCCCTAGGGATAGGAGTTAGGGCGAGCCTCCTGCCTCCTGCCCCCTAACCCCCTAGAGCATGAAGCCGAGTCCCAACAGCAGCCCGCTCCAAAAATGCAGCGAAACGGCAATGAACTTGCAGTTGTTGACGCGATCGGGCTGGTCGTAATTTTCCCCGACATGCCGACAAAGCCTAATCGCCGCAGGCAAACCCGCAAAGCTGAGCAGCGTCCAAACCGGAAACCAATGCAGCGCCACGCCAACCAGCGGCAAAACGAAAATGCTGCCGCACAGCCAAGGTAAAAGCTGAGCCGATCGCTTCGTGCCGAGGCGAACGATGGGCGATCGCTTTCCTGCTGCCAAATCATCTTTGACCTGATGAAAATGCGAGCAAAACAAAATCAAGCTCGTACTCACACCCAAAATGATTGAGGCGAGCAAACTGGTAAGCGACCAAGCCTGCGTTTGACTGTAGTAAGCGGCTGCAACGGCCAACGGCCCAAAGCTGAAGAAGCACAAAATTTCGCCTAAACCTCGATAGCCCAGGCGGAATGGTGGTCCCTGATAAAGATAGCCCAGCAGACAGCACAGCGAAATTAAGCCGAGGATGGTGAGGTCTTGTTGCCACCAAGCGATCGCCAATATTCCTGCAATTCCCAAACTCAAGCAGAGATTTCCCAGCCAGAAAACAAGGGCTTTATTGCCTGTTAAATTGACAACGGAGTGATGTTTATTTTTATCAATTCCGGTTTCTGAATCAAATAGATCGTTGTGTAGATTTTCCCAAGCCAAAATAAAAATTGCCGATAGCAGGAAGACCGAAAAAATTCCGGTGTGTAGCGATTTTGTTTCGGCATAAGCGATCGCGGTTCCTAACCAAATGGGCATGATTGCGACGCTATACATCGGCGGTTTGATCGCCGCAAGCCACAGCTTGGCAGGAGGATATTGAAGCGTATTAGTGGTCATTCTGTCGTAGAAGGGTGAATCCGAAGTGCCACAAAGTCAGCGATGCTCGATTTTGGGCGAGCCGCGCCTGAAAAGTATTTTCCCAGAAGCGATCGCCATCGCTACCAAAGCGTAAAAAACCGTAAAAACTTGTAAACTAATTCTCAACCCAGGCGGCAGCAACCGAACCGAGGCTCGCGCAAGTGTGCTACCTGTAGAAGAGGTTGGTTTTGCGTGGGAGCAGTCCCGGTTGTTCAGCCCTTCGATTCAATTGCCGCTATGCCAGTTTTGTTCGATCGCCTCGATTGCTTTCAAGATTGTCAAGACTTCTTCCAATTTCTTAACCAGCAGCAATGTCAGCTTGCAGCCGCCGCTTTGTGTCCCGATTCAATTATTAGCATTGGGATTGATCTTGGTAATCTCGATCCGCTTGCAATTTTGTCTGCGCTGATCGAGATTGATCGGCCTTATTTCTATTTAGAAAAAAAATTCGCAGACACGGCAATTGCGGCAGGCGGTCAAGTTATTTCTGGAGAGTTTGATCGCGATCGCTTTCGGCAAGTTCGCAACTTTATTACAGATCAATCAATTCACGCGACTGCCGATGCTGCCCCTCGGTTTTTCTGTCAATTCACTTTTTTTGACAACGCCATTCATGCGCCTGCTGGCGTGTACCTTCCGCAGTGGCAAGTTGTGCGCGAAGGCGATCGCTCAACTGCTACGTTGAATCTACCGCTGAATGCAACGCTGGCCGATCGCGAACGGGCTTGGCGACAGTTGCAGGCGATGCGATCGGCGCATTTGATTCAGTGGCCGAATTTGCGATCGATCGATCGGCAGATGCGCGAGGTGAATCGGTTTCGGCCTGCGGTCATTTCGGCCTTGAAGCTGATTGAGCAGCAGCAGCTACAAAAACTTGTATTGGCGCTTGCGGTTGACGTGGCGGCGCGGCATTCGTTCCAGGTTTTGCAAACGATCGATCGCCTCCGTCAACAGCATCCCCACTGTCACGTTTTTGCTACACGCACCCACAGCGGTCATTTCATTGGAGCTAGTCCCGAACGATTGCTGAGCGTGCAGCAGAACGGCGGCTCGCGCTGGCTCTACACGGATGCTCTGGCAGGGTCGGCAGCGCGGGGCAGTTCGCTCGCCACTGATGCCGCTTTGGGTCAAGGACTATTCGACAGTCCCAAAGAGCGACGAGAGCATCAGCTTGTGGCCGAATTTATTTGCGATCGCCTCATTCAGCTTGGCCTCACGCCCGACTGTCCAACCCTGCCAACCCTGCTGAAGCTGCCGCACTTGCAGCACTTGCACACGCCGATTCAAACCGTTTTGCCCTCACATCTTCACCCGATCGATCTCGTTGCCCAACTGCACCCCACGCCCGCTGTGGCTGGACTGCCCAGCAAAATTGCCTGCGAGCAGATTCACGCGCTTGAAACCTTTGAGCGCGAACACTACGCCGCGCCTTTGGGATGGATCGATCCAGTCGGCAACGCGGAATTTATTGTTGGCATTCGCTCGGCACTGCTGCAAGGCGATCGAGCGCGTCTGTATGCCGGAGCGGGAATTGTCGCGGGGTCGAATCCCGATCGCGAACTGGCCGAAGTAAAACTTAAACTGCAACCGCTGCTGCAAGCTTTGGTTTGATGAATCGATTGGGAAAGCGGATGCGATCAATTCTACTCGTTCATGTTGCGATAAGTCGCAACGGCAGAAGGCGAAATTCTGTTGAGGTAGCGGAAGATCCAGTATTTGAAAATGGTGTCAAGCAAAACTGGAAAAGTCGCAATAAATAGAAAAATAAAGTCGCGATTGGAAGGCAGACCAAAGTGACGCGAAGCGCCTTCAAGCAAAACTTCCCAGCCGTGTGGCGAGTGGAAGCCAACGAACGTATCGGTGAGCAAAATGATGATGAACGCTTTGGCGCTGTCGCTGAGACCGTAAACCGTTTCATCAACAAAGGTTTTCAAGGTGGCAATTTCGCGCTTGCTGTTTGTCAAAATTAAAACAAACGCGCAGACGGCAAAAATATCTGAGAAGACGTTTTTAATTGCGCCTGAACTTTCTTCACGATATTCGGCTTGAATTTCTTCGGCTTTTTCGGCCAGTCGCGCTTCGATTTGTTCGGATGTTAAAACTTCTTTGCCAACTAATCCTTGAAAGCGCAAATGTTCTTCATACGATCGCAACTGCCCAAACGCTTCTTCTTCCATTTCAGGGTTGAGGAAGACTTCGACCTGTTCACCGCTACGCAGATGATCGACGATCGGTCCCACCACAAAATATTTGGTGATTTGTTGCGTCAACAGCGGAATCACGAGCAGCAGCAGAATAAATCGAATTGAAATCATCGTCCGCGCTTTAGTGTTGCGGAAGTTTTCGACCATTTCAACTTCAGATTCCGGGTCAAGATCGCGCTTGATTCGATCGACCGTGTTCAAAATCGATCGCGGCAGCACTCCAGTCTTGTCGGCAATCAATTTCTTTTCGTCAGCGGGTTCAGCCGGATCAGGACGGCGCATCGGGTCGCGATAGGCAACAGCCGGACGAGCGCGGACGGGCGGCGCAACGCTGAGTGCGGGCTGGTCGGAGTAGGAGACGATCGCGGCAGGACGACCAAGCGCATCCGGCGTATTGCCATAGCGTGCCAGCACTTCGTCAATCACCTTCAGCTTTTTGAGGACGAGCGCAGGCTGATCGATCACGCTGATGGTCGGATTGTCCGATGAAGCTTCTTCAATTTGCACTTCGGTAATGCGCTGATTCGACAGTCGCAGCATCGATCGACTGTAGCGAAACTCAGTCAATCGCATTCGTGCGGTTTTCAGATAGCCCTTAAGCTCCGATTCGATTAGGGCGTAGGCGCTGCGGCTGTAGGTTGAATTGGGCGCAATTTTGTTGCCGTTGAAGTGGGCATTTTCCAACGCCTTGATATTTTGAACGGCTTGGTAGGCTTCATCTAGCGATCGCTCTGGCGTCCTGAGATACCACTCATTGGCAGCGCGTAGAGAGTTGAGCAGTCTGGTGAAAACAGAAGGTTGCATAGTTGCGTTGGACAGCCAGCTTAATCGGGTTTTCTAAAATAGAGATCAGCCTGTTTCAGTGTAGAGCGTTCAACAAGCTTGATGCGGAATCAATCCATGATGCTGAGCAGGTCTAGTCGCATCAAGCACGTAGGATCATATCAAATTCACTCAAAGGCCGTTCTGTGTCATTGGATTCCGTTTGGATTGTTGGATCGCCCCTGAGCGGCAAAACGGCCAGTCTGCTGCACCAGCTTCAGCAGTGGGGCAACTTGCCCTCTGGCAAGCCGTTTCTCGTCTTTGCGGCAACGGGCGACAATCGCTTGGAACTGTGCGATCGCATCGAAGCGCAGTTCACAGGCCGAATCGACTCGCGCACCCCTTTAGGGTTTTTCCAAGATGAAGTGCTGCTGTTTTGGCCGCTGATCGCGCAACAGCTTGACCTCAAAGTTCAGTTTCCCCTGCGGCTCCGCCCCGAAACCGAACAGGAACTCGCCACCCGACTGTGGCAGCAGTGGCTCGATCGCGGCCTGCTGCGGCAAGACGGCATTTCCGAATATTTTGTCGTGCGGCGATCGCTGGACATTATGCAGCTTGCCGCTTTTGGAGGCATCGCGATCGAAGAGATTCCGATCATGCTGCAAGACGGCTACGACGAACCACCGGATCTGTGGCAAGCAATGGGTGAGGCGCTGACTCAGTGGCGATCGTGGTGTCTCGATCGCGGCCTGCTCACATATGGCATCATCACGGATTTATATTGGCGTGTGCTGCTTGCCCATCCGACCTATCGGCAGCACTTGCGCGATCGCTATCGAGCCGTTTTAGCCGATGATGTCGATGAATATCCGGCTGTGACGCGATCGCTGTTTGAATTTCTGCTTGATGCTGGCTTGCCCGGAGCCTTCACGTTCAATCCGGAAGGCGGCATTCGCGTCGGCCTCGGAGCCGATCCTGACTACCTATCAGGTTTGGCGAATCGGTGTGAGTCGATCGCCCTGCCTCCGGCGCCAAATAGTCTTGGAACGCGCTGGGGAACAGCGGTCAGCGAATGGATCAGCGACCCGATTTTTCTGCCAGAGTTACCTGCGGAAATTCAAGCAATTCAAACCACTTCGCGATCGCAACTCCTCCGTCAAACCGCTTCTGTCATTGCCAACGCGATCGAATCGGGTCAGGTGCAGCCGCACGAAATCGCTGTGATTGGAGCGGGTGTCGATGCGATCGCCCGCTACACGCTGCGCGAAATTCTCATGCGTCGCGGCATTGCGGTCGATTCACTTAGCGACCAGCGACCGCTGATTACTTCACCGCCGATTCGGGCGCTGCTGAGCCTGATGGCCTTGGTCTATCCGGGTTTGGGCAGACTGCTCGATCGCGACGACATTGCCGAACTGCTGGTCATTCTCACGCAGTCGCGCATCGATCCGGTGCGAGCGGGACTGCTGACGGATTATTGCTTTCAGGTGGATCTCGACGCGCCGCAACTGCTGCCCGCCACAACGTTTCCGCGCTGGGATCGTTTGGGTTTTGAAGTTGTGGAAATTTACGGCGATCTGCTCAAGTGGATCGCCGCTCAGCAGCACGATCGACCCGCTCCCGTCTTTCTGCTCGATCGCGCCATTCAGCGATTTTTCCAGGGCGATCTGCCGTTTGACCAAATTGCTGCCCTGCGCGAACTGGTCGAAACGGCGCAGCATTATTGGGACGTGGACGATCGCCTGCATCGATACAGCCATACCCATCCGCCCGTCGGAATTTCGGTTGGTCAGTTCATTCGTTTGCTGCGCGACGGCACCTTGACCGCCGACCCGTTTCCCGTACGTCGTTTTGACAATCGTTCTGCCGTGACGATCGCCACCATCTACCAGTACCGCATCAGTCGGCAGCAGCACCGCTGGCACTTTTGGCTCGATGTCGGCTCGGCCTTTTGGCTAACCGGAGGCGGCGCACTGTTTGGCGCACCGCTGTTTTTGCGATCGTGGACTGGCCGCAGTTGGTCAGCCGCCGATAGTTTGCAAGCTGACCAACTGCGGTTGCAGCGACAGGTGACAGATTTGCTGTCGAGAGTGAGCGATCGCGTCTACCTTTGCCACAGCGAACTTGCAACTAATGGTCAAGAACAATCTGGCCCGCTGCTGAGCTTGGCAAACGCGGCAACGCCAATCGGCGATGATGTGGCTGTGCCAAATTAGGCAGGGTAGAGATTGGCAAGCTCGCTGTCTTTGGCGATCGCCCAAGCGCGACGCACGGCAGCATCCGCGTTCACCAAACCAAAACCAAAGGTTGAATCGCGTCCGGCAGTGCCCAAATCAGTCGCGGTGCTGGTTAGGATTTGCCGCACTTGCGCTCCGGTCAAATTGGGATTAACGCTCCACACCAGTGAAGCAATCCCAGCAACATTCGGATTAGCCGCCGAGGTTCCGGTGAAAGACCGCCTCGTGCCGTACTTGTCGATCGCAGGAGAATCGGTTGGTGCAACGATCGTGAGGTTGAAGCCACGACTTGAGCTTGGATCAATCCGAAGATTGGCTGCGTTCAACTGGCCGTTTGTCCATGTGCTGTCCCAGATGCCCCGCGTATTTCGCGCTTGCACAGATCCGACAGACATCACGTTCGCCTGTGTAGTTTCCAGTCGGGCAAGGCCGTTGACGCTGCTGAGATAGTTGGGGTCTGCCGCGATTGCTCCGCCCCCGTTGCCTGCGGCGACCGCAAACAAGGCAGTATCGGCACTGCTGGCAATCAGGGCTTCAAGCTCTGCCCGCGTGCCGCCATGCGTCAGCCAATAGTCGGTCTGGATGCCGCCTTGAAAGACAATGCGCTGCCCGGTCGATCGCCCATAGGCCAAGGCATCTGCGATCGCCTGCCGCAGCGTCGTACCATAATACACATCAGACACCATCACCTGACTTTTCCAGTTGATCCCGGCAATTCCCTCGGCGTTGTTGGCCGTTGCTGCCATGATGCTAATTGCCTGATGACCGTGACCGTTATTGCGATAGTTATCGTCATCGCTCGGATCAACAAGCAGCCGCTGACTGTCTAGATCCATCACGCCGCCGGATGCCCCAGGCGCGGTGAGAATGCCTGTGTCAAGCGAAACGAGCAGCACGCGATCGCTGCCCTGCGTAAACCGCCAAGCGCTGTTAACATCGGTGGCGTGAAGATTCCACTGCCAGCCCGAATCTGTGTCGTTTGGGCGCACCTGCAAGTCAAGAATTGACTGATCGGCAAAGCGCAGCGCTTCAATTCCTTGGAGATAAAGTTCGCGGCCATCCACGAGCGTGAGATGATCGTAGGCCGTGCCTTGAAAGATCGCTTGACTTGCCGTCGAGTTGAACGGATCGTAAAGATCGAGGCCTTGACCGTTGAGGCTCACCACGCTGGCGCGATCGATGTCAAGGCTCAGCGTATCTGTGCCGCCGCGTCCGACGATGATCTGACCGCTGCTGATTGAATTGGAAAACAGTGTTTCTGCGGAAGACGTACCGGAGATGCTGTTGTCCAGCCAAGGCAAAATTCGCAGCGCGATCGATTCCGAGGTGAATTCTTGACCTGCCTGCGTCGCGACTGCCCGCACCTGAACATCACCGCTCAAACTTGAAAATGGAGCCAGATTCACCAGTCCATCCGCAGTGGCGATCGTTGTGGCCTGCTCGTTTTGCCAAACTTCGAGGCGTACCGAATCAGCACGCTCTGACAGTTCATAGCTCCAGCGCAGCGCACCCGATTGAAATAGGGTAGTGGCAGTGCTGTCGCCCGACGCATCAGCGACGGTAAAACGCTTGAACTGGAGTTCTTTTTGCGCGAGTTCTTCTTGTGGAGTTGCTGCTGCAACAAGCTGGTAAGCGGTGTTTTCTCCACTGGCCGAAACGCGCAGAAAGTAAACTCCTGGCATCAGCGTTTCGGCGATCGCTTCGGACTGGAGGTCGGCTTGCCGCGATGCTTTCAGCACACGGCGGCGCCGACTAAAGAGTGCCAAATCTGCATTTGCTTCTAGCCCTTCCAGTCCGATCTGCACGCTCGATCGCTGTTTCAGCCGAAATCGGTAAAAGTCAAATCGATCTGTACCACCAATTTGCTCTTGCATAGTTGCTGTCGGCGCGAGGCGCAGCAGCTTTGCACGGAGCATCGTATTTCCCACACGATCGGCTGACATGAATTCACTCCTCCATCAGTGATTGGGTTTGATCGTCGCCACATGCTTTGCAAAAAGCGCTGAGCAAATGCTCGGTGACTAAAGCGCTTGGCCGATCGCCAACCCTGATTCTGAGGCTATGATTGCGGTTCCATGAACGCGCAGTGTGCCAGTTTTGATAGCGTAGCGCAATTTTTAAACTTGAGGCTAAATCTTAAGGCTTAAATTGGGGTTGAGTATCTCGCTGCTCCTGCACAAGGCGCAGACGAGCCAGCGGCAGATAGCTCGCGATCGCCACGAACGGCAGCCAGCTTGCCGCCACTCCCGCCAGCAGCAGCGGATGCGAAAAGCCAACTGCCTGCACCAAGCCGATGCTTACTGCTGCCGCCGCCGTCACCAGCGTCAGAGTGATAGATAGCCTATGATTGCCGCTTTTGCGGGCAAACAGTTCGGCAGTTACGCCCGTTAGCCCGCCAAATGCCAATCCGCCTAATCCGCCTATCAAGGCAGCGGCGATCGCGATCGGCATCGAGTCGTACAAATTTTCGGTGGCAACGATGAACAGCGCCAGCAGGCCGGCCACCACACCTGCGGTTGACCCGACGACTGCGCCTGCTCCTGCCCCCGCTGCTGACAGCAGCCACGCTGCAACTTCCAGACCAACTGCTGCCCCTGCAAATGCGCCAAATCCAGCCGGAACAGAAGGAACCGTGCAGGCGATCACCACGATCCAGGTCAAGATCCAGGCGAGAATTGAGGAAACGACAAACAGCAAGGCCAGCAGACCGACTGGAATTCGCCTTGCTTGCAGACGTGCAGAAGCAGTTTGCACTTGTAGCAGCAGCGATTGTTTGCGATCGGCGGCGTTACTGTGCAGCAGCAGTTCGCGGCGATAGATTTTTCCAGCCATCAGCCTGCTGGTATCGATCGCAATATGGCACTCGATCTGATTGCCGATAAACTCCATCGGCTCGATCGCAATCCAGGGATGCTGCTGCGCCTGTGGCTGCAAATCGCCGGGATGCTGCGCGATTTCCCAGCGGCCTTCCAGACAAGTCCCCGGCGCAAAATTGGTAATTGACACGACACTGCCGAGCTTTTGCCGAGGTGCGATTGCTTTAAGCAAGATTTCCGCCTGACTCAGAAGCACTTCTGGCAGATAGATCGGCTGCTTCGGCAGTTCGGCTAGAGCGATCGCAGCGTTGGCAAAGCGATGGGTTGCTTTTGGCTCGACCATTTTTTCCAGCCAGGCAATCCAGCGGGAATTCACTTTGGGCAGCGACTGCTTAAAGTTGATTCGGTAGGTGACATCAACCAGATTGCCAATCTCACTCGATTTGGTATTAGTTAGCAGGCAAATCAGCGTCATGCCCAAGCCATAGAGATCCGATGCTTCGCTCAGTTCTCGATTAAAAAGCTGTTCGGGCGGCATAAAGCCCAGCGTGCCTTTCACCACGCTGCTGATTCCGACTTCACCTTTGCCCACACGAGCAAAGCCAAAATCGATTAGATAAACGTTCAACTGCTCATCAACGAGGATATTTTCCGGCTTGATGTCGCGATGAATGACAGGTGGAATGCGACTTTGCAGATAAATCAATATTTCGAGAACGGCGATCGCAATCTGCTGAATTTCACCAAAATCGAAGCTGCGAGCGATCGAAAGCGGCAGCGCGTTCTTGTATTCCTGAACCAGGCAGAAACCGTCTTGGGTTTGGAAAGAATGCAAATAGCGACAGATTCCGGGATGGTCAAGGTCGCGCAGCACTTCAATCTCGCGCTTGTGGGCGTCAAACCCCGACCAGTTCGCTTGAGTAGACGCAAACTGAAACTGCTTGATGACGACTTTTTTTAGCGTCTCAATATCCGTTGCCAAATAGGTAACACGCCCGCCTGCTCGATTCGCACCGAGTTCTTGGCTGATGCGATAGCCGTAGCGAGTAAAGTTTGGATAGCCCATAGTGGCTCTGTAAAAAACAAGTTCGCCAAAGCCGTAAAACTGAAAAGCTGAACTGTTGCTGTGCGGACTGCTGTGTCAACCGATGTTAGCCCAGTTTTCCCGAATATGCACCCAATCCAAAACAGAAACCAGCAATGGATTGAGCTGGATCATCCAAAATCGCTAAAACACCAATCGATGCGGTGGGGCTAGCGCAACGCGCTCCGAATCGATCGTCCAGTTTGCTATTTGGAAACATGTTCTGGTTCGGGATTGGGCAGGCGAGCTTGGGCGGCTGCTTGTCCCGTGTGAGTGCGAGTGTAGCTGGTTGGACTTTTCGCACGACGATTTTGGTAGTTCACCACAACGCCCATCTCGGCCAAACCAAAGCTGCGTAGCTCATTGTGTGCCTGCATTAGCATCGATCGATCGGTCTTGGCAACACTGACAACCATCAAGATGCCGTCCGTATAGGGAGCAATGAAGCTAGCGTCAGTAATTCCAGCAAGATGCGGCGTGTCATAAATTACCAGGTCATAGCTCGATCGCGCCTTGTGCATCAAGTTTTGCATTCGATTAGAGGCCAGCAGGCGGACGGCTTCGGGCGTAGGCTGACCCGAAGGCAGCACAAACAAATTGTCAGAGAGCGCGGATTTTTGGATCAGCGATTCTACAGTGGCTCCGCTGGTAAGAACATCGCTCAAGCCTTTTAGATTGCTGACGTCCAGCTTGTTGTGAAGCTGGGGCGATCGCAAATTCGCATCAACCAGCAAGACGCGATTGCCCATCATGGCAACGGTCTGTGCCAAGTTCAGCGCCACCGTTGTTTTGCCGTCTCCAGGTTGAGCAGAGCTGATCACCAGCGAGTCGATCGGGGCATTGCCCAAAAAGCGGATGCTCGCATACAAGGCGCTAAACGCTTCCTGAAAGGCGACCGGAGCCGCACGGCGATCGTCATAGTTTTCGCTGTAGCTGATTGCCGCGATTGTGGGCGGCTGCGATGCACCTCGATAGAAGGGAACCACGCCCAGAACCGGAACTTGCAGTGCTTCTTGAATTTCAGTCGGGCTGTAGTAAATGTTGCGCCAGCGCTCTAGCAGCAGAGCCGCTCCCACGCCTGCTAGCAGGCCGAGCAGCACGCCTGCCGCAATCAGCCGCTTGGAGTCAGAGGGAATTTCGGTCGGCTCGCCCGGTGCTTTGACGAGTTCCCAAGGCACTTCACTTTGTGCCGCCTGGATACTAAAGGTGTCTTGCTGATTTTGCAGCGCATCGAGGCGGCGCGTGGCGTTGTCAAGCTGGCGGCGCAGCTCGCCGTATTCAGCCGCGATCGCAGGAAATCTGGCAAGCTGCTGGTTGGCCTGACTGCCCGCCTGCGCGACCTGCTGGCTGCGTACTTCCAAAATTTGAACTTGGTTGGCAGCGGCAACCAACTGATTAATCAAGCCGATCCGAACTGAGTTTTGAAATCCCGAGACGCTAGAGCTTGGCGCTGAGCCGACAATCTGCTCGGCCACGCGATCGCGCTGAGCAATCAAATTGGCCTGTCGGTCTCGAAGTCGCTGCACTCGCTGATTTTCTTCGGTGAAGCGCGAAGTTTCGATCGCCAGTTCGCTTTCAACCGCTTGCAAATCTTCGAGAATGGCGAGGTAGGTCGGGTTTTCGCTCAGGGCAGAAGCGGCGATCGCTTCTTGGGGCGACAGCGCCACCTGACGCTGCAAGTTTTCATATAGCGTCCGCTGCTCTTGCAAATCGCGCTGCGTTTGAAGCTGCAAATTGGTGATCTCGCCAACGCGAGACGAAAGCTGCTGGCCTTGCGTGTTCGGGTCGATGATGCCGTAGCGCTGCTGAAGCGCCTGCAATTGCGATCGCAAATTGTTGACTTGCCTTTGCGTCCGAGGCAGTTGATCCTCAATTAGGGCGATGCCTTCACCGATGCTGGTCTTGCGGTCTTCCAGGCTATAGCGCAAATATTCTTCGGCAGTTTGCTCCAACACAAACCTCACCAGATCTTCATCTTCACCGCCGTATACGACTTCGATCGTTTTGGTGGGGCTGCCTGTGCCTTCTTCGACGGCTCGCTGCACCTTCAGCGCTCCTAACAGCGCACCTTCATTGAAGTCAGGATATTTCGTTTGGACGCGATCGACAATTTGCGAAACAAGCTTGGGGCTAGTGAGGATGGCGATTTGGGTGGGGTAGTCCAGCACAAAAGCATCTTGGTTGGGCACCTGACCGTCGGTGCGCGTTACGGTTAACGGTTGCGCCTGCCGCGCCTCGGTCGTGACAGGTTCAACCAGCAGCCGAAAGCTGCCCGTGTAGGATGGCGTGAGCGTAGTCGCCTTGAGCGCAATCGTGCTGGCAACGATCGTAGATACGCCTGCCACCAGTAAAATGTTGCGCTGGACGGTTCTCAGAATCGATAGAAGTCCGGAACTTTTGCCAGATGGCGCATCAGGATCACCGGAACTTGGATCGGATGGCTCAGGTGAATGCCTGGGATATCGAATTGCTAAATCTGTGCTCCGCTCTGTCTCCATGCTGACCTCACCGATTACTTCGCCTGCTAGTTTGATTGTGGAAAATTTTGGCGGCTTAAGAACAGCTTGCCCTTGATCAGCGCTGCAACTGACAAATTCACTTCGCCCAACGGGTTGACTTGCTCAGTGCTGATTACGTTCTTAAGCTGCCGAAGAAATTGCGCCCTTGATTGGTTTAGTCTACTGCGTCTTACAGCCCAAACAGCCCTAAAATTCCGAGCAGCGGCGCAAGCGGGCGAGTAATCGTATCGAGAAAATCTGATGTGCGAGTAATGCCCGATCGCCCCACGATGACGATGTCGTTGCTGCGTAAAGCTGGATTGCTCTCTTCGCTAATGCCAGCCGAAAAATCAACTGGAATTTCGCGACGCGACACGGTTCCATCCGCATTGAGCCGCACCAGCTCGACATCGGCAGTACGAGCGCGGCGATTATCAAATCCGCCTGCTGCCAAAATCGCCTGGTTGAGCGTTACGTTCGGCGGCACCTGCACCGTTCCTGGATTGACGACTTCACCAACGACGTTGACATCGATCGTGTTGGGCGAGAAGCTAGCCGAAGCCAGTTCTGTTGCTTCTTCTGCTGTTACCACTGTGGCAGTGGGCACAAAGACCGTATCGCCATCGCGCAGCGTCATGTCTTCGCCCAAGTCGCCCCGCAGCAGGGCGAACAAATCGACGTTAATCACTTCGGGTGGCTGGTTCAAGCGCGGACGCCGCACTTCAATGTTGCGAATATTGGCAACTTGGGTAATGCCGCCTGCGGTCTGAATCGCCTGCGTAACGGTTGAGAGTTGCCCTGCGGTGTCTGCGGTGACTTCTCCAGCACGACCTTCACCTGCGGACTGCCCGGTAGTATAGGTTCCAGGACGGTTGACTTGTCCGGTTACGGCGACGCGCACGGGTCGCTCTGTGAGCAAACTGACGGTGATCAGCGGGTCGCGAATGAAGCGAGCGTAACGCTGCGTCAGCTCTTGCCCAACCGTCGAAAGCGACATGCCGCGCACAGATACCGAGCCAATCCAAGGCAGGTTTAGCGAGCCATCGGCCAAAACCGTGTAGGTGCCATTATCTCCGCTTAGTTCTGGCACATCGAAGATGTCAATTCGCACCTGATCGCCTGCGCCCAGCACATACGCATCGATGGGCTGAGATAAGACGGTCGAATCGATCGGGGCGTTTGTGGGTGCAGGAACGGGACTGCTTGTGGCTGGCGCAGTCGGCGAGTTGAGTGGAAAGCTAGCGTCAGGAGCAACTTGAAAGTTGGGTGGCGCGTCGGAAGCAGATTGAGCTGTCGCAGGTCGGGCGATCGCCCCAGCGCCAACAACAAGCAAACTGATTGCAGCGAGCGTGTTGCAGACTCGCTGTTTCGGGGAACGATCGAAGGGTAGGGGTGTGGATGAATTCATAAGATTTCTCGATGCGGTGTTTTCCTGATCAGCTTGACGATCGACGCAATACCGAGTTTGAAGGAGTGACAGAAGCTATGGTTCCATCCGATCGGGTGATTCTCACCACGTGATTTGGTCATGCTCTGCGATCGATGACGACTTCAGGACAATTTTCGATGAACGCAAAGGAGCAAACCGCTCTAGTTACACCGCATCGATCAGCAGTTCTCTCCGGAATTGCTGGCAGCAGCGCACAAGCTGCGACTTCAGCGTTTTCTCGGTATTGCTACTTAACCATCTACTTGTTAAGGCTCACCTCCAACAGCAGTGTTAAACCTACAATCAACCTGTTACGCCACATCCTACTCAAAAGTTGCGATCGATAACTTGCGGTTTGTGGCGCTTCATTTATTCTTCTCACTCCGTCCGGCTTTTCACCGAGATTTCAAAGTTTATGTAAAGCAGCGGAACTTCGCGAGTCCTCTGGTCAGGCTAGTCCGTCATAATGGCTGGCAGCCTCGGATGCTTCTCGCCAGCCGCAGCCGCAGTATTGTTAGCCCCCCCAATTTCTAACGGCCATGAAGACGATCGCCTATCTGGTGAACCAGTATCCCAAAGTTAGCCATAGCTTCGTTCGACGTGAAATTGCGGCGATCGAAAGCTTGGGTGTCAAAATCGAACGATTTTCAATTCGCTCTTGTGCCGATGAACTCGTTGATCCTGACGACAAGCAAGAGCTAGAGCGCACCCGGATTGTGCTTAGCGTTGGCACGAGCAGATTGCTCCAAGCTTTGATTCGTACCGCTGCTTGGCGACCGCTGCGATTTTGGCACGCGCTGCGGCTGACGCTCAAACTCAGCCGCTCGTCCGATCGCAGCGTCGCTCACCACCTCGCCTATCTTGCCGAAGCCTGCGTACTGCTTGGCTGGTTTGCCGAGTCCAGCGTCACGCATATTCACGCTCACTTTGGCACAAACTCCACGACAGTCGCGATGCTCACCCATGTACTGAGCGAGCTGCCCTACAGCTTCACAGTTCACGGCCCTGAAGAATTTGACCGCGTGCGCGAAATTTCCCTTGTTGAGAAGATCGATCGCGCTGCTTTTATCGTTGCCATTAGTGCTTTTGGCCGCAGCCAGCTTTATCGCTGGTGTCCACAGGCGCAGTGGTTCAAGCTACATGTCGTTCACTGCGGCGTGGATGCTGAGTTTTTCGCTCAGCCGACGCTGCCGCCAGAAACACCTCGTTTAGTTTGTGTCGGGCGGTTGTGCGAGCAAAAAGGTCAGCTTTTGCTGTTGGAAGCAGCGAGCTTGCTGGCCGCAGCAGGCTTGCAGTTTCAGCTTGTTCTGGTTGGAGATGGCCCGATGCGATCGCAGCTTGAAGATGCGATCGATCGCTTGCAGTTGCGATCGCACGTTATCCTATCGGGCTGGGCCAGCAATCTGGAAGTCCGGCGGCAAATCATCGCGGCGCGAGCAATGGTGTTGCCCAGCTTTGCCGAAGGACTACCCGTTGTGCTGATGGAAGCTTTGGCGCTAGGGCGTCCCGTCATCAGTACCTACATTGCAGGCATCCCGGAGCTGGTTGATTCCGACTGTGGCTGGTTGATTCCCGCCGGCACGATCGAGCCGCTTGCTGAAGCGATGCGATCGGCACTGCTTGCTCCGCCCGAAACCCTCGCCACAATGGGCAAGGCCGGACGCGATCGCGTAATTGCTCAGCACAGCATTACGGTTGAGGCTGCAAAACTAGCTGCGCTGTTTCAGGGCGACACACCTGTGGAGAAATCGGCTGCGCCAGCCCTCGCTGCTGCGGCTTTACGTCACACTTAGTTCAGCAATCATCGTTTTCTCATTTTTTCATTGCTGTTTATGGCCTTCTTCCTTTCGCAAAATCAATGACTTCAACTTCACTGAAAAAGCAGGCAATTCGCGGCACGATCTGGACGATCGGAGGCTATGGAGCAGCGCAAATCCTGCGATTTAGCAGCAACCTCGTCCTGACGCGCCTATTGGCTCCAGAACTATTCGGCCTGATGGCGCTGGTCAATATCTTTATTGTTGGGCTGCATTTGTTTTCAGATATTGGGGTCAATTTCAACGTCGTTCAGAACAAGCGCGGCGACGAACCTGAATATCTCAACACAGCCTGGACAATTCAGGTGATTCGTGGCGTCATTTTGTGGGTCGTCTGCCTGCTGATTACCTGGCCGCTCGCTCTTCTTTATGAAGAGCCAATCATGCTGTGGGTCATTCCGATCCTGGGCACGCTCAGCACCTTGGTTGAGGCTTTCAAGTCGCCTACGGTACTTTTGCTTCAGCGGCACATGAAGGTCAGCCTGCAAATCAAGATGGAGTTGGTGATTCAGGTCGTTGGCATTGTTTCAATGATCGCATTTGCCTGGATTCGCCCTTCTATTTGGGCGCTCGTTTTTGGCAATGCGATGACAACGCTAGTGGGCATTCTTTGGAGCTATTTGCTGCCTGGCGATCGCCCCAAGTTTGCCTGGAACAAAGAAGCGGTGCGCGAAATTTTTTCGATGGGACGCTGGATTTTTTTGTCAACGGCTTTAACATTTGTGGCAGAGCAGTCAGACCGTTTGATTTTGGGTAAGCTGTTTCCGCTTGAACTACTAGGGGTCTACGGCTTAGCACTGATGCTGAGCGACGTACCTCGAGCGGTTACGATGACGTTGAGCAGCAAAATTATTTTTCCAGCCATCTCAAAATTTTCAGATCTGCCGCGCTCTGAACTCCGCAGTAAGATTTTGCACAACCGGAAACCCCTGCTGCTTGCTTTGACTGTCGGCATGGCACTTTTGATTGGCTTTGGCGATCAGGTGATTCGGCTGCTGTATGACTCGCGCTATCAGGATGCTGCCTGGATGCTGCCGATTCTGGCGATCGGTATCTGGCCGCGTTTGATCTGCGTCACGATCGAGCCAGTGCTGTTCTCGATCGGAACTGTGCAATACACAACCTTTGGCAACTTCTGCCGATTTGCATTTACCGTTGCGGCAATTTTTCTGGGCTTTTCCTGGCTGGGCACGGTTGGGGCCGTGATTGGTGTTGCCCTGAACGACTTGATCTACTATCTTGCCGTCTGCTATGGCCTTAAACGTGAAGGATTTGGGTGCATCAGCCAAGATCTAAAAGCAACCGCGCTCCTCCTGGGTCTGGTCGCCCTTTTTGTGGCGGTACGCAGCCTTTTGGGGCTGGGGCTACCGATCGATGGCTGGCCGCTTGCTCTGCCATAATCTGGCCTTATCCGAATCAGCCCAGATTGAAATCAAAGTCTGGGCTGAGCATTCTAACGCTAAGCCGTCAATCCAATGCAGTTCGCGTCGATCGCACTTAGGCGGCTGATTGTGCCTGCAATCCGATTAACTTTTGCCTTTGTTGAGCCAACTATACTGAATGAAAACAAGCTGCCAGGCTATCTGCTCGAAGCTTGTCGGGTTTGACGGAATTTGGAGTATCAACCTGCATCTTTGAGAAGAATCAGAAAATAGCACCATGAAAATTACGTTTGTTCTTCCCTGTGCTGATTTGAGCGGCGGCAATCGTGTCATAGCAACCTATGCTGAGCGCCTGCAAAATCGAGGCCATCAGGTGCAGCTTGTTTCAGTGCCTCATACCCCTTTGACGCGCAAGCAGCAGATTCGCTCGCTATTCCAAGGCAAGGGTTGGCCGTCTCGCACGGTTACGCAGCCTTCCCACTATGACTCCATTGATGTTCCCCATCACGTCATTGATCACGCACCTCCAATTGTGTGCGCCGATCTTCCCGATGCAGATGTGGTCGTTGCCACCTGGTGGGAAACTGCCGAATGGGTCAACGCTTTTCCCTCTGAAAAGGGAGCGAAAGTCTATTTGATTCAGCATCATGAAGTGTTTGACTATTTGCCGATCGATCGCGTCAAGGCAACCTACCAAATGCCGCTGCACAAAATCACCATTTCGCGCTGGCTCGATGGTTTGATGCGCGACGAATACGGCAACCGCAGCGTTTCACTCGTGCCCAACAGCGTCGATGCAAACTTATTTCATGCACCCGCACGCGGCAAGCAGGATGTGCCTACTGTGGGACTGCTCTATGCGCCAATGCGTTGGAAAGGGGTGGAGGTGAGCTTGCGAGCGTTTGCCCTTGCCCAAGCGCAAATTCCCAATCTGCAACTCTTGTGCTTTGGCAACTGTCCGCCGCCAGCGGGCTTGCTGCCTGAAAACGCAGTTTTTCACCTAAATCCGCCTCAAACAAAACTGAAAAGTTTGTATGCCCAGTGCGATGTTTGGCTGTGCGGCAGCTATTGTGAGGGATTTGGTCTGACGATTCTCGAAGCGATGGCCTGCCGCACACCCAGCGTTTCTACCTCGATTGGCGGGGCGATCGATCTAATTGAATCTGGTCGCAACGGCTATGTCGTTCCGGTCGGCGACTCGGCAGAACTGGCAAAGTCGCTGGTGCAAGTTCTCAAGCTACCCGAAAGCGAATGGCAAGCGATGTCAAACGCAGCCTACACCACAGCAACCAGCTACTCCTGGGACGACGCGACCGATCGCTTTGAGGCTGCGTTGCAGCAGGCGATCGGTCAGCCAATGCTGATCAATTCTGGTTGCTGATCGAGCTTAGGCCAGCAAAAAAGATTTAGCGCTGTAACTGTCACTCTAATTTCCTGTAACTGTCACTCTTTTTAAAGACAATGGGCTTCACTTTTCCCGGCAATCCCTTCCAAGGACCAAACCTGCTCGTGCCGCTCGTGATGTTTGCTTGGATTCCGATTGTCTTTTATCTGTTCACTCGGTTTTCGCCCCGACGAGCCGTTGTCATCAGCTTTATCACCGCTTGGCTTTATCTTCCTCAAGCCGCAATGTCGCTGCCGGGGCTACCGGAATACACCAAAGCCACAGCCACTTCTTACGGCATTTTGCTGGCAACGTTTGTGTTTGACTCCGATCGCCTGCAATCGTTTCGATTGGGCTGGCTTGACCTACCCATGCTGGTCTGGTGCCTCTGCACAATTCCAACTTCGCTCAGCAACGGTTTGGGACTGTATGATGGCGTGTCGGGAATGCTGAACCAGTTGGTTGTTTGGGGAATTCCCTACTTTTTGGGACGCATCTACTTTAGCGATCTGGCTGGTTTGCGACAGTTGGCAATGGGCATTTTCATCGGCGGCTTAACCTACATGCCGCTTTGCCTAATTGAAACGCGCATTAGCCCGCAGCTTCACCGAATTGTATATGGCGGACATGCGTTCGCCGATTTTGGTCAGTCCATGCGCTTGGGCGGCTACCGTCCAACAGTGTTCATGTCGCACGGTTTGGCCGTTGGTGCGTTCATGATGGCAGCAACGCTGATTGGCATCTGGTTTTGGCAAACAGGCACCGTAACAAAAGTGTGGAAGTATCCGATCTCGTGGTGGGTCGGTGCGCTGTTATTCACCTTCATCATGCTTAGATCAACCGGAGCCTACGTCAATTTGGCGATCGGCGTGGGCATCTTATTTGCAGGAAAATATTTTCGGACGGCGCTGCCCGCCTTTATTTTGATTGCGACGATGTGCATCTACCTCTACATCAACGCAATGACCGGAAATTACTTTTCCGATCAAATCATTGAAACGCTTTCACAGTTTCTAGAACCCGATCGCATTGCCTCGCTGCAATTCCGATTCAACAATGAGGAACTACTGTCAGATAAGGCGCGTGAGCGAATTGTGTTGGGCTGGGGCGGCTGGGGTCGCAACCTGATTTTTGAAAACGGCAGGCAAAAAACGATTCCTGACAGCCTGTGGATTCTCGCCTTTGGGGTTTATGGCTTGGTTGGGTTGGTCAGCTTGTTCTCGGTTCTGCTCGCGCCTGTCTTCAGCTTTTTCTGGTCTCGCTATCCAGCACGCCTGTGGACTCGGCCTGAAGTTGCTCCTGCCGCTGCCCTGACCATTGCCCTCCTGCTCTATGTGGTCGATTGCCTCGTCAACGCGATGGTTAACCCGATCTACATTTTGGTGAGCGGCGGTGTAGCAGGTGTCGTGCTTAAACCCAAGCAGCGCTTGCAGCCGAAGACTGCTCCGCCCGTGCCTCGTGCTGTGTCATCGCGATAGCTGCGGCTTGTTCAAAAATCAGCAACAAGATGAAGCCACGATAGAGTTTTCCGCAGTTGCGATCGATCGTGCTGCGGTAGGCCATCTTGCATGCTATAAACAGGGCATTAACCTGGATACAATTCTTTACTCAAACATTGCCTTTTCGATTGCTTGGGCACTCTAAAAGTAACGTCCTTAAAGCTGATTTCTGTTGTGTTGCGCCCTCAGCAGTGTGAACGCTTAAAACTTAAACGCACTTCTTCCTATGTCAACGCTGCCATCTCTTTCCTCGTTTCCGCTTCTGGTTGTTACACTTAACTACCGCACTGCCCGCTTGACGATCGACTGTTTGCGATCGCTCCAATCAGAAGTGCAGGCAATTCCTGGTACTCGCGTCGTCGTCAGCGACAACGCCTCTGGCGATGGTTCGGTTGAGCAAATCGGTCAGGCCATTCGCGCAAATCAGTGGGGCGACTGGGCAACGCTGATGCCGCTCGATCGCAACGGCGGCTTTGCCTTTGGCAACAATGCGCCCATTCGTGCCGCCTTGCAATCAGACGTGAAGCCGGACTATGTGCTGCTGCTCAATCCTGATACTGTTGTGCGGCCTGGCGCATTGCAGGCACTGCTGGATTTTATGAAGGCCAATCCTAAAGTTGGCATTGCGGGAAGCCGTTTGGAGAACTTGGACGGTACGCCGCAGCATTCAGCGTTTCGCTTTCACTCGCTAATGAGTGAAATTGATGCTGGCCTGCGCTTGGGCGTTGTGAGCAAGCTGCTTCAGCGCTGGGTGATCGCGCAACCGATCGCAGACGAACCTTGCGAAACCGACTGGGTGGCCGGAGCAAGCATGATCATTCGCCGCGAAGTGCTGGAAACGGCTGGCCTGATGGATGAAGGCTACTTCATGTACTACGAAGAAATGGACTTTTGCTTGCAGGCGAAGCGGCAAGGCTGGCCTTGCTGGTATGTGCCGAAAAGCCGCATTGTGCACTTCGTTGGGCAAAGTTCCGGCGTCACCGATCCAAACCGGAAGCTGAAGCGAATGCCGCCCTATGTGTTTGAATCGCGCCGCCGCTATTTTGTCAAAAATCACGGCTGGCTGTATGCTGTCCTTGCAGATGCAGCTTGGGCATCTACTCATTTGGTTTGGCAAGTTCGTCGCGTGATTCAGCGCAAGCCAAACTGCGATCCGCCTAAACTGTTTAGCGATTTTCTGCTCAATAGCGTGCTGATCAAAGGAGGACAGGTGTGACTGAGGCCAATTCACTCAGCCTTTGGCAGCAAATTAAAGAAGACTGGGAAGCGCATGGCCGCGACTGGACACTGCCCGGATTTCGAGCTGTCGCCGTGCATCGGTTTGGCGTGTGGCGCATGAGCGTTCAGCCCAAGCTGCTGCGAGCGCCCTTCAGCCTTCTGTATCGATCGCTCTACCGCAAAGTTCGCAACACGTATGGCATCGAGCTTCCCTACACGGTGCAGCTTGGTCGGCGCGTCGTGATCGAACATCAAGGCGGCATTGTCATTCACGGCTACTCGCATATCGGAGACGACAGCATCATCCGCCAAAACGTAACGCTGGGATTGCGCCACCTCGATCGCCTGATGGATGCGCCTAAACTCGGCAAGCGCGTGAATGTTGGCGCGGGCGCAGTCATCTTGGGCAATGTGTCGATCGGCGACAATGCCAACATCGGCGCGAATGCCGTTGTCTTGGCAGATGTTCCAGCAGGCCAAACGGCAGTTGGCATTCCCGCCAAAGTGATCACCCCCAAATCTCAGCCTGCCCCTGTGCATCCGGTGACGATCGAAGAAGCGCCCATTCCCGTTGATTGCAACTAATTTCGATCGCTAGGCTAATGACGATCTTCTGCCGATTGTCATGCCTCACCTGCTCCAAATCAAGCAATCCGAACAGCTTGCCACGCTGCCCAACAGCGGCCTGAGTGCGATCGCCCCGGAACTGCTGATTCAGCATCGACCCGATGCACATTGGGCACTCGTGGAAGGCGATCGGCTGCTCGCCCACTGTTCGCTTTGGTGGCGGCAAGTTCCAGTCGTTCGCGCAGGATTGATTGGGCACTATGGCGCGATCGATTGCGCTGCGGCTGAGGAATTGCTGCACCATGCTGGTCGCGAACTGGCGACAAATGGCTGTAACTTTGCGATCGCCCCGATCGATGGCAACACTTGGCGACGCTATCGTGCGGTTTGCGATCGCGGCAGTGAACCGCTGTTTTTTCTGGAGCCGGACAATCCGGCTGAGTGGTGTGAACAGTTCCAGGCAGCCGGATTTGCAGCGATCGCCCACTACTATTCCGCCGTTAATTTGGATTTATCGCAGCAGGATTCCCGACTAGCGAGGATCGCAGCACGATTTGCCGAGCGCGTGCAGATTCGATCGATCGACCCCGCTCAACTAGAAGCTGAACTGGACGCGATTTACCAGCTTTCGCTGATCAGCTTTCAGCACAATTTTCTCTACACGCCGATCGATCGAGCCGAGTTTCTAGCGCAATATCGTCAAGTTGTGCCGTTTCTGAAACCGGAACTGGTGCTGATGGCAGAACAAGACGGGCAGCTTGTTGGATTTTTGTTTGCTCTGCCGGATCTGCTGGAGGCGAAGCGTGGCGCGATCGACACCGTGATCATCAAAACAGTCGCAGTTTTGCCAGGTCGAGAATTCGCAGGATTGGGCAGCTTGCTGGTTGCCCGCGCTCAAGCGATCGCCCAAGCACTCGGCTACACTCGCGCCATTCACGCCTTGATGCATGAGACAAATCGATCGCTCAATCTCAGCCGTCGCTATGCTGTGCCAATGCGCCGATATTGCTTGTTTGGGCGATCGATTTGAGGCAAAAGCTATTCGGCGTCTTTTGGTGCGAGTGCCGACGAATTGCGGACGATTAGCGAGGTGGGCAGCACTTTGACAACGGCAACAGCAGGTTCTTCAAACAGCAGTCTAGCAGCGATCGCTCCCTTGTCGATGAGCGGTTGGCGAACGGTGGTCAAGGCCGGACGAATCTGTGCAGCCAGCGGAATATCGTCAAAGCCGACAACGGAAACATCGGCAGGAACGCCAAGGCCAATGCGTTCGGCAGCGCGAATGGCAGCGATCGCCAACAGATCGCTCATTGCCAGAATTGCCGTTGGGCGCGGCTTTTGAGCGAGCAGGGCAAGGGCAACTTCGATCGCATCCTCCATCGGATTGTGCAGCGGACATTCACCAATCTGGACTTGCTGCCAGGTGATGCCCGCTGCGCGTAACGCTTCTTCGTAACCGTGCAGTCGTTCGCGAGTGGTGGTGACGGTGGCTCGCGCCATGCGTGCCGCGCTGACCAAACCTTTATAGCGATCGCTCAGCAAGTCCATTGCCATAATTGCAAAGCGGCGATGGTTGAGACCCAGCAGATGGGCGGCGGCTTCGCGGGCAGCTTGGCGATCGCTGATATGCACTTGCGACAGGCCGATCAGATTCGGCTGATCGACGGCAATCACCGGAAGATTGCGCGACAGCACTTGCTCTAGCACCAAGCTTGCTTCTGGCATTCCGTAAACAATAAAGCCATCGACAGCGGCTTGCTGAATCGTAATCGGTGCGGTTTGACTTTCCAAAACGGGCACGATGAGCAAACTCGCTTGCGTTTGTTCGCATACCTGCGCCACGCCTTGCAGAAATGCGATCGCCACCGGATCGCTAAACGCATAAGGCAGTGACCCGGAAAACACAATGCCGATCGTGCCCGTTTGTCCAGTCCGCAGCATTCGAGCGGTCGGATGCGGACCGTGATAGCCCATTGTTTTGGCGGCGGCGAGAATGCGATCGCGCAGTTCTGGCGAAAGCTGATCGGGACGGTTGAACGCATTCGAGACTGTGGTGCGCGACACGCCAAGCGCTTTGGCAACGCTTTGGAGGGTGATAGCTTTCGATCGCTTGTCTACCGACATAAAATCACATCCGTGAGGCGCGAGTTCGATCGTCGCCTCTGCTCAGGTTGATTTGGTTGTTCCCGTTGCCGCTTGCAGAGTCGAGGCGAAGGGGTAAAAAAACTATTCTACAGGGGTGTTCACCCCTCAATTTGCTCGGTCATTGGCCTTTGCCTATGGAATTCTTTCCAAAGATAGAGCATGTTTAACTTGATCGATTCAGATACATTGCTTAATATGGAAACACCTATCTGAATCGATTCAGATAGGTGTGAGTAGTTTAACAGGAGAGTTTTCAAATGAAAACACAACCTCAACGACAAAGTTCTGGCAGACATTTCGGCACGCACTCGATCGTCAAATTTGAGCGGCAACGTTCTACTTCGGCACGAGCGACGATCGCCCGAAAGCTAAGACGGTTTCTCGCCAATTTGTTTCCGGTCACCGTCGAACCGCGCGTTCGCGAAACCGTGACTGCAACTGGCGATCGCCGCTGGATTGTGTACGATGCCAATCAAGGCTACAAGCTGGAATTTGACTCGGAACAGGCCGTGCTGGAATGGCTGGACGCGCCGCCACCGCCGAAAACTCGATTTGAGCGAATTTGGAACTAGGCAGCAACGAGGCGATCGCTCAAGCGCTTTCGCTGCACTATTGCCCTGACGACAAGCCTTTGGAGAGATGCCGCGATTCTCGTAACCGCCTATGTTTAGTCACAACTTTTGCTGCCGTCCAGCGCAACATAACTTTTATATTGAGTGACTAAACATGACTGCTTCTCCTCCGCCTCCTGGCCCCTCGTCGAGAAGACCGCTGGGCTTCGATGATTTTGTTGGCATTCTTGTAGCGTTCTTGGTTCTGGGTAGCATCTTCTTCTGGTCATTCGGTCGAAGAACGCAGGGATTTAACATCTTCAGTGCGTTTGCGCCTGCTGCTCAACCTGCGGCTTCTCCAGCACTCGATCTGTTTGGCCGCGATGACGACGAAGCAACGCCAAGTCCCACGCCCACAGTTGGCGCAACGACTCCAGCAACCGTGCCAATTCCCGGTGTGCTCGTGCCGACTGCAACGCCGACGCCGCAAGTTGGTGTGGTTGCTCCTGCTGGAACGATCGCCTCACCGACTGTGACGCCGACTGCTAATTTGCCAGATGCAGAGCCAACTTTTTCAGACGTTCCAGCAACCTACTGGGCCTATCCGTTCATTGAGGCATTGGCAAAACGCGATATCGTGCGTGGATTTGCCGATCGCACTTTTCGCCCGGATCAGCCTGTGAATCGTGCCGAATTTGCCGCGCTGATCGAGTCAACCTTTGAAAACGCGCCACAGCAGCGCAATCCCGTTGATTTCAACGATGTACCGCAGGGATTCTGGGCAATTCCGGCGATCAATCGCGCCTTTAGCAGTGGCTTCATGGAAGGCTATCCGGGCAACGTGTTTCGACCGGGACAGCAAATTCCTAGAGTGCAGGCGATTGCCTCGCTTGCTAAAGGTTTGGGGCTAACGCCATCTGGCGATGTGAATGCGATCGTACAGCGCTTTCAAGATGCCGACCAAATTCCGAACTGGGCAACGGATAAAGTCGCCGCTGCTACTGCATCGCGCATTGTGGTTAATCATCCGAACCTGAACGCGCTTGAACCGAATCGCCCGACGACTCGCGCCGAAGCTGCGGCCTTGCTGTATCAAGCGCTTGCCCAGCGTCAAGCCGTTGAGCCGATCGAGTCGCAGTACATTGTTAATCCTTGAAGACGACAGGACAGCGGCAGAAGCCGTGTCAAGTTCCGGCTGAAAGCGCAAACCCATTGAAATGGGTTGGGTTGATAGGCTGAGTTCGTTATGGGACTGGAGCTTTAAGCTTTGGAAATTGATTTCTGGCTACCAATGCGTTAGTCCTAGACAAAAAAACCGAGAGCGATCGCCCTCGGTTTTCAAGATTTAGGCAGCAATCAGCCTTTGCCGTTGGTGTCGCTGACGATCGATCGCATTCCTTCTAGCGTGGCGGGAATCGATCGCGGATCCATAAACATGACTTTGCTGCTGTCGCTGCTGCCGATCGCGTTGCCCATTTCGATGTAGTTCTGCGCGATCAAAAACTGCAAAGCTTCGCGAGCTTGCGGATCGGTTTTGATGATTTTGGCAATCACCTGCATTGCTTCGGCTGTCGCCTGTGCCTTCAGAACTTGCTGTTGGCGTTCGGCCTGAGCGCGAAGAACGATCGCTTTTTGCTGCGCTTCGGCATCGAGAATTGCGGCTTTTTGGCGAGCTTCTGCTTCTAAGACGCGAGCTTCTGCGCCACCGCGAGCCGAGTTGATTGCCGCTTCGCGTTCGCCTTCCGAGTTGAGAATCGCGGCTCGCTTGCGGCGTTCTGCCGACATTTGCAGTTCCATCGATTCCTGTACGGCTTTGGAGGGAATGATGTCGCGCAGTTCAACGCGAGTCACCTTGACGCCCCAGGGATCAGTGGACTGATCGAGTTCTTGCAGCAGAATTTCGTTGATTTGCGATCGCGCCGTAAACGTCTCATCCAGTTCGAGCCGTCCCATTTCCGATCGAATCTGCGTCAGCACCAAGTTAACCATTGCCGACTGAAGGTTTTCAACTTTGTAGTAAGCCTTCTCCAAGTCGAGAATGCGCCAGTAAACGACGGCATCAACCGTAATCGAAACGTTGTCTCGCGTAATGCACTGCTGCGGCGGAATGTCGAGGACGCGCTCGCGAATCGTTTGCTGATAAACGACTCGATCGACAAACGGCATCGTGAAGTTCAAACCGGGACTGAGCTTTTTGCCGCTGTAGCGTCCTAGTCGCTCCACCAGCGCTTCGTTACCCTGATTGACGATGCGGACGGAACCTGCGACGCCCGCACCGCCCAAAGCCAACATCACCAACAGTAAAAAGTTGCCCATTGCAACACTCCTAATTGAGTTAAAAATTGAGAATTTTTGGGTTGCCCTGGATTGAAATCTGCGCTAGCGGGATGGCAGGAAGCAGAGGGCGAAACCGAACCCGCTAGCGGACGATCGATTCCGGCATGACAATCAGCGTTGTTCCACGTCGCCCAACCACATAAACAGGCTGATTTGGCAGAATTTCGAGGTCTTCGTCACCGCAGCGAGCCTGCCAAGAATTGCCTTCGTAGAGGACGCGCCCGATCGCTCCCGGTGCAATTGCGGTGAGGGTTGTGGCTTCCTTGGAATCAGCGATCGCATCGCTGCCATGCGGAATGAGGCGGCGCGTTACAAAGGTTAGGGCAACTGACAAAATTAGCCACACCACAATTTGAATACTCACCTGCGGAACCACAAAGGCAAGCAGGGCAACGGCGATCGCACTAATGCCCATCACAAATTCTACAAACGCAGTCGGAACAATCAGTTCAAGCAGGCAGAGCAGCAACCCTGCCACCAGCCATAAAATCGGAGGACTCAATTCCATCGCACCTATGTTGATTGAGGTAAGCGTAACTTCAGCGAAAAAGCGATCGATTCCGGGGTGAGGGGCGGAAAGGTGGCTGTTTGCGAATCTCCAACCCCTGACACCGAACCCTTGATTTTCCAGATTTAGCGTTTTTAATGAAATTGCAACCAAAAGAAGCGCTATGGACTGCAATTTCGCACTACAATGACTCGTTAATTTCCCGACACGACTAATCTAGCTCATTCGATCGCCCATCCACCTTGGTCTTAGCTTATGACTGCGCGAATTCTTTCTGAGCCTTCAGCGCCAAGCGCTGCAACTTTGCCGATTCAGTGTCCGAATCTAACCTGTCGTCATGCCGAAAATGCTTGGGGACAGCGCTTGTGCGATCGCTGCCAAACGCCGCTGAATTACAGCTACCTGTGGGCGATTACCAGTTCGCATTCTGCCGGAACGATTCTCGATCGCCGCTATGTGGTGATGGCTCCCCAGATTTGGCTAGACACAAAGCCCGTTGAGCCTGCGGAACTGCCTGTTCTGCCGGAGATGTTGCCTTATCTCAGGCTGCACAGTCTGCGGCTGCATCTCCCGGAACTGCGCGGCTTCTATCAGGAAAACGGGCGATCGATTCCGCTGCTGACCAATGTGCCGATCGACGATACAGGAAAGCTTTATCCCGCTTTGGGGGCGCTATGGCCGCAAACAACTCCGGTGCGTCAGCTCTCTTGGTTTTGGCAGATGCTGATGCTGTGGGAACCCTTGAGCGAACAGGGCGTTGCCAGTAGTCTGCTGGCAGCAGAAAATTTGCGGGTGGAAGGCTGGCGAGTGCGACTGCGCGAACTGCGTTTAGACCAAACGCCGCCCACGCTCAAGGATTTAGCTGCGCTGTGGCTGCGCTGGATTTCACCAACGAAATCGCCCCTTGTTCCTGCGCTTCAGCAGCTTTGTCAAGAAATGCAGTCAGGCGCGACTCTTCAGGCGATCGCCCTCCGCCTCAATTCCCTGCTGCTTCAGCAATCTGCCCAACTGCCGTTACGTCTGAAGGTTGCCTCAGCCACAACCAGCGGCACAATTCGCACCCTCAACGAAGACGCTTGCTATCCGCCTGTGAATGAAACGGGCGATCTGGCAGAACTGGGAATTGTCTGCGACGGCATTGGTGGACATGCGGGCGGTGAAGTTGCGAGTCAGCTTGCCGTCCGATCGCTCTGTTTGCAAATTCGCGCTCTTGTTGCTGATACGTTGGCACAGCCCGAACCGCTGCCGCCTGCTGTGATCATGCAGCAGCTAGAAGCGATCGTCCGCGTCGTCAACAATTTAATCGCGAGTCAGAATGATGCACATGGCCGAGCCGATCGCCAGCGTATGGGAACAACTTTGGTGATGGCGCTGCAACTGCCGCAGGCCACTTCAACGGGCACGAACGCGCATGAACTTTATCTGGTTCACACGGGAGACAGCCGCGCCTACTGGCTAGCGCCGCGCTACTGCCATTTGCTGACGGTGGATGATGATTTGGCCGGGCGGGAAGTGCGAATGGGACGCAGCTTGTATGCTCAGGCGCAGCAGCGATCGGACGGAGGCGCACTCACGCAGGCATTGGGCACTCGCGAAGCCGACTGGCTGCGTCCCACCGTGCAGCGCTTGATTCTGGATGAAGATGGCGTTCTGCTGCTGTGTTCGGACGGTGTTAGCGATAACAATTTGATCGAACAAAACTGGGAAGATCTGACGCGCCAAGTGCTCAAGGGTAAAATTACGCTGACTGCTGCTGCTCAATCTTGGATCGAATTGGCGAACGAGAAGAACGGATCAGACAATGCGACGGCGGTGCTGATGCACTGTCAGCTTTCGACGGCTGAAACGCCGCTGTTTGAACCGATCGCCCTGCCGCTGCCTAGCGAAGACATGACTGAAGCCTCGAAAGCCTTGCTGTATGGCGAATCGACTGAGTCGCCTGCGTCCGTTTCGGCTGCGCCTGTTGTCCGTCCGGTCAGCCTGTGGGCAGTGCGGTTTGGACTGGCTGTGTTGATGCTGGTGATGGGGGCAGCCGGAATTACGGCTTGGCATCACTTCGCACCCGATAGCTTCAACCGCACGATCGAGCGGATCTTCCCGCCGACCGCTGATTAGCAGCAGGCGTCCATAACTTACCTGCGAACCGCCTTCCATAGGCGGTTTTTTTGCTTAAGAAAAGTTTAATTGTCAGGATTTGACAATCAATTTTCTAAACAGTAAAATTAGATACAGAAATAAAAATTCGTTCATCTTTTTGGTCGCTACTGACGCGATCGAAAAGACGGAAGTAGGGAAACCTCCCGAAGGAACGCGCCTCTGACCGACTCAACATTTTTCTTTGGAGGCGAAACTCATGAAATTCTATTATCGCGGCACAAAATTTGGCTTTGATGGCGACTTGGGTGACTCGATCGCCGACCAGCTTGATCAAGAAGAGCGCGATCGCGTTTTTCGTCATGCTGACGGCCTGCCTGTTCCGCAGCCTGTGATGCGACGCAGTGGTCAAGGCTTGCCCCGTCCGCTGCCGATGCGAAATCGCTAATTCCTTCAGGAGCGAACAGCTCAAAATGCAGCTTCGCTCCTGTTTTAAACATTATTTACAACTTGGAAATCTCACATGAAATCTCAGCGCAACGTTGGCAACGTTCATCAGCAAAACATTCTCGATAGCCTACAGCACCGTTTGGATGCCGCTCGTGCTAAAGGTGACGCCAATCTCATCAGCCAGCTAGAGCGCGAAATGCAGCAGTCTCGCGGCATGGCAAGCGCTCCGCTGCCGAGGACGCAAGCGCCTCGCGTTTCCAATGCCGAAGTGACCCGACAGCACCGTCAAAATCTGCGTGACAACGTGCAGCGTCGGTTAAACTCGGCTCGCGATCGCGGCGACCAAAATTTGATCAATCAGCTAGAGCGTGAACTTCAAGAGCTTGCATAAGCTTGCCTAGCCTCAGTTTGAACGACAAGGCAAACGCCTCACAACGATTGAGCCTCAGATGGAGCATTTCCAGCAGAGGCTCAATTTTTTGCGATGGTCTACTAGCGGTTGATCTGCTGGCGCTGGAACGGTGCGATCGACTGCTAGCGACGGCGCGTTTTGCTCACCATTTTGCGCGAAAAGCGCAGGTTCAGTTCTTCTTGGTCTGCCCAGTCTTGCAGGATGCGGAAGAATGCTTGGCGATCGTCCATCTGCAAAACGGCAGTTTGGTCGGCGGTTTCGATCGCATACGGATAGCCACCGCCAATAATCACTTCAGCGCGTACCCAGTCGAGAATTTGATTGTGACGATTTGCTTCGTAAACCCACATTGGCAGTTCGAGGCGGACAGGATAGCCGTCGCGAGTGGTTCGGAGGTAGGTGAAGGCAACGCGATCGCGCTGGTCGTCGTAGCTGTTCAAAATTCCGGCTCGCTGGCAGCGAAACAGCGGGGTGCGATCGCCCCAGTTCATCGATCGGTGAATCAGTTGCGCGTCGTGAATTGAGTTGGAGGCAGGCAGGTCGAATAGCGTCCGCAGCATGACGGCCAGATCTTGCGCGTAGGTTGTGTCGATGTAGGCAACGAGGGGAACGCGGTGACGTTCGCTGGCGGCGAGGAGCGATCGCAAACAGTCCACATAGACCTGTCGCGTTTCGGCGTCGAAGGCTTCGGCAAACGTGGCAACCAGCGAACCGTCGAGGAAAACCAAAACATCTTCGGCTCCGGCATGGTCGTGGATGTATTCAATTAATCGTTCGATTTCCATCTCAAAGCGGCGCATACTGACACGGCGATCGACAGGTTCTCCGCTGTTTTTGGCCTGCAATTCTTGCGGCGTCATCACGTCGATGCGAATGTCTTTACAGTAGCCGCCTTGCGGGAGATGAGAATTTTCAAACCAGCCAATTTGCACCAAAGCGATCGGAATTGACAGATCTTTGCTGGGATAAATTTGCGATCCATCCACAGCGAATGTGGTGATGCCGCCTAGTCGATCGCGCACCCAGTCGATGCTTTCTTCGCGATTTTGCCAGCTTAAACCGCAGGGCAAAATTAAGCTGGGTGCGTTTTCATATTCTTCTAGCGGTCGCGCTCCCAAGTCGCTTGGATGCTTGAGCAAAAGCTCTGCGAGTTCTTCCGGCCACAAGTCGCAAAATCGCTCGATCGCCGTTCGATAGCGCTGCAAATCGCGCAGTGCTTCGGAATTGAATGCAGAAAAATCTTGGCGTTTGGCGTTGAGAATGTCGCGAATTTGAGAAGATTTGATCGGCATGGCGGCGATGAGCGAACGTAGTACAAATATACAGTTCGATCGCACTTTTGCTACAGATTTTTTTGCTAAAAATTAACGCCTTGCCTGAATCGATTTGTTTTTATTGGTTAATTCTTTCAAGTTCAAAATTTTCTAGATTGGGAATTTGCTATTTTCGATTAACATCGAGCAGTCCGGCAGGTGGATTAATTTCGATGCGGCGATTTTCCAGATCGACAATCGGGACGATCGCCTCGACAAACGGAATTAAGACGCGCTGATTTGAGTCTTTCAGCACAACTTCGAGCAAATCATTTCCGGCGGGGATCACGTCGGTAACGGTGCCGATCGCTTCTTGAGATTCCTGCTGAAACACCAGTAAACCAATGAGATCGAGGACATGAAATTCGCCTGCTTCAAGCGGGGGTCGATCGTCTTCGCGCACCAAAATCAAGCAGTTTCGTAGGGCTTCGGCTGCGTTGCGATCGCTGATCCCCGCCAGCCGAATCACGTAAAGTCCTTTTCCGTCGAGATAGCGACCGGACTTGAGTTCAACGGATTCTGGATCAGATTGACCAGGACGCAGCAGCCAGCGATCGCCCGGTCGGATGAAGCGATCGGGGAAGTCGGTGTCGGGATAGACGCGCAGTTCGCCTTTGAGTCCTTGGGCGCTGACGATTTTGCCGATCGCGATCCAGCCAGCGGGAATTTGGGGATCGATCGAGCGGTTCATCGGACGGTGGCGGGCTGTTTGGCGTAGACGCGATCGACAATTTCGGCAATCCGGCGCATTCCCATTGCGAGTTCTTCGTCCGTTGCGGTCAGGCTGATGCGAATGCACTGGTGTTTGTGCTGCCAGTCTTCTTTCAGTCCGGGGAAGAACGGACTGCCAGGAACGACGATCACGCCCGTTTGCTTGATTTCCTGATAGAGTTCCCAATCGGTAATTGGCAAGTCTTGGAACCAGATCCACGCGAAAATTGCGCCTTCGCCGCGATGCAAGAACCAAGGAATATCCGGGGACATCGCAGCATCAAGCGCAGTTTCAAGGACGCTAAATTTGGCCTGGTAGTACGGGCGGATGACGGATGTGGAAATGTCGGCCAGCTTACCGGAGCTGATAGCGCGGGCGGCGATCGCCTGACCATAGCGCGACGAGTGCAGACACATATTGGCCTGAAACGCTTCCAAAACGCGGATCACCTGCTCGTCGCCCAGCGCGATCCCGATGCGCTCTCCCGGCAGTCCGGCCTTAGATAGGCTCATGCAGTGGACGATATTTTTGCCAAACAGCGGCGTCATCTCGGTGAAGTTGAGCGCGGGGAATGGCGGTGAGTAAGCCGAATCAATCAAAACGGGGGCGTTGTAGGATTCAGCGATCGCAGCAATCTTGCGGACTTCGTCATCGGTCAGCACGTTGCCCGTCGGATTGCAGGGACGCGAAAAGAGAACAAAGCCTGTTGATTCGTTCAGTTCAAGCTGGCTGAAGTCGGGGCGATATTTGAAGCGGTGCGCGGGCGCGTCAATATCGAGCGACGGTTTATAGGCTTTGAGCGCTTCGGGGATCAGCGTCACACCGCCGTATCCCGTGTAGTCGGGACTCAGCGGCAGCACGATTTGCTTGAGTCGCCCGTCTGAGGTGTAGCCGCCTAGTGCGTTTGCGGCGTAGAAGTAGAGTGATTGGCTTCCGGGCGTAATCAAAATGTTGCGATTGGTCAAATTCAGCCCGTAGCGCTGATTGAAATCTTCCAGCACGGCATCGATGAACGGCTGATAGCCTTGACTTGACCCGTAGCGGCAAACGACTTCGCCATATTCAGAACTAGCGAGCAGGTCAGCCGTGCAGTCGCGCCAAAGCTGCTCCACTTCCGGCAAAATGACGGGATTTCCCGCGCTGAGGTTGATAAATTCTCGGCCTTGGCCTGCCTGCAAGGTTTCAATGATGTCTTTCATGATTGCCCGCACCCCGCTCAGGTGGGACATGTGATCGCCAAATTGGGTCAGGGCAGGCTTCATAGGTTCAGTGGAAATCAACGGCAAGAATTTTGTCAATCTTAATGCAATTTGCAGAGCAAAGCGGCGATGCCAGGTTCGATCGCTCATCCCACTAAGTCGATGCTAACCGCAATCTTCCAACACTAGATTCGATCGCGCCCGTTTCGCAAAAATTCACAAACCGAAAAAATCATTATGTTTTCGCTGAACTTAAGTTGCGAAGCAGTAAAGTCTGTAAACAGCTCAGCCGAATCGTGGGAATTCCTGCCAGTGTAGATATTTGGCTTCGTCAGCATGACCCACCCGATCGAACCTGAGCATTTTCACTGAGGCGATCGCCTCCGTCTCAATTGGGTGAACTTTACCTTTCCAGATCGCTCAGTTCAACCCTAGTTCGGGATCGATCGCTCCCATCCAGCATCTAGCAACCTGCAATTGGAAGAATTTTCTATGGATTACAATCCGTCTGTTTCCCCTGCTGCTCAGCTTGGGGCAAAGTTGCCATTGCCGCTCAAGCGCTTGGCTGACCTGGCCTACAATTACTGGTGGAGTTGGGCATCCGATCGCATCGCCATTTTCCAAAACATTCATCCGGAAGAGTGGCAGCGCTGCAATCACAATCCCGTTGCTTTGCTCGAAGCCGTTTCGTTCGATCGCCTCACCCAAGTCGCCGAAGATCCCCAGTATCTCAAGCGCTTGAACGCAACGGTGACGCAGTTCGATCGCTACATGGCCGAGCAAAATACCTGGGCAAATCGCGTCGCCCCGCGAATTTCGATCGAACATCCGGTCAGCTACTTCTGCGCCGAATTTGGCATTCACGAATCGCTACCGATCTACTCTGGCGGCTTGGGAATCTTAGCGGGGGATCACCTCAAATCCGCTTCAGACTTGGGTGTGCCGCTCGTTGGCGTTGGCCTGATGTATCGCCAAGGCTACTTCCGGCAGCGTCTCAGCCGCAGCGGATGGCAGGAAGACTATTACGTTGATAATCAGTTCGATCGCCTGCCGCTGGAACTGATCCGCGATCCTCAAGGCGAGCCGATTACGTTCGATCTGCAAGTTCGGCAGCGCACCGTTCACGTCCAGATCTGGAAGGCGATGATCGGGCGCGTCAAGCTGTTCCTGCTGGATACGGATCGGGCTGACAACGACCCGATCGATCGCTGGCTGACCGGACACCTCTACGGCGGCAATCAAGAAACCCGCATCGCTCAGGAAATCGTGCTGGGGATCGGGGGCGTCCGCGCTCTGGAAGCTCTGGAGATCGCGCCCTCGGTCTATCACCTGAACGAAGGTCACGCAGCCTTCTGTCTGCTGGAAGTGGCGCGGCAGGATATGCAGAAGACGGGCAAATCGTTCTACGACGTTGAGGCGGGAGTGCGCGATCGATCGATCTTCACCACGCATACGCCCGTCCCCGCCGGACACGATGTTTTCTCTGCCGACCTGATGGATTCGTTCTTCGCCTCCTACTGGCCGCAACTGAAGCTCGATCGCGAACAGTTCCTCGCCTTGGGTGCAAGACGACTGGGCGATCCCTGGGAGCCGTTTGGCATGACGCCGCTGGCTCTGCGGATGACAAGGGCTGCCAATGGCGTCAGCGAACTGCACGGACAGGTTTCGCGCAAAATGTGGACGGTTCTCTATCCGCGATCGACCGAAGATCAAGTGCCGATCGGCCATATCACGAACGGCGTTCACGCTCGCACTTGGACAGCCCCGCTGATGGCCGACCTGTTCGCACAGTATTTCGGGGAAGACTGGTCGCGCCACGTCGTTGATCCCCAAATGTGGGCAAAAGTCGAAGACATTCCGGCTGCGGAACTGTGGGAACGGCATTTGATTTTGAAAGAACGCTTGGTTGCCCACACGCGCCTGAGAGTCCGCAACTCTCGACAAAATCGCGGCGAAGACCACTGGCAAATTCAAGCCGTTGACAATCTGCTTGATCCCCGCGCTTTGATCATCGGATTTGCCCGTCGCTTCAGCCCGTATAAGCGTGGCGATCTGATTCTGCGGGACTTCGATCGCGCCCTCCGATTGTTGGGAGATAGCGATCGCCCCGTGCAAATCGTCTTTTCGGGCAAAGCCCACCCTGCCGACGAAGAAGGCAAGCGGATTATTCAGCGCGTCATGGAGTGGTGTCGCCATCCCTCGATTCAAAATCGCGTCGCGTTCGTGGAAGACTACGACATCTTCACCGCCCAAAAGCTCGTTCAAGGCGTGGATGTTTGGCTGAACAATCCGCGTCGCCCCCTGGAAGCATCGGGAACCAGCGGCCAAAAGGTCTGCTTCAATGGCGGGATCAACTGTAGCGTCCTCGATGGCTGGTGGTGCGAAGGCTATCAGGCCGACGCGAACGGTCAGGGGATCAACGGCTGGGCGATCGGCGAAGATGCCCACACCAGCGACCAAGAACTGCAAGACCGCATCGATTCTGAATCGCTCTATCGCCTGCTGGAAACCGAAATCATCCCGCTCTACTATGACCAAGACGCGGAGGGCATCCCGCAAAACTGGGTGCGGATGATGAAAGCTTCGATTCGCACGAATGCGCCGCTGTTCAACACCGATCGCATGGTGGCCGATTACGTTGCCAAAATGTACGCGCCCGGAGTGGAATCGATCGATCCAATTTTCGCTAGCGTTCCGCTCTAAATCCAAAAAACCAGTGGCGATCGAGGCGGGGATTATCTCTGTCTCGATCGTTTTGCTGATAGCCTTGAAATAATACCTTGAACTTAAAGTTCAGGCTAAAAGCTCAAACCCGTGAAAACAGGTTGCTTCTAACCTCAACACAAGTATTAGTCAGTTTTAACTGACTTCAGCTTTTAGCTCGAACTTTATTTCAAAGCCTAGAATGATGACGATGCAATGGCAAGTTGATTTTTACCGTCGTCCGCTTCAGTCTGAAACCGGACAACCACTTTGGGAACTGGTCGTTTGCGATGCGGCGGGCGAACTGCGCTACTGGTCAATGTGTCCGCAGTCCGAAGCCAATTCGCAGTGGAGCGCGACTGAACTGCGATCGATCCTCACCCAAACGGGGATCACGCCCGAAGCGCTGCAAGTCTTTCGTCCGCAGTCGCTCAGCATCATTCAAGCCGCCGCGCAAACTTTGGGGATCACCGTTGAACCAACGCGCCACACGCCCGCCCTCAAAGCTTTTTTACAGCAGCGATCGCAAGACTATCCTGGCATGGCAGGCTACACAGGCCAATCCTACGACCCGCTCGCGCTCGACTCTCCACCGCCAACTCCGCTACCGGAAGAACTCTGGGGCGATCGCTGGCGGTTTGCCTCGCTTCCCGCTGGAGAACTCGATCGATTTCGCGATCGCCCGATCCCCATCGTGGCAATGCCCGACGCGCTGATGCCCTTCAACCTCAAACTTTCATCCACTCTTGCGATCCCCGGTGTCGTAATTGATGGCGGACGGCAATCGATGCGGTTGGCGCGATGGCTCAAAGACGAAAATCCGGCTTTTTTGAATTACATTCCTGGCGATCCTGACGGGCTAATTTTAGAGGCGGGGCTGGTCGATCACTGGGTTGTTGCGACGTTTGATGACCCCGAAGTAAAAACTGCTGCTCAAACGTTTCGATCGCGCCAACAAGCCAGTCAAGGCGTACATTTTCTTCTCATTCAGCCGGATGATTCAGGAATGACCTACAGTGGTTTTTGGTTGTTGCGGCAGATTAATTTAAACTCATGACTACAGTAAACTCATGACTACAGCAAAAATTGGCATTATTGGCGGCAGTGGACTTTACAAAATGGAGGCGCTGAAGGATGTGCAGGAAGTGGCGATCGAAACGCCCTTCGGCAAACCTTCCGATGCAATCGTTTTGGGCAAACTTGACGGCGTACCTGTTGCATTCCTAGCGCGACATGGCCGCAATCACACACTTTCACCGTCCGAATTGCCGTTTCGGGCTAACATTTATGCGATGAAAAGTTTGGGGGTTGAATATTTGATATCAGCTTCGGCAGTGGGATCGCTCAAAGAAGAAGCGAAGCCGCTGGATATGGTTGTGCCAGATCAATTTATCGATCGCACCAAAAATCGCATTTCGACCTTTTTTGGAGAAGGATTGATCGCGCACATTGCCTTTGGCGATCCGGTTTGTCCGAAGTTAGCAACGGTTTTGAGCGAAGCGATCGCTTCGCTCAATTTCTCAGATGTGACGCTGCATCGCGGCGGAACTTATGTTTGCATGGAAGGTCCCGCTTTTTCCACGAAAGCTGAATCCAATCTTTACCGCAGTTGGGGCGCGACGATCATCGGAATGACGAACTTGCCGGAGGCCAAACTTGCCCGTGAAGCCGAAATTGCCTACGCAACGCTTGCCCTTGTCACAGACTATGACTGCTGGCATCCTGACCACGATAGCGTCACAGTTGAAATGGTAATTGATAACTTGCAGAAAAACGCCATCAACGCTCAGTGCGTGATTCAAGAAACAGTACGCAAACTGAGTGAAAATCCTTTTGTTTCGGATGCTCATTCTGCTTTGAAATATGCCATTATTACACCGATCGATAAAGCCCCGGAAGTCACAAAAAACAAGCTTCAACTGCTTTTGAAAAAATATTTGTAGCGCGATCGAAGCTGCTCGAAAACAATGCCAAAGTTTGATCAGTCGCTTGAAATAGTCTACGCCGTTGATCGATCGACCTGGCGAGAATGGCTGTCTGCTCACTATTCAACCGCGATCGGTGTGTGGCTAGTTTATTACAAAGTGAGTAGCGGCAAGCCGAGCATTCGCTATCCGGAAGCGGTGAAAGAAGCGTTATGTTTTGGCTGGATTGATAGTAAGGTGAATTCGATCGACGCTGAGCGCTACAAGCAGATTTTTACGCCGCGCAAACCGAAAAGCGTTTGGTCGAAATTGAACAAGCAATATGTTGAAGAACTAATTGAACAAGGTTTGATGACCGAGGCGGGATTGAGAAAAATTGCAGCGGCAAAACAAGATAGATCGTGGGAAAGTTTGGATGCGATCGAAGCGCTCATGGTTCCTCCTGATTTGCAAGCAGCGATCGCCGTGAATGAAGCGGCTCATCAAAACTTTGAAGCATTTAGCAACACCAGTAAAAAGCTGATTTTGACCTGGATTAGCAGTGCAAAACGAACAGAAACTCGGCAAAGGAGGATTGAACAAACGGTCATTGCAGCCGCACGAAATCAAAATCCTTTATGGTAATGTTTTTAGCGAAGCAGATTGTCTGCACTGTCGTCTAACGTGTCGAAAAACAACAGGAAACCCAGCACATCGCGAAATGGCTGCGTGATTGAATTAATAACTGTAGAAAAACGACTGATGAAGTTGCGACCAACAATAATCACGTCGTTGTTTGCCAAAGTTGGATTTTGCGAGAAGTCCCCACGTAGAGCAGCTCGTGCATCGAGTTCTTGACTGATGGGGCGACCGAGTTGCGGATCAAATCGCACCAAAGCAACTTCGCGCAAATTTGCCGCATCCGGATTCGGCGCGATCGTCGTCACGGCATCGAGAAAGCTGCTGCCGTTGGGAAGCGTAATGCGGCTGATGACGGCTCCGGTCGATCGCCCGCTACCCGCAGCGTAGTTCAAGACGCGAATCACCATTTGTGTCTGTCCCAAGTTGGATCGCGCCACCAGGTTACGATCGTAAGTTGCACTCGATTCAATGCTGAGCGCGGGGATCACAACAACATCGTTATCTTCAAGCCGCACATCCGGCAATGTGCTGGCCGTCGCCAGCGGCGTGAACAGATCCACATTGCGCTCGATCACCGTACCGTTGGGCTGGGTGCGGCGAATGCGGATCGATCGCAAATCGGCCAGTTCTGTTGTGCCGCCTGCGCTGAGCAGGGCGATCGTCAGTTCCGGCGCGGCCAGCGGATATTGCCCTGGTCGCACGATTTCACCGACGATGGAGACCGAAACGGGACGCTGCGCCACCAGCGTAACGGCAACGACGGGATTCACCACAAAGCGATTTAGGGCAGCTTGAATTCGCGCTTGTGCCTCCGCGATCGTTAAGCCGCGCAGCGACAGGCTTCCGGCTAGCGGCACGATGATATTGCCTTCGAGGTCGATCGTGGCTTGAAAGCTGAGGTCAGAAAAGCGCAAAACGCTGGCGAATATCGCGTCTCCTGGCCCCAAACGGTAGCGATCGTGCACATCCGAGGCGGGCTGAACACGGGTTGGGCTAGGCGGTGGAGGCGGCAGGGGTGCAATTTGTTCACCCTGTTCGATCAAGCGCTGCCGTGCCTGTTCAAGCTGCTGATTGGCGTCTGAGGTTTGGGCAAGGGCGGGAGTTGCCGACACCAGCAGCAGGGCGATCAGTCCCGATCGAAAAAACAGCATACGCTTCAGCAGAAGAGTGAATATCACTGGACTGATTCGGGTGCGGTGAGTTCCTGGACGATCGCCGCTTGAATCGTTTGTCCCAAAGCGATCGCTGCGGTTTTGACAGGCGCAATTTCGCTCAGGGGCGGAACGGGGATCAAGACGCAGACGGCGATCCAGGGCATTCGATCGCGAGTTCGCCATTGCTGTTGCTGGTCTGCCCAAAACCAATGCGCCGGACGGGAATCGCCTCCGGTTGACCAAGCATACCACTGGAGAACGGCATAGGTTTGCTTCTCGCTCCAGCCGCGAAACCAGCGAGCCGTAATTGATCGCGACTCAGCAGCAAACGTGAAGCGCGATCGCGAATCGACCGTCCAGTGATGCAGTCCGTCGATGTCTGTCCATTCCACCTGCGGCTGGTCGCGCGGCCAGGTTTGCGGACGCAGCAGCAACACAGCCTGCTGACCATTGGCTGCCCGAAGCGACTGAGCTGACCAAGTTCTGCCGTTGACTTCGATCGCCTGCTGAGCTTGCGTTGTCCAGTCGGGCAGCGTCAAGCCGTTCCGTTCAATCGATTGCAGCGATTCGATCGCGGGCACAGACGGTAGTTTGTCCCAAGGCCAAGTTTGCGTTAGGTAGCGGGGAAGCGTGGGAACAGCGGCGATCGCCAGCACCAACAGGGCAACAATCAGCCGCAGTGTGATTGGGTTCGATCGATCGGATGACAGCATGGGCAGTTACGTTTCCGGCATCCAGTGCTCAATGCCTTTCAGCAGCAGCACCAACAACCCTAGCATTGCTGCCGAATAAACATCGCCGCCCCAGCCTGCGTGCAGCCAGTCAAAGGCGCGATCGCGTCCAGTTCCGTGAAAAAAAGCCAAACAGGTATTGCGGACAATGTTGGCGATCGTGCTGGTCAAAATGATGCCCATGAAAAAAGTCACGCTGATCGATTGTAAGCGCCATGCACCGCGCCAGTACAGCAGCATCAGGCCGACATAGAGGCTGGTAAACAGCATTTTAAGTCCAGCGCAGTAGGGAGCGACCTCGACGATGCGATCGTTCACAAACAGATAGATCTGATTCACCTCCACCTCCAGACCGAACTGAAGCAAAATGAATCCTGCTGCGCCTGCAATAAAGCGTTGCAGCGGCAGCGTGTAGGGTGCGATCAGGTAGGGGAGTTCAGTCGGCGTAGCAAGCCAGACTAGCAGGAGGGGAAACGCTTGCAGGCGCAGTCCGGCTTGGCCTTTGAGCCAAAGACACAATCCGCTCAGGCAAATTGGTAGGGAGAGGTTGATTAAGTCGGCAAGCTGGCTGAAATAGCAGGCGACACTGAGTAGCAGCAGGGCGAGTCCGAGACTCGATGCAGCGAAGCTTTTGGCCGGAGCCAGTTGCCGCCAGCGATCGCGCCTTTCCCAAGCCAGCAAGACGGCAAACGGCAAGCCAATCAGTCCATGACTGAAATATTCATGCTCGATGCTGATGGTTTTGTTGATCCAGCCGTCTGCCCAGTGCAGCAGCAGCGGCAGATACAGCAGTCCGATCAGGCCGATCAGGACAGCACTGAGCATCGATCGCGGGCGCAAAATGGCTGATTGCATCTAGATTTGCTGAAGCTCGATCGCAGTGGCGGACTTGACGATCGATTCGATCGCGGCGACGACCTGCTGAATTTGGTCGGTTGTAATGCCAGGATACATCGGCAGCGACAAGACCGTCTGCGCCAACTGCTCCGCACGAGGAAAGTCGCCGTGCCGATAGCCCAAAAAGTGATAGGCGGGCTGCAAGTGACAGGGAATCGGATAGTGAATTCCTGTTTGAATGCCGATCGCCGCCAGATCCTCTTGCAGCGTAGCGCGATCGATCGGGCAGGCATCCGTGACACGAATCACGTAGAGATGATAGACATGACCGCTGCCGCTGCCGTTGCGAATCGGGGCAATGCCGTATTCTGCCAACGGTTGCAGCAGTTCGTCGTACTGTTGAGCGGCCAAATAGCGATCGCGATTCCAGTTGGACAGGTGCGGCAGTTTGGTCGCGAGAACTGCCGCTTGAATCGCATCGAGGCGGCTATTTGTGCCGCAGTCGGTGTGAAAATACTTGCGAGGCGAGCCGTAGTTCCGCAGCGATCGCAGCGTTTCCGCCACAATTTCTTCGCGCGTCACGACCATGCCACCATCTCCCATCGCTCCCAAATTTTTGCTGGGATAAAAGCTAAACGCCGCCGCCATGCCTACTGAACCCGCCCGATAGCCTTCGCGATCGGCCAGATGTGCCTGAGCCGCATCTTCAAAAACTAGCAGATCATAAGTGCGAGCTAAATTCAGCAGGCGCTTGGGCGACACCATTTGGCCGTAGAGGTGAACGGGAACGATCGCCCGTGTTCGATCGGTAATCGCCTTTTCTGCCGCCATCAAATCGATCAGTGCCGTCTCCGCATCGCAATCGACCAGAACCGGAGTTGCACCCGACTGAAGCACCCCAACCAACGTCGCAATAAACGTATTGGCTGGCAACAGCACTTCATCGCCTGCCCCAATCCCACAGGCTCGCAGCCCCAGCGCGATCGCATCCGTTCCCGACGCCACGCCGATCGCAAATTCGCTGCCACAAGCTCGTGCAAACGTCTGTTCAAACTCGGTCAATGCCTCACCCAGCACAAAATCCTGGCGATCGATCACTGCCTGAATCGCCTGCTGAAGCTGATGCTGAAGCGGCTGATGCTGAAGCTGAAGATCAACAAACGGAATAACACGATTCATAAACACAATTGAAGGTAGAAGTAGATAGCCTGACGGTTTAGCCCGCGTCGATCGTCCAGCCAATCCTTGCCGTGCGATCGCGCTTAACCTCAGTTATCAAGGATCTGCTTCCAAAAGAACAGCGTAAAACCGTGAAGACTTAGTGAAGGCAGCGAGAAGGGTCGGGAGCCAGGTGTCGGCGGAGAAGCGAGCAACACGAGGGACGCGGCGGGTAAACCAATGTGGCGCACATCGACACTCACAGATAAGCCCTTGCGTAGGAGTGCAGAGGAGATGCAATCGTCCTCTGCTGGGGTTGGAGGTGTGTGTGGGGGCAACCCCAACACTCCACAGGTTCGGATCAAGAAGTACCCCAAGAGGCGATCGATCTATCTGCATCCAGAAATTGAAAAAGTCAGAAAACCTAAGCCGGAACCTCAATTCGCTCACTGCCTGCCAGCCCAAACGCTGCATGAATCGCTTGCAGCGCCTTCACGCCCTCCCCATCCGCAACCACACAGCTAATTTTAATTTCCGAAGTCGCAATCATCTGAATGTTAATCTTCTCCTGCGACAGCGCCTCAAACATCCGCGCCGCCACACCCGGACGCTTCACCATTCCCGTTCCCACCACGCTCACCTTTGCGATCGCGCGATCGATCGTCACCTCACCGCAGCCCAAATCCGACTGCTGAAGAACTGCCTGCGCTGCTTCCGCGTCAATTTGCGCCACCGTAAACGCAATATCTCGCGTTGCCGCGCCATTCACCAGCCGACAGCGCTGCGACTGAATAATCATATCCACGCTGATGTTGCGAGCCGCCAGCAGCCGAAAAATCCGCGCTGCCATGCCCGGTCGATCGGGCACATGCCGAATTGCCAGCCGCGCCTGATTGAGATCCAACGCCGCCCCACGCACCGGAGGCATATCCTCCGCCGCCTGACGCGGAGCCGCTTCTAGACGCACAGGCGAACTGCTGATATTGAACGCTTGACACAGCGCAGCGATCGCTCGGTCGCAATCCTCGATCGCGATCGCACAGCTCACCTTCACTTCCGAAGTCGAAATCATCTGAATATTCACGCCCGCATTGGCAAGTGTCGAAAACATTTCTGCCGCCACACCCGGACGCCCGATCATTCCCGCTCCCGCCACGCTCACCTTTGCCATCCTGCGCTCGATCAGCACTTCTGCCTCATCAGAAGCGGCCACAGAGGAGCGCAAAGCCGGAGCGATCGCTTCTGCCACCGCTTCCGCCCGCGTCAGCGAAGCCTGCACGACCGTAAAGGCAATGTCGTTCGTGTTGCCCTCGTGAATCGACTGAATGATCAAATCCACATCGAGATCTTGCAGGGCAATTTCGCCAAACAGCCGCGCCGCCACACCAGGGCGATCGGGCACGCGCAGGAGGGCAACTTTCGCCTGATCGGTATCAAACTCAACCGCATCGACGGGATGCGCGATTTCCAATCCTTCTAGCGGGCGCGGTTGCGGAATCGGAGAGACGACTTTTGTGCCAGGGTCATCCGTCCAACTCGATCGCACCACGAGCGTCACACCGTAGTTACGGGCAATCTCGACCGATCGCGGATGCAGCACTTTTGCGCCCAAGCTGGCAAGCTCCAGCATTTCGTCCGAGGTAATTTCGCTCATCAGTTGCGCGTCGGGAACCAGTCGCGGATCAGCCGTGAGAATACCGGGAACGTCCGTATAGATCTCGCATTTTTCCGCTCGCAATGCGGCTGCCAGGGCGACTGCCGAAGTATCCGATCCGCCACGCCCCAAGGTGGTAATTTCCAGTTCGCTGCTGCTGGCGATGCCCTGGAACCCTGCCACAACCACAACCTCACCGCGATCGAGATGCCGCTGAATGCGATCGGTTTCAATGCTCAAAATTCGAGCGCGAGTATGCTCTGCCTCAGTGACGATGCCAACCTGCGCCCCAGTGAGCGAAACGGCAGGCTGACCCAATTCCTGCAAGGCCATGCTGAGAAGGGCGATCGACACCTGTTCCCCGGTCGAAAGCAGCATATCCATTTCGCGGCGGCTGGGATTGGTGGAAATTTCGTTTGCCAGCTTTACCAAACCATCCGTCGTTTTGCCCATTGCCGACACGACCACAACGATCGCATGTCCCGCTTGAGCAGCCCGCGCCACTCGCGCAGCCACCGCCTGAATCCGCTCGACCGAGCCGACCGAAGTTCCCCCATACTTTTGAACAATCAGCGCCATAAGCTCCAACGCTCCGTCCCTGAGCGATCGAGGTGGCACTGCTAGGGAACCGGAGTCACAAATAGAATTATCTTCATCAACTTAACAGACTCCCGTTGCTCTGCAACAACAATCTTGGGAGTCGAATTCAAACCAAGCGAACTACTGAACATCCGGCAAATCTTGAACAAGGCTCTTGAGCGATCGCGTCGGATTGGGCTGCACACGGCGCGACGGTAGGGCTGCGTCAGGAGCGGGCGGAGCTGCTGGAGCCGGAGCAGGCGGAGTCGCAAGACTGTTGATCTGCACGAAGTTGGGCGTGAACAGGAAAACCGTTTCGCCGATGCGCTCTTGATGGCCGTCGATCGCATACGCACCGCCTGCCACAAAATCGACGCAGCGCTGAGCCGTATCTGCATCCATCAGGTTCAAATTGAGAATAACGGATTTGCGCTCTTTCAACGCCGTTACTACCGGAGGAATTTCTTCAAACGATCGCGGCTCAACGACGATCATTTCGCTGTGTAAATTGCCCCAAGTTTGCATTCCTACCACATTGTTTGGACGGGATGGCTCAGTCCATTCTGAAGTTGAATGGGAGTCGTCTTCATACTCAAAATCGTCTGCTGATTCGTTGAAGCCGATCGCGTCCCAAATGCGTTGAAAGATACTCATAGTCGTGCAGACCTAGTGCATTTGTTCTATCATCGTACAGAAAGCGAAATTCAGCAACACTTCCAACCGGAAGCAATCTGACTTTCAGGTTTTCTCCAAGTCTATCGGTGAAATGTTTGCTTCGATCGATTTTTGCAGCAAATATTTCACCTTTTTCTGTATGAATATCTAACATCATACGAAAAACAAAGAGAATCGTGGTTGCTGCTAATCGCTACATTAAACGTTGATTCGAGAATTTACTTTGAAACAGCAAAAATCTTGTTCCAATTTTTAAGACTGAATCGATCACTTCCGCAATTCTCAACAATCAGCGCAAATTCACCGTCGAACATATCGAAAAACTTGCAAAATTTTTTCACATTTCACCCGCTGCTTTCTTTCCTCGATCGCTCTAAACAATGCTTTTTTTTTCAAAAATTGTGCCTTTGAAGCGCGATTGCTTGTGTTTCTTCCTCTGCAATTTTGCTGAAGTGAGCGATTACTGCTGCGGCCTGCGCTAATTTTCAAAAGCGGATGCGGGCTTTTGACGTGCAATGTTTCGATCGCTTCACAGTAGGCGGACGGATTGGGGCGATGGCTTCGCCGCCTTCGGGCGTGTTACTTCGCAAATGTTTACAGGCCGAGAGTTCTAGCCATTACAGCCTTGTCGCCGTCCCGGCAGTTTTCAGCATCAGGGAGTACCCGCGATCGCCTACAATGAACTGTTGCTGTGAAAATTGTGTTTGAGAGAACCTTTGAGATGACCGGATCGACCCAGATACCCTTATTGCTGCGGGCTGCTCGCGGCGAAGCGCTCGATCGTCCGCCCGTGTGGATGATGCGACAGGCCGGACGCTATATGAAAGCCTACCGGGATCTGCGCGAAAAGTATCCGTCATTTCGTGAGCGATCGGAAATTCCCGAAGTGGCGATCGAAGTGTCGCTTCAGCCCTGGCGAGCCTTTCAGCCAGATGGCGTGATCTTGTTTTCGGATATTGTCACGCCCTTGCCCGGCATTGGCATCGGCATGGATATCGAAGAAGGCAAGGGGCCAATCATCGAATCACCGATTCGGAGTCAGGAACAGGTCGATCGCCTCCACGCCCTCGAACCGGAAACAGCCCTGCCCTTCATCAAGCCAATTTTGCAAGCGCTCAGGCAAGAAGTCAGTAACAAATCGACCGTCTTAGGATTCGTCGGTGCGCCTTGGACGCTGGCCGCTTATGCCGTCGAGGGCAAAGGCTCGAAAGACTACGCCGTAATTAAGCACATGGCATTTTCGGAGCCTGCAATTTTGCACAATTTGCTGACGAAACTGGCCGATTCGATCGCCACCTACATGCGCTACCAGATTGACTGTGGCGCTCAGGTCGTGCAGATGTTCGACTCGTGGGCAGGCCAGCTTAGCCCGCAAGATTACGACGTGTTTGCCCTGCCCTATCAGCAGCGCGTCTTTCAGCAGGTGAAAGCGACCCATCCCGACACGCCTTTGATTCTGCTCGTCACAGGTTCGGCAGGCGTACTAGAACGAATGGCGAAATCCGGTGCAGATATCGTCACCGTTGATTGGACGGTAGATATGGCCGAAGCGCGTCAGCGTTTAGGTCACGATGTTAAGGTGCAGGGCAATCTTGATCCCGGCGTTTTGTTTGGCTCGAAAGCGTTCATTCGCGATCGCATCCTCGACACCATCCGCAAAGCCGGAAATCGCGGCCACATTCTCAACTTGGGGCACGGCATTCTGCCCAAAACGCCTGAAGAAAACGCCGCCTTTTTCTTTGAAACCGCAAAGCAGGCCGATCAGCTTTTGACGGTTCCCGCTTAGTAGGGTGTTGGGTGTTGGGTGTCGGGGATCAGCAAGCAGCCGACACCTGATATTTGATCCCCGATTTTTTCTAAAGCTATGACTCAACGCATTTTTCTGACGGGCGCGAGCGGCTGCATCGGTCAATACATCGCCGAAACGCTGATTCAGCAAACGGATCACGAACTGTTTTTGCTCGTGCGCGATCCGAACAAGCTGGCGATCGACACCGCTGCCCGTCCGGGGATCACGATTTTGCAGGGCGATTTGCGCGAGATCGATCGCTTCTCAAAATTACTCAAGACCGTCAACACGGCCATTCTGACCGCAGCCGCATGGGGCGGAACGCAAGCAACGTTTGACATCAACGTTGCCAAAACCACACGGCTGCTGGAACTGCTTGATCCGGCTGTTTGTCAGCAGGTGCTTTATTTTTCAACCGCGAGCCTGCTGGGACGTGACAATCGCCTGCTGGAACAGGCCGGACAAATTGGCACCGACTACATCAAGTCAAAATACATTTGCTATCGGCAGCTTTGGCGGATGGCGATCGCTCCTCGCATCACCACGCTCTACCCTACGTTGGTGTTTGGGGGTGACGGTCGCAAACCTTATTCACACTTGTCCGGCGGCTTGACGGATGTGACCAAGTGGATCGATTTGATTCGCTGGTTTCGAGCGGACGGCAGCTTTCACTTTCTCCACGCTCAAGATATCGCCCTCGTCGTGCGGCATCTGGTCGATTATCCGCCGAGGGCAGACGAGTCGCGGCAGATTGTATTAGGCAATCCGCGCTTAACCGTGAATGAAGCGATCGCGCAAGTCTGCGCCTATCTGCACAAGCGCATCTACTTTCGTTTGCCGCTGTCGCCGCAGTTGGCCGATCTGTTCATCGCTCTATTTCGGATTCAGATGGAGCCTTGGGATCGCTTCTGCCTCACCTATCGACACTTCACCTATGAAAATCCGGTAAATCCTGCCACCTTCGGAATACAGCCTTATTGCCCGACGATCGCCGATTTGCTCAAAATCAGCGGCATTCCTCATCCGTAAACCGCGACTCGATCGCGTCCGCCTTGCCCCATGCTGAAATTTTTGCTAAAAAGGCCGCGCAATCGCTGGGTGGCAGGTGGAATTCTCCTGGCACTGATCTTGGGGATTTTCTTTCGCTTCTATCAGCTCGATCGCAAAGTGTTTTGGGGCGATGAAGTGTTTACGGCCATGCGATCGTCCGGCTATGGCGTTGCGGAAGTCGTCGATCGCACCTACACCGGAGAAATTCTTGACCTGGCTGATCTTCAGCAATATCAGCATCCCGCAGGCCGCACCTGGGAAAATACCTGGGATGCTTTGGTTGGCAATCCCGAACAAGCTCCGCTCTACTATCTGCTGGTGCGCGGCTGGGCGCAGCTTTTCGGCGCAGATCAAGTTGATGTTTCGCCTGCGGGCTTGGCGCGATCGATCGCTATTTGGCGCAGCTTTTCCGCTGTCGTCAGCCTGCTCGCCCTGCCGCTCATCTACTGGCTGTGCAGCGAACTTTTCACCTCGCGAGCCACCGGATGGATTGCGATCGCGCTGCTGGCCGTGTCGCCGTTTCACGTTTTGTTTGCCCAAGAAGCTCGCCTCTACAGCTTGTGGACAGTGACAATTTTGCTCTCTAGCGCCGTTCTGCTGCGAACAAGGCAGACTGAAAAGGGCTGGTGGCTGTATAGCTTGACGCTAGCCTTGAGCTTCTACACGTTTCTATTTTCCGGGTTTGTGGCGATCGCACACGGCATCTACATCTTGGGGCTGTCGGGCTGGCGGTGGAGTCGATCGGTTGCTCACTATCTCGCTGCCATCACGCTGGCACTGCTGCTGTTTAGTCCCTGGCTGATTGTCATGGGCACTCACCTAAAGCAACTGCGTCGCAACGTTGCACATCTTGACCAAGACTCGTTTCAGCTTCCGGCCAAATGGCTGCTCAACCTCAGCCGCCTCTACTTTGACTTCAATCACGGCCCAAGCTGGATCAATCCGCTGACCTATGCCACCTTGATTCTGAGCGGCTACGCGCTTTATTGGATCTATCGCTATCGCGCCAAGCGAATTTGGCTGTTTCTTTTTGCGCTGATTGGCGTGACGGGAACGGTGCTGATTTTGGCAGATTTGCTGTTGGGCGGTCAGCGATCGAGCGTCGCCCGCTATCCGATCGCGTGCTATTTAGGGATTCAACTCGCCGTTGCCCGATTGATCGCCTACAAAACGCTGGAGTGGAACTGGAAGAAAAAGTGGGTCATTGGCTTTCTGGCGCTGTTGCTGATCGGAGCGTTGTCTTGTGGAATCAGTTCACAGGCTGAACTGTGGTGGAACAAAGGGCTGTTCAAAACCAAAGACAATCTTAAGATTGCGGCGGTGGTGAATCAAAGCGATCGCCCCTTGATTCTCAGCAATGCTTCGATCGAGCGCGTCCTATCACTCAGCTATTCACTCAAGCCTGAAGTTCAATTTCAGCTTGTTAAACCGCTGCTTTTGACCGCGCCGCCCATCGATCGCGACCTGTTTCTCTATCAGGCATCGCCCCGACTGCGGCGACAGCTTATCGAGCAATATCGAGCCAAGCTGGAGCCGCTCGAAACCGAATCGCTCTGGAAAGTGACTTTGCGTAAGGCACAATGAGGACAAAGCAATCGTCCGTCTGCTCGGCGGTGTCTGACAAAATCGCTCGATTTTCGCCACATACTGCACAATGAGTAGGCGGCTGTGATTTCCCCCCAAATGACATCCGAGTTGCTTCGATCGCTTGCTTTCTCTTACGATTCTTCTGAAACGGTGTGAGGTTTTCACAAATGCGGGTTCTGCTGCTCTATCCTGTGTTTCCCAAGACATTTTGGTCTTACGAAAAGATTTTGGAGTTAGTGAATCGCAAAGTGCTTCTGCCCCCGCTCGGACTGGTAACAGTGGCAGCAATTTTGCCGCAGACCTGGGAGTTTAAACTGGTCGATCGCAACGTCCGAGCCGTCACCGAAGCTGAATGGGAATGGGCAGACTTGGTGATTATGTCGGCGATGATTGTGCAAAAAGGCGATTTGCTTGAGCAAATTCGGGAAGCGAAGCAGCGCGGCAAGCTGGTTGCCGTTGGTGGTCCCTACCCGACTTCTGTGCCAGATGAAGCACAAAAGGCCGGAGCCGATTTTCTCATTTTGGATGAAGGCGAAATTACGCTGCCGATGTTTGTTGAAGCGATCGAACGCGGCGATCGATCGGGCGTCTTCCGCGCCGAGAATGGCGAGAAGCCCGACGTGACGACCACACCGATTCCGCGCTTTGACCTGCTCGAACTGGACGCTTACGATTCGATGTCGATTCAGTTTTCGCGCGGCTGCCCGTTCCAGTGCGAATTTTGCGACATCATCGTGCTGTATGGACGCAAGCCGCGCACCAAAACGCCGCAACAGTTGATTGCCGAACTCGATCGCCTGTATGAACTGGGCTGGCGGCGATCGATCTTCATGGTGGATGACAACTTCATCGGCAACAAGCGCAACGTCAAGCTGCTGCTGAAAGAACTCAAAGTCTGGATGGCCGAACATCAATATCCGTTCGCCTTCACAACCGAAGCGTCGGTTGATTTGGCACAAGATCAAGAACTGATGGATTTGATGGTCGAGTGCCGCTTCAGTTCGGTTTTCTTGGGCATCGAAACGCCGGATGAAGACAGCCTGTCAATGACCAAGAAATTCCAAAATACGCGCGGCTCACTCGCCGATGCAGTCGATACGATTATTCGATCGGGCATTCGCATCCTGGCCGGATTCATCATCGGCTTTGATGGCGAAGAAAAAGGCGCAGGCGATCGCATCGTCCGCTTTGCCGAACAAACCACGATTCCGACAACGACGTTCGCCATGCTGCAAGCATTGCCGAATACCGCTTTGTGGCATCGGCTCGCCAAAGAAGGTCGCCTGCGCGACGGCAAAGACGGCAACATCAACCAAACGACGCTGATGAATTTCATTCCGACGCGCCCGCTGGAAGACATTGCCCGCGAATATGTCGAAGCCTTTTGGCAAATCTACGATCCCAAAAAATACCTCGATCGCACCTACCGTCACTTTCTGATTTTGGGCGCACCCAAAGTCAAACCGCCCGCCAAACTTCCTTCGTGGCGCGATCTGCGGGCGTTGGCGATCGTCTGCTGGCGGCAGGGCGTCAAGCGCGAAACACGCTGGATGTTCTGGCATCACCTGTTCAGCATCATGCGGCGCAATCCCGCCGTGTGGGAACACTATCTGATCGTGTGTGCCCACAACGAACACTTCATCGAATATCGTCAAATTGTGCGCGACCAAATCGAAGCACAACTGGCGGAATTCAAAGCCGAAGAAGCTCGCCTGCAAGCCGAAGCCGAGCGGACGGAAAAAGCGATCGCCTAGAGAACCGAGGGCTGAGTGATTGTTACTCCTCAGCCCTTGCCAGCATCGATCGCAATTTTGCCAGGCTCTCCAGCAGCAGATGCGGCTGGTAGGATAACCTGGCTACACCAAACTGAATCAACATCTGGTGCAGCAGAGCGCCATCGCCACCCGTCATCACGATCGCGCTTTGGGGAAACTGCTGCCGCCAGTCCACAATGAATCCGTGCAGTCCTGCAATTACACTGTGCATCACGCCGCTGCGAATCGCGTCGGCTGTGTTTGTTGCCCAGCGATCGGGCAATCCCGCCAGTTCAGATACTTCGGGCAGGGCAGCAGTGGATTGAGCAAGCGATCGCCATTGCAGCCGCAGTCCCGGCAGAATTGCGCCGCCGACTAATTCTGCTGCCTCGTTGATTCCGGTCAGCGTCAGCGCCGTGCCGCCATCAATGACGAGCATCGGAAACCCCGCTTGCTGCCCTGCTCCCCAGGCGGCCAAGGCGCGATCGATTCCCAGCGTTGGATACAAATTGTTGAGCGGAATATCTGATCGGGCGATCGCGTGCAGATGCGGATACGATCGCCACCATTCAGTTTGTTCAGGAACAGTTGAGACCAGCCAAAGCTCAGGCAGTGAGCCGATCGCAGGAAAATCTGGTAGCTGCTGCCAGTCTAAATGGCCGATCGCCAGTTCGCGAATGCGATCGGCTGAAAGGTGTTCGGTATCCCAAGCTTGCAGCAGATTGGTTCGATCGAACCAGCCCCAGTGCAAGCGGGAGTTGCCGATCGCCAGCGCTAGCCAAGTTTGGCTCTCCCCAGCCGACACTCTACTTCAATCGCTTCTCAAGATACTGCCCGATCATCTGCTCCTCTCCGGCTCGCGAAATGATCGTTTGGCGCGTCCGATAGTGCTGACCAATCAGCTTCAGTTCTTCCTCAAAAACAGAGCCTTTGTATTCGGTGCGGAGGCTCATCGTATCGGCGTTTGAGAAATAGTAGGTTGCGGTCACAGGCTTGGAGGTCGCAAAGCCGCGATCGCGGTAGAGAATGTTGCCGATCGCGCCAAACAGCGTTGCGCCCTTGGATTCTTGCCGTCCTGAAACGGAATTCGCGCTGTCCCAGCTTACTTCTGCACCGCAGGTCATCGCATTCTCGCTGAGATTGTGAAGCCGAGCGAGATGTTGCAGTTCCGGACTGCCTCCCGGCAAGAAGCGCACTTTAATGATGCTGACCATTTCTTTCGCATCACCATCTGGCAGCGTGTAGTATCGCCGCTCTGATCGCCACTCGCCCGTCGATCGCTGAAAGAAGGCGGCGATTCTCTGTTCGTCAGTAGTGATGGTTAGAAATGAAGTCACTGGTTCGCCTCACTGAATTGAAGTTTTAGCAATTTGTCAATCGCTGACTGACTATTTGTAAATAATCTTAATCTACAGGCAGAATTAGAGAACTGCAATCACCCAACCGGGGGAAATCGTGTATTCCACAAAACAAGTTGCAAAATTGATGAAAACTTTACGTCCGGCCTCAAAATCGAATGATAGGGTCAGCAATAGCTCGGATTTCCGTTGCTAACCGTGCGATCGAATTCATGAAGCCCTATCACCAAGTGCCAATCATCGAGTGTGAGGAGCCGCTTGTGGCGATTCCGCATCACGTCTTTGCGATCGAGCATCCCCATCCCTACGAAAAACTCGGTGCGCCCTACGGCTCCAAGTCACCCTACTTTCTGCGTCAAGGAGTTCTAGAGCGGTTGCTTCTCGCTCAAGCAGCACTGACTGAACAACTTCCAGGGTGGAAAATTCAAATTTTTGATGCCTACCGTCCGATTGCTGTACAGCAATTTATGGTGGACTACACCTTGAACGAGACAGCGCGAGCTTCCGGCCACTCCCTGCAATCGTTGACACCCGCTCAGCAGCAAGCTTTGTTAGAGCAGGTCTACCGGTTTTGGGCAGTGCCCAGTCGCAATCCGCTGACGCCGCCGCCGCACAGCACCGGAGCCGCGATCGATGTCACGCTTGTAGATGCCGCAGGTCAAGTGGTTGATATGGGGTCGCCGATCGATGAAATTTCAGCGCGATCGTACCCCAACTATTTTGCAGATTGCCACGACAGGGAAAGCCTTCAGTTTCACGCGCATCGTCAACTGCTGCGTCAAATCATGGTGTCGAGCAGATTTTGTCAGCACCCCAACGAATGGTGGCACTTCTCGCTTGGCGATCAAATGTGGGCGTGGTTTGAAAATTGCGATCGCGGCGATACACTGCTGGTCGCTCAATACGGAGCGGTTTAAGGTATCCGTAGAAGAATTGAGTGTCGGGTATGATAGAGCCTGCCTGCGGCTGTTGGCCGACACGCAACCGCTCTCACTGCCCACTCCGACAGTATTCGTTCACCTCATTCACCAGCGTTCCCTCTTGGCTTGTTGCCGCCTGAAGCGCAGCATATGCTTGCTGAGCAGCGACGCTATTTTGCTGATTGTTGGCGCTGATCAGGGCGCGAGTGGATGCGCTGGTATCGGCGTACATTTGGACGTAGCGATCGCGTAGTTGTTGAAGCTGCGGGTCTTGCAGATCAAGCGATCGCATGGTGGCAGCAGTTTCATCAGCGATCTGAGCAATTTTTGTGAGTGCGGCAGTGTCACTAGGATTGCTGTTGTTCATAACGGCCTGCACTTGGGCAACCGCGCTGTTGCCAACTTCAACCAAACGGTTGCACTGGGCAGTTTTGCGATCGAACAATTCGGCAACGGGCAAATTTGGACTACAGCCGCTCAGCACAACTGCGAGAGCCACACCGACAGTGACTGGGCTTAGAAAGACTCGACCTCGTTGCATGTCGTCATCCACAGGTTCTACTACCGATCATGCATCAGCGAGCAAGGGAGGGCAATTGCTTTACGCAGAAACTTTTCGTCTGCCTATAGAAAGATAAAGATTTTGTAGCGAAACAAACGACTAGGTATCTAGCGGATTCAGCTTTGCCATTGCCCAGGTGGTATAAGTTCCAATCGGTGTCCAAATCAGATAGGGAACCAGCAGGAAGGTTGCTTTTGGATCGATCGACCAAACGGCGATCGCCAATCCGAGTCCAATCAAAAACCCAATTCCGCCAATAATCGTTCCGGTCATGAGACTGCGCCGCATCAGCATCACCGGATTATAAGCCAGCGTTACCAGTTCCAGCAGCAGATAAACGCCCATGAATGTCCAGATGCGCGAACTGCCCGGATCGCGATTCCAAACAGTGGCAGCAGAAAAGGCGGCACAGACAAATACAAACGTCCAAATTATCGGAATTAGCTTCTCAAACGTCAGCCAGCGCGGACGCTTGAGACGATTAAACCAGCGAATTCCATTCGGTGGCGCGATCGAGCCAACCGCGCCACCCAGCACGATCGCGATCGCCACCGTTACCATCCAGGGTCGAATCACATCCATTTCCCTTTCCCTGTATTGGGAAGCTTTGCATCGCTTCCGAAAATAAACAGATCTTGGCAGGAAAGAGATGAGGGGAAATCGACCCCAGGAGCGATTCGGACTTAGCAGAAGATGCTGCCGAAAAACTCGATCGCCTCCTTCAGCGAGGCAACAAACGCATCAATCTCTTCTTTCGTGTTGTAGAAGTACAGGCTCGCCCGCGCCGTCGATTGCGCCTTTAAATAGCGGTGCAAAGGCTGTGTGCAGTGGTGTCCGGCTCGAATCGCGATCCCCGTCTGATCGAGAATTGTCGAAAGGTCGTGCGGATGAACGGCTCCGGCTGTAAAGGATGCCAAAGCTGCGCGACCTTCGCCCTTCGCATCCGGTCGAGGACCATACAGCCGCAGTTCTGGAATTTCGAGAAGCTGCTGCCACAGGTAGCTCGTCAGTTCCGCTTCGTAGGCGTGAATCGCGTCCATGCCAATGCTACTGAGGTAATTGACGGCAGCACCGAGCGAAATCGCTTCGGCAATTGCTGGAGTTCCCGCCTCGAACTTGTGCGGCAAATCCGCATAGGTGGAATGATCGAGAAACACATCCGCAATCATTTCGCCGCCACCCAGGAACGGAGGCATCGATCGCAACACATCCAGCTTGCCGTACAGAAAACCGATTCCGGTCGCCGCACACATCTTATGACCGGAAGCGACGAGCCAATCGCAGTCGATCGCCTGCACGTCCAGCTTCATGTGCGGAGCGCTTTGGCAAGCATCGATCAAAACTCGTGCGCCTTTTTCGTGCGCGAGCCGAGCGATTTCCGCAACCGGATTGATGCAGCCAAGCGTATTCGAGACGTGAACGGTTGAGACGAGCTTGGTTTTGTCGGTCAAGAGCGATCGATACTGCTCCAAATCAAATTCTTCCGTCTCAGTCAGTTCCACAAACTTCAAAACGGCTCCCGTCCGCTGCGCCAAAAGCTGCCAGGGAATCAAGTTGCTGTGATGCTCCATGACGGACAAGATAATTTCATCGCCCGCCTTGACATTCTCATTGCCCCAAGCATAGGCGACCAGGTTAATCGCTTCGCTGGCGTTGCGCGTGAAAACGACCTCTTGACGCGATCGCGCATTCACAAACGCCGCCACTCGATCCCGCGCCCCTTCATAATCGTTGGTCGCACGAGTACTCAGCGTATGTACACCACGATGCACATTGGCGTTATCGTGCCGATAGTAGTGCTCTAAGGCGTTAAGGACGGCGATCGGTTTTTGCGAAGTCGCCGCATTGTCCAGGTAAATCAGCGGCTTCCCGTGAATTTGCTCTTGCAAGATGGGAAAGTCGTTGCGCGTCAGGGCGGCAAGGGTGCGATCGGTGGCGAGAGTCATGGTTGAGGAGGGTTAGAGGAATTGGGAAAGCGTTTCGCGGACTGAAGGGATGGGAATGCGATCGATAATCTCGTAAGCAAACGCAGTCGTGAGCAGCTTGCGGGCAGTGTTGGCATCAATCCCGCGACTTTGCAGGTAAAACACCTCATCGGCTTCAAGCTGTCCAACCGTCGCACCGTGCGTGCAGCGGACATCATCCGCGACGATCTCAAGCTGCGGCTTCGTATCCACTCGCGCCTTAGTTGACAAAAGCAGATTGCGGTTCACCTGTTCAGCGTTCGTCTTCTGCGCGGCTTTGGGTACAAACACTTTGCCATTGAAGACGGCATGAGCGCGATCGTCCACGATACATTTATGAATCTGCTGGCTGGTTCCGTAAGGCTGCGTCAGGGCAAGGATGCTGTGCGTGTCGGCAAGTTGGTCGCGGCGGGCGATCGTCAATCCGTCCATCACCGTTTCGGTTTGCGCCCCGGTCTGATACACCTCAAGATTGTGGCGCGACAGCTTGCCGCCCAGATTCACAGCATGACAGGCGTAGTGTGAATCGCGGTCTTGCGAAACCGCAGTTTTGCCGATGTGAAAGGCGGCAGAATTCTCCCGCTGTATTCTAGTGTGATCGATGCGAGCGTTGGCCTCAAGCCAAATTTCCGTAACGGCATTGGTGAAGTAAACGTCCTCGCCAAATCCGAGATATTCCTCTACGATCGCCGCACTGCTGTTCGCTCCCGCCACGACTAAAGCGCGAGGCTGCACGATCGCCGTACTGCTCGTATGGGAAATAAAGACAAGGTGAATCGGCGTTTCGATAATTGCATTGCGGGCAATCTGAACAACGGCAGCATCCGTAAAGCTAGCCGTATTCAAACTCGTGAACACTTCATCTGCACCTTGCTGTCTACCGAGGTAGGGCTGCAAATTTTGAGAGGCTGACTGCGAGAGGTTGGCGATCGAAACGCCTTCCGGCAAATCCTCCACACTCGATAGCTGCGGGGCAAACGTGCCGTTGACGAACACCAAGCGGCTTTGAGCGGCTTCGGGGAGGGTGGGTGGTTCGATCGAGTCCGTTCGGGCAGAAGTTGCCTGAAACTCAACTTGCAGCAAGGGCGACAAATCCGTAAATCGCCAGTCTTCATCGCGACTGCTGGGAATTGCCATCTCCTGCACTCTGGCGGCAGCCTGTTCGCGCAATTCCTGCCACCAGTCAGAAGCCTGAAGCGAAGGACGCAATTCGAGGAGTTGGGCGAGGGCAGTGGCGCGGTCGCTCGATCGAGTCGGTGAAGTAACTTGACTGCTCATCACACCCCCACTTCCGCTTCCAGCACCCAGTCGTAACCTTTAGCTTCCAGTTCTTGCGCCAATTCCTTGCCGCCCGTTTTGAGGATGCGTCCCGCTGCCATAACGTGAACGTAGTCGGGAATGATGTAGTTGAGCAAGCGCTGATAGTGGGTGATGACGAGCGTGGCGTTTTGCGGATTGGCAAGCTGATTGACGCCGTTCGCTACGATCTTGAGCGCGTCGATGTCCAAGCCGGAATCGGTTTCATCGAGAATTGCCAGCGTTGGCTCTAGGATTGCCATTTGTAGAATTTCGTTGCGCTTCTTTTCGCCGCCGGAAAAGCCTTCATTGACGCTGCGGCTGAGGAATCGATCGTCCATCTTCACCACATCCAGCTTCTCACGCACCAGTTCATCAAAATCAAAGGCGTCGAGTTCTTCTAAACCTTGAGCTTTGCGCTTGGCATTGTAGGCGACTCGGAGGAAATCAAGATTGCTGACACCGGGAATTTCGAGCGGATATTGAAAGGCCAAAAAAACGCCAGATTGAGCGCGTTCTTCCGGCTCCAATTCCAGCAAATTCTGCCCTTGAAAAATCACTTCGCCGCCCGTCACTTCATAGTCAGGATGGCCTGCCAAAACTTTCGAGAAAGTACTTTTTCCTGACCCGTTCGGCCCCATAATCGCGTGAATTTCACCCGCTTTAATTTCGAGATTTAGCCCTTTAAGAATTTGGGTTCCGTCTACGTTGGCCGTTAAGTCGCGGACGGTAAGAATTACTTCACTGTTGTCGTTAATCATTCGCTTCTACTTCGATATCTACAGTTGGGAAATGTGCTTGAGAATCTTAAAAACGTCGTATAGCTGGTTGCCGCGATTGCGGATGTTAAATTCATTTGAGGTTGCGTACTGCGGCACTTTACCTTGCACTAATTTAACGAAAATAAAGCTGCCACCGCTGGTAATCAGTCCATAACTTGGCTTGGTTGAATTAGGATTCGATAGCAGGTAAGTGAGTAATTGGGCGAGTCCAGCTTCGATCGAAAACGCTGCCCTTTTCGACTCAATCACCAGCAGCCAAACTCGCTCTTTCAGAAGCAAAATATCAATCTGACCGCGAATAATTGTATCTTCATCTTCAACGGCAATTTCGATCGACTTCTCAGTCTTAATTTGATACGGTGGCAGATAAAACCCTGCAAGAAACAGAATCGGCGCAACAACGGCAAACTGAATTGATTTCTCTAGCAGCGGCGGGTAGTTAATCAGGTTAAAATATCCGGCTTTGATGCGATCGAGAAACTGCTTTTCTTCGTTCGTGAGATCAGGAAAATCCGCTTGCCATTCGGTGAAGAATCGATCGTCCTGAACGAGTTGAATGTCAAACTTCTCGATCAGGTCGTTCAGCGTAACGTCAGTGGCTTGCAGGGTTTGAACCATAAAAAATTAGAAAACAACCTCACTATCGCTACATCAACAGCATTTTGGCAACATCGGGACTTTCAGGATTGACGATTAATCTTTCGCGCTTGGGATCGATCAAAACATCCATCCCTTCCATTGGAATTGCTCCCAATAAAACCGTTGTTTGATTGGGAACGACCAGCGCTTCAACGACAGTGCGGCGATTCTGAAAGCGGACTTCGATCGGCCCCACAACTTCTAGAGGAACACTTGAACCGTCTGCTAATTCTGCTTCTAGCTCGTTCACCTTTCGCAAATTAAGCTGCTGCTTGATGAACTCTGGAATTGCAAGCATGGTGGCTCCACTATCGACCATTGCTGTTACAGTGACTCGCTTAACTTGGTCTTCTTGCAGATAACCTTCTTGAACCAAAATCAAGTCAGCACCGCGAATCAATTCGATATTTGCGTAAACCAAACCCATGCTTACTTTTTCCATACCGTTCTCCTCACAACTCGCAAGGAATTAGCCGACGCTGCCTTCGAGCTTGAGGCTCAGGAGTCGATCGGCCTCGACCGCAAACTCCATTGGTAGCTGATTAAACACATCCTTGCAGAAGCCGCTGATCATCATTGAGATCGCGTCTTCCATCGAGATGCCGCGCTGAGCAAAGTAGAACAGTTGGTCTTCTCCGATTTTCGAGGTGGAGGCTTCGTGTTCGACTTTGGCCGTATTGTTCTGCACCTGGATGTAGGGGAAGGTGTTGGCTCCCGCGCTGTCGCCAATCAGCATCGAGTCACACTGCGAATAGTTTCTGGCTCCTTCGGCTTTGGGGTTGATTTTGACCAAGCCTCGATAGCTGTTGTTCGATCGCCCTGCCGAGATGCCTTTCGAGACGATCGTGCTGCGGGTATTTTTGCCCACGTGGATCATCTTCGTGCCCGTGTCGGCCTTCTGCATATTGTTGGTCAGGGCGACCGAGTAGAATTCGCCGACCGAGTTATCGCCGACCAGAACGCAGCTTGGATACTTCCAGGTGATCGCCGATCCGGTTTCGACCTGAGTCCAGGAGATTTTCGAGTTGACGCCCTGACACAAACCGCGCTTGGTGACGAAGTTGTAGATGCCGCCTTTGCCGTTTTCGTCTCCGGCGAACCAGTTTTGCACGGTTGAGTATTTGATTTCGGCGTTGTCCAGCGCGACGAGTTCAACGACCGCAGCGTGAAGCTGATTGGTGTCGAACATCGGGGCGGTGCAGCCTTCCAGATACGTGACGGAACTGCCTTCTTCCGCGACGATCAGCGTCCGCTCGAACTGACCGGAGTCGCCGTTGTTGATGCGGAAGTAGGTGGAAAGATCCATCGGGCATTTCGTGTTTTTGGGGATGTACACGAACGAGCCATCGCTGAACACGGCGGCATTGAGGGCGGCGAAATAGTTGTCCGCTGCGGGAACGACGCTGCCGAGGTACTTCTGCACAAGATCGGGATGTTCACGCAAAGCTTCGGAGATCGAACAGAAGATGACACCCTGTTCGGCCAGCTTTTCCTTAAAGGTCGTGGCGACCGAGACGCTATCGAAAATCGCATCGACGGCGACGTTGGATAAGCGCTTTTGCTCCGAGAGGGGAATACCCAACTTCTCGAAGGTATCGAGGAGAGTGGGATCGACTTCTTCGAGGCTGTTGAGCTTGGCTTTTTGCTTGGGGGCGGAGTAGTAGACGATGTTTTGATAGTCGATCGCCCCATAGCCCAAGTCCACCCAGTTCGGCTCGGTCATCGTAAGCCAGTGGCGATAAGCTCTGAGGCGAAAGTCGAGCATGAATTCCGGCTCGTTTTTCTTAGCCGAAATCATCCGAACGACATCTTCGTTGAGGCCGCGAGGAATCACTTCGGATTCGATGTCGGTGACGAAGCCGTACTTGTAGGGTTGGTTGACGAGCGATTGAACCGTTACTGTCATCGGTGTTCTCTAGATCGAAAGGGTTAGGGAGCGAAACCGGAAATTAATACTGATTGGTCGTTGATCGAATTTCTTCAAAGGTGATGTCTTGGCGATCGCCCGCAAAATCGTTGTCCTCGGTCAAAAACAACATACAGTGACATTCCTTACGTTCCCGCATTGGTACGCAGGGGCAATTCCAGTAAGCAGCCTCGGCCTCAGCCTTCTTGTCCTCATAGTGGCGGCAAGGACACAGGGGCGCACCCAGTTCATCTTTGTGCTTGGCTAAGCCTTCGATCACCACAGCCGTCACGCCCGGATCGACGCAAAAATACGTGCCTGTGCGCTTGGCGTATTGCTCGGAGAAGTGCCGCATGGCTTCGAGGCTTTTGTCAGAGGCTTGGGTTGTCTGAGTGCTTGTGTCCATAGGTAGGGCGAGGCGGGCAAATTAACTTCTATAATTAAAACAACATTCGGGTTGCTTAACTCTATTGTAAAGCACTTTAGCAACAAAGTTGTTGTTTAAGTTTTGTGAAACCCGATCGCCACCGTCATTTGGGAAGCTTATGACAGCCGCGCAGCAGCCTTCGACCAAACAGGATATCCTCCACTACCTGCTCAGGCAGGGCGAAGCGAGTGCCCAAGCGATCGCAGAAGAATTCAAGCTCAGCCAGCAAGCGATCCGCCGCCACCTCAAAGACCTGGAAACGGAAGGACTAATTGCGCATCAGGCGATTCAGGTTGGCATGGGGCGACCGAACTATGTGTATGAACTGAGTTCGCAGGGGCGCGATCGCCTCCGTCGCACCGACGATCGGGTGAGCGATCGCTACGACGAATTTGCTTTGTCGCTGCTGGACACGATCGCGGAAACGGTCGGTCAAGATCAGGTACGGACGATTTTGCGGAAGCAGTGGGAACGCAAGGCGATCGAATATCAGCAGCAAATCGGCGGCGGTTCGCTAGAAATGCGCGTTGCCAAGCTCGTCGAGCTTCGCAAGGCCGAAGGCTACATGGCCGAATATCACGCGATCGAGCCGACCGACACACAATTCATCATTACCGAATACAACTGCGCCATCTCCCACATCGCTGAATCCTTCCCTAGCGTCTGCGGCCACGAATTAGAAATGTTTGAGATCGCCCTTCAACCCTGCAAAGTACAAAGAACTCACTGGCTCGCAAACGGCGAACATCGCTGCGGCTATTTGATTCAGGCGAAGTAAGCGATCGCGGCTAATGATGAACACGCCAATCAGTGAGCAGGAAATTCTAGATTTTCTTACAGGCATTGAAGAAGGAAAAATAATCCTGATACCTAAGCATGAGCCGCAGCATATCTACGCAGGTAATGTCAGTTATAGAGCAAGCAACAATTGGACAATCGTGATCTTTAACGATGCGAATGAGTGGGATTACATTGATTGCATCAAGACAGATAACGGACGGAAGATTGATTTCAATCAGATAGAACTGCTTCCAGTGGTCGGAAAATACTATCCAAGTGCAGAAGTATCTTGGACGAGATATGGAATACCGGGATACTGCAAGTTTCGCTGTACAAAGTGCGGAAGTTTGATTCAAGCTTCAAAAGAATCTATTTACATTTGCCAGCAGTGTGAGCGATCGCCCTCATCCAGAAATTTGAACATCCTCTAAAAAGATTCTGCCTGTTTCTGTTTGGCTTTTTCGAGATTGTTCAATGAGGTTGGTGAAGGTTGGATTGAGGCTGAGGCTGAGGGATTCTAGGTCGATCGATCGAAGTGGCGGCGATCGGCTAACCGTTGCACATTAAAATCATGAACTGCTCGGTTCCACTGTAGGTTTCAAGTAGAGCAGCGATTTCAACTGTTTTCATATCTCTAATTTCGATCGCGCAGATATCCTATAAATAAATCCATTTAACAATCGTTTCCCATGACAGAACCTTTACAGCCTGCCGATTTTCTCACAGCGGAAGAATCCGCCGCAGTCGATCGCGCCCTCCTGATTACCCGCGATAAATTTCTGACTCGCGTGGCGATCTATTCGCTGCGATCGCTGCGTCAAATTGCCGAAACGTCTGGGCAGGCGATCGATGACAAACTCGGCAAACTGTTTATTTTGATATGGCTCGCGCATAATTGGAATTGGTTTTTGATAGAGCGTATCGCTTGCGAGAATCTGCGGCCAGTCGAGATTGGTATGTTCAACCACACCTGCTTCTTTCATGACTTTGAGGAATTCAAAGGCAATCAAACCTTGTCCGATCGCTGAAGGATGAACACCATTCAGGCTGAAAAAACCACCATGCCGCAATCGCTCTTGAGCATCGGCATGATAATACTTGGTATCCACTCGCGGATAGCAGAAATCAAAGTATCCAGGAAACTCGTACTGCACTTTGCCTGCATTGCGCTTGAAGGCGATATCCTGCAATCCCTTTGAGATATCAACAATGTGATAGCGCTGCTTTGATAGCTTCTGATTTTTCTTTTTCACGCAACACTAAATTGAAGGTCGTTGCGCTGCCGGAACAAGCAAGATTGAACACGGGTGGAGTGTGCTCAAGCATTGGATGCGACAACGGTGGGATGAGTTTGAGACCTTTCGTGATTGGGTCGATGCTGCCAAAAACCGTCCTAACCTGTCTGCGTAGCGCTATATTTTGCGAAAAACTAGGCGATCGAGATATCAGCAAACTGTTGAACTGAATCGATCGCTGCCTCGTTTTTGAAAGGCAACTGCCAAAACTTGAAAATTTCTTGACTCACCTGCTCTGAATACGTGTAATGAAAAAAGTGTCTGCCGCCTGGACAAAGCCACAACCGCGATCGGGCTGAATCTTTTAGCAAATGCTGCTGCCAGCGTTGAATTTGACTTGGATCGATCACCACATCATCCATGCTGCCGCAAATCAACAGCGGCACATCAACCTGAACGGGAGGCAGGCTAATTTGTCGAAGCAAGCTATGTGGAGAAAGAGAGCGATCGAGGTCAATTTCTAATATTTTGATTAGCGTTGCAAGCATCGATCGCTCCTGATAGCCAAACAGTCCATGAATCAGATGCGCGAGAATCTTTTCGCGACTGCAAGGCAAAAGCTGCCGCTGAGCGTAGTAGTGAGACTGCCAGGTTTGAGCAGGTTGAAATCCAACTGAAAGTAATGTCAGCGATCGCACTCGTTCTGGATGCCGCTGGGCATAAAGCAGTCCCAAAAGACCGCTGGTGCTGTGTCCAATTAAGTCAATTGGGCGATCGCGCTGCTTGAGATAGTCATGCAGCAAAACCAGCGCAGATTCAAACGAACAGGCTTCATCAAGGCTCTGACCATACTCCCACTGAGCGATCGCCACTTGCTTTGACAAACAGCGCAAAGTGGGGCGATCGAAACACTTAAAGCTTGGACTGACTGTTAGCCACAGGGCATCGAGATTCGGCATGAAATTTTCCAAAACTAGAATGAAAGAGATTTGAGGGGCGCGAAACCCCTCACGATCGACTAAAGCGCAAACTCTTGTTGAAGCTGTGCGACCCAAGCTTGAATGCGATCGCTTGTCAGCTCCGGCTGATTGTCTTCATCGATGGCAAGACCGCAAAATTTACCGTCGCGCAGTGCTTTCGACTCATTAAACTCATAACCTTCGGCTGACCAATAGCCGATCGTTGTTCCGCCTTGTTCTGAAATTTTTTCTTCCAAAATGCCGATCGCATCCTGAAAATTATCGGCATAGCCTACTTGATCACCCGCCCCAAAGTAAGCCACTTTTTTACTAGAAAAGTCAATGTTATCTAGCTCATCGAAAAAGGCTGCCCAGTCGCTTTGCAATTCGCCAATGTTCCAAGTTGGACAGCCGATGATGATGCGATCATAAGCTTCAAAATCGCTTGGTTCAGCGCTAAAAATTTCATGCAAAGTAACGACTGATTCGCCGCCAAAAGCCTGCTGAATCATCTGGGCGATCGATTCAGTATTGCCAGTTTGAGTGCCAAAAAATAAGCCAATTTTCGCCATATTTGCTCCTATTGTGGTGAATTCGATCGTGTTTCCTCAACTGCGGCGGATCGGCCTACCTTGCGGACATCAATACAAAATTAGTCGCTGCCAAAAGCGGAACTAACAAGCGTAGAAATCGCTTCAATTCCGTCATCAACTGCGATCGAAGCGGCGATCGCAATCAGCAGTAACGGTGCAACGCAAAGCGCATCGATGGCGCTACCGAGTCTGCTCGGATTTGCTCGTGTGCGGATCATAAACTTGTTGAGAACAATCGTCATTAAGTTGAACGAGAACAGCATAACCTGAAAGCCTGCGCTAATTGAGAATTACTTGCAGCTAATTTTGATTAGAATTTTTTATGAATTGCGATTTGTCGAACCGCGATCGCGCTACGGTAAACAGATGCAGCTTGATTTCGATGCGCTCAAAGCCAGGTTGATCGAACATTTACAGCAGATTGCTCGACCTCGCGATCCGTTTTTGGCAAGTGAGGGACACTTTTTTGTCAGGCAGTATGTGCGCGAGCAGTTGGCACAGTGGGGCGCGATCGAAGTTCATGCGTTCACCTACCAAGGTCGTACCCACGAAAATTTCATTCTTAACCTTCCTGGAACTCGATCGACGCTGCCCATTTTGGTCGGTGCTCATTTTGACGCAATTCCTGGAACAGCGGGAGCCGATGACAACGCGACCGGAGTAGCCGTATTGCTGGAACTGGCGCGATCGATTTCCCAGATGCCTGCCCGCTCTCCCATTCGCTTTGCAGCGTTTGATCTCGAAGAATATGGCTTGCTTGGCAGTCGTGCTTATGCAAATCAGTTGCAAGAACCGCTTAAATTGATGCTGTCGCTGGAGATGCTGGGCTATTGCGATCGCAGGCCGCAGTCGCAGAACTATCCAGCCAAGCTACAGTACCTCTATCCAAATCACGGCGATTTCATCGCGCTGATCGGCAACTGGCGATCGAGCTTGAACTTATTGCGAATAACTTTCAGCTTGCGGCGAAGCGGTGTGCCTGCCCAATTGCTGCCAGCGGGCGATCGCGGCTTATTTTTACCGACGATTCGCCGCAGCGACCATGCGCCGTTTTGGGATTTGGGCTATCCGGCTATTTTGGTGACGGATACGGGGGACTTGCGTAATCCCCACTATCATCAGCCGAGCGATCGCCTTGAAACAATCGATTTGGATTTTCTGACGCGCGTTTGTGCTGGACTGACAGCAAGCTTGCGCTATTTGTAGCTAATTTTACCGTTTGCGAGTCGATCGCCTGCCGCAAACTTTCTGCCTTCATTGGGAGCGATCGACCTCCTGCGGAAAGAGGTTACGCTCTGAAATCCTCGATCTTAAGCGTTTTTGTTTACGTCTTAAAGCAGAAGTGAAGTCAAAAAAATCGAATCTATGTCGTAAGTGTACTCCGTAATATTTCCCTTGGACAGATAGATTTTGGTTGATTAATCCCCTAGAGTAACAGCATTGTTAGATCGAACCGCTCGAAAAACTTCTGCTTCTACGCTTCAACCCTTTATTAATATCTTTTGCTTTGAGGAATCCTATGTCTGAACCGAATGGCGTGATGATGCAATATTTCCACTGGTATTCCCCCAGTGATGGAAGTTTTTGGAATCGGCTTGCAGAAAATGCCGAGGAACTTGCGAAAGCTGGCATCACTTCGCTCTGGTTGCCGCCTGCCTACAAAGGAATTGGTGGCACTTCCGAAGTTGGCTATGCGGTTTACGACCTTTATGATTTGGGTGAATTTAATCAAAAAGGTACAGTACGCACTAAGTACGGCACAAAGGAAGAATATCTGCGATCGATCGCTGCGGCAAAAGCAGCGGGTTTGCGTTTATATGCTGATGTTGTGTTTAATCACATGCTGGGAGCAGACGAACAAGAAGAAGTTCGAGCTACACCTTTTCATCCAGAAGATCGTAACGCTGTCATTGGAGACTATCAGCCGATCAAAGCCTGGACAAAATTTACGTTTCCCGGTCGCGATGGCAAGTATTCAAACATGCAGTGGAACTGGACTCATTTTGATGCGATCGACTACAACGCTTGGGAACAGCATCAGCAAGCCATCTATCTTTTAGAGGGCAAACAGTTTGATGACAATGTGGATTCAGAAAAGGGCAGCTATGACTATTTAATGGGTTGTGACCTGGACATGGATAACCCAGAAGTGCGCGAAGCCCTGAAGCGTTGGGGTGAATGGTACATGGATTTGACTGACATCGACGGCTTCAGATTTGATGCGGTCAAGCATGTCTCCGGCGCATTCTTCCACGAATGGTTTGAACACATGCGCCACTATGCCCAGCGCGATCTATTTGCAGTCGGCGAATATTGGTCATATGAAGTGGAAGCCCTGCATCATTTCATCAGCTTGACGCAAGGAAAAGTGGCGCTATTTGATGCACCGCTGCACTACAACTTTCATGCAGCCAGTAAAGCAGGCGATCGCTACGACATGCGCCAAATCTTCGACAATACGCTGGTACAGCAGCAGCCCAGTCTCGCCGTCACGCTAGTTGAAAATCACGATTCTCAGCCGCTCCAGTCGCTCGAATCTCCGGTTGAATCTTGGTTTAAACCGATCGCTTATGCACTCATTTTGCTGCGGCGAGAAGGCTATCCCTGCATCTTTGAAGCAGACTACTATGGCGCTAATTATTGCGACTATGGCGGTGACGGCAATGAGCATGAAATCTGGCTCGATAGCCATCGCTGGATAATCGACAAATTCCTGTTTGCTCGCCATAACTACTCCTATGGAGAGCAGTACAGCTATTTTGATGAGCCGAATTTGATCGGTTGGACGCGCTTAGGAAATGAGCAGCATCCGGGCGGCATGGCAGTTGTTTTGAGCAACGGTGCAGGCGGTGCAAAATGGATGGAAGTTGGTCAGCCGAACTGCACCTATGTTGATATCACTGAGCACATTCAAGAGCCTGTGACAACCAATGAATTTGGCTGGGGTGCGTTTTCGTGCAGTGGTGGTTCGGTATCAGTTTGGGTGCCGCAGTCCGAAGAAAGCTAGGTAGCTGAGTAGTTCTCTTCCAACTAACAATCCGATCTAAAACCCAAAGCCGATCGATAAGCGATCGGCTTTGGGTCTCCTGTTTTTTAATTGAATTGTGTCTATCTACTGATCATCCAAATTTGTGAATCCGATCGCACCCGCAAAGTCAGCATTTCTTAAGATCGTATTTGCGAATTTTGCCCCAGTTAAATCGGCTTGGTAGAAGCAAGTTTCACCAAGCGATCGAACGATTTTAGCAAGTCGAATCAGGGTGCTTAAAGTGATAGCGAAATAGGCAAGTGAAACAACAGTGAAAATTAATCCAAGCGATCGATATCCGCTTGCAGTGGCAGCCGCGATCGCCCAAGTTCCCGTAAACCAAGCGAGCGCATAGGCTGCGATCGTCGCACAAACCAAAGCAGGCGCGATCGACAGAGTGTGGCGCGTCCTCAAGCCATACCCCAGCAAAATGAAGCAGACGATGCCGCCTGCAACAGCACTGGCGATCGCCATGCGTGCGTCATTGCCTGCCGATCGCCCGCCGTAGTAGAAGCTCAGCAGTGCGCCGGATGCTGTTCCCGACAGCAGCGTGGCGGCAGGGTGGGGCAGCAAAATTGCGGTGGCGGCGATCGTCAAAGCTACACACAGGGCGATCACAAACGACCAGCCGGATTCTGCCGCCGTGCGACCAAGGACGCCAAACAGCATATGGCTGATAGCGTCGAACATTGCGATCGCGATAGTCAGCATGACTCCCAGCGGCAGCAAAAGCCGTTGACGAGATTGGCCGAGGCGGGCGGAATCAAAATTGGCCGATCGCAGCCTTGCTCTGCTGAAGTCGCAGCCGCGCAAATCTGCCCCGCGAAAGTCTGCGCCGCAAAGGTCTTGCCGCCGAAAGCTGCGGTTGCGTAAATCTTGATGAGCAAAATTCAGCGAAGATAAAGGCGACATCGATCGAGGCGGTGGAATTGATGAAGTACAAAATGGCGGCGATCGCCGCATTGCTATTGCCATTCGTACTCTATGCCGTCCTCTGCTGGCAACGTCCACCGCAAACGAACGAGGTGCGATTCCTGTTTCCAGGCATTGCCTACCAGCGCGAATTTCGCCGCGATCCTCGCCCGATGATGATTCACATCGTTTCGATCGACCTGACGACTCCGGGTTTGCGGGTGTTTGTCACGCCTGGAAATCCGACGCCCGATCGAACCGAAACGATCGCCCAAACCACAGCCGAATTTTTGCGCGAGTTTGACTTGCAGCTTGCTGTCAACGCCAGCTTTTTCTTTCCCTTCCGCGAAGAAACGCCCTGGGATTTTTATCCGCACAGCGGCGATCGCGTCAACACGATCGGCAAATCGATCGCGCAGGGCAATTCCTATTCCGTCCGTGAACCCGGATGGCCTGTTTTGTGCTTTGCGAGCGATCGCGCCCAAATTGTCGAAGCCAACTGTCCGCCGAACACGACTGAGGCCGTTGCAGGCAGCGAAATTTTGCTCGCTCAGGGTCGATCGATCGTCGCTGATTCCACTCAACCTGACCCGCCCTATGCTCGCACGGTTGTCGCGATCGCGCCTTCGAGTCAGCAAATCTGGCTGATTGCGATCGACGGCAAGCAGCCGCTTTACAGCGAAGGCGCAACGCTGGCCGAAGTCGCATCGATCGCGCTGGGCTTGGGAGCGAATAGCGCGATTAATCTGGATGGCGGCGGCTCGACCACGCTGGCCGTTCGGACGAACCAAAAAGTGACGATTTTGAATGCGCCGATTCACACCAAACTGCCGATGCGCCAGCGTCCGATCGCCAACCACATCGGATTTGCAGTGCGATCGAATGGGTCGTAGCGATCGCGAAACCGCCTACAGTCTGTCGCGTTCTTCGATGTAGACTTCGCCTTGTTCTTGCCCGTTCACCTCAATGCTTTCAAACCGCACCGTGCCGCGAATTTTCACGGTTTCGCCTGGCTGCACTGCCGTTTTGGTCAACACCCAAACATCACCCGATTCGTCTTTGAGTTCATACATTTGCTGATCGACCATCGGCACAACTTGGCGAACGGTTCCTTCTAAATAAACGCTCCAGCCGATCGGCGGGTTCGATCGCACCTGCGCGATCGAGCTTGTCCAGGGAATGCCGACCTGCGCGGCCATGACGCTACAGCTTGTCAAGCCAAACAGCAGCACCAGCAACAGCAGCTTTCGCACGGTCAATCTGTGAGACACTGGCAAAGATAGCGGGGGTGAAATCCGTTCCCACTTTAGCGGATGAGGATATGGCGGGGCTACTCGACGGCAAAGCACTAGCACAGCAAATTCAAGCCAAGCTGACGCAGCAGGTAGAAGCGTTTCGATCGCAGGGGCAGCGATCGCCCGGATTGGCCGTTGTTCGCGTTGGTGACGATCCGGCCAGTGCTGCCTATGTGCGCGGCAAAGAGCGAGCCTGTGCCAACGTGGGCATCGATTCGTTTGGTCAGCATTTTTCCGCTGATGCCACGCAAGAACAGGTCGCAACCGCAATTCACAAGCTCAATCAGGACGATCGCGTAGACGGAATTCTCGTTCAGTTGCCGCTGCCCAAACATCTCGATGCCGTTGCGCTGCTCAACTCGATCGATCCCGCCAAAGACGCAGACGGACTCCACCCCACAAACATGGGTCGCTTGGTGCGCGGCGAATCGGGATTGCGAAGCTGTACGCCCGCAGGCGTGATGGAAATTCTTAGAGCATATGACATTGATCCCAAAGGCAAGCAGGCGGTTGTGCTGGGACGCAGCATTCTCGTCGGGAAACCGATGGGATTGATGCTTTTGGAAGCCGATGCGACTGTGACGATCGCTCACTCCCGCACCCCAGATATTGCCGCGATCGCCCGCACTGCCGATATTTTCGTTGCCGCTGTTGGCCGAGCGGGATTTGTCACACCAGACATGGTGAAACCGGGCGCAACCGTGATCGACGTGGGAATCAACCGGATCGAAAATCCCGACGGCAGTACGCGACTGGTGGGCGACGTGCAGTTTGACGCGGTTGAGGCGATCGCCTCCTGGATTACGCCCGTCCCCGGTGGCGTCGGCGCGATGACAGTTGCCATGCTGCTGCAAAATACGGTATGGAGTTATAGCCAGCGATCGATACGCTAGCGCCTGTGTTGGAAAGCCCTTTAGCATTCAAACGTTGAATCGTCATGACAAACACCATCACCCCCTTTGACCTCTCCACCTACCTGCGCGATCGCCAAAGCCAAGTCGAGGTCGCGCTGGAGAATTCGATCGCGGTGACGTATCCCGAAAAGATTTATGAGGCGATGCGCTATTCGCTGCTGGCGGGCGGAAAGCGCTTGCGTCCGATTTTGTGTTTGGCAACTTGCGAACTGATGGGCGGATCGATCGATCAGGCGATGCCGACCGCCTGCGCCCTGGAAATGATTCACACCATGTCGCTGATTCACGATGACCTTCCGGCAATGGATAACGACGACTATCGGCGCGGCAAACTCACCAATCACAAAGTTTATGGCGAAGACGTGGCGATTTTGGCCGGAGACGGACTGCTAGCTTATGCGTTCGAGTACATCGCTGTTCAGACACGCAATGTCGCGCCCGATCGCGTCCTGCAAGTGATCGCCCGCTTGGGTCGGGCAGTCGGTGCGGCGGGACTGGTCGGCGGGCAAGTCGTCGATCTGGAAGTGGAAGGTAAGCCGGATGTGTCGATCGAAACCTTAACTTTCATCCATCGCCACAAAACCGCCGCTCTGCTGGATGCTTCGGTCGTGTCGGGCGCAATCCTGGCGGGGGCAAATGCGGCAGATGTCGATCGCCTGTCGAACTACGCGCAAGACATCGGGCTGGCCTTTCAAATTGTCGATGACGTGCTGGACATCACGGCCACTCAGGAAGAACTCGGCAAAACGGCGGGAAAAGATGTTCAGGCGCAAAAAGCGACCTATCCGAGCTTCTGGGGCATCGAAGAATCGCAGCGGCAGGCGCAGCAGCTTGTCGATCGCGCCAAGGCCGGACTGGATGTTTACGGTGAGGCGGCAAAACCGCTTCAGGCACTCGCAGACTACATCACCGCCCGCCACAACTAGGACGCATTCATGCAGGACATCGGTGACATTTTTCATAATTTCGCGCTGATCATTGCCATCTCAGCCAGTCTCATTGCCCAAATTCTGAAGCTGGCGATCGAACTGCTCCGACATGGCAAAGTCAATTTTCGCACTCTGGTCGAAACTGGCGGAATGCCCAGCGCTCATTCCGCTTTTGTAACCGCGCTGGCGACCTGTGTGGGAATCCTGACGGGCTGGGCAAGTGCCGAGTTTGCGATCGCCTTTGTCTTCGCGCTGATCGTCATGTACGACGCGGCGGGCGTCCGGCAGGCGGCAGGCAAGCAAGCCCGCATCCTCAATCAAATCGTCGATGAACTGTTTCACGAAAAAACCGAGTTCACCGAAGCCCGCCTGAAAGAACTGCTCGGCCACACGCCGTTTCAGGTGATCATCGGCTGTTTGCTGGGCATTGCGATCGGTTGGGCAGGAATGATCATGGCCTCCCCTGCGATCGGATGAAGGCGTGAGGCGATCGCGAAACTGCCGTTTCTGTACAGAAACAATTTCTACAGCCTTCTTTCAACATTGAGCATTCGACGGTAGGAAAGCCAGCCTGCTGCGACCATTGCAAACGCGAAAATAGCAAGGAATTGAAAGTGAGGAGCGATCGCACTCAGGTCATCGCCATTCGCAGAAACTTTGGTTAACGCTTCGTTCATGTGATAGATCGGGTTGAATTTTGCCAGATTCAACAGCGATTCCGGAAAGAGGGAAATGGGCAAAAATGCGCCGCCCAAAATCAACAGCGGTACGCCAAAAGTGGCGACAAGCGCGTTGACATCTTCGATGCGGCGGGCGAGTTGGGTTCCCAAAATGAAGCCAACCCCGACGTAGGAAATGATGCTGAGGAGAAGAATGACCACTCCCAGCAGCAGCGATCCCTGAAATTGAACTTGCCAAAAGGACGCGATCGCATACACCAAAATCGCTTGACCCAGCCCAATGCAGGCATGAGCTAGAAAAATTCCTAAGAAATAGGCCGTTCCGCTCAAAGGTGAGATAAATAAACGTTTGAGGGTTTGCTGTTCGCGTTCGGCCACTACCGTCGCCACGCTGCCGCCCAAGCAGCTAAAAAACAGCGCCGCGCCCACCAACGTCGAAGGAGCCGCATTGCCAAACGCCACGTCCATCGCTAAATTTGCCCGATCTGCCAAGATCGTTCCGTTGAGCAAAAGAATCGAAACGGGGAAAATACTCCAAAAAATCAGGCTGCGTCGCCTGCGTAACAACTCAGTCAAGATTCTTTGTGCTACTGCTACAGTTTCGCGCCAGTATTTCATGTTCAGGAGTGGTTTTCCGAGTGAGTCGATCGATGTTTGAGTTTGAATTTTCGCGCCGCACTCTGCTCAAAATGTTTGGAGTAGGAGCCGTCAGCGGTGCGATCGGGTATTCGCGCTTCGCCAAGCCGCAGCCCAGCGTGTATCAGCAAGATACTTTGGATTTGCCCAAATATCTTGGAAATCAATCTAAAACTGTAGTCGTCGTGGGGGGCGGACTGGCGGGATTAGCCTGCGCCTACGAGCTATCGCAGCGCGGATTTGCCGTCACCTTGCTGGAGCGATCGCCCCAACTCGGCGGAAAAATCGCCAGTTGGCCGATCCGAGTTGGCAACGACGAATTTATGATGGAGCATGGCTTTCACGGCTTCTTCCCGCAGTATTACAACCTGAAAAGCATCGTCTCGGAACTGGCAATTCAGGCAAACTTTGTTGATTTGGAACGCTATTCGGTCGTGTTCCGCGACAATGCCTATCAGCCGGAAGTGTTTCGCCCCAGCCACTCCGCCTTTCCCTGGAATATCATCGATTTGGCGATCGCTTCCCCCAACCGCTTCCGCTGGGGCATCAACCTGACGCATCCCGCTCACTTGCAGGTATTCCGAGCGATCAGCGGCTTCCACCAGCAAAAAAGCTTCGCCCGCCTCGATCATCTTTCAGTTACCGATTGGGTGGCAGACGATTTTCCTCGCGGCCTGTATGACCTCTACTTTCTGCCGTTTGCCAAATCCAGCCTCAACGCGCCCGACCTGATGAGCGCAGGCGAACTGATGCAGTTTTTCCACTTCTACTTCTTCGGCAATCCTGAAGGACTCGCTTTCAACGGCACAAGGCAGGACATGGGAACTTCGCTCGTCCAGCCGATCGCCCAATCGATCCGCGCCAAAGGCGGCCAAATCATTACGGGAGCGAATGTGAGTGCGATCGCCTGCACCGAGGGAAAAGTCTGCAATCTCAGCTATCAAACAGGCGAAGCCGAAACAATCCCGTTCTGGGTATCGCAAAATCAAACGATCCCCGCAACCGAAGGCAAGGAATTTTTTGGCGCGGGCGATCGCGTCTTTGCCGTCACTGAGGATAAAGCGATTTCGCTCACCTGCACTCACCAAGGCTGCACCGTTCAACCGCAAGAAAACGGTGAATTCCACTGCCCCTGTCACGGCGCAATTTTCGATGCTGAAGGCCGAGTGGTGAAGGGGCCAGCCCAACGAGATTTGCCAAAATTTCAAGTTAGTCAGCGTGACGGCGATCAGGTGCAGCTTGCCGCGATCGAACCTTCCGCCCCACCTTCCCAAACAATTCAGGCCGACTACTACGTTTTTGCCACAGATGTTCCGGGTGTACAGCAACTCTTTACCCGCATGGACGGCGCAAATGCTGAAGTGCGATCGCAGATTTCTAAACTCGTGGTGGCCGATCCGTTTGCGGTTTGTCGGTTCTGGTTCGATCGCACCTTCGACTGGGAACACAGCAATTTCACGTCACTTTCCGGCTACAAGCTCACCGACAGCATCACGCTTTACCACCGCATCCAAGATCAGTTCATCGAATGGAATGCGCGGACAGGCGGCAGCGTCGTCGAACTCCACGCCTACTGCTACAAAGAAAAAGATTTCCCCACACAGCAAGATTTGCTCGCCACTTTCGAGCAAGAACTGTATGAAATTGTGCCGAGCTTGAAAGAAGCAACCCTGCTGCATCGTGAACTGGTGAACCAGAAAAACTTCTCCGGCTATCCGCCCGGAAGCTATGCCGATCGCCCCGAAACCATCACCGCCATTCCCAATCTTTTATTCGCCGGAGATTGGGTGAAAATGCCCTTTCCCAGTGGCTTAATGGAGCGGGCAATTAGTAGCGGATTGTTGGCAGCAAATGGCATTTTGCATCAGGAAGGACTGCAAAGGCGATCGCTGTTCACCGTCAATCCGGAAGGCTTGCTGCAAATTTAACTAGCAAATGCAGTGCAGATGGTTCGGTTTAACAATTAACTATCTGCACTGCAACCTCACCACAACCAATTTCTAGATTTGATGGTGTATATTGTTTACCCCAGGCAAAACGTCATTCCTAGTCCTATGAATTATCGCCGTACTGTTGAACAACTGGAACAAAATGCTGCTTTGTCATGGCCTGTTGAACTTGCAGATGAAGATGCTGGTGCAGCAGTGATAACTGAACTATTAAAGACACAAGATGAATTTATCTCAATTCTAAATTTTCCGGTACGCACTGTTGAAGAATTTTTGAACATATTGCCGTCAGCAACAATGCGACCGAACTTGTTCTTAAAACACCTAGTTGTTCTATCAGACTTCAGCGGCGAAAATATTAAACGAACTATCACAAACCTGAGAAAGTATATTCCTTCTGGTGAGCTTCAGTACGAGTGGGACGGGCAGGTTAGAGCTTACTGCTTTCAATCCCTATTCAATGCAAACTCAGGCAACATCAAGAAAAAAATTGGTATTGAAGGCTCAACTCTTTTTCAGAATTATGAGCTAAATGAATACATTAAAGAGTTGATTGTTTTACTTCTAGTTGGGTCAAACGCATTAGATGAAGAGACTTCTGCCTGGTTTGCCAAATGCGAAATCTGCAACTATCTTGGCAGCAAAAGTAAATTAGAGGAATATGTAAAACAACGGTATATTTGGGTAAGTACGATATCGAAAGGGACGACCTCAAATTCACTCGGCCATGCAGCGCAAGACTTTGTAGCAGAATTTCTAGAAGAAAATATTTCTTTAGATGGTGTTAGAGTTCGGAAAGATGGTAGCTTGCCAGGTGTAACACACTATGATCCTGCATCCGGTAAAGAAACGAACTTTGATCTTGTTGTTTCCCGAAATAATAACTATGTTGGCATCGAAGTAAGCTTTCAGGTTACAACAAACAGCGTGATACAACGTAAGTCAAGGGAAGCTAGTGCTAGCTACACTCAGGTGCAGCAGGCAGGACACAAACTGGCTTATGTCGTTGATGGTGCTGGAAACTTCGAGCGGCATCAAGCAATACGCCTTATCTGTGAGAATAGCGATTGTTCTGTCGCATTTACTCCATCCGAACTGATGAGACTAGCAGAATTTATTACTGAGTTTCTAGGGTAGAGTTTATGACACATTTTTCTGAAGATGGTAAGTCTTTATCAATCAATCAAGTCACAATTACAGAGCAAGAAAATATCAGCCAGCATATAGCCGGATTTAATGATGTCTGCCTAATTGTCCTACCTATTCGATCACAGTCAGATAGCTTTTACTCTGTCCTAAAAGAATCTATTGAACTTTTAGGAAAAAATGCTACTCTGATTACCATTGGTAGCTCGAATCAGCTTGTTCATGTTCAGTCAAACGTTCCGCTGGTTTATCAACTATGGATAAGTATCAAGCGAAAAACACCTCAATATAGTGTTGAAAAACGATCGCTTCCAAACTACCACTTTGGCGCACTCGTTCACACAGCTTATCAAGGAGCTTTAAAGCATACTGTCACCCGCATCAAATATACGTATTGTCCAGCTTGTGACAGAACAACAAAAGATTATGGTGGAAAGAAGCACACTTATAATTCTTATGGAACTTTAATTTCAGATATTTGGCGTGATATTGCCTGCGACTTAGAGGCAGACCTGTCTGATGTAATCGAAAGATTCTCTGATTTGTTTGGACTTGAAGGCTATCAAGAATTACGAGTATTAGATTGTCGAAATCTAAAAAATTCAACCTTCTATGCTACTGAGAACCAAAGTGTTCTTTATAAATCCCAACTCAGCTTATTCAGCGAAACTGCTTGTTCTGAGGATGCCATTAGCCAGTTGATTAACGGTGATTGTCTTGAGCAATTAAAGCAGCTACCAAGCAACTCAGTGGATTTTGCTTTTATTGACCCACCCTATAATCTTGGCAAAAACTACAACGGTTATTCGGATGATTTGTCAATACAAGAGTATTTCTTATGGTGTGATATTTGGATCAAAGAAGTTGCACGTGTTTTACGACCGGGACGTACACTTGCAATTCTAAATATACCTTTATGGGCTATCCGACACTTTTTGTTTTTGGAGAAGATTTTAGAATTTCAGAACTGGATAGCTTGGGATGCTTTATCTTTTCCTGTGCGGAAGATTATGCCCGCTCACTATGCCATTCTCTGTTTTAGCAAAGGAAAATCGCGATCGCTTCCTGGTCTTGTTAATCAGAAAAATAGCCTCGATACACCAAGTAGCTCCAGAACTTTTCTGCCACTGGCTCCATTAGCTCAGAATTATTGCTTACGCGCAGAGTGCGTCCGTAAACGAAATGCGCTTGAATTAACGGACAGAGGGATGCTAACCGACTTGTGGTGGGATATTCATCGTCTAAAGCACAATAGCCGCCGAGTTGATCATCTTTGTCAACTACCTCCTCAATTGCTGTATCGCTTAATTTGTATTTTTACAAATAGAAACGAGGTTGTTTTGGACTGCTTTAACGGAGTAGGCACAACGTCCCTTACAGCTCACCAACTTGGAAGACAATACATCGGTATTGAAATCTCTGAGAAATATCATCAAATTGCGGAAGCAAGACATGAAGAAATTCGTCAAGGACTTGATCCTTTTAGAAAAGAAGAGCGAAAGCTGACGGAGAAAAACAGTCGTGTTCCCCGTAAAATTAAACAGGTTTATGAAATTTCAAAGAAAGAGTTACAACTAGAGGTAAAACGAGTGGCAAATCAGCTAGGCAGAATGCCCTCTCGTGAAGATGTAATCAATTATGGAAAGTATTCAATTCGATATTATGATGAGTACTTTTCAAGTTGGGGTGAGGCTTCTGCGGCTGCACGTCATGATGGTATGTCGGAGAGCAGAGCTAATAGTCAGGATGACAACTTAAAGAATGCAGCAAATAACAACAGACAGCTTGGCCTATTTAGCTAAAATCTGGAAGAAGCAAATTTCAAGTTTTCAAGTAAGAACTATTTATTAATCAACGAAATTTTGTTATGACCTCTACATCCGATCGCCCCACTTCTTCAATTCATGATGTCCGGCAAGCAGGCATCAACCCGAATCACTGGTATGTCGTTGCTCAAAGCAGCGAAGTGACAACCAATCCGATCGCCATCACGTTATGGAATCGATCGATCGTTCTGTTTCGCGATTCACAAGGCAAAATCAACGCCTTGGAAGATCGCTGTCCACATCGGCAGGTGAAGCTGAGTCATGGCGTAGTGAAGGGCGATCGCATCGAGTGCGCCTATCATGGCTGGTGCTTTGATGGGTCAGGAAAATGTGTGGACGTGCCGTATTTGGAGGAGAATCAAAAATTACCGAGCGGCAAAATTCAAGCTTATCCGGTGCGAGAACAAGATGGATTTATTTGGCTGTTTCCGGGTGAGAAGAAGGCGGAATCGATCGACCTTTTCGGCATTCCTGAATGGGATCATCTCAATTACATTGCCACTGTTTCAGTCATCGATTGCAACGCTCATTATTCATATCTGATCGAGAATTTGATGGATATGTATCACGGGCATTTGCATGATAATTGGCAAGCCTGGGCTGATCCGGTTTTGCAGGAATTGCAGGAAACGAGCGATCGCGTTGATGCCCTCTACCAAGCCCAAAGCTATTACAAAATCGATAAAATTTGGTCAATTTCACAGCTATTTTTTCCTGCCCTGAGGCGACTGCATCCTGAACCGTTGAATGTCAGCTATGTATATCCGCATTGGGTTTCGACCTTGGGCAATGACTTTAAGATTTACTGTTTGTTTTGTCCGCGATCGCTCACTTCAACTCGCGCTTATCTGATTCATTTCACGTCACTCAATGCTTTTTGGCGGCTGCACAAATTGCCCGTTCCCTTCCGGCGATTTGTCAAGAATCGTTTATTTGGTTCGGCGCAAAAGCTGCTCGATGGTTTGGTGCGTCAAGATGTACTCATGATCGAAGAAGAGCAGCAGGCGTATCTGAACAATCCGCAGCAGCGCGGCCATGAATTTAACCGCACACTCGCTAGCGTTCAGCGATTAATTCGCGCTCAGGCCGATTTGGAGGAAAACTAATGACTGAGAAACCGAATTTGCTCAAAGCATCAGAGATTGCATCAGCCGCCGCATCATCTCCGCAATCCTTTCGATGAAGATCTGGTTTATCTCGTGGGTGGTGAAAAAGTTCGCTTTGATATTGGCGTTTTTCCACGACAAGGCAAACGCGGAATTCGCGATGGAGATTCTGCTTATCTCGTCGATGATTCTGCTCTGCAAGACTTTTGGAAATCCAAGGATTAGTAGGCTGAACCCTTCTTAAAAAGCACTTGAATCGTTCTGAAAATAATCACGAAATCGTAGAGCGGATGCCATTGATTTTGGTAGCGTAAATCGAGATCGACAATTTTTTCAAAGTCTTTGATGCTCGATCGCCCGTTCACCTGCCATTCTCCGGTCAGTCCGGGTTTGACGTTTAATCGCTGCCAGTGGCGATCGCTGTAGTGCTGCACTTCATCCGCCGTTGGCGGGCGTGTTCCCACCAGGCTCATTTCGCCTATGAAAACGTTCCAAAACTGCGGCAGTTCATCAAGACTTGTCTGGCGGAGAAAGCGACCGACACGAGTGATGCGCGGGTCTTGTTCGTTCTTAAAAATTAAGCCTTTGGCTTCGTTGGGAATCAGTGCTTTGAGTTCGTCGGCGTTTGGCACCATCGATCGAAACTTGTACATCGTAAACGTTTTTCCGTGCAGTCCATAGCGCTCCTGCTTGTAAAAGATCGGCCCTGCACTGTCGAACTTGATGGCGATCGCGATCGGCAAAAACACCGCAGCAAAAATGAGTAAGCCAACTAAACTGCCCAAAAGATCGAGGGTTCGCTTGATGATGCAAGCGGTAGAAGGATGCGGCAAGCGATTAAGGGAGGGCAACGCAAGGACGGCTTCTGAATCGGGTTCTGCTGCACTGCGGTTCATAATTGAGCGTCCTGATATAGACCGTGAAAATACTTATTTATATCTATTCCGGAATGTTAGGGCGCAACTGAAAATGCAGCAGAAGGAATTGGGTCGTCTTTGCAAAATCTTTAAGGGTACAGCAAAATTCTTCAACTCCATGAAGATTCGATGAAGCTTGCAGCGTTGAGGCTCTCAAGAAGTAAAGGAACTTTGCTCAATTGAGGTAATTGTTAACAAAATCTAAGCAAGTCGTCAAGCAGCAAAATTGGAGCGATGCGGGGCGATCGCTCCTCCTGGCAATTCGGCGCTGTCAACTGCTCGACTGGTGAGTTTTAACAGGCATTGATTCTCCCCCACCCGCCTTGCTAAGGAGGGAGCCAAACCACCCCTCAAAGTCCCCCTTGATGAGGGGGATTTAGGGAGATCTCCACCGGAAAACCAAACAACCAGAAGGTCTGAACACACCCTAGCCTGGGTTGACGCGCATCAGCGGCTGGCCGTACTCAACGGGCTGACCATTCTGCACCAAAATCTCAACAATTTCTCCGGCCACTTCCGCTTCTAGCTCGTTCATCAGCTTCATCGCCTCAATGATGCAAACCGCCTGCCCAACGCGGATGCGATCGCCCACTTCCACATAGGGCGGCTCTTCTGGTCCCGGTGCGCGATAGAACGTGCCAACCATTGGTGAAACCACTTCCAGCAGGCGATCGGCTTTGGGCGGTGGCGTTGGAGCAGCGGCAGGAACAGGAACAGGCGGCGGTGCAACTGCGGAGGGCAGTTCAGGTGCATCAGGTGGAGGTGGGCGATCGCTGCCTGCTCGGTCTTTGCGGACGGTTAATTCAAAATCGCTGCTTTTGATCGAGAGTTCTGCAATATCGGTCTGCTGAAGTACCGCGAGCAGTTCGCGAATTTCATTAAAATTTAATTCCACAGTTTTTGCCTAACATACAGTGCGCTTGAGCGAGTGGGTGAGGAGCGAACCACTGTCAAGACGCTCGAAATTGAAGCTATTCGCGACCGAGGTATTTGTCGTCGCGGGTGTCGATGCGGATGCGCTCACCGATCGAAATAAACAACGGCACTTGCACTTGCGCTCCGGTTTCGACGATCGCGGGTTTGGTTCCGCCTGTTGCCGTGTCGCCTTTGACACCCGGATCGGTCTGCGTCACCTCTAGAACAACGGAGTTTGGCAGTTCCACGTCAATCACCTGATCGCCCCAGCGCACCACGTTGACTTCCATGCCGTCCTTGAGATATTTAACGCGATCGCCAATTTGGGCAGCGCTGAGGCGACCTTCCTCGTAGCTTTCCATGTCCATGAAAACGTAGTCGTCGCCCTCTTTGTAGGTGTGCTGCATCGTGGATTTTTCCAGGACGGCCTGCGGCACAGTTTCGCCTGCTCGAAAGGTGCGCTCAACCACGTTGCCATTTTGGGCGTTTTTGAGCTTGGTACGAACGAAGGCAGACCCTTTTCCTGGCTTGACGTGCAAAAACTCCACTACGCGCCAAACGGAGCCGTCAAGAACAATGCTGACACCAGGGCGAAAGTCGTTACTGGAAATCATGAATTTTGCTGCTTTGCGAGGACAATCGGCTATCTATTGTACCGCTGTTGCTGGTCGTCTTTGCATTGAAGTGAGGGGGCGGGCAGGGCAAACGCATCTAAATTGAGGTTGGAGTAATTGGGGTAGGATGCAGGCTTACGCTAAATCTGCTCCATGTCATGGATGAATTGACGATTGCTCCGACCATTCTCAACCATTTTGCCAGCCTGGAAGATC
>NZ_JACJPO010000034.1 GCF_014696105.1 Microcoleus sp. FACHB-1515
TAGTTGAATCGCTGATTAAAGTCGAACTAAAACATCAGCATTGCTGAGTCTGCAACTTGAGATCTGTAGCTTATTCTCCCTCGATTTTCGTCTAGTCCTACGGGTCCACCTCATTTAATGGAGTTTGTCTATCTGGTTACTCAAGGTGATTCTCTGCGGGAACGCCTTTTGCAGCAAGTTAGACGTATTCAAGATGAAGTTCGAGGAGGGCAGCGATCGATCGCAGAACTCGATCTTCTCCGGCTAGTCTCGGTTGCGGCTGCGTTTGAGGCGCGTCTGAAAGTCAAAGATTTGGTACGTTTTCTAGATTTAGCTGTTCCTCAACGCGCTTTTGAACTACTGGAAAAGGAATACCTGCTCAGAAGAACCGATACTGGTTTGCTGGTTGAAGGATTGCACCCAATTCGTTCGTCCATTCTGGCAAATGTTTTGACTGACACTACATTCTCACCTTGGGTCGAAAGTGCAACCGCTTGTTTGCCCTTGATGAGCGATTCTGATATCGGTAGTTTTCTACTTTATAGTTTCTCGCGCCACCCTGATGAATTAGAACCATTGCTGCAAGCCTTACATTTATTTCAGCCTGACAATTGGATTGCGATCGCAGGGGTAACAAGGGCGTTGATTTGGCTGGGTATCAAAAAATATGTTGAAGCGAATCGACCTTTAATTTCAGAAGCCTACCGCTTCGTCACTCACGGCTGGGCGTTTGTACTCAACTTTGATATTGCTAATGCGATGCCCGGTTCGGCAGAATCCTTTCTCTCAACGCTAGATCCATTTTTAGAGGATGATCGACGACAAAAAATCGAAGACTTGAGGAGCCGCCAAACAAATAGAAGTCAAGTATTTGTTCCGGTTGCAAGCTGGCTTTCTCAAGTGCAGCAAACCCCTCGATCGCCGCTGCTAGATACTGATTGGTTAGGCATGGCAGAGGTCTTGTTTTGGATGGGTCATTTAGAGATCAATCGCCCAGTTGCAACATGGCTTGCTCCAGTCAATCTCGATGAGGCAGTTGAAAGTTTACCGATTGAAACTTTAGCAGAGGTTGCATTGGCTCTATTCTACGGCTATCCAACCGGATATCAAACATGGCTAGATCGAAACCAAGCGCAACTATTAGCTCGATTTCGACAAGCAACTCAAACAGTTGTATGGGAAGACGATGGGCAAATCGCGCGATCGCACTTTGCACTTAAACTTTATCAGCCTGATGCTAGCCCATCTGAAACCAAAACTCAGGGCAAACTAGACGCCCATCATCTTGTGAAAGAAGCAATGGAACGCCTGCGGCTATTCCGACGATTATTTCCAAATCGTCAGCGATACGCTTGTGGAGGATACGGACATCGAGTTAGTGCGTATGTGGAACTACACGACGAAACTGAGAAAAATATTCCAATTGAAAACTTTCCGCTTCAGCGACTGGTTTCGGTCAATTCGACATTTAAGTCGATCGCTGAGCAAGACTTTAGACCAACCACTTGGGAAGAATACGCTCAACAAGTTTTGAATTTGAGACAAACAGTTATTCGATCGCTTCAACAGCTTCAGTCTGCATTACAGGTATATTTTAGCGAGCAGGTTGAGAATAACGAACTGCGCCGCTATGCGATTACCCTGAGTTGGGCCTATATCGCGATTGTACCTCATGTGAAAGGTCGTTCTTTGAATGGTACAGCTTGGCGGTTTAACTCGTTGCTCCTTGCAATCGAGCCAAGTTCAAATCAGCTTAAGTGGTGGAATTTTATTCCTGTCGCCATTCCATCATCTACCTGTTCTGATCTTTCTCTGCTCACCTGGTCATCTCCGCGACTGGATCTAGGCAATAAGCTGCTGGCATCAATTACAGAACTCGCGTTTCTCGCTGCACACATGAAGGATTTTGAAAGACTGCCAGAACTTGATGAATTAGGCCAGCAACAGATTCAATTCTATATTCAGCAATTGGCTCTTCCAAGGAGTCAAATTCTTGAGGTAGTGTTAGAAATTGAAGAGTCAATGGCAAGTGTTTTTGATGAACTGCCTCAATCCCAACGGAGCGATCGACCTGATTTGATTGCGTCAATGAAGCAATTGGTCGAGCTGCATACGCTAATTTTACCCACAACAGACGTTCAACCTGAAGGAAGAATTGAAGCCTGCTTAGATTTACCGGAAATTGCCAAGTGGGCAGAGCGGCTACAGGAAGTTCAACTTCGCTGTTTCTCACTCTACTTATCCTGGGTTTCTGATGTTCTAGCGATCGATCTTGCTGTTCTACCGTTGCCGTTGTAAGAAATCTTCTCACAGTTGCTAAATTGATGTGCGGATGCGGTCTGACATCGACCCCTTTGCCTGGAGGAAACAAGGCTGGACCCAGATGGTCAAAGAAGATGAATGGACCGACCAGCGTGAGGGCATCTGAGGGCAGCAGGCGATGGGCTTGAAACCCGCCCAAATCTTGAACGTGTGGTTCGATCAGGTGTTGGGTAGGATTTGCCATAATTCCTATTTGCAAAACGCTAGCTTCAGGGGTCAACTACTTAGGTTCCCAATAGTCATCTTTAGAAGTGTTGTCGTACTGTTCCATTGCCGCTTTGACATCAAGCATGTGACGATATGCCCATTCTCCCAACACAGCTAGTGGCTCGACAATCGATTCTCCCAGCGGTGTGAGTGAGTAATCGACTCGTGGCGGAACAGACGGGTAAATCTCGCGCTCAATCAACCCACATCGCTCTAAGTTTCGCAGATTTTGAATCAGCATCTTGGGCGAGATGCCTACAATTTGCTGCTTGAGTTCGTGATAGCGCTTGGTGCCTTGTGTGAGCGCATAGAGAATCAGAATTGTCCATTTGTTGGCAATGTGTTCAAGCAGTTGGTGTCCGGCACAATTCGTGTCGAACAGGTTCATCTTGGCGATGCGATCGATCGCGGGTTGAGGTGGGTAGTTGAGTTGGGCGTCGTCAGAATCGAGATTGAACACCATGTTCACCAAAAAGTAACCAATGCACTTTGCCGTTCATCCTTTCGAGCAGCAATAGCCCAATGGTACTGATGGAAACATCCACTTGACTAAACGAACGCTCATGCAAGCTCACATCATCACTCAATTTGGCAGTCCCGCTGTCTTTGAGCCAGCCGATCTTCCAGTTCCCCAGGTTTTACCCAATCACGTACTGATTCGAGTGGCAGCAACGAGCGTCAATCCAGTCGATTACAAGATTCGGCAGGGCATTGCCGCAGGCATTGCTCCAGATTTTCCAGCCGTGCTGCATGGCGATGTGGCTGGTGTTATCGGAGCCGTTGGCGAGGGTGTTACGACTTTTCAGCCGGGAGATCAAGTCTATGCTTGCGCTGGAGGCGTGAAAGGCTGCGGCGGTGCGCTGGCGGAATATATGCTGGCGGATGCAAGGTTGGTGGCGCTCAAGCCGAAGTCGCTGACGATGGCAGAAGCGGCAGCCTTGCCGCTAGTGTCGATTACCGCTTGGGAAGGACTGCTCGATCGCGCCCAAGTGCAACCCGGACAGCGAGTTCTCGTCTACGGGGCAACCGGAGGTGTCGGGCACATCGGCCTGCAACTGGCGAAATGGGCAGGAGCAACGGTGTATGCGCTGGTGTTAAGCGAGGAAAAAGCGGCGATCGCCCGCAAGTTGGGAGCCGACTTTACGATTAACTACCGTCAGCATCCGGTCGAGGCGTTCGTGGCAGAACACACGGAAGGGCAGGGATTTGACATCGTGTTTGACACGGTGGGCAACGACAATCTCCAGAATGCCTTCAAAGCAGCCAAGCTGAATGGAACGGTTGTGTCGATCGTCTCGCTCTCGCAGCAAGATCTGACGCTGCTTCATGCCAAAGGGCTGACGCTGCATCTGGTCTACATGCTAATTCCGCTGCTGTATGGAGTGGGTCGAGTTCGGCATGGTGAGATTCTGACTCAACTGGCTGAGCTAGTGGATCAAGGAAAAGTGCGTCCCTTGTTGGATTCCACAATATTCAAATTCTCTAAAGTGGCAGCGGCACATCAACGGGCAGAGTCAGGGCAGGCGATCGGCAAAGTTGTGCTGCAACGGTAATCAGTTTGGTGTGGGGCGATTGACCTGCCTGGAGCACTTCAAGGTTTACGTTTGCGGTATTCTCCAGGCGCTTGTTCAACCTGCCGTTTGAATGCTTTGCTAAAGGCAGCTTCCGATTCATAACCAACCTGTTGGGCGATCGCCCCTAACGTTAAATTTGTGGATCGTAATTGTTGAGCCGCGCGATACATCCGCCACTGGGTTAGATATTGCAGCGGTGCTTCCCCAACCCGCTCCTTAAATCGGGCCGCAAAAGTCGATCGCGAGAGGTTAACCTGCTGTGCCAACGAGTCTACCGTCCAATTCTGCTCTGGCGATTGGTGGATCAACGTCAGCGCGGTACTCAACTGCGGATCGAGTAGGGCATTGAGCCAGCCGCCAGCCGCCTGCCTCAAGCTAGCAAGATAGGCGCGAATAGCTTGAATAAACAAAATGTTGGACAGATAGGTAATCATCATCTCGGCACCTGGACGATTCGATGCCGTTTCGCAGGCGATCGCTTGTAGAGTCGAATCCAACCATTCGATCGCTTTGCCATTTTCTCCCTGAATCAGAATCAGCGATGGCAGGGCAGGCAACAGCGGATTGTCAGACGACAATGCAGATGACGGGCAACGACAGCGCCTGGGTCTTGCACAATTCTGGTGAAGCGGGTGTGAGAATAGGGAAAACACCGCTACAAGCTGATTGTGCAAGCCCTCACCGAACTTCTACCGCATCCAGAACACCTAAAATTTCAATCATTACAGCTTGATCAGGATCGAGAACAAAGCACGCTGGTGGTTGCCTCAACCCAATTGACTAATCAGTGTCCAGTCTGTCGTCACACCAGTCATCAAATTCATAGCCACTATCAGCGAACGGTGAGCGATCTGCCGTGGGCAAAGTACCGCATCGTTATTGCGCTTCGGGTGCATAAGTTCTTTTGCCGTAATCAAGCGTGTGAACGTCGCATCTTCACCGAACGGCTACCTGAGTTGGTTGCACCTGGGGCACGACGCACACAACGTTTAGATGAGCAATTGAGCGAGATTGCTTTAGCACTTGGTGGTGCTGCCGGGGCAAGACTGAGCCGCAAACTCGGCTGCGATGTGAGCCGCACGACATTATTGCGACTGATCTTGCAACTACCGTTGCCGCAGTTGGTCACGCCCAAGACGTTGGGCGTGGATGACTTCTCGTTTCGTCGGCGTCAAACCTATGGAACGCTGCTGGTGGATTTAGACCAGCATCGACCCATTGCAATTCTTCCCGGTCGAGAGGCACAGACGTTAGCAAGCTGGCTACAGCAGCATCCGGGTGTTGAAACCCTTTCACGTGACCGCTCGAAGATTTACAAGCGGGGCATGAATGAAGGTGCACCCGGTGTAACTCAAGTGGCCGACCGCTTTCATTTGATGCAGAATCTGGCCTCTGTGCTTGAGCAAGTGCTCAGTTCTCACAGCAAAGACCTCAAAGCCGCCCAAGTGAACTATCGCCTTGCTCAAGGGCAGACGCAAGTGCCCAATGCTTGTCTGATTGTCCCAGATGAACCTCCACCCGATGTTGCCGCTCAACCCTCGGCACATCGACAGCAGCGTGGTGCGCTTCATCAGCAAGTGTGGAAGTTGTACAACCAAGGATGGTCGAGTGCGGCTATTGCTCATCAAGTCGGGATGAGTCTTCGCACGGTTCAGCGAGATTTACGCAAGCCCAACTACGCGCCGGTGTATCCACGTGGCAGCGGCAAGCGCAGTATTGAAGCGTACAAAGATTATCTGCAACAGCGCTGTGCATCTGGGCAACGCCCGAAGGGATTGATGCAGGAGCTGCGGCAACTCGGTTATCGCGGTAGCGAACGGTCGCTTCAGCGGGCACTGCAACAACTGCGGCAGGCAAAAGTGATTGCCCCCAAGCGCTTGCCGTTGAACCAGGTGTTTCCTAAGGTCGTCAAGCCGTTACTGTCGTCGCTCACGCCCAGTCGCCTGAGCTGAATCGTGCTGCGAAGCTCAAGACCCCGCACTCAGGAGGAAGAGCAGTTACTTCAAAGCGTGATGGCACAGCCTTGCGCCGTCACTCAAGCAATTGAATTGGCTGAGCAGTTTGCGACGATGGTGCGACAGCGGCAGGTGGAGCAGTTCGACCCCTGGTTGAACCAGGCACAAGCGAGTGAACTCATCCCCTTTCAACGGTTCGTTGAGGGTCTGCGGGACGATGAGAGCGCGGTGCGAGCAGCACTGACATCAACAGTGAGCAACGGACAGGTTGAGGGGCAAGTCAATCGCTTGAAGATGTTGAAACGGCAGATGTATGGTCGAGATGGAACTGAACTACTGACTCGACGATTGTTGTTGGCAAGCTAGACAGGCAGTACCTCAAACCGTCCTCAAATTGCAGCTTGTCTACAAGCTCATTGAGCAGTCAAAGTTTGTCACCCGCTTCACCAGAATTGTGCAAGACCCAGTTGCTGTCGCGACAGGCTAACCTCTTGACATTTCACACACAGCTTTGCAAAGGTAGAATTCACAGGCTTTTCGGACTTCCAACCCACTTCTAGCTACGATCACTTAGACACCGTTCACCTTAGGCTATCAGAAGCCAGAATGCTCCCACTAAGCCACGTTAACCGATTGCGCCATTGATTTCACGAATCGTGCCATATTTTTTGCTCATTCACAATTGCCCTGACGGTCTTCAAGGCGGCAAGTGAGCTACTGTGGCTGGCGTTAACCCGCGACCCGCTACAGTGACAGGGCACTCTTGGCAGAAGTGAAAATGCTGCTGAGAGCGTATCTGCAAACCTATGCACTCTGAGACGCTTCCCCTCGCCCCAACACCCAAATTTGTTCTGTTTGGTAAAACGTGCCGCGCTGCTCAATCGCAAAGCCACCGAGTAGCAAAGTGAGCCACATCTGTACCAGCGGCATTCGGACTGCTGCTTGAAGCTGCACCAGCGGAATGGTCACAACCCGGTGTTCGCTCATCCACTGCTCGATCGCCTCTGTCCAAGCCCAGACATCTTCCGCGTGGGCAGTCTCGATCGCCCGATTGAACGCCTCCACCTCGGTCAACCCTGGTTCCTGGCGCATCTGCTGATCGAGCGCTTGCAGCAAGGCTGCTTGGTCAATTTCTCCTACGATCGATTCCCCTTCACCGATCGATCGCTCCGGCGCTTTTCTCGGCAGTGACTCCAATGGCTCGATGAACTGCTCCAAATCAACTTCCATCGTTTGCCGCACATAGCGATCGAACGCATCATCCGGCATCACTGGCCCTTCCTCGCTGTTAGTCGCCTCCAATTCCTCAAACGCCAATGTAGAACGCAGCTCAAAGACTTGCACAATCTGGGCGATCGCTGCTGCCCCCACCTGCAACTGCCCCACTGTATCCAACTGACACAACGCCTGATCTAGTCCATTAAGCAACTGCCGCACATCTGCTGCATCTGGGGCGATCGCCGCCTCGCGCAACAACTCCCACAGCGGTAGTTCAAGTTGCTCGATCGTCCTCATCACACCCCCGTCGAATGCAACGGGCAAGGCCGCACGCTGCACAGGTCGGGGTCAAGCCGCGTCTGGCTGGCAAACTTGCGAATGCCATAGCGCTCCTCCAGCACCGCCAGCAGCTTGCCCACATAGGCATGAACCTGAGACGGCACCAGTCCTGCACAATGCACGGGCGGCACGATCGCCACCTTCTGCTGTCCCTGCCAAATCTCCACTGCAATCGCATGGACAGGCGTGTCCGTCCCCGTCGCTCGATACACCACCAGTACGGCAAACACGATCGAAACGAGTGGCTCAAACTCAATGGTGACCGCTTCAAGCTGTCCTTCCTTGCGTTTGCGACTGCGCGTTTGATTGATGCGATCGCGGTGGCGAGCATACGACCTGCGACTGGGACAAACTGCCGAGTTCCAGCAACCATCTCCCGCCTCACCATGCAACAGCTTGGCTTGCCGAGCACTCAGCAGCGCACACTTGCGGCACTTTTGCGGCGTGCGTGGTTTAGTAGTAGATCGCTCCACCTTCGCATCATCTGATGGTAGTTGTCTCACCTTGGGTGGCATCAACTTCCCTCACGCTGCTTTAATGTCTCGGCTCTCAACGCTGCCAGTAGTGCCTCCATCCAGGCTAAATCCGCTTCTGGCAATGCAGGCTTCGGCGGCTCCTCACAGTAATCGATCGACAACTGATAGAACGCTTCATCATAAATGTCACGCAGCGCCGACTCCAGATCGAGCGGCACATCCGTATCTGGCGATCGCAGCGGTACGGGAATCACAGGTAGCGGGTCTTGGAGGGCGATCGGCCACACCTCCACTTCAAGGGCTTGAGCGCGAGTCAGTGTCACCAAATAAGGCACAGCAGGAAGTCGCGGATGCACAAACGGACGAGTGCCGCGCCTGAGCAAGTCAATCTCCAGCAGATTCACATTTGCCTGATACAGCCGCTGGCGCTTTTGGCGATACGGGATGATGCCTGGTTCTCGCTTGTTCACGGGCGACAAAATTTCAATACTGGTCACCAGCGTATTACTGGCGCGATCGCGAATCTCAACCGTCACAATTCGCACCTCAACGGGTGGCAGCAGCGGCAAGGTCAAGGGAGCGGGCGTGACGAGAAGCTGGCTGCTGCCCCTATTTAGGGATGAATCCGTTGCAGTTGGCAGTGTCGATTTTTGGCGCAGCACTTCAACATCCGGGTATAGAATGCCAATCTCGCTTTCGGGAGCGGTGTCCTGCACCAAGTACACTTCCAGCCGCACCGTATAGTTGGGTTGGATTTTAGGTGCAAGCTGCTGGCGAATTTTATTGGCTAACGCATTGTGAACATCGACCCACAAGTAGCCTTCGAGATACGGGTCCATTCCCGGAAACGGTGAGGGCATCACAAGCCTCCCAAACAGGCAGCATCACCGCATTATAGCCGCTCACCACCGATTGAATGCTCCAATTTGTCTGATTCACGTGATATTCCGGATAACAATCATTATCCGGAATATCAAAAAAGCGAGCAAGGGCGATCGAGACTGGAAGCGCTGCTTAAAGTGGCGCCCGCTCAAGTGTATCGGAAAAATTTGAGTGAATTGTTTAGCGAAGTCCTAGCAGAATTTGGGTATTAAACCGCTAGAACTATTGAAGATGGCAGGGCAAACGCATCTAAATTGAGGTTGGAGTAATTGGGGTAGGATGCAGGCTTACGCTAAATCTGCTCCATGTCATGGATGAATTGACGATTGCTCCGACCATTCTCAACCATTTTGCCAGCCTGGAAGATC
>NZ_JACJPO010000035.1 GCF_014696105.1 Microcoleus sp. FACHB-1515
CAGGTTGCTGGAGTATGCTTTACTCATGGCTCTCACGGTGCTGCGGACTACTTACTTGCAGCGTACATCCGGAGAGCTTTTTTACGTCATCTTTGACTTTTCAAACCTCCTCTTAGAGCTTTCCTTGTCTAGCTACTTACAGGGCAAGCATTTGGAACCAGTTGGAATTAAGATTAATCGTTATATTGTGGATTTCAATCCATTTGATAAGTTCATTCAGCCGCTTAGCCGCCGACAACTTGAGCGCTTTACTGTTGAATTTCTCGCGCAGTTGAGACAGCGACAAAGCAAACTTGAAGCTTGCTCAGATTCGGCTACAAGCATCAATTTAGCGATCGAATCTCCTCTATGCTGTTCGAGAGTTTGATTCCTCACCCACTGCGAATGTGATGGACTGACTATTTTTTGAGGGTTTCAGAGGTGAGCATCTGATGGAAGCTATCAGAGCTAATCCGCAAAAAGGACGCTACTGGATTTTGAATTCGGTTTTTAATTGAGGGGAGCTACTGAAAAAAATGTATTGCCAATCAAGCTCAAACTAGAGAATGCCTAAAGCAATTAAGGCAATTAGACAGCTTAACTGAATTCCCAAGCTGACCAGCCGTAAAGTTGGATCAAGACCAGCAATATGAACTACTGAATGCACGAGTCGAAATGCGATGTAAACCTCAATGAGCAGATCGATCGCCATTCCAGAAATGCCCCGAACCGTTAACAGAAAGACAACCCCCAAATATAAAGGCAAGTTCTCAACTAAGTTGGCCTGTACCCGAAACAGTCGCCAAAGTAAGCTTTCATCGTTGGGTGTGCCGAAATCTTTGATAGAGCCACCTGCTGCTAGATGTCGAATTCTGACAACCAGCAGCAGGATAACGACCGCGATCGTCCAGACGATGAAAATCACTAAACCCCACATCGGAACTAACATTTGAATTCGCGTCGTTTCCATGACCTGCCTCTTATAAACTGTGCTGCTTTTAGCTTAGAGATTGGTCAGGGTCGAACTCTAGAAAAAAGTTGCGAAATTTTTTGGACATTATTGCGATCGCAACGAGTACCTGCTCTTAATTAAAAACCAGATCTAAAATTCTGTGCCGCCCGCGCAGCGGATAGAACAGGATCTAGTGATTTTGTATTTAATCGTGTTCATCTATTGACAAATAGCAAATCGACTGTCCGCAAAACAATTTCAGAAATTAGCGATCGTGATTGACTTGAGATCGATCGTGCAGCAGTTGTTTTGGAGTAACACCAATTCTGCGTTTGAAGCAGCGAGTCAAGTGGCTTTGATCGCAGAAACCGGCCTGAAGTGCAATTTCTGCAATGCTCAGCTTGCTGTGTTTCAATAGGTGTTGCGCTTTCTCAATGCGCTGCTGCAAAATGTACTGATGCGGAGTTATTCCGGTCTTCTGCTTGAACAAACGTAGAAAATGATAGGAACTAATCTGCGCGATCGCACCCAGATCAACCAACTTTAACTCCTGGTGGAGATGCTCCTGAATGTACTCCGTGACTTGTTTTAGCGCTAGCTGAGATAATCCACCTGAATCATTTGAAATTTTTGGCTGTATGCTGCAATAGTGCCTGATCAGATGAATGGCTAGGGTTGTTCTGAGGCTATCAACTAGGAGCTGACTCGCAATTTCAGGCGATTCTATTTCTGCTCTCAGGCTCGAAAGGATGCCCTGAATAAACGCATCTTGCTGGGTCATGAATTGAGGAATTAGTTCAATTCGATCGCCATCAATCCAATCTTGGCCTATCTGTTTCAGCAAGATTGGCTCAATCGCAAGAATCAAGAATCGAGCGGAGCGATGCCAATTACAGCGATGCGTAATTCCCGCTGGGATAATTGCAATGTCTTGGTTATTACGAGTTTCCCTGCAACATTTTCCATCCATCCAGCGCTCTCCGATCGAACCGCCAGAAAGTCCCACAGCGATCACATGCATGGTGTGTTGATGCTCAGCAATTTCAAATTTGGGCTGTTGAAAAACCTCTAGATGTAAATCAGTCCAGCCAGAGCTTGAAAGAATGGATGGATTAGGCAAAAGTGCATCGGCTGCGCTGGTTTTGTGGTAGTCGATAACCGTTACTTCTGGTACTGACATCTGTATTTCTCACTGCAATCGCAAAAGTTCATGACGCTTGAATGTCCATTTGTCAAATTAAATCATTAAGCCCTCTTCCCTCTTCCGGTGGCGACTGAAACTGCTCGACCCGAATGTTCTTCCAACCTGGATGACTCGACCAGCAGGGCAAACAGGTTGGCTGAGTGTAACGGTGAGCGATCGATTTCATGATGCAAATTCAAGTAGTCTTGACTCCCATTGTATTTGCTTTAAGATTAAGCCTGACAATCGCCTCAAAACTGACCACAAGATTTTGATAGTTTCCCAGCAATTTGATAGTTGAATTGGCAGCGCTTCTTTAGACTGAAAGGGTGATTGAGGAGGCTATGACATATTTATTGCATTTTTATGCAATCGGCGACGTGGCGAGGCAGTCCACTTTTACTCACGTTTCTTGGGAAGATTATCGCTGTGAGAAAGCAATTTTGTGTGCCGAAGATCGGGTACGCAGCGATCGCGTCTTCAACCTGTCGTCTATACCAAACCGCAAGTTGGACGAGTCGGCATGACGTTACAAGCGCAAAAAGGCATCATGGTCGATCGCCGTTATGCGGCTGGTTGGTGCGGGAACGCTAAGGCTATCTAGTCGATTCGGCGATTGCCATGTCTGTTTCTGATTCTTCGATCGCATCTGCTCAGCCGCGCCGCCAGCCCTCGCTGCAACAGATCCTCGTCATTCCCTTCGTGCTTCAGATTTTTGCAGCAGTAGGACTAGTCGGCTATCTCTCGTTTCGCAACGGCCAAGCAGCAGTCAGCAATCTGGTCGATCAGCTTACCCAAAAGGCCAGCGACCAGGTGGATGCTCACCTCGATGGCTATTTAGCGCTGCCGCACCAAATCAACCAGCTTAATGTCGAGGCGATCGCAGCGGGAGAACTTGATTTGCAAGATTCAAGAGCAATGGAGCGCTATTTCTGGCGGCAGGGCAAGGTTTTTCCTAGCCTGCCCTATTTGGGATTTACCCTGCCAGATGGAACGCAGGCCGGAGCAGGACGCTGGCTCGATGGAAAAACGCTGCTTGTTTACGAAAATTTGGCAGGCGATGGTCAAGCCTCGGAATTCATCGCGGACGATCGCGGCAATCGAGCCATACGGGTGCAAAGCTACGACTACGATCCGGTCGAGCAAGGATCGTTTCGAGAATCGGTGGCGATCGGCAAGCCAAGCTGGAGCAGCATTCAAGTTCTAGAAACCAGCAACATTGAGGTAGCTGAGGCCGGAACAGGGTTTCAAGCGGAAATGGCTACGCGAGTCGGCGACTATTCGTCTTATGTCTACACCACTGCCGGAACGCCGTTTTATGACGAGCGCGATCGACTTTTGGGCGTATTCACTGTTGACTTGACGCTCTCAGACATCAGCAAATTTCTCAGCAGTCTGCGAGTCAGTTCTTCAGGACAGGTCTTCATTTTGGAGCGAGATGGAATGCTGGTTGCCAGTTCCAGCCCTGAGTCCATTTTGCAAAAAGTAGGAGATGAAACTCAGCGGATCAACGCTGCCGATAGTCCTGATCCGCTGATTCGGGCGACGATCGAAGCGCTCAATGCCGAATTCGGCAAGCTAGCAAACATTCAAAACGGTCAGCCAATCGATTTTTGGTTGAACGGCCAGCGGCAGTTTGTGCGCGTTGAGCCTTGGCGCGATCAGTATGGTTTGGATTGGCTCGTGGTTGTGACCGTACCGGAATCCGACTTCATGGCACAAATTAACAAAAATACGCACACCACGCTTTTCTTGAGCTTGGGCGCTCTACTGGTCGCGATCGCTCTTGGAATTTTCACTTCCCGCTGGATTACCAAACCGATTTTGCGTCTTAGTCAAGCATCCGAAGCGATCGCCAGCGGCAATCTTCACCAGACCGTGACCGCGCCAAACGTAAACGAATTGGGACTGCTGGCGCGATCGTTCAACCGCATGGCGCAGCAGCTACGTGATTCATTTCAAGCGCTAGAAAAAACTAATATCGAACTGGAAGAGCGCGTTGAAGAACGCACAGTTGAACTGTTAGCTGCCAAAGAATCTGCGGATGCAGCCAACCAAGCAAAAAGCGAATTTCTCGCCAACATGAGCCACGAACTGCGAACGCCTTTGAATGGTATTTTGGGCTACACGCAAATCTTGCAGCGCAGTGAACCGCTCAGCGAAAAAGGACGCAAAGGCATCGAAGTGATTCAGCAGTGCGGTTCACATCTATTAATGCTGATCAATGACGTTTTAGACCTGGCAAAAATTGAAGCTCGAAAACTTGAACTGCATCCGATCGATTTCCATCTTCCTGCTTTTCTCGAAGGCGTTACGGAAATTTGTCGCGTCCGCGCCGAACAGCAAGGCATTGACTTTCAGATTCAACTTGATCCCGACTTGCCGAGCGGCATTCGCGGCGACGAAAAAAACCTGCGTCAGGTCTTAATTAATCTGCTTAGCAACGCGATTAAATTTACACCCGCAGGCAGCGTTACATTTCGCGTGAAGTCGCAGCGAATCGAAGGCGACCGCACCTTCTACCGATTGCGCTTTGAAGTCATCGACACGGGCATTGGCATGAGTTGCGAACAGCTTGACAGAATTTTTCAGCCGTTTGAACAAGTCAGCGATATCAAGCGACAGGCAGAAGGTACAGGGTTGGGACTGGCAATCAGCCAGAAAATTGTTGCTCTGATGGGCAGCCAAATTGAAGTGCAAAGCGAACTCGAAAAAGGCAGCACTTTTTGGTTTGAAGCTGAATTTCTTGAGGCAAAAGATTGGGCACAAGCGGCCAGAGTCGTGCCGCAAGGAACGATCGCAGGCTATCAAGGCAAAAAGCGCACAGTTCTGGTGGTTGACGACAAATGGGAAAATCGATCGGTAATTGTCAATCTGTTGGAACCGATTGGGTTTACGGTGCTTGAAGCGACACAAGGACAAGAAGGATTTGAGCAGGCGATCGCTCATCAGCCCGACCTAATTATTACTGATTTGCTGATGCCCATTGTGGATGGATTTGAATTCATTCGCCGTCTGCAAGCGTCTGAAATTGGCTGCAAAATTCCAATTCTTGCATCTTCGGCTAGCGTCTTTGCCACCGATCAATACAAAAGTATTGATGCAGGGGCGGCGGCATTTTTGCCAAAGCCAGTCGAAGCCGAAGCGCTGATGGAAATGCTGCGCCAATGTCTACAGCTTGAATGGATTTATGACGGTATAAAAAATAGCGATCGCGTCATATTCAGCCCGGAAGCAATAATTCCACCCGAACTCACGGTGCTCCAGGAACTACACAGCCTGATTGAAGATGGAGATATGCAAGGCGTTTTAGCGATCGCGGCTCAGCTTCAAACGGATGAAAAGCAAATCCCATTTGCTCAGCAAATTTATCAGCTCGCTAGCAATTTTCAGATCAAGCGACTGCAAACGCTCGTGGAGCAATACTATCAGCCGAAATCGTAAACTGCATCCTGATTTTTGAGCAGAAGAGGAACTGATCATGGCTGTCGCAACCACCGAATCCATCTTGATTGTGGATGATAATCCCACCAATTTATCGCTGCTTTCGGAAGCGCTCAGCAGTGCTGGCTTTCGCGTTCGTGTTGCTGTTGATGGCGAAAGTGCGATCGCGCAGGTCGATCGCAATCCCCCTGCATTAATTTTGCTGGATGTGCAGATGCCGGGAATTGACGGTTTTGAAACTTGTCGCCGCTTGAAAAGCAATCCAACGACTCAAACAATTCCGATTATTTTTACTACTGCGCTAACCAATACTGAAAGTAAAACGAAAGGATTTGCGCTAGGTGCTGTGGACTATATTCCCAAACCGTTTGCCCAAGAAGAAGTGCTAGCCAGAGTGCAAGTGCATCTGCAACTGAAGCGGCTGACGAATTCTTTGGAACAGCAGGTGAGCGATCGCACGGCTGCTTTACGGCAAGCACAAGTCCAACTGATTCAGCAAGAAAAGCTTTCGACTTTGGGCGAACTGCTCGCTGGCGTTGCCCACGAAATTAATAATCCAATTAACTTTTTGACAAGCAACATTAATCCGCTGCGTGAATATGTGGAGGGCATGACTGAAATTATTCAGCTTTATCAGCAAGAATATCGCCAGCCCAGTGCTGAATTAGAAGAAGCGATCGAAGCATTGGATCTAGAGTTTGCCCTGCAAGACATCTCAAAAATTCTCGATTCGATGACGTTAGGAGCAGAGCGTATCAAAAATCTTTCGGTCTCACTGCGAACTTTTTCTCGCGCCGATTGCAATGAGAAAGTACCCACAAATTTACACGATGGACTCGATAGCACCTTGATGATTTTGCAGCATCGCCTCAAGTCAAAGCGCGATCGCCTTGCAGGTAAAGAATACAGTCGTCCGGCGATCGAAGTGATCAAAACTTATGGAAATTTACCGGAAGTGTGCTGCTATTCCAGTCAGATGAATCAGGTGTTTATGAACATTTTGGCAAATGCGATCGATGCGATCGATGAAGCTGCCGCAATGGACAAATGCGACCCGATACCGCAAATTCAAATTACGACTGAACTGGATTCAGACGGCTGGATAGTCATTCAAATTTCCGATAATGCATTGGGAATTGCAGACGGTGTTGAACAGCGCTTATTTGAGCCTTTGTTCACAACAAAACCTGTCGGCAAAGGAACCGGATTAGGGTTATCGATCGCCCATCAAATCATCGTTGAAAAACACAATGGCACGCTCAGCGTTCACTCGCAGCCAGGACAAGGAGCCAAGTTCATTCTAAAAATTCCCGCTTCGTCCGCTGATTGCTAACAATTGTTGCTATTAACTTAAGGTTTTTACTGTGGCACATCTTCAGTGAGACGTACCTCAAACACCTGGTTAGGCTGAATCACAACGGCATCGGGTGGTGAAAGATAAGTGGTGGCTGCACCCGCAGCGGCTCCGCCCAGCAAGCCCAAGCCGCTAAAGCCGCCGAGCAGCGTCAAGGCCAATGCGCCGATCGCCGAATGCACGATTAAATCTTCGCTGGAAGTCGCCCGATCGCCGCCCACGATCGCAGAAGCACCGTTCAAGCGAATGTTGCGATCACCGATCGAAATCGCCTGTGCCACAAACCGACTGCCGCTGCGATCGACTTCAAATCGACCAATCACCTGAGATCCAGCAGGCAAAATTGTTTCACCTGCGGCATCACGAATCGGGTTTTGCAAAACCAGCACTTCCTGACGCGGACGATCCGACTCAATTTCGATCGCCGTCTCACGCGGATAGCGCAAGCTCAACACCGTCCCCGCTGGCAGCAAAACAGAACTACGACGGGCAGTGACAGCGGGTGCAGGCGGCGGCTGACCGAACTCCACGTTGTTTGCAGGCGCGGCAGGTGCATTAGCAGGAGGCGGCGAACTTAAGGGCGGCACTGTCACCTGACTGGGTGAAACTTGAGACGGCAAGGCGGGCGGCAGTTCGATCGCGCCCGGAGCCGCTGCTTGAATCGTCGGTAGTGCAGCAGGTTCAGGGCGAGCAGGCGGCAGCGGCGTGTCCTGAATGCTCATCGGTTGAGCAGGCGTGGTCTGGACAGGTGACTCGATCGCAGGCGGCAACAGCACCGGATCTCTTGCAAGCAGATCTGGCTCGGCGGGACGATCGGGCAAACGAACTGAGGGCGCATTCAAAGCAACGGTAGAAGTCGCAGAGTCAGAAGGCAAAACGGTCGTTTCAGTTGGATCGATCGCCGTCACGTCTGCCTGAAACGGTGCGGCTGTTGCATTCGTTGATGGTGCGGATGGTGCGATCGCGGGTGACGGAATTGTTGCAGCAGGTTCTATCGGAATCTCGATCGCGTTTGGCTCTAGCGGCGGCAAAGCGGCAGATGAACTGACGGATGGAGCGCTCGGCGGCAGGACGGCAGGTGCAACTGGAGAGGGCGCGATCGCAACAGGCGACGGCATTGGAGGAACAGCAGGCGGCTCGATCGGCGTAGTTGCAGGTGCAACAGGTGGGGCGATCGTTGGGCTGGGAGGAACGGCAGCGATCGGACTGGCGGGCGCGATTGGACTGGCAGGCAATTGAGTGGCGATCGAACGATCCATCAGCAGTGGACGCAACACCCATTGCGTGCTGTTGGCCTGTTGCAGTTCAACTTGTCTTGGCGCAAGTTCGGCATCCGGTGATAGCTCGATCACGATGCGCGTCGAATTGGCATCAAACTGGCCGACGCGAATTTGCCGCACGGCTCCCCCAAAGCTTTGCTGCGGCGGCACGTTGCCCACCTGCGTATTTGGCAAATCCAGCACGATGCGGGCGGGCTGAGCCAGCAGAAAATAGCGCGGCGTTGTGCCTGCGGGAATTGTCACCTGAAGCTGCTGCGTAGCCGGATCAAACTGCCATCCGGTCAGTTCCGCAGCACGAGCAGCGGACGGAAACCAAGCCACCGTGAGGGCAACGCTTCCGGTGAGGGAGGCGATCGCGCCGTTGATTCGTCTCCAGCGATTTAAGTGTTGATGCATTGCGACCTCCTGCAAGCAGATTCGACCGATCCAGATAAGTGAACGCTGTATGTAGCGGCGTCCTTTGATGAGGATGGCCTTTAGTTTAGGCGCAAATTGCCGCTAGAGGTCGTTATTCTAGCTGAAAAATTGGGTTTGTCGAGAAAAAATTATTGGTAGTACGGGGCGATCGCACATCCAGGTTTAGCGTATTGCTAATTGAGCCACTGACTGTAAGATGCGCCCTGTGTGAGTCCGTGCTGCGTGCTGGCATCGTAGTCGCGCTGCTGGTTGCTGGTTTGCTCTAGGATGTCGTCCACGATCGCTTTTGCCGCCGTCCGCAATTGGGCACAGGTGGCGGAGTTGGGCAAGCGTCGAAGTTGCTGCAAGACTTGTTCTCCAGCAGCGATCGAAATGTCGCGATGGCCGTTTTCGTGCTGCTTGAGCGCTTTGGTGTAGTGATCCCAGTTGGCGACGAGTTGGCCGGAAGCGTCGGCGGGCGGTTCCCAGTGCGGCAGCGTGATCTCGGATTCGACGGCGATGTTGACCGTGATCAGATGACAGCGATCGCCCTGCTGCACCATGCTGTAGCTGCGGTTGAGCTTCCAAGTGTGCATGGCTTCATAGCGATAGCCGTTGCTCCACAAGGGGCCGCGATTTTGAATTTGGGCAACAAGCTGAGGAGCCGTTTCGCCCTCGATGGTGTAAAAAGTTTGACGGGCAGAGACGCGCAGGCCGTTTGGCCAATCACACTGCGCGGTCGTATTCAGGCAAGTTTGAGCGCTCACAAATTGCGGTGGCAAAACGATCAGCGAACAGGTCAGCAGCGCTAAAAGCAACGGCCAAAGCTTGCCCATAGATTTGAGGAAGACTTGGGAAAAATGCTTCCCAGATTCTCACCTCAGATAGATGCGGGTAGTGAAACTAGTTATCAATCTTAATGACCATTGGTTCGCGGTTCGCTAAAATACCAAGCTGCGATTTTGCCTACGATAGAAGTGCAGTTGCGCGATCGAAAACCCTATGCAAACTCAACTCCCCCAAGCCGTCACTCTCCCTGAAATTTTGCGGCACAGGCGGCAGCAATTGGCGCGATCGATCGCCTTCCCCGTCATTCTCTGGTCAGGCCATGCCAGCTCGCGCAACTTTCCCGCCAACACCTATCCGTTCCGCGCCAGCAGTCATTTTCTTTACTTCGCCGGACTGCCGCTGAGCGACAGCGTCATTCGTCTTGAAAACGGCAAGCTGGAACTGTTTATGGACGATGCCACGCCTGCCGATTTGCTCTGGCATGGAGCAAGCGCCACTCGCGCACAAATTGCCGATCGCATCGGGGCAGATGCCCACTATCCGCTGTCTGAACTTTCGTCACGCCCGCAAGCCGCCGCCACGATCGCCGTTCAATCTCCCCAGACGCGCCAGCAGCAAGCGCAACTGCTCGATCGCCCGATTGCCGAACCGCGCTTGTGTGACGGAATCGATCGCCAACTGGTCGAAGCGATCGTTCAGCTTCGGTTGATTCACGATGCCGGAGCGATCGCGGAAATGCAACAGGCGGCGGCAGTTTCAGTAGCAGCGCATCGAGCGGGAATGCAGGCAACTCAGGCAGGCGCGATCGAAGCGCAGGTGCGGGCGGCAATGGAAAGCGCGATCGTCCGTCAAAACATGACTTGCGCTTACAGCAGCATCGTCACGGTTCACGGCGAAGTGCTGCACAACAATCACTACGATCACGAGTTGCGATCGAGCGATTTGCTGCTGGCCGATGTTGGTGCAGAAACGGCGAACGGCTGGGCGGCGGATATTACGCGCACTTGGCCTGTTTCCGGTCGCTTCTCTTCGTCCCAGCGCGATCTCTATGATGTCGTTTTGGCCGCGCATGATGAGTGCATTGCTGCTGTGCGTCCGGGCGTGGAATATCGAGATGTTCATCTGCTGGCCTGCAAAACGATTGCACAAGGCTTAGTCGATCTCGGCATTTTGCGCGGACAGGCGGAAGATCTCGTCGAGCAGGACGCTCACGCGCTATTTTTCCCGCATGGAGTCGGCCATTTGCTCGGTCTGGACGTTCACGACATGGAAGATTTGGGAGATTTGGCAGGATATGCGCCCGGACGCATCCGCAGCGATCGATTTGGGCTGGGTTATCTGCGGCTCGATCGACCCTTGCAAGCAGGCATGGTCGTGACGATCGAACCCGGATTCTACCAAGTGCCCGCCATTTTGCACGATCCGCAGCGCCGCGATCGCTACGAGTCGATCGTGAACTGGAATCGGCTCGAACAGTTTGCCGATGTGCGCGGCATTCGGATTGAGGACGATGTGCGGGTGACTGAAACCGGATGTGAAGTGCTGACGGCTGATTTGCCCACAGCGGCAGACGCGATCGAGCAGATTTGTTTGGAGCGTTGAAAGCACAATGACTGAGCCTCGAATTCAAAAATTCAGGCTAAAAAACCCGTTTAACCTGGTTAAACGCCCTGCGCTTAGTTAGTTTCAACTGACTTCAGCTTCTAGCCCGAACTTGAGTTCAGGGCGCAGGAAAGTTCCTATTCTGCATTAAGGCCAAACACGCGGTTTACAGGCGGAGCGATCGATCAGTTCTGCTCTTGCCAAACTCCAAACGGCGATGAACCAGCGACGCAAATCAATCATCGAGTCGCCGCGATAGCGACACAACATTCCCTGCATTAAGCGCGTCACGCCGACTTCACCAGAGCCGCTCCACGCTGCTCTGGCCGCTTCGATCGAACTGCTGGAGATCGATCGCCCCACACAGGCAAAGCTGCCGACGATCGCCGCTCCGTTCAATCCGTGCGGACTATCGAGCATTTCCGAACCGCCGATCACAAACTGCGGATCGATCCACAGCGGTTTGTTCTGCTGCCACACTTCGATTTGCGATCGCCACTCACCTGCTGTGAAGCGCTCACCTCTGGCGCTACGCCCCAATCGCGTCATTTCCCACCCCATCCAGAGTGCGCCCTGAGCAAGTTCAATGCGCGTGGTTTGCTGAAAGTTTGCGCCTGCAAAGGCGATCGTCTCCTGCGGCAACCATTCCAAACAAGCATTTTCGCCGACCTGAATCTGCGTGGTTTGCTCAGCCCGTAGACCGTTGCTGCGATAGATTTTGGCTGCCGCCGCAGTCGTAATCAAAGCGTGTGATTTCGGTTGCAGATTGATGTCGATCGCCAGTCGATCTCCTCCCACAATGCCGCCCGCCGTGTGCAGAATGACGCTGTGGCAAACGCCTCCTTCCGGATGAAACGATCGCTGCACTTTCAGCGGAGCCTGCATGTGAGCGCGAACAAGCTCAGTTGCGGCTTGCCGCTGTGCATAGTCAAGCTGCAAACAACCCTGCCAGCTTGCAGAATGTGGAGATCGATCGAGTTGAGTCACAGTTCAATAGCTTACACCGATCGGAAAGCGGCGAGACAGCGATTTCGATTCGCCCTGATCGATCGCAACACAGCAAGGTTGAGGCCAACCGAACCCCGTCAAAATCGATCGTCCCGATCCGCGCTAGGCTAAAAAGCAATTTCTTAAGTGGCAACGATGATTGACCTCTACACCTTCACCACGCCAAACGGTCGCAAAGCCTCGATCATGCTCGAAGAAGTTGGCCTGCCCTACGAGGTTCACGTCATTGACATTCGCAAAGACGATCAGTTCACGTCCAGCTACGTGGCGATTAATCCCAACAGCAAAATTCCCGCCATTGTCGATCGCGACACGGACATCACCGTATTTGAATCCGGCGCAATTTTGATTTATTTGGCAGAAAAATCCGGCCAGCTTTTGCCGACTGAAACCAAAGCCCGCTTCAACGTGCTGCAATGGCTGATGCTGCAAATGGGCAGCATTGGGCCGATGTTCGGCCAGCTAAATCACTTCAAGAAGTTTGCGCCCGAAAAAATTTCCTACGCCATCAACCGCTACGAAACCGAAACCTATCGGCTTTATGGCGTGCTGGACAAGCAATTGCAAACGCAAGAATACATCTGCGGCGACTATTCGATCGCGGACATCGCCATCTATCCCTGGGTCGCCGTCTACGACTTTCAAGGCTTGACGCTCGACAATCACCCGAACCTGAAACGCTGGACGGAATCGATCGCCCAGCGTCCTGCCGTTCAGCGCGGCATGGCCGTTCCCACCCTTTAGCGACTCCAAGCGAGGTAGGGGAGTTTACTGGCAGTCGCTTGAATGCGATCGGCCTGTGAGACAAGCTGTCCGCAAGCGTCCCAAGTGCCGCTAACGAACATATTTCTTGCGCCCTCGTTCATCGACACAGGGATGGCTCGATCGCCAAACTTCACCTGCATTGCATTGAGATCGAGCGCGATCGCTTCTTGTGGATTTGCCGCCAGCCAAGTTTGCAAAGTCTGCACATCAGCCGGAGTTGCTGTGACGCAGGGAATGCCCATCGCCACACAGTTGCCAAAGAAAATTTCCGCAAAGCTTTCACCGACCAAGGCTTTGATGCCCCATTTGGCGATCGCTTGCGGGGCGTGTTCGCGCGACGAGCCGCAGCCAAAGTTGCGATTGACGACAAGGATTTCTGCCCCTTGATATTGCGGCTGATCGAACGGATGTTGACCTTGGGTTTGAGTGCGATCGTCTGCGAAAACTTGCGCTCCCAAACCATCAAACGTGACGCAGCGTAAAAAGCGAGCCGGAATGATGCGATCGGTGTCAATATCATTCCCAACGAGGGGAACACCGCGACCTGAAACGGATTGAACCTGACTCATGAAACACTCTCCAAACTATTTCAAACAAATCAATTGATTGAGCGATCGAGCTTACGAATTTCCTGCTTGTAATCTGCGAAGTTCGGCTTCCAGTTCGGCCATTCGAGATTCGATCGCTTGACGAGCGATCGCTTCCTGATTCGCTCGCTGTTCTGCCGCTCGTTTTGCCTGTTCTGCTTCCTGCCTTGCTGCTTCTGCTTCCTGCCTTGCCTGCTCTAGCTCTGCGTAGGCCAAAAGTTTTTCGCCTGTTGCGGGGTTGTAGAAGCGCAATTTTCCAGCTTCAATCCGCAGATCAAGCTGTAGGGTTTCGCTGTGCAGCGTCAGGGGGTTTTCAGAAGTCGGTTCGATCGCAAAATAGTTGCCGTCTTGCAGTCGCATTCCTTGCAGAACTGGCTGAAGATAATCACCCGTTGGATCGTACTGAAAGTATTCTTGAACGCCCAAAAAAGCGTAGATTCCCTTCTTTGCGCCTTGGTCTTGAGTGCGAGTCGATTTTGAGGTGATTTCGAGAACAAAATCCGGGGTGCGATCGCCTTCTTCCCAAGTTTTGTAGGAGCGGCGATCGTCTCCATTCACCCCAAACACAACGAAAACATCGGGCGCAATTACGCTCGCTGGATTTCCCTGCTCATAATAGATGAACAGATTTCCAGCCACGTAAACGTCTGGACGCCGACTGCGAAAATAGAGGCTTAAAGTCTCGGTGCAGTAAGTCAGTGCTTTTCGCTGAGCATCGCCCTCAGCCATTGGTTTGCCGTCCTCGTCGGGATATTCAACTGTTTCGATCGGAACAAATGTCACCATTGTTTATCACCTCAAGCGCGATCGAATTTCCCCAATCTTACATCTGTACTATTGGGAATTCAACGGCAACAAATTCCGCACATCGAAGACCTCGCCCTTAACAGCAGCCGCAGCCACCATTGCCGGACTCATTAACAGCGTTCGACCCGAAGATGAGCCTTGCCGCCCCTTAAAATTGCGATTAGAAGAAGACGCGCTGATTTGGCGACCTTGCAGCTTATCGGGATTCATCGCGAGGCACATTGAGCATCCAGCTTCGCGCCATTCAAATCCGGCTTCCTCGAAAATGCGATCGAGTCCTTCTGCTTCGGCTTCCTGCTTGACGCGCTCTGAACCGGGAACGACGAACGCTTTCACGCCTGCCGCCACCTGCCGACCTTGAGCAACTTTCGCGGCTTCACGCAGATCGCTGATCCGTCCGTTTGTGCAGCTTCCGATGAAGCAAACATCGACTTTTGTGCCTGCGATCGCCACTCCCGGAGCGAGATCCATATAGCGATAGGCTTCAGCAGCAATTTCGCGATCGACATCCGACAGTTCTTCCGGCGTGGGAATCGACTGATCGACCCCGATTCCTTGTCCGGGCGTGATTCCCCAAGTCACGGTCGGCGGAATGTCAGCCGCATCAAAGACGACGACATCATCGTATTGGGCATCGGCATCGCTGCGGATCGATCGCCACCAGTCCACCGCTTGATTCCAGGCTTCACCTTTCGGTGCAAAATCGCGACCTTGCAAATAGTTAAACGTGGTTTCGTCGGGATTGACATATCCGCAGCGTGCCCCGCCTTCGATCGCCATGTTGCAAACAGTCATCCGCTCTTCCATGCTCATGCGATCGAACGTCGTTCCGGCAAATTCATACGCATAGCCGACGCCGCCCGTCACGCCCAAAGTGCGGATGACGTGCAAGATCACGTCTTTCGCGTAGACGCCCGGACGTAGATCGCCATTCACTTCGATTTTGCGGACTTTCAGCTTGGCGAGTGCGAGGGTTTGCGAGGCGAGAACGTCGCGGACTTGACTGGTTCCGATCCCAAAGGCGATCGCTCCAAATGCGCCATGTGTCGAGGTGTGGCTGTCTCCGCAAGCAATCGTCATTCCGGGCTGAGTCAGTCCTTGTTCCGGCGCGATCACGTGGACGACGCCTTGATTGCCCGACCCGATGTTGTAGAACGTAATGCCGTTGGACTGAGTGTTTTGCTCGATCGCCCGCATCATTTCTTCGGCCATGTCGTCGGCAAACGGACGCGCCTGATTCTCGGTCGGAACGATGTGATCGACGGTCGCGATCGTTCTTTCCGGAAACATCACCTTTAAGCCGCGCTCTCGCAGCATCGCGAACGCCTGCGGACTGGTGACTTCGTGAATCAAATGCAGACCAATGAACAGTTGCGTTTGTCCAGATGGCAATGTGCCAACGGTATGTGCGTCCCAAACCTTATCGAACAGTGTCCCTTTGCTCATTTCGTTCCTCTCTAGGTCGCCTAATTACACAATAGGAAGTGCGATCGCAACTGTCCAATATATCTTTACGTTAGTTCTAAGAGGTTTTAGATATTAATCTTTTCAAATCCGCTCAGTTGTTTACAGCAGATTCTGTTCGGTACTTAGATCGGACATGCAAAAAGGGTTCAAGCAAATGATGCTCGAACCCTTTAAAGGCAGCTTTGGTTCTCAAACTGGAACTGATCCAAAATTTAGACTGATTTTGATCTAGTCCAGTTCGAGAAGCAACGCAAACAGCTTGGGATTTAGTAGCTGCGCGAGAAGTTGCCTCGGCGATCGCCACCGCCGGAGTTTCTGTTTTCACGCGGTTTCGCTTTGTTGACCTTCAAGCTGCGATCCATCCACTCTGCTCCATCGAGCGCATCAATGGCCGTTTGCTCTTCGGCATCTGTACTCATTTCAACGAAGCCAAAGCCACGCATCCGCCCCGTTTCGCGATCGGTGGGAAGCTGAACCCGCTTAACCGTGCCGTATTCTGCGAACACAGCCGACACATCTTCTTCATTCACCTGATAGGACAGGTTGCCAATATAGATGGACATCTATTGTCTCCAAAATTCAATAAGGTGTAGAGAGTGAGATTTCGGAGAGAAGCCCGCCAATACCAAACGTCGGAAAACCGTCAATACTTGAAACAAACGCTGCAACCGATCACTTATTCTCAACAATCATTGTAGCATCTGTGCAAAGATAATGGCTTGTTCAGCCGCTGCTTGTTCTAACGGATGCCCGCGATCGATTGGCTCACTGTGACTTGTTCATCTGAATCGCTGCAACGGAGTACGGCTGCTCCGGCAGCCAAACAATAAAGACAGTTCCCGGTGCATCGCTGGGCGGCAGCAGATCGATCAGGCCGCTGTCGTGCGCCGGACTGAAGACTTGAATATCGCCTTGCATCTGCTGGATCAAGTCGCGAGCGATCGCCAATCCCAATCCTGTACCGGGAATTTCACCTTCTGCCTGCACGCCGCGATAGTGCCGCTCAAACAGATGCGATCGATCGGCGGCAGGAATGCCAGGACCCGTATCCGCGATCGCAACGCCCTGCATTTGGCCTTGCTGCGTGGTGTATTGCAATCCGGCGCGTACCGAAATCGTTCCGCCCGCAGGCGTATACTTGAGCGCATTATCCAGCAGGTTGTTGATTACTTCGCGCAGCGCTTTCAGGTCAGCCACGATCGGCGGAACGCGCAAGGGCAAATCAACGCACAACGTAAGCTGTCGGTCTTGGGCGATCGCTCCGGCAGACATCAACAGCGGTTCGAGGACGGTGACGATTTCGTGTGCTTCCAGCTTCAGCGCGGTTCCGGTGAGGAGGCTAGACGGCAAGGCGGGCGCGGTTTGTCCGGGTAGCTGAGCGGGCGCAGTTTCCGGTAGCACATCGGCTGTACCGAGATCGATCGCGGCGTCGAACTGTTTGAGGAGTTCTTGCAGGCGATCGCTTTCGCGCACGATGCCCGACGCGACTTCGCTGTTGGCATCTTCCGGTCGCAATCGCCGCACCAGCAATTTGCCAAACGTCCGCAAAGCCGTCAGCGGATTGCGAAACTGATGCAGCAAATCGTCAAAAATTTCGTGCTGTCTGGCCTGCAACTGCCGCTGCTGCGCCAAATCTTCTTCTGCCCACTGCGCCCGCTGATCCATGACCGAGGCGATCGCGATCGTCTGGGCAATTTGCTCGATCTCAACGGTTTCTTGGGGACTCCAAGGGCGATCGGTACGTGCTGTTACCAGCAAACCCATCACAATTTCGTCATGGACGAGCGGCAAAATCATCTGCTGGCGGGCGATCGCTTCTTCGTCCAGCACGGCGGGTTGTGGTTCGATCGAGTCCACTCCAGGCAAGCGGCGCGAAGCGGCATCGAGCGATCGCGACAAAAGGGCTAAAACCTGCTCTGGCTCCCAGGTTGCCGCCGCTTCGGGATACGCCGTAATCGGCACGAGCTTGTCGTGGGTGCTGCCAAATTTTTCGCTGAGGTAGACGATGCTGAGGGCTGCACCGACTTCGGTAAGCAGCGCGACCTGCGATCGACACAGCGCAACTAATTCGTCACTGGCAGGCAGCATAACAAACCTCTGGGATCAAGCCTCCATTCAGTATTGCGAAAAATTGCCGCGATCGCACATCGATTTAACGTGAGCCTCTGAAGTTGTGTAGTTATCTTACACGCTCCGCAGTGAGAGAGCCTGCACAATTCAATCTAAGTTCAGCAGGCTAGCAGTGCAATAACTTTAATTTGTGATAGGTGTTGAACTACGTTGAATGTGTAATTTAATTATCGTCTACAGTCTAGATATTTGGAAAAGATAAGTAGCTAGACAAGGAAAGCTCTAAGATGGAAACGGTCATCTCTGGTCTATCTAATGCCTGCTGCTCACCACATCAAACTCAATGACGAGGAAGAGCGAACGCTGTACGAGTTGAGCTTGGCCGATGGGGTAGCACTGAGGTGGACCCGTAGGACTAGACGAAAATCGAGGGAGAATAAGCTACAGATCTCAAGTTGCAGACTCAGCAATGCTGATGTTTTAGTTCGACTTTAATCAGCGATTCAACTA
>NZ_JACJPO010000036.1 GCF_014696105.1 Microcoleus sp. FACHB-1515
AAGATTTGGGTCGGTCAAGTTTCTGTTTCAATTAGTCACACATTGTCAAACCTTTGCTTTTGCCAAAGCATTTATGTACGGCTACTGTTCATCTCCTATTTAGGATTGCTGTATGTTAAGTCTTTCATCTCGGTTAAAAGCGCTGTTGATGCAGCAGTCTCACCAGCATTCTAACGATGATGGTTTCTGACTCAATCTACTGATCGAATGCCTGGGTTCGCAGTTTCGGGACAGTCAGCGATCGCTGCAATCAAATCATTTGCGGTAACGGGCTTCACTAGATATTTTGTAAAGCCTGCGGCGATCGCTGCTGCTTGAGCTTCTTCCGTTGCATAAGCAGTGAGTGCGATCGCCGGAATTTGAAGACCGCTTCTGATTTCGAGTGCTTTCAAGTAGCGCATCAGAGCATAGCCATCCTGATTGGGTAAGGCAATATCACTAATCAAAAGATTTGGCGTTGTCTGTTCCAATACCTCAATTGCTGCGGCCACTGACTCAACCGCAAACACTTCTGCACCGCGAGATTGCAGCATTGTACTCAGCCACGATCGAACATCTGCATCATCATCAACAACAAGAATTGATAATCCGTTCAAGACAACTTCTTGCTGATCTGGAATAGATTGATAACCTAGATCGTGCTGCTCACTATCTTGAATTAGCGGTAGCTGAATGGTGAAGGTTGCGCCTTTTTCCTCACCCGGACTTTCTGCTTGAATCGTTCCGTTGTGCTGCTCAACAAAGTAGCGGGCGATCGCGAGTCCTAGCCCTAAGCCTGTGTACGATCGAGTGCTGGTACTATCTCCTTGGCGAAAGCGATCGAACACATGCGGCAAAAAATCCGCCCGAATCCCAATCCCTGTATCAGCAACAGTAATTTGTGCCGAAGATTCTTCTATCTGCTGAAGCTGCACGGTTACTTGCCCTTCTTCAGGTGTAAACTTGACAGCATTTGCAAGTAGATTCCACATCACCTGTTGCAGCCGCTCCGCATCTCCCCAGACTAAAATGTTAGATGTGGATGTATTGATTGCCAGCTCAAATTGAAGCTGTTTAGCATCAATTCGAGGCCGAACATCTTCCACTGCGGCTGCCACAATATCGATTAAATTCACGATGGTATAATGGAGTCTTAGTTCTCCACGAATGATGCGCGAAATGTCGAGCAAGTCTTCAATGAGTTGAGCTTGTAAGTTAGCATTGCGCTCGATTGTTTCTAATGCGATTGCAGTTTTGTCTTCATCTAGCATTCCAGTTCGCAGCATCACAACCCAGCCAGCGATCGCGCTTAAAGGGGTGCGAAGTTCGTGCGAAACGATGGCGAGAAATTCATCCTTGGCACGATTTGCGGCTTCAGCTTCAGCGCGAGCCGCCTGTTCATTTAACAGTAATTGAGCACGTTCTTCTTCTGCTCGCTTGCGTTCAGTTACATCCCGCATCACTTCAGAAAAGCCGCGTAGCCGCCCGGTGTCGTCGCGTAGCGCCGTCATCACTTCGTTTGCCCAGAAACGAGTGCCATCTTTGCGGATATACCAGTGCTCTGCTTGCGATCGACCTTCAATTGCAGCTTTTCTTAATTCTTGTTCGGGAAATCCTTGAGCAATTAAATCAGGTGGAAAGAATTGGACGAATGACTGGCCTAGGATTTCGGATTCCTGATAGCCCAAAACAACTTCTGAACCGATGTTCCAACTTGCTACCCGTCCTTGTGGATCGAGCATAAAAATGGCGTAGTCTTGGACGTTTTCAATCAGCGATCGAAACCGTTCTTCACTCGCCTGCAAAGCATCTTGTGCCTGCTTGGTTTCTGTATTATCGCGAAGAATCTTTGCGAATCCGCGCAGATTTCTGGCCTCATCCCGTAAGGGTGTGATTACACCATTTGCCCAAAACAAAGAGCCATCTTTGCGGATATGCCAGCGATCGTCTTCTGCTTGACCTTCAGCGATCGCGATTTGTAATGCTTGATCAGGTCTGCCGTTTTCAATATCTTCAGATGTGAAAATGCAAGAGAAAGGCTGACCAAGAATTTCTGCTTCTTGATAGCCTAAGATGCGTTCTGCTCCGGTATTCCAACTGACAAAATGCCCTTCGCGATCGAGCATAAAAATGGCATACTCATGAACACCCTCGATTAATAAGCGAAATCGTTCTTCACTGTCGCGCAGACGTTCTTGATTTTGAAGCAGCAGAGCTTGTCTTCGTTCGGCTTCGAGTGCATTTAATTCTGCCCATTGCTGTGCCAATTGAACTCTTGCATTGAGCGAACAAATTAGCACAGCTACAAGTACAAAATAAATTGTTCTGCCAGAATTGCGAAGATCGATATTTAGCGAATAAGGAGTTGATAAAAACAAATACTCACTAAACAATGTGGTTAGAACGGTGGATGTTAATCCTGCTCTTAACCCGCCATACCAAGATGCAACGACTACGGCTGCTAGAAAGAATGGATAGATTGTTGGTTGGATTTGCCACCATAAAAGACGAGTCAACAGCAATGCTGCGATCGAAGACAAAATAGCAACACCATATCGCTGGAACCGAGTGCGCCGCTGCATCAGCATAATCGTTTTTGAAGCTAAGTACGCCATTGCGATCGCGCCAATCGATTCAAGATCCGAGTCAGCAATTTTGCGCCTGCGATCGGTTTTGCAATGCAATCGTCCGCCCCAATTGCAAATAATTGATGGATTCTTTCTGTATCGCTACCAGAGGTGAGAAACAGAATCGGCAGTCTGCTCCAATTTGGATCAGTCCGAATAACTCGGCACAGATCGATTCCGCTCGAATTCGGCATCTCTGCATCTAGAACAAGCAAGTTAGGAAGAAATGTTGTTAAGGCTTTCCAGAATTCTTTCGGATCAATCAGAAGTTTAAGTTGCAAACCCCAAGGTTCTAGAATGTCCCGAATTTTTCCTAGCGTTTGGCGATCGTCATTCACAATTAAAATTCGAGCTTCTCCAGTTTGGATATACTGTAGTACCTGCACTGCTTGTTCTAAAACTTGATGAGCGGAAACTGTTTTGAGTAGAAACCTGCGTCCACCTCGCCTTGCCGCTTCAATTCGCTGCTCAAAATTATCGCTCTTTACAATAACTAAAACTGGCACAGCAATTCGCTTTGATAGTTCACTCAATAAGGCCATCGTTTGCGAAATTGAGGCAGCATCTAAATCCAGCAGCACTACATCGGAATGCTCAGCTTGAACAAGATGCAGTGTTTGTTTAACCCATTCGCTTTCAGCAGAAACAAAGACTGATTTAACTGTAATGGGTCGATCGCAGGCAGCATGGATGAGCGACTGAATCCATTGCTTATCCTTGCTGATAACTGATAGCTGGGGATAAGGCAAATCGATCGCTTCGATCCGACCAGTTTGATTAAGAGATTGCTCTAAATTTTGTGCTAACTGATCTACAAGCTGCCGAATTTGCTGTGTTTGATGTGAACTGAAGGGCTGAACTTGCAGGAGGTCTTCGATCGCCTCTGCAAGCTCAGAAGCAGTGGCAAAGCCAAACGTTCCTAATGCTCCAGCAAAACGATGAGCTTCGTGTACCGCTTGCTCGTACAGTTCAATGCTCAACGTTTCTGCTTCCATTGCCTCCACTGCTTGTTTCAGAATGTTTAACCGCGCTTGAATTTGTGTTTTGAAGCTGTCTCTGGCTTTGGTTACTGCCAACAGCGCTTGCCGTTCTTTTAAGCTGCGTTCAGCCGATGAAAAAGAAAGATCTGGGGAAGAAAATTCAGTTGTATTAGGGCGATCGATCTCCGGCTTTAAGCGATAGCCCAATCCATAAACAGTTTCAATTAAATCAGCAGATGCGCCAACTGCTTTAAGCTTTTGACGGAGGTTCTTGATATAGGTTTTAATCGTTGAGGCTTCAGGCTGGTCGTCAAATGCCCAAAGGTGTTCGACGATCGCGCTACGGCTAAAGATGCGTTGAGGATTGCGAAGAAATAGCTCTAGCAAACGATGCTCGGTTGAAGTCAAATGTACAGGCTGGTTATCATACGTGACCTCAAGCGATCCTGGATCAAGTGATAGCGACGCCCAAGTTAATAGCGGGAAAGAAGCCGTATGACCTCGGCGCAAAACTGCCCGGATACGAGCGCCCAACTCAGCAAAATCAATAGGTTTAACGACATAATCATCGGCTCCTGCATCTAAACCAATGACTTTATCAGTGCCGCTATCTTTTGCAGTCAGCAACAGAATCGGCATCTGATAGCCTGCCTGACGCAGTTGCCGACATAAGCTGACTCCATCGAGTTTGGGCAGCATGACATCAAGCAAGATTAAATCGTAGGCAGTGGCGATCGCAAATTGCCATCCAATTTCTCCATCGGGTGCAACATCAACGGCGTAGTGCTGTTGGCTCAAAACATTTGCTACCTTTTGAGCAAGCAGTTCATCATCTTCAACCGTCAAAATTCTCATTGCTCAACTCCTCACTCAGAATTGCACTGCTTGAATAGCCCGACAAACAATTCGGAATGAATGGGAACGCGATTCCAACACTTTTGCAAGAAGTCTATCGGTTTGAAATATTTTATTAAGATTATTTTCACATAGATGAAGATGCATTATATCTGACTTAAGACGTAGGCAAGCCGAAATGAATTGAGCTTGAGAGCTTCATCAAATCTCAAAAGCTGGGTGTTAAATTACACTTAATTTAAGTTTGGATACGGGCACTGAGTAGAGAGTATTAATCTAGGCTGAGTCAAAAATTTGCAGGAACATCATGATTAGGAAAATATTGGTTGTTGATGATGAGGCTGATTTAAGAAACCTGGTGCAAACTTGCCTAGAGATTATGGGGGGATGGCAAGTGGTGACAGCAGGCTCAGGAGAAAAAGCCTTACAAGAAGCTCAAAATCGTCAGCTTGACCTTATTCTTCTCGATCTGATGATGCCCAAAATGGATGGGCTAGCAATTCTAGAGCAACTGCGATCGAATGAAAAAACTAGACAAATTCCTATCGTATTACTGACTGCAAAAGGACGATCGATTGAATCTGCCCAGTTCGAGCAATTTAACGTATTGGGGATGATTAGAAAGCCTTTCAACCCAGTTCAGCTAGCTGATCAAATTGAAGCGTTGCTGAGCAATATTCGTAAAGCATGAATTGCACGAAGGTAAATACAGTTCTCTCCAGTTTAGTGAAGTACAAACGACACTTGAGCAAACGCATCCTGGAGGGTTTGGGCTAAAGCTTGATAAGTCTCGCGCCAAATAGAGCGCATGTCGCGTGAGTTTCCAAACTGGCAAACGGTCTTTCGCAACTGGCGCATAGAAATGATCGAATTCAAAGTTAATTTCAGGCCGATTCGATCGCTACTCCAAACCATTCAGCAGCACAACCGCATAAGCAGCGATTCCTTCTTCACGCCCAACCGCATCGAGTTTTTCATTCGTGGTGGCTTTCACGCCCACCCGATCGGCAGCGAGGTGGAGCGCAGTCGCTAGTCGATCGCGCATGGCGGCAATGTGCGGCTTCAGCTTCGGACGTTCCGCCACAATGACGGCATCAATATTGTTAATCTGCCAGCCTTTCGATCGAATCAGTTCATGCACCTGTTCCAACAGCACAATGCTGTCTGCACCTTTCCACTGGGGATCGGTCGGCGGAAAGTAGTGGCCGATGTCGCCCAAGCTCAACGCGCCCAGCAGCGCGTCCATGATCGCATGGGTCAAAACATCCGCATCGCTGTGACCGAGCAGGCCAAGTTCATGCTCGATCGCCACGCCGCCGAGAATGAGCGGGCGATCGGGCACCAAGCGGTGGATATCGTAGCCGTTGCCGATTCGGAGTGCCGTCATGAGCAGTTGATAGAAAATAAAGTGCAAAATTGAGCGATCGCTAATTCCTCTCTATTCTCTCCGTAGTCGCCACAGGGAAAAAGTCCGCGTGGTGGGGCGAAAGAACGGAATGGCGCGGTAGCGATGGCGGCGATAGATGCGGCGGAAATAGCCGCGATCGCCATCGAGGACAAACACATCGCTAAATCCGCTAGGGATCGGTTGGGCGCGAAATTCCGGCAATAGCTGGAGTGAAACCTGCGAATCAAATAGACGGCTGAGGGAGAGCATTCCGATCGCGCGGCTGCGATCGACAATTACCAGCGGTTGTTCCGTGCGGTTGATGATTTGAGCAATCACCGGATAGCTGCCGCTGCGTTCGAGACTTTTGACCCACCAAACGGTCGCCTGACTGCTGATGATCAAGCTGAGTACGCCCGCCAAGGTCAAGCTCAGCAGGGCAGTTCGCCCCAACTTGAACCAGCGTCCGGTCAGATGCATGGCAAGAAAATGGGCAACGGCAAGTTCGATCGCCAAATAGCATGGAATCAGGTAGCGCAGTGCGCCCGATCGCCTGCCGCCCAACAGCAAATCCGGCAGCAGCAGTGGCAAAACGGTTCCGGCCAGCAGAGCCAGCAGAAAAATCGCGCTCGGACGATATCGCCGCACCAGCCAAATGAAGACAAACAGCACGATCGCCAGCAGCGCATAGTTGGTGTCTTCGATATCGACATAGTTAAAGTCGATATCGAGAAAGACACGATTGAGATTGGTCAGCCAGCGCTCCAGCAGCGAACCGATCGACATTTCTGCGCGGACGCCTTCGGTTGTGGTGTGAATCTGTTCGAGGTTGTTAAGAATCACCAGCAGCCAGGGCGTGAACAGCACAAGTCCACCGATCGCAGCCAGCACAAACGGCCAAACCGCCTGCCAGCGTCGCGCCAGCAGCAGATAGAGGCCATGTGCGATCGTCACCAGTCCGCCCAAGATGTGCGTGTAGAGTCCCAGGGCGACGGTGAGGGCATAGAGCAGCCAGATCGATCGCGTGTTCAGCCGTAGGGCACGCAGGAATGTGGCGCAGGAGAGCAGAATCACAACTGTCCACAGCGCGTATTCGCGGGCTTCTTGGGCATAGAGGACTTGGAACGGGGCAACGGCAGCGATCGCAACGGCCACCCAGCCCGTCAGCGGCGCGGCAAATAGTTCCACGCAAAGCCAGTAGATGCAGGGAAAGACGAGCAGGCTAGTGACGGCGGGAAAGCTTCGCATGGCGGCGATCGAACTGCCGAAGATGCTGGCCCACAGTCGCGCCAGCAAATAATAGAGCGGCGGATGTTCGGCGTTTCCCTTCAGCGCGTCGAGTGTGTCGTCCCAGCCTTTGTCGGGAGCGGACTGCTGAAATTGCAGCAGGTCGGAAGCGGGAACGACTTGTCCTCGGAAGTGGTCTTCCAGTTGGCTGCGGGTGTGGCCGAAAATTCGCAGTGAGGTTAGGGTTTCGTCGTACCAGTACACTTTGCGATCGAGATGGACAAATCGCAACGTGATTCCCACAATAAGCAGCGCGATCGCGAGCGTTTTCATCCATCGGGGCTTGCCGTCCCACTGCCAAGTCTGCATGTTCGTAGCGCGATCGTCCCTCCCGATTCTACAGCGCGGCGGGATGCACAACGATTAGCTGTAGGACAAGCTTTGCAGCAAAAATGGCGCATCCGAGGAGAACACGATGCGCGAGAGTCCTTCCATTTCGATCGCCAATGTGTGCCAGGGAAAAGCGGCGATGGTTTCGCCTCCGGTGGGCAACTCGGCGGAATGCTGCAAGCGCGGCTCTGTGCGCTCGTGGGCCACAACGTTGCTGTGGCGATCGAATCCAGTCATGCGAATTTGTCTAGCGCCGTTGACAATCGCCACAATGCGCCAAACTGGACGCTCGAACGTGATTTCGATCGGAACGTTTCCGGCTTCGGGCATCAGCGCGATCGCATCGACGGGCGGCTGAAACGCAGAGTTTGAAGGATGAATGGCGATCGCACCTTGAACTCGCATTCCCAAATGCTGATACTGCTCGCTCACCGACTCAAACAAGGTCAATTCATCAAACACAAGATCGGTGAAGCTACGCGACTGGACGGGGGGCAACGATCGATCAGCTTTTGGAGGCTGGGAGGTACACATCATGGGAACGACCAACAGCGACAAGGAATGAATGGTCTATTGATTTACTGCAAATGCATACAGAACTGGTCAGAAAAATTTCGCAGTAAGTTCCAATCGCTGTGCCAGTTCTATGATTGGTTTTACCAAGCGATCGTGAAATTTCCGGGCAAGTACAGATACGCCAGCGATCGCCACATTTGACAAATCACAATACTCAGATTGGTCGGGGCGGTTCGCAATCGGCCTACCGAAATTTGCACGGTTGCTCGATCGCCTGCCGCAGTAGCTTTCGGTAGGCCGAATTGTCGATCATCACTGCGCCAAATCGCTCTAGATGCGGATTGGTCATCTGCGCGTCGAACAACAAAAATTGGCGCGATCGCAGCCGTTCAACCAGCTTGACCATTGCTACTTTGGAGCCGTCGGGAATGCGGTAGAACATCGACTCGCCAATGAATGCGCCGCCGATCGCAATTCCCAAAATGCCGCCCGCCAGTTCGTCGCCCTGCCAAGTTTCAAAGCTGTGTGCCCAGCCTGCCTGATGCAGCGCTAGATAAATTTCCTGTAGCTCTCCGGAAATCCAAGTTGTTTCGCGATCGGCACATCCGGCCACCACGTCGGCAAAGGCGCGATCGATCGCAACGGTGAACCGATCTTGATTCAAAATCCGCTGAAGCGATCGCGGATAGCGAAATCGATCGTCGAGTGGAATGATGGCTCGTTCACGGCTGGAATACCAGTCCAGTTTGCCGTTGCGATCGTTCGCCATCAAGAAATAGCCTTGGGCATAGCCAGAGACGATCGCGCTGATCTCAAAATTCATGTCGCTCTACACGCTCCGCCCCGCACACGGTAGGCTGATAATCAGTCTTGTGTTTTTCGCTGGGAGGATTCGATGGCTGAACCCATTCCCCCAATCACGCTGCCGCCTGCCAAAGATGCGATCCAAGAAGGCGAATGGCTCAGGCAGGCGTTGCAGAACTGGCTCGATCGAGAATTCATTCCCGAAGCAGTGAATGCCGACATTGCACAGCGGGCGGCTCAGGTGTTTGTGCGCCAACGCTTTGAAGGTGAGAACGACGTAGGCTCGCTGGTCATTGCCATTCTCACCGAAATGCAAGCGTTTGATTTTTCTCGCAGTTTCTACAGCGAATTTGCCGTTGCCAACGCCGTCAGCGATCTATTGCTTGACAGCTTGGGCATCGATCGCTGCTGCGGCCAATAATTCGGATGGCTACCAGCTTGACTTGACGACGCCCGGAAGCAAGCCTTGGTGTGCCATTTCGCGCATGACGTGACGCGACAGCCCAAAATCACGATACACTCCGCGCGGGCGTCCGGTCATCCAGCAGCGATTGTGGTGGCGCACACGAGCGCTGTTGCGCGGTAGCTGCTGAATTTGCCGATGGATGTTGAATTTTTCTTGCGGCGTGGCGGCAGCGTCAAACTGCTCCTGCAAGGCCGATCGCTTCTCTGCATATTTGGCGATCATCTTTTCGCGCTTTTTCTCGCGCTCGATCATGCTCTTCTTTGCCATGAATAACCCATTCTTCGATGAAGACAGCATTTTCTATCGTACACGCGATCGCTTGAATTGGAGAAAAAAGCGATCGATTTGAGCACAACTCATCTAGACAGCGGCTCGCAATTTTTCGCAGGCCGACTACAATTTGCCAATGACGAAATTTCGCAGGCTCGAAGACGCACAAACTGCCATTTTGCAAATCCAAGCTGATCCGGGTGCGAATCTGGAGACGTTGCGCTGTGTTTTAGACAGCAAGCATCCGGTCGCGATCGCGCAGGCTGCCAAGCTGATTGCATCTGCCGAACTCGTCGAACTGCAACGTGATTTGGCCGAGTCGTTCGATCGACTGTTTACGAAATCGAGCGATCCGGGCTGCATCGGCAAGCAGGCGATCGCAGATGCGCTGTATCGCTTGGAATTTGACGAGGCCGAATTGTTTTTGCGTGGCATTCAGCATGTGCAAATGGAACCCGTTTGGGGCGGACAGGTGGATAGTGCCCCGAAGCTGCGCGGCGTTTGCGCGTTGGGCTTGGTGCGGATGAATTATCCCGACGTGCTAAACGAACTTGCGGATCTGCTGGCTGATCCGGAGCCAGAAGCTCGAATTGGAGCGGCTCGCGCCGTTGCCTACAGCGATCGACCCGAAGGCGTTGCCCTCTTGCGATTGCGTATCCGCTTGGGAGACGATGCGGCTGTGATGGCCGAATACTTCGATGCGCTGTTGAAGTTAGCTTTCGACGGAGCGATCGTTCTCGTCAGTTCGTTTCTTTCCGGCTCTGAAGCGCTTCAGGAAGCGGCAGCTTTATCCCTGGGCAGTTCGCGATCGATCGCCGCCCTCCCGCCGCTAAAAACCTGGTGGCAGCAGTGCCGCACGAGTGAACTTCGGCAAACGGCGCTGTTGGCGATCGCGATGCTGCGGCACGATCAGGCGATCGACTTTCTGGTTGACCAGATTGCCGCTGGAATTTCGCGCGACGCGAAGGAAGCGATCGCCGCGCTGCGTATCTACCAGCAGGATCTCGCCCTGTGGAAGCGAGTTGAGCAAACCGCAGCAGCACGGGGCGATCGCAGTTTGCTCGAAGCGATTCGGACTTCCTAGCTGAATTTAGGGCAGGGCAGGAATCGGTTTTTCGATCGCTGCTGGCGCAGACTGCACCGGAGCGGGTTCCGGTGGCGCAGGCGGTTCGGGCGCTGGCGCTGGAGCCAGTTCCAGCGGCGGAAGCGGTTCAGGGCGCGGTGCTTCACGGCCTGGCGCAGGCGGCTCAGGACGCGGGGCAGGTGTTTCACGGCGTGGAGCAGGTGCTTCACGACGCGGGGCAGACGGTGTTTCGCGACGTGACGATCGCTCCGGCGGGCTGACGCTGCTTGCATCTGGCGAGCTAGAACGACGCGGTGGACGAACGGTTGGTTCGATCGCGGACGAGTCGATCGCAGTTGGCGACTCGATCGCATCGACGCGATTGGCAGGCGCAACCGACGATCGCTGACGTTCCGGCCGTCGTTGGGCTGCGGCTTCGCGCTCGCGAATCGCACGAAGGCGAGCGCGTTCTCTAGCGCGAATTTGACCCTGCCAGTCGCTAATTGCCGCTCTTGCTGCTCCAAACAGCGCTCGATCGCTGCTAATTTGTCCAGCGATTTGAATGGCTTGATTGAGATTGCCGGATTGAGCGATTGCTCTAGCGCGATCGAGCGTCGGCTGGTCTTCGATCGTTTGAATACGCAGCGTCCAAGCGTGAATCAAGCTTTGAGCTTCAAGCCGCAGGGCACGTCCGGGCGCAACTTGGCGAGCTTGGGCGATCGCCTGCTGCAAGGCGGGAATCGTATTTGGCTCAGCTAGCGTTTTGGCCTTGACAAGCAGCGGGCGATCTTCCTGCCGCTGAATTTCGCGACTCCACTGGGCAATCAGGCTTTGAGCTTGCACACGGCGGGGGCGATCGGGCGAAATTTGAGCCGCCTGCTCGATCGCGGCTGCTAATGCGACGCGGTGTCCCAGGCTAGCGGTGGCCTGTGCAAACTGGATCTGCTGCAAATCTTCGAGATACGCCTGCCAAATCTTGAGGCTGGCCTGCGCCTGTGGGTAAAAGCGGCTGTCTGACTTGACTTGACGCGCCGCAGCAACCGCTTCCGCCAATTTTGCCAGCGCGATCGGCGAGGTTTTCCAGCCGGATGTGCCGCGAATTGCCAGCTTGCGTGCCTGAGCCAGATTGTGCAAATTTTGCGCGTCAGTGGCAAGATTGGCATTGACTTCAACTGCTTTCGCAGTAGCGATCGCGCCGTCAAGCTGGCCTTGCTGCCACTGGGAAATGCCGTGCTTGAGCAGGCGATCGCCCCACTGATTAAGATTGGCTTGCGCTTCTGCCCAGGCAAACGTATTGCGGTTCATCGGTGCGAGCAGCGCGATCGCTTCGGCCAGCTTGTTCGGCTGGTTGACCCGCGCAATCTGTCTAGCTTGGGCAAGCATCTGTCGCGACTGCCGCTCGCGAAGCATCTGCTGACTCAGCGATCGCGCCTGCACGTTCCAGTATTCCATCTTCAGATCGTTGAGGGCAGCAATCCGCTCTGTTGCGCGATCCCACTGCTGCGTCCGCATTGCCGTTCGCGCCTGAGCGACAATCGCTTCTCCCTGCTTCCAGTGCTGCTGCCAGCCTGCGATCGCCGACTGTGCGCGATTGTAAACAGGACTCGACGGTGGAATCCGCTGCGCCAGCTCGATGGCACCGTCCATATCGCTGTGTTCAAGTTTGCGCCATGCTTGCCGCAAGACGGCTTCTGACCACTCACCCAGCCAGCGCTGCGCCTCGGCATAAAGCGGACGATCGGGCGTCCAGTCTTTGAGCGTGTCGATTCCAGCCAAAAGCTGCGGCAATTCGCCGGACTCCGCAGCGGCCTGAGCGCAGTAGAGCCGATCGCGATCGGTGGAAATTTGCGAAATTTGATTGCATTCTGGCAGCGGCGGCAAAACCGTCAGCCACCAAAATGCGGCAGCCGCGATCGTGCTGATTGCGCCACAAATGCTGAGGCCGATCATCCACCAGCGCCAACGGCTAATCGGCTCGCTATGCTGACCTGAAACTGAATTTTGATTGAATCCTTCTACCATCTTGACTCCTGCCCCACACCTACACGGTTCCGCACACTTTTAGGTAATCGGACTGAAATGCCAGCGAATGATAGAGTTTACCCGCGATCGACTACCCAGCGGCGAAATCGCAGTCCTTAGCATATTATTTATCCAGATTTCAATTTTGGCGTTCGATTCGATACAAGAATTTTAGATTTGTCGTGCTTTTTGTGAGGATTGAAGCTGTTCGATCGAGTCAATCCTCGATTGAACAGGGCAGCAGTTGGGAAAGCTCTATCCTCAAAAACAGTTTTTTAAGCAGTCCTGCCGTACAATAAAAATTAAGCATTCTAAGTAATTTACCTGGCTTCGGTCTTGGTTAACCAGCAGCGACTTCAACCTTGGCAAACCGTGATCGCGCCGTACAGCATGGGCTATCGCCAAAAACTGCTGTCGCAACTGCTTGAGCGCCGTTTGCAAGAAAAGCTAGAACCGCATGGCCTGACGCCGTTTCACTGGTTAGTGTTGTGCTGCCTGTGGGAAGAAGACGGCTTGGCAACATCGAGCATCGGCGAAAAGCTGTGTCAGGTCGGCGGCACACTGACAGGCGTACTCGATCGCATGGAAGAACGTGGACTGATCGAACGCCAGCGCGATTTGCAAGACCGTCGCATTTGGCGCATTTGGCTGACCGAGGCCGGAAAGCAGCTTGAAACGATTTTGCCTCCAATCGTCACTGAACTGCGCGAGCAAGCACTCGAAGGCATCAGCAACGCTGAACGTCAACGCCTTTCTGCCCTGCTCGATTTAATCATTGCCAACCTCAACTAGCTAAAAAATATTCTCTTCACTCAATTAACTTATTACGCATCCTCAATAAACGCATCTGAACCATTTTCCTGCTCTATCGCTTTCACTCACACTTCAACCAACGCTCAAAATAACGGTCGCGTCGTTGCATATGCCGAATTCGATCGCGCTGACACCAGCATTGAACCTGGCGAACCCGCGATCGAACCGTCCGACGAACATCTGCCAGAAGAAAAGCCGAGCATCGCCGTCCGCCCAAAGCCGCGATCCTCTCTGTCTTGGGCATCGGGGCGATCGCTCGCCAGCAGCTAGACACAGCCAGAGCCGCCCGCGACGTGGCGATCGCCCAGCGCAACGCTGCCCAGCAAGGCGTTGCAACCGCACAAGCAGGCGGTGATGCAAACGGTAGTCAGCCGCACCCAATATCAAGCGGCAACCGCAGCGATCGCCCAAGCCCAAGCAAACCTGCAAGAAGCCCAACTGCAACTGTCCTACACCAACATCACCGCTCCTGAATCCGGCCATATCGGGCGCAAAACCGTCGAAGTCGGCCAGCAAGTCACCGCCGGACAACCTGTGATGGCGTTTAACCACTGCTTCTACTTCATTGGGATTGCCTTGTTGCTAAGTGGAATTGCCTGCATTTTTCTAAAGAAAATGCCAGCGGGTGCAGGCGGCGCGGCGCATTGAGCGATTAGAAGCGATCGCGATCGTGCGGCTGATTGAGATCAAAAATCGGACCTTTTGGAACAATGCGAGACGGATTCACATTGGGATGGCTTTTGTAATAGTGCTGCTTGATGTGATCGAGATTGCAAGTTTCTGAAACACCCGGATGCTGATAAAGATCGCGCAAAAAGCCCCACAGATTCGGATAGTCCCAAATGTGGCGCAAATTGCACTTGAAATGCACATAATACACCGAGTCAAATCGCAGCAGTGTCGTGAACATACAGATGTCCGCTTCGGTGAGAACATTGCCACACAAATAGCGCTGATTTGCTAACACTTGATCCCAATGATCGAGCGCTGCAAACAGCTCGGTTACGGCTTGATCGTAGGCATCTTGCTTTGTAGCAAATCCGGCGCGATACACACCGTTGTTGATTGGCTGATAGATCGCTTCGATCGCTTCATCAATTTGTTCGCGCAATGCTTCCGGGTAGAGGTCAGCTTTTTGCGTAGCGATGGCTTCAAACTGCGTGTCAAACATGCGAATGATCTCACGCGATTCATTGTTGACGATCGTTTCCGTTTGCTTGTCCCACAGCACAGGAACCGTAACGCGCCCGCTGTAGTGCGGATCAACTTTGGTGTAGACCTGCCAAAGATATTGCGTGTGGTTGACTGTGTCGGGAATTGCGCCCGGAGCAGTAGAAAATTCCCAGCTATTTTCCCCAATCACCGGATCGGTAATTGACAGAGAAATTGCGTCATTTAAGCCTTTGAGCGATCGCATTATCAGCGTTCGATGTGCCCAAGGACAAGCGAGGCAAACATACAGATGATAGCGTCCGGCTTCAGCTTTGTAGTCGCTCGATCCATCGGCAGTAATTTGATTGCGAAATGTGGTTGAAGGTCGAACAAAATTGCCTTTTTCGTCTTCCTGTTCGCGCTCAGAAATCCACTTTCCGTCTTTTAAAACACCGAGTCCCATGATGCATTTCCTTAATTTTGGTTAGAAGATTGTATTGAAGCGGTTTTAGTTCGTTGGCGATCGGGCTGGACAAAATCAGGATCGAGCGGACTGGAAACTGCCTTGCGCCCATTGCGATCGCCATTCAAAGATTCACCTGCCGAAGTTGCCAATGGCAGCAGAACCGTAAACGTTGTGCCCTTGCCAAGCCCTGCGCTGTGAGCTTGAATTGTGCCGCCGTGCTGCTCAACAATGTAACGAACGATCGCCATTCCCAATCCCAAACCGCCATACGCACGAGTCAGCGAGCCATCGGCCTGTCGAAATCGATCGAACACATGCGGCAGAAATTCCGGCGCAATGCCTTCACCCGTGTCTGAAACGGTGATGCGGGCAAAGGCCGCAGGAACAGCATCCTCTGCTGCCTCCAATCGCACTTCGATCTTGCCTCCCGCAGGCGTGAACTTAATCGCGTTGGACAGCAAATGCCACATCAGCTTTTGAATCGATGCGATATCTGCGATCGCTTGATGTTCGAGCGGATCAAGCTGCCAGGTAAGCTGCAAATTTTTGGTGAGGGCAGCGGGTTGAACCAGCGCGATCGCCGCAGCGATCGGACAGCTTAGATTCACAGGACGCGGATTGAGCTTGAGTTTGCCTGTGATGATTTGCGAAACATCAAGCAGATCTTCGATCAGTTGCGTGAGCTGTTTGGTGTTGCGATCGATCGCGTCGATCGCCCGATTCGCGGTTGTCGAATTCGATCGGCGTGCCTGCAACAGTTGAATGCAGCCTAAGACCACATTAAGCGGCGTTCGCAGTTCGTGCGACAGCGTGGCGAGAAATTCGTCTTTGAGGCGGTTGGCGGCTTCGGCTTCTTGACGAGCGCTTTGTTCCTGCTGTAAAGCTAGCTTGAGGTGTTCGGCAGTTTGGCGGCGGTGCGTGACGTTGCGAAAATAAACGGCAACGCCTGCCTCGGACGGATAAACGCGAACCGAAAACCAAGCGTCAAACGGCTCGTAGAACGATTCCACTTCCAAGACGCGATTTTCGGCCAGCGCTTGCTCAAGCACAAAGCCGAATGGCGATGCTTTCAGACCCGGAAAAGCTTCCCACGCGCTGCGACCCAGAAGCTCGTCGGGCGTACAGTGGCCCAGCGTTTGTGCGCCTTTGGTGTTGATGTAGGTGATGCACCAGGCGCGATCGTAAGCGACGAAGCCATCGGTGATGCTTTCAAGCGTTTTGAAAAGCTGTCCTCGCACCTGTTCGCGATCGATTTGGGCTTGCTGTTCGCGCTCAATGAGCTGGCGGCGTTCGGCTTCAATGCGCGATCGCTCCGAAATATCCGACACGATCGACATGCAGCTTACAGTTCCCACCGCGTTCACGATCGGAGCCGCCCAAATTTCAACATCGATCAGATCGCCGCTTTTTCGCAGTCGGCGCGATCGCAAATTTTCCAGCGAATCACCTTGGCGAACGGTGGCGAGGTGTGAAAGAAATTCATCGCGCTTTTCGATCGGAATGCTCGGTAAAAATTTGCCAATCACTTCATCGGCTCGCCAGCCAAAAATTTGCTCGGCAGCAGGATTCCAAAGCTGCACCGTTCCATCAAGCGTGAAAACGGTAATTGCCAGTGGACAAGCTTTCACCAGAGCTTGCAGCGTTTCGTCAAGCGGCGTTGCGGAATCGATCGATCGCTGAGCGGCTTTGCTCGTCTGCGGATTTGGTACGCAGTGCAATCGCCGACTAAGCCACCACACCAAGCCGCCCTGCACCATCAGCCAGCCCAAATTTTGATTGGCAGCTTGCGCGATCGCTGCCGAAATCAGCAGCATTCCGCTGAAACTGAGCGCGTGAGGCTTCAAATCCGTCCAGAGCCGCCTTCCAAAAGTCATAGCTGCTTGTTCAAAAGTAGTGGCGGAAGGTTCGCGATCGGTGGACAGCCTGAGAGCCAAGTTGCCGCAGCGATCGAGATTAAGCCTTGCACCTGGCATTGCTGGCAAGTTAGGGGAAGCATCAGTAAGCTTTAACCGTACTCAGTTGTACCCGAATTAACAGGGTGATTAAATAGCTCTAAAGAATGAATTTGCAGGTTGGAAAAATCTTTTAGTCGCAGTATTTTGTGCGCCGCAATCTAGCTCAAGTTTTCTGACGAAAACAATTCATCAAACGGCTCACGCTGTTTCTTTCGGCAAAGATCAGCCGCAACAGAGTCGATCGTCCCCAGCTTAAGCGACCTGCCAAACATCCCCTGGTGGAGTCTTTTGGAACTTGAAAGACCTCGGTACAATAAAGTTACAGCGCGAGCAAAAAATACCTGGACGGTTTCTTGCTGCACGGTTCCTCGTCGCTGCACTCTGTTCAACCTCAATCTATGAAACCGAACGAAGCTCTGACTTTAGAAGCTTTTTTAGTCGCGCTGGCGCAGCTTGATACTTCACTGCCCAGCGATTTGCTTTTAGGACTGCGACAAGTTGGCGAAGCGCTGGCGCAGCGAAAGGCAGAAGCGATCGACACGATCGATACGCTCGTCCGCCGCCACAGCCTCTTGCAGCGACTTTATGAACTCGCCTGCGTCACCATTCAGCATTACTGGTTTGACGATCTCAGGCGATTGGCGGCGGTGCCCGGAGCCAACGATGTGCTGGAAGATTTTGCCGCCCAGGTTCTTGCCACTGATGACCCCCAACTGACTGCCCAAGTGCAAATCGAGCGAGCCGCACAGCGAGAGCAGCCTGCCAATCTGCTCGATCGCATGATGCAGTTGCTCGCCAAAGTTGCCGATGCGATCGACACGCAGACCACCGCGCTGTTGCGAGCGCTAGAGCGGCGTCCCTTGACGGTTGAGAACTTGTGCTATGTGCTGCAACTGTCTGCCGATCAGGTGCGGGCACTGGTGCAATATCTGCTGAATGCGGGCTATATCGGCTCAACGCGATCGAGCATAATTCGCAAATTGTTTTTGCCTTGGGGCAGGCTGAATCAAGCGGCAACGCTCTCAACGCAACAGGTAACTTACGATACACCAGACTACTTGACATTGACGGCAAAAGGGCACTTTCATCTGCATCCATTCGTCACAGCAGAAAGGCCGGAAAGTGCTTCGCCGTGATGATTGCAGTGGGACAAAGCTTCATGAATGCCATCCGCGAAACGTCGCCCAGTTCGATCGAGGCGACGCTTCGAGATTGGCTTCCCTGGATGATTGTCGCCTCGGTTCCAGGTGTTTTTAACTTAGCAGTCGCCGTGCGCGAACTCGAAGAGCGCTGTAAGTTTCTGCCATTCTTTGAACCCTACAAAAATCCGGGCGTGTGGCTGTGGGCGATCGTCCAGTTCACGTTTCCGGCTGCGGTCTTTTGGCTGACCGTGTTTCTACCGGAACGTCCGCCGATTACGCTGAAGCTTGTCAGTTGGGCGATCGCATTTGGCTTGACGTTCGTGACGCTGCTCAATGCCCGGACGGAAATCGGCTCGCGCACCTATCATTTCAAATCGCTCTATGCCTACTTCATCGGCATCGCCTACGAAATCATTGCCGACAGTCAGACGCGCCGCGCTGCCGCCTTTTGGACAGACGTTGAAGACGCGCTATCGGCTTCCCCAGACTTGAATGAAGGACTCGACTATCTGGAGAATTATTTTGCTAGCGATATTTCGCTGACGGTGCAAGAAGCTGACAGCTATCGCGATCGCCTCGCCCAAGCCCGCACCAAAACCAGCAAAGATGAACAGGCGAAAGCAACCAAAACCCTGATCAAAGAAGTCCGCCGTCAGGATTTGTCTTATGTGCTGCTGCGCTTTGAAGGCATCGAGAGCTTGGTAGACAAATATTTTTCTTCGCCGATGCATCGGAAGCGATCGTGACGAAGTGCGTGACGAAGCGATCGTCTAGGGCGTGTTTTAACAGATTCCAGAAGGAGTGGAGAGTGCGATCCCCCTAAATCCGCCTTGAAAAGGGGGACTTTGAGGAGTGGTTCGGCTCCCTCCTTTTGTATGGCGATTGGGGAGGATCAGGCGTCAAAACACGCTCTAACGTCAACTTGTCCCAAAATTCTGTGCAGCCGTAAACAGGAATTGCAGAAAATTCGTTGCATAATTGAAAGCTTGCTAAGCAGGGCTTCAAGGACGAGGGCGACATGAACGCAAAAGATTTGCAGGGAAAAACGATCGCATTTGCCGGATCAGGCGGACTCGATAGCTGCACGATTACGCGCTGGCTGACCGATCAGGGAGTACGGGTGATTTGCTTCACGGCAGATTTGGGACAGCCCGACGAAGACGATCCGGCTGCGATCGAAGCGCGAATGCTGAAGGCGGGCGCAGCCGAATTTGTGCTGCTTCCGGTGCGTGATGCGATCGCCCAGGCGGGTCTGCAAGTGATTCAGGCGCAGGCGTGCTACGAAGGTCGCTACTGGAATACAACGGGGATCGCTCGCTGTGTCTTGACCAAGGCAATGATTTTGGAGATGCAAAAGCGCGGCCTGACGATTTTCAGTCACGGCGCAACCGGACGCGGCAACGACCAAGTGCGGTTTCAACTGATCACGAACATGCTGGCGCCGGAATTTGAGGTGTACGCGCCTTGGCGCGATCAACTGTTTCTCGATCGCTTCCCTGGACGCAGCGAAATGATCGATTTCTGTCAGGAAAACGGCCTTTCGGTTTCCGCCACAAAAGACAAGCCCTATTCCACTGACGCCAACCTGCTCGGCCTGACGCACGAATCTGGCCTGCTCGAAGCGCTGACTACGCCCGCGCAGTTTGTCAAGCCGATCATGGGCTGCTATCCACAGGATGCACCGGACGAACCAGAGCAAATCACGATTCGCTTTGAAAACGGATCTCCGGTTGCGATCAACGGCGAGTCGATCGATCTGGTTGGTGCGTTTCTGCGAACCAATGCGATCGGCGGCAAGCACGGCGTCGGCATTGGCACGCATCTGGTGGAAAATCGCTTTGTCGGGATTAAGTCGCGGGGCGTTTATGAAAGTCCGGGCGTGGAAATTCTCGGCACGGCTTACGCTTATTTGCTGCAACTGATTCTCGATCGCCGCGCCCGCGAGTTTTACGAGCAATTGTCGCTCCTTGTCGCCAAGCAAATCTACCAGGGCTACTGGTTTGATTTGGCAACGCAAATGATGCTGGCCGCGATCGATCGCACAGCAACCCTCGCCACTGGAACGATCACGCTCTCGCTTTACAAAGGCAACTTGTTCTTTGTCGGCGCAGACGATACGCCACACTCGCTTTATTCCGAGGAAAATGCCTCAATGGAAGGTGTGGGCGACTACGACCATGCGGATTCAGAAGGTTTGCTGCGCGTGTTTGGCGTCAGCGCTCGCGTCTTGTTCACCAGTGGACAGGTGACGCTTTAGGTTGCTTGGTGTTGATGGTTCTCCGTAGGGGCGGTTTGCCAACTGTCCCTACAGGTTGAGCAGTGAACCGATCGCCCAATTCAATTGAAACCCATTTCTATACACAGGCTCAGTCTGCCCGCAGGCAAAAGCTAATCAGCGTTTGACCTTGAAACTTGAGCAGTTGACGATCGAATTCATATTGATCTTGCAGCTTCTCAAACGCCGCTTCGCTAACTAAAATTTGATTCGGTTTGGCGTTCACTTCCAGCGATTTTGCCGTCTGCACCGTTTCGCCCCACAGGTCATCGCTGCTCTGCTGGCCGCGAATCACTCCGGCAATTACTGCTCCTGTCGCAATGCCGACGCGAAGCTGAAAGTCCGCTTCGGCGGCACACTGCCGCATGGCGATCGCCAAATCTGCGATCGACTGGAGATGATCTTCTCTGGGTGTGGGCACTCCACCCACGACAAGATAAGCATCGCCCATTGTCTTGACGGTTTTCAAACGCCGCGCTGCGACGAGGCGATCGAACGTTGAGAAAATCTGATTGAGGCGTTCGATCGCCTCAGTTGCCGAGGTTTGGGCGGCGAAGCTGGAAAAGTTGACGATATCCGCCTGCAACACCGTTGCCTGCTCGAATTCGCTGGCGAGGGCTTCGCCTCTGGGCGGCTGAGTTTGCAGTGAGGAGAATGCCTGCTGATGCGAACCGCAGCGAAAGCTGGCGATCGCTCGCGGCAGCAGTTTTAGCAGCAGTTGCTCTGCCGCTTGACGCTCTTGCCTCAGCGTCGCTTCAGCGCGATCGCGAGCTTCTTCTGCCTGCTTGCGCTCCGCTTCGAGGTGCTTTGCAGCGGTGATGTCTTTGACGATGCCCTCGTAGTGTTGCAAGATGCCGTTTTCGTCGCGCACTGCCCGCACGACTTCGCTGATCCAGATGATGCTGTTGTCTTTGCGATAAACCTGCGAGTGAAAGTCTGTAATGAAGTCTTGCTGCCGAAAGGCATTGATAAACTGCGATCGCCGCTCTGGTTCAACATAGAGCTGCCGCTCAACGTCGTTTAACTGGGAGATCAGTTCATCGGGCGATTCGTAGCCATACATTTGCGCCAAAGCGGGATTGGCGCAGAGATAGCGACCCTGTGGCGAAGTTTGAAAAATGCCAACGACCGCATTTTCAATCATGCTGCGATAGCGAGACTCGGCTTGTTCTCTGGCTTTCTGGGCGCGATCGCGGTCTTGCATTTCTCGCTGGAGCCGCAGATTTTGCACTTCGAGCCGTTGGCGCAATCGCCCAATGCTGAGTTGATGCTCGACGCGGGCACAAACTTCTTCAATCTGAAACGGCTTGGTGATGAAATCAACCGCACCAACTTTGAACGCCTTCACCTTGTCAAACACATCATCGATCGCGCTGATAAAAATGACGGGAATTTCCTGCGTCAGCGCATCGGCCTTAAGCTGACTGCACACTTCATAGCCGTCCAGTCCGGGCATTCGCACATCCAGCAAAATCAAATCGGGCATGATGCTTCGGACGCTGGAAAGCGCCATTGCGCCGCTAATCGCGCTCCGCACGTCATAGCCTTGCTTTGCCAGTGCCGACGAAATCAAGCGCAAATTTTCAGGCGTGTCATCCACAACAAAAATTTTGCCTTGGTGCTTGGGCTGCTGCTGCTTGAACCCCAACAGCCAAAAAATTTCCTGCTCGACGCTGGCGATCGCCTGCTGGTTCAGCGTACCTTGAGCGCTGAGCGTTTGATGCGACAGGGCAAGCCGCTCCAAGTCTAAAATTGCAGACTTCACTTCTGTTTCTTCACAGTACAAACTGCGAAGGACGACGTTCAAATCGCTGAGATGATCGGCCTTCAGCCCTGCTCCCACTGCAACGACAAACTGCAAGCGATCGAAGTTTTGCCGCAGCAGTTTGCGAATGTAGTAGGCAATCCCAGGCGATAGCTGCAACGTCGTTCCCATCTGGGAAGCATCAGGAAGTCGATTGCGATCGGCGGTAGATTCTGATTGAAACATGACGCGCTGAAGAAGCGGGATGGCGATCGGCAAAAGCTGTTTCTAAAGTGCCCCAGCCCCGTCACTCGATCCGCACCTTCAACAGAAGTTCAAACAATCGCATGAATACGGAGCAACCCTATTCCTTGAAAACGGGCTGATAGCTGCTTGTGATCCGTCCGACGCTGTGAAACTGCTGATAGTAAGCCTGGGCGATTCCGTCTCCATCTGCGGCCAGTCGATCGATCGCGATGCCATTACGTCCGTGATCTTTGCCGGAACTGTGAATGTAGCGCAAATCGCCTAGGTAAAGTCCGACATGCGTAATCCGATCGCCGCCAAAAAAGATCAGATCGCCAGGATTTGCTTCAGTGAGATCGATCGCCTGCGCGAAATCCGCTTGCTGATAGGCATCTCTGGGAATCCAAATTCCGGCTGAGCAAAATGCCGCCTGCATCAAGCCGGAACAGTCGTAGTTTGACCCGATCGTGCCGCCCCACAGGTAATGATTTGGCTGGCGCATTGCCGCCTGAGTGTAGGCGATTACCTGCGGTAGACGGTTAGTAATTTCCGGCAGGCTGAGGCTGATCGATCGATATGGCTCAGCCGCAGGTTCAAGCAGATCAAGATCTTCGATCGCCATCCAGCCTGGATAGTCGTCTTCACACAGGCACACTTCGATCGCAGCGGAGTCGAGCGGCAATGATACAGACGGCAATGATACAATCCGCAGTTGGCGACCCGCGATCGCTTGAGTCGCTAAATCTTTGAGTTCCGGTGAATCGTACAGGTTCAGATTGCCCTGACACTGATACTGGGCTGATTCAGTTGCCGCCTCAAGCTCTGCCCGCGTCACCATTCAACCCTGTTTGAACTCGCCTCTCCTATCGAATCACAAATCCTGAATCACCAAGGAGCGATCGTGTCTTTCTTTCAGCGCAACGATGAACTGGCTCAGCTTGGCGATCGCCTCCTAGAACAAACCTGGCAGCGATTTTCCACGCTGGCGCAAAACCAAATCGCCCTCACCTGGATTGTCTACGACGAACCGATCGTCAACACGGGCGGAGCGCTTGCACCCGAAAGTTTTTGGCAGCGATCGCCTCGCGGATTTTCCTATCGCGGTGTGGAGCGCATCTATCCGGCCAGCATCGTCAAGCTGTTCTACCTCGTCGCGGTGCAGGAATGGCTGGCGCAAAACATGATCGGTCAATCGGCAGAACTCGATCGCGCCGTCCGAGATATGATCGTCGATTCCAGCAACGATGCAACGAGTTTAGTCGTAGACGTGTTGACGGGAACGACCAGCGGTCCCGAACTGCCCGCCGCTCCGTTTGTCACCTGGCAGCAGCAGCGCAACATTGTCAACCGCTATTTTCAGTCGATCGGCTGGCCGGAACTCGCCACGATTAACGTCAACCAAAAAACCTGGTGCGATGGCGCATACGGACGCGAACGCGCTTTTTTGGGCGAACTGTACGACAATCGCAACGCGCTCACAACCGAGGCAACGGCGCGACTGCTGCACAGCATTGTCGGCGGCGTGGCAGTTTCGGCCAGTCGATCGCAAGCCATGATGTCCCTAATGCAGCGCAGCCTCGATCCGGCTGATCTCGCTGCCAATCCAGAAAATCAAGTGACGGGATTTTTGGGTGCAGGCTTACCGCGATCGGCTCGCTTGTGGTCAAAAGCCGGAGAAACCAGCACAGTCCGCCACGATGCTGCCTACGTGGAACTGCCGCACCTGAAGCCGTTTCTGCTCGTGGTTTTTACCGAGGGCAAAGCGCAAAGTCGCAATCTGGAAACTTTGCCGTTCATCGCCCAGCAGGTTTGTGAGGCAATGGGGGCGATCGCGTAATTTGGCGAAGAGACGCGAGATCTCGCATCTGTACGGGGGTTAGGAAAATGCCCTCTTCAAGCCGTTTGTTGAGCGGGGGCGGCGATCGCTTCGCACACCGCCGCCGCCGTCACGGGAGCCAGCAAAACCCCATTTCGATAATGTCCGGTCGCCAGCAAAACGTTGTCATATCCCGACAGCAGGCCAATCACGGGAGCAGGCTGATTGTGCGGACGGGGACGCAAGCCCGACCAAGTTTGCAGAATTTTTGCTTCAGTCAAAGCAGGGCAAAAGGCGATCGCGTCCTCAAAGACTCGCTCCAGGCGATCGGGACTCGCTTCGGCCACCACTCCCGCCTCGTCCGGCAGTTCCACCGTTGCGCCAATCCAGTATTGATGCTGACCCAGCGGCACAAGATGCACATCGTCTCCCGTAATCACAGGTTGAAACGCGGCATCCCCGATCGCGTCTGGTAGCTGCACTTTGAGCGCTTGACCGAGGACAGGGCGAATGTCGAGCGGCGCATCGAGCGATCGCGTCAACTCGGTTGAACCCAATCCTGCCGCTACAACCACCCAATTCACAGACAAATTTCCAGAAGCGGTGACGATCTGCTGAGCGTGATTTTCAGCCGATCGAATGCTCAAAACAGGGCGATCGAACTCGAAGCGAACGCCGCGCTGTTTGGCCGCTTCCACCAGTGCCAAGGTCAAAGCCGTCGGATCAATTTGGCGATCGCACGGCGAGTAGATCGCGGCAACCAGATCGGGATGCTGAATTTGCGGACAGCGCGATCGCAGCTTTGGCACGTCCCAAAGCTCGATCGGCCAGCCTTGCGTTTGCCGAATCTCGATCAGGTTTTGCCAGCGCAAAAGTTCCGACTCGTCAAAGCACAGCATCACAATTCCCTGACGATTGTAGGGAACGCAATGGCCTAATTCCGCAACCAGCGTTTCGTAGCGCTGCATACTTGCCTGCCGCAGTTGCCACGATCGCCCCTTCACCTTCTGACTGATTGCGCCCATCAACACGCCCAAGGCTGCACCCGTCGAAGCTTGGGCGGGCAGTTGGCGATCGAGTACCGTGACACTTAAACCCGGAATCAAGCTGAGTTCATAGGCGATCATCGCGCCCACCACGCCGCAGCCAATTACAGCAACTTTCGTCATATCTGCAAAAAATAAAGGGCACAGTCGCGCTGCACCCCGATTCTGAATCAATCGTTGCTGGCTTTGATTTCTGGCGGCAGCAGATTCAGGTAGATCTCGAAGTCTTCGATCGCCCCGTTGTAGTTCTGCAACGCTTTTCGGCTATCTTCCGCTTTGGCCGCTTCGTCGATTTTAATCAGATGGCCGAAGACATCTTTGGCGGCTTCTTGGGCTTGCGGCTGCACGTCAGGGGCGAGTGTCCGCGTCAGACGGAGCATCGTTTGCCGCAGTTCACCCAGAGGGCCATGAATGTAGGTCTGCACGTCGTTCCAGCGTTTGCGCTGCACATAGCCGGGAATTTTCAGCATCCGCTCGCGCAGTTCTTCCACATCGCCCAAATAGCGCTTGATTTGCTCAAGCTGGGCGGGCGTGTAGGTCGAAACCGGACTGCTACTTTTGGCCGCGATCGCCACTCCACCCGAAGAAAACACCATCAAACCCACGAGTACCAGCGCTAGCAGGCTGCGTTTAACTCGATCGAGGAAGGCAGGAAACCCAGTCGTCATGCGCTTACTGTAAAGATGAATTACTCCGTTCCGAAATATATCTCAAAAGGTCGTCAGAATTTGTGCTGCTAAAGGGGGAATTGACGCATAGGGACATGGCACGCCGTGCCCCTACCAGAAATTTCTACATCATCTCGATCGCCGCAAAAAAGGCACGATCGCCTCGCTCACCTTTTCGTGCCAGTCTTCTTGCGGATAGTGGCCGACTTCTTCAAGCTGGACGAGTTTGCCGTCGGGTAAATTTTTGACGAACGATTCGGCAATGCTGAGCGACAGCCAGGGATCTTTGATGCCCCAGGCGACGAGGACGGGCTGTTGCCAGTTGGCGAAGGCTTGCAGTTCGTTCATCGCCTGCGGGAGTTGCAGATTGCGGACGGTGACGAACAGCGATCGCCCTGCATCCGAGCTTTTCAGGAACGGACAGCGATACACATCCAGATCGTCATCTTCAACGCGATAGCCGCCGCCGCCTTCGAGGGTGCGATCGACCAAGAGCGGATCTTGCGTCAGCATTTCGCCCGCCAAGGGAATGCCAAGCTGCTTCATTTTCCAGGGCAGTTTCGCGTCGGGTGTGATCGGCGCGTTGAGAATGACGATGCGATCGATTTGGTCAGGATGGCGCAACGCATATTGCAGTCCAACCGAGCCGACGAAGCCCTGCACCACAAGGGAGAATCGATCGATTCCCAGTGCTTTGACAAATTCTTCCAGCGCGGCGATGAAGGCATCGGGCGTGTAGGCAAATTCGCGCTTGTCGGGTTTGGCGGAAAAACCGGATCCGAGCCAGTCGGGAGCGATCGCCCAAAATCCTTGAGCGGCCAAAGCGGGCAGCACTTCGCGATAGCTGTAGCTCTGGGCGGGCAGTCCGTGCAGCAGCAACACAGGCGGCTTATCACTCGGATTGATCGGCTCAGCTTCGCGATAAAACCAAGTAAATTTCCCGACTTCAATAAATTTTTCTGCTGCCGCCACGATCGATCCCCATAATAGCGTTTCGATCGAGCTTACTGGGCAGACTGTGCATGAAGCAAGCATCGGAAATTTCGATCGGCTTGCTTCCGTCTGTTGCTCAGTCATTTACCTAAAAACGCCATGCTGAAGCTTGAATACCGCCTCACTCAACAGGATTACCTTGAAGCAAATTTTGCAAATCTTAGAGCGAATCGAGTCTTGTATTTACTTCTTTGGTTTATAAGTGGCCTCTTTCTGCTGTTTGGAATATTTCTTTTTGTGGTGGCGATTATAAACGGCGATTTCGCTCTGCCGTCTCTTCTTTATTGCTGTGTGTTTATGATATTTACTAATCCAGAGCCACAGATTAATCTTTTTATGCGTTGGATGTATGGATTGATCTGGAAGCAAAACGCTCATATGCACAATCCGATCGCCGCCGAAGTAACCGAAGCTGGACTTTCACTAGACACACTGAATATCAGCAGCCAAGTAAATTGGCAATCGCTTATCAAATTTATGGAAACACCAAATTTATTTGTAATTTATCAGTCGCCCCAGTTGTTCTATCCTTTGCCGAAGCGATCGTTTGCCAATGCCGCGCAGATTGATGAATTTCGATCGCTCCTGCAAACGCACATTCGAGCGCGCTAAACCTCGAAGTGTAAAGATTGATTGCAAATCCTCAGAAATCTGTCTTTTGGTTGCTTCGATCGCCATTTATTTCAGAAGAATTGAAAGTATCAGTTAAATGTCTGTCTCAATTGCTACGGATGCAGCCGCAATTAATGAATTTTTGATAAATCTTTCACACGAATTGCGATCGCATCTGTAAATCTGGAGTAATCGAGCAGCACGACTGCTAGTCCGAATCAGCGCGGCGAAATTGTCTTCACCGTTGCGCGTTTGGGGCAGCAGTTCATTTTCAGCGGCTACGCAACATGCCGCCCGTTTTGCTGTTCAAATTTCTTAAAAACTCAGGAGAAAAATGTTTAATCGTCGTCTTCGTCACTGGCTTCCGATCGCCGGATTGATGTTTCTCGCAGCCTGTAGCGGCAACGCGCCCAACGCGAATAATGGTGGAGAAGCCAACAACGCAGCGAATAATCAGCAAGGCGCAGCCAATACCGAATTTAGCGCTGCCCAAGGCTGCAACAACGTGGGCGTTTTGCTGCCCGAATCGGATACCTCGGCTCGCTACGAAGCATACGATCGCCCGTTGCTAGAGCGCGAAATCAAAGCCGCTCTGCCGGATGTGACGATTCAATATTCCAACGCCAACGGCAACGCCGACACGCAGCAAAATCAGGCCGAAGCCGCATTAACCAAGGGCGCTTGCATCCTCGTCGTGGGACCCAACGACAGCGAAAAAGCCGCGACGATCGTGCAGCAGGCCAAGGCGAGCGGCGTCCCTGTGATTGCTTACGATCGCTTGATTCAAGACCCCGATACGGCTTTCTACGTTTCGTTTGACAACGAGCGCGTCGGGGAACTGCAAGGCCAGTTCATTGTCGATCAGTTTAAAGCGGGCGAATTGGGACTCAAGCGCGGCGCAAATCTCGCCATGATTAATGGGTCACAAACGGACAACAACGCATTGCTGTTCCGTCAAGGCGCACTCAAAGCGTTGCAACCGCTGATCGACAGCGGCGACATCAATTTGGTCTATGACCAGTTCACGCCCAACTGGGAAGCGGCTCGCGCTCAGTCGGCAATGGAAGGCGTGTTGACGAAAGAAAGCAACAACGTCCAAATCGCCTACGTTGCCAATGACGGGCTGGCGAATACGGTAATCGCCGCACTGCGCGAACAAAACCTCGCAGGCAAAGTCCTCGTGACCGGACAAGACGCCACCCTGACCGGAATTCAAAATATCCTCAGCGGGACGCAGGCGATGACGATCTACAAGCCGATCGCCGAAGAAGCCCGCGCCACTGCCCAACTCGTGGCCGCGCTGAGCAAAGGTGAAGATGCCAGCAGCATTGCCAACCGCCAAACCGAACTCAAAGGCGGCGGACAGGTGCGATCGGTTCTGCTCGATCCGGTTGTGGTCGATCAGTCCAACGTGGCCGACACGGTAATCAAAGACGGCTTCTTGACCAAAGAAGAAGTGTGCCAAGGTCTGCCCTCAGGTGCGGGCGGCGTTTGTCCGTAGTCGATCGCCCTCACCCTAAATCCCTCTCCCTGGGGAGAGGGACTTTGAGATCCGGTTCGGTTCCCCTTCTCCCCCAGGGAGAAGGGGCTAGGGGATGAGGGGTCTTTCCTTTACTACTGAGAAAACCGATGACAGAAGCTTCTATTTCACTCGATCGCAGCCCGCAAAGCGATCGCCCTCCCACTTTGGAACTGCGGAACATCAGCAAATCGTTTGGTGGCGTTCGTGCCCTCAAAAATGTCGATTTTGCCGCTTACGCGGGCGAAGTAATGGGCTTGGTGGGCGACAATGGCGCGGGCAAATCCACGCTGATCAAAACGATATCGGGTGCATACATTCCCGATGAAGGCCAAATTCTCATTGATGGTCAGCCCGTGACGATTCAAAGTCCGCAAGACTCGACTCGTTTGGGAATTGAAACGGTTTATCAAGACCTTGCTCTGTGCGACAACTTGGATGTTGTCGCAAATCTGTGGCTGGGTCGCGAAGCCTATCGCACGGTGATTCCTGGCGTTTTGAAGACGCTGGATGAAACCGAGATGGAGCGGCAGACGATCGAAGTTCTCCGCACTTTGGACGTGAAAATTCCCTCGGTGCGATCGACAGTGGCCTCGCTCTCTGGCGGACAGCGGCAGTGCATCGCCGTTGCCAAAACGATTCTTCGGCAGCCCAAAGTCGTGCTGCTGGATGAACCAACCGCAGCCCTCGGCGTCGCCCAAACGCGGCAGGTGTTGAACTTGATTTTGCGCCTGAAGCAGCAAGGCTTGGCCGTTGTGGTGATTTCGCACAATTTGCACGACGTGTTTGAAGTGACCGATCGCATTACGGTCATGCGCTTGGGTCAACGAATTGCCAACTTCACGACTCGCGAGACGACGCCGGAAGTCGTGGTCGGTGCAATTACCGGAGCGAGCAACGTTGGAGCGCACGACGCCATCTAAAGGACAACCATTATGAAAAGCCTCGATAAAAATACGCAAAGTGAAGGCGGCGATCGATCGGTTCCGCAGCCTGTAGACGGTGCAGCTTCGCAGCCGCGTGAGAAGTTTAGTCTGCGATCGCTGATGCGCGGCGACATGGGCTTCATTCCCGTGCTGCTGACTTTGGCCGTGATCACGCTTTACTTTCAACTGACGACCAGCGGCATTTTCCTTCAAGCCCGCAACCTGACGAACCTGACACAGCAGATCGTCACGATCAGCATCCTCAGCGTTGCGGCTGTCCTCGTTCTACTGCTGGGTGAGATTGACCTCAGCCTTGCAGCCGTCGCACAAGCTTGCGCGGCAATCATGGCCGTTCTCTCAGTTTATGGCGGCTGGAATGCAGGCGCAGCAATTCTGGCAGCGTTGCTGGCCGGAGCGCTGATTGGCTTACTGAACGGCTTTTTCATCGCCGTTTTGCGCGTCCCGTCGTTCATCGTGACGCTGGCCGGATCGATCGGATATGCCGGATTTTTGCTACTCGTCTTGGGCGATCAAAGTACGCTGATCGTGCGCGATCCGGCCATTCGATCGATCGCTCCCACCTACCTCCACCCCGCGATCGGCTGGGGATTGCCGATCGCCCTGCTGATTCTGTACGGCTTGGGCTTGCTGTTTGAGCAGCAGCGTCGCCGTCAAGCCGGATTGAAGGCGCGATCGACCGGACAAGTTGCCACGCAGATTGGCATTGCAGCGGCAGTGGTGATCGTGATGATCTTCTTGTTCCAGTCGTATCAAGGCGTTCCGCAAGCCGTGATGATTGCGCTGGCGATCGTCGTGGCCTTCTGGCTGATTTTGAAAAAAACGCAGTTCGGTCGTCACCTGTATGCGGTTGGCGGCAATGCGGAAGCGGCTCGTCGCGCTGGCATCAACGTGGTCGGCATGAAACTGGCCGTGTTTACCTTGGCTTCCACCTTGGCTGCATTTGCCGGAATTATGCTGACTTCGCGCAGTACGGCTGTGGCGACGCAGGTGAGTTCGACTTTGCTGCTAAACGCGATCGCTGCTGCCGTCATCGGTGGCGTCAGTTTGTTCGGCGGACGCGGCACGGTTTGGGCGGTCGTCTTGGGCGCACTGATCATCGGCAGTCTGGACAACGGACTTGACCTGATGAACCAGCCGCAAAGCGTGAAAAGTATGGTGCAGGGTGCGGTTCTGCTGCTGGCTGTAACCGTTGATGCGGTTGTGCGGCGATCGGGCTTGAAAACCGGGCGATAGTTTGGAGGCGGCAATGCTGCCGCCCTCCCTCACAAAGAAATCAATAAAAAGAAGTTCGCATGGAAATAAATCTAAGCTCAATTGAATTCGCTTCTGAAAAGTGTTTTTGAGTGACCTGTCTAAACGCCGTAAATCCGCCCATTGAGCCTGAATAGCGTAATCATTCAGATGCATCTGCAATAACCATGTCAAGATAGAAATAAGCCCTCTGTCTGAGCTACCGTCTGAGAGCAAAGTATTAAGTCTTTGGGCAAGTCACACCAATTGCAAGCGTTCTTGAGTGGATAGAAGATGCGACAGCTTTCCGCAATGGAAAAACTCAAACTGATCCAAATTTTGGCTGAGAATTTATCGATCGCCGAGGATATTTCACCGCTAGAACCTTTCAAAATCTATGACTTGCCCACTCCATGTAACAGCTTCGGTGCTGGGGCAATATTGATGCAAACGCTTCGATTGTCCGACACCAGATCGGGCAGTTGGTAGAATTAGTAGATGATAGCGATCGCCTCCACACAACAATCGATCGTTCTCAATCTTTTCACCAAACCTCAGACGAGGAGATTCTGAAATGCCATTGACCGAACTAATGTCACAAATTCAGGAATTTTCAAAAATTGACAAGCTTCGGCTGATGCAGTTTCTCGCAACAGAACTGGTCAAAGAAGAAGATCCAGTCTGGTCGCCCTACGATGCCTCTGAAGCTGCCAATGTTGTAATGAACTGGTACAAGTTGAATAAGACGATCGAAACCACAATCAGCGATCGCTAGACAATCGATCGAATTTTCCAGCGCAGTTAATTTCTGATGTGAATTGCTGTCTTAACTCTGGTGTTGCGATCGAGTGGGGCAATTAGATTTTTAGACGCAACGCTAACTGCATATTGAGGAGATGCCGCACGGGGGAGGGGGCGATCGATCGTCACTGCTCAAATGTGACGCAAAGTGTTGATAATAGAAACTGCGTTCGCCAAGCGTTGACGATGCCCGTTGCCAACTCGCTCACCATTACTAATGTCCGCCTGATCGGGCAGGAAGGACTGTATCGGATTACAATCGCCGCCAACCGCATCGCCGCGATCGATTCGATGCGAAGTCCGCGTGTGTCGATCGCCACTGCACAATCGATCGATGCCGCAGGCGATTTTGTGACGCAGGGTGGCATTGATTTACAGATTAACGGCGCGTTGGGATTGGCGTTTCCCACTGTGCGATCGAGCGATCGCGACAAACTTGATAAAATCTGTCAGTTTCTTTGGGATCAAGGCGTAGACGGATTTTTGCCGACGATCGTGACCACTTCGATCGAGAATATCGAGCGATCGCTGTCCGTTTTTGCGGACTACCAATCAAAGAGTGCAAACCTGCTCGGCGTTCATCTGGAAGGACCGTTTCTCAATCCGGCCAAGCGCGGCGCGCACCCACAGGAGCATTTGCTGCCGCTGTCGATCGAGCAGGTCAAGCGCGTCTTAGGTGACTATGCCAGCATCGTCAAGGTGATCACGCTTGCACCCGAACTTGATCCCAGTGGCGAAGCAATCGAATATTTGCGATCGCTCGACATTATCGTCAGCCTCGGTCACTCGCTGGCAACGGCAGAACAAGCACAGCGGGCGATCGCACAGGGCGCAACAATGGTCACACATGCGTTTAACGCCATGCCGCCCTTGCATCATCGCGAACCGGGAATGCTAGCGGCAGCACTGCTGAGCGATCGCGTCCACTGCGGCTTCATTGCCGACGGACAGCACATCCACCCGCTGATGCTGAAATTGCTGCTGCGAAGCGGAAATCCCCTGTTTCTCGTCAGTGATGCGCTTGCGCCTTTGGGACTAGGGGACGGTCGCTATCCTTGGGATACTCGCGAAATCGACGTGGTGAACGGTACGGCACGGTTGCTAGACGGAACGCTGTCGGGAACGACGCTGCCTTTACTGGCGGGTGTACAAAATTTGGTAGCGTGGGAAATTTGTGAGGTGGAGGAGGCGATCGCCCTGGCGACGATCGCACCTCGTCAAGCGATCGGACTGCCGGGATTAAAAGTCGGTCAGCCCGCTTCACTTTTGCGCTGGCGATTCGACACAACGCTGGAATGGCAGCGAATCGTATTAGGATAATTGATTGGTCGCGGTTGCCGATTCTCAAGAAAAATTGCCTTCTTTGATTTATGAACGTTGACGACAAAACGATTGTGCGCGAATACTTCAACGCGACCGGATTCGATCGCTGGCGACGCATTTATGGCGATGGCGAGGTTAATAAAGTCCAGCTTGATATTCGCCAAGGCCATCAGCAAACGGTAGACACGGTTCTCGACTGGATGAAAGCGGACGGCAACGCTGCCGATCTGACGATTTGTGATGCGGGCTGTGGTGTCGGCAGCCTCAGCATTCCCCTAGCCGAAATGGGCGCAAAAGTGTTTGCCAGCGACATTTCCGAAAAAATGGTGGAAGAAGCGAAAGTCCGGGCGGCGGATGCACTGAGAGGAAACTTGCCGACGTTCACCGTGCAAGATCTGGAAGGCTTGAGCGGCAAATATCACACGGTGGTTTGTCTGGATGTGCTGATTCACTATCCGCAAGACAAAGCCGCCGAAATGATTTCGCATCTGAGCGATCGCGCCGAATCGCGCTTAATCCTCAGCTTTGCACCCAAAACCTTTGCTTACAGCTTGCTGAAGAAAATTGGCGACTTTTTTCCGGGTCCCAGCAAGGCCACCCGCGCCTATTTGCATCGCGAGGCGGACGTGGTGCAGGTGCTTAGCAGCAAAGGCTGGAAAATCAATCGGCAAAGTATGACGAAAACGAGTTTTTACTTTTCGCGACTTCTGGAGGCAGTTCGCTAGTTCAAAGGTTAGACTGCGATCGCAACCGTATTTTCCGCAAGCGATGTCGTGGTACAGACGAGCTACTTCTAGTTTTTCGATCAGCTTGGGTCTGGTGTTTATCATTGCTGGCATTCACTCGTTTAACGATCGCGATTTTTATCGTCGCGATCGCATGAATGACGGCATTGCCTCGATGCTGTTGGGTGGTACGCTGATTGGCTCCGGTGCGTTGTCCAAACGCAATTTACGCCTGCAAAAACAGCAACAGGAGCGCGATCGATTGCGATCGGTTTTCTATGGCCTTTTGCGGCAAACCGATACCGTGACGGTCTTGCAGTTTGCGATCGCCGCTCAAGTCGCTGGAGAAGTCGCCAAGCCGTTTCTGGAACAGCAGGCGCAAATTTTTGGCGCGGAATTTGACATTAGCGATCGCGGCGAAATCACCTACCGATTTCGATCGAGCCAGTGGCCGCCGATCGCGCTGCCTGCTCCGGTTGCTGATGCGCCCCAGTTGTCATCCGAGATGTTTGATGTGGTTTTGTTTTCCTGCCCGCCCAAGCAAAAGCTGTCTGTGATCAAAGCCGTCCGCGACCTGACGGGCATGAGTCTCAAACGCGCTAAAAGCTTGATTGATTCTGCACCCCAATCGGTGATGCAAAATATTCCTCGCGATCTGGCTGAAGCGTATGTGCAGCGGTTGGAACGAGCCGGAGCAGTTGTCACCTTGAGCGCCCACCAAAAGCAGAGTTAAGCGATCGCCCTCTTCCTCAAGTTACAGGCCGACTCTACCTTTCGTAAGAATTCGTAATACCAACTCTCATCAAATCGGATTACTGTAACAATTTAGGGGCGAATTCGGTCACGACCGATACGCTTGCTCACACCCTTCATGAAGGAACGTTAAGTAGGACTATTTAGCATGAGCAGTAATTTGGCAGCGAAGCTGCGCGAAGGCACGAAAAAAGCCCACACTGCGGCTGAAAATATGGGCTTCATCAAGTGCTTCCTCAAAGGCGTGGTCGAAAAAAATTCGTACCGCAAATTGACGGGCAACTTCTACTTCATCTATGCGGCGATGGAAGAAGAAATCGAGCGGCATCGCGACCATCCGATCGTCTCGAAAATTTACTTCCCCGAACTGTTTCGCAAAGCCAGCTTAGAGCAAGACTTGCAGTTCTACTATGGCAACAACTGGCGCGAACAAATTCGCCTGTCGCCTGCGGGTCAAGCGTATGTCGATCGCATCCGCGAAGTGTCCAACACGGCGCCCGAACTGCTTGTCTCGCATTCCTACACGCGCTACATTGGCGATTTGTCTGGTGGCCAAATTCTCAAGAAAATCGCGCAGCGAGCCATGAACTTAGGGGAAACCGAAGGCGTGGCGTTCTACGAATTTCCCACGATCCCCGACGAAAAAGCCTTCAAAGCTAAATATCGCGAACAGCTTGACCAAGCTCCGGTCGATGACGCAATGGGCGATCGCATCGTCGAGGAAGCCAACGCCACGTTCGGCATGAACATGAAAATGTTCCAAGAACTCGAAGGCAGCTTAATCAAGGCGATCGGTCAAATGCTGTTCAACACGGTTACTCGTCGGCGCGTTCGCGGCAGCACCGAACTGGCAACCGCCGATTAAGTGCTCTGCTGCACCAGGAAATGAATCTCCTGTCTGAGAGCTACAGTCAGTTGGAACTGACTCGATCCATTATTGCCAACCCATTTCAATGGATTTAAGCTTTCAGTCGGAACTTGAGTTCACGGCAAACCCGTAACTCCTAACGATAAAGTAATGCAATCCGGCTAAATCTGTCGTTTTGCATTGCTCACGCAGGGCACTTCTGATCGGAGTGCCCTGTCTTGTATGTAGCCGCTCATTTGCCGCATCGCCTGCGTGATACGATGAGCAATTGTCTCCCCCAACGATTTCGCCACCACAATCGGGAATCGCTGGCTTACCACAGCTTGCCGGACGATGCGCTTTGACAAAATTTTGATTGCTAACCGGGGTGAAATTGCCCTCCGCATCCTCCGCACCTGTGAAGAGATGGGCATCGGCACGATCGCCGTTCACTCGACGATCGATCGCCACGCCCTCCATGTCCAACTGGCTGACGAAGCCGTGTGCATCGGCGAACCACCCAGCAGCAAAAGCTATCTCAACATTCCCAACATCATTGCCGCCGCCTTGACGCGCAACGCCAGCGCCATCCATCCGGGCTACGGCTTCTTGGCAGAAAACGCTCGCTTTGCCGAAATCTGCGCCGACCACCAGATCGCGTTTATTGGCCCGTCTCCCGATGCCATGCGATCGATGGGCGACAAATCGACGGCGCGAAAAACCATGCAGCAAATTGGCGTCCCGACCGTTCCCGGCAGCAAGGGACTCCTGACCGATGAGCGCGAAGCGATGAGCGTGGCCGAGTCGATCGGCTATCCCGTCATGATCAAAGCCACAGCAGGCGGCGGCGGTCGCGGAATGCGACTGGTTCGCAGCGAAGATGAACTTGTAAAAGCTTTTTTAGCAGCACAGGGCGAAGCAGAGGCGGCCTTTGGCGATCCAGGCGTCTATCTGGAAAAATTCATCGAGCGTCCGCGCCACATTGAATTTCAAATTCTTGCCGACAGCTACGGCAACGTCATTCACTTGGGCGAACGCGACTGCTCGATCCAGCGGCGTCACCAGAAATTACTCGAAGAAGCACCCAGTCCCGCCCTATCGCCAGAGCTGCGTGAAAAAATGGGCGCGGCGGCGGTGCGCGTCGCTCAGTCGATTAACTATCTTGGTGCAGGCACGGTCGAATTTCTGCTGGATCAATCCGGCCAGTTCTACTTTATGGAGATGAACACACGGATTCAGGTTGAGCATCCGGTGACGGAAATGATTACCGGACTTGATCTGATTGCCGAACAGATCCGCGTTGCCCAAGGGGAAAAGCTGAGGCTGACGCAAGATCAGGTACAGTTGCGCGGGCATACGATCGAATGCCGCATCAATGCCGAAGATCCAGACCATAATTTCCGCCCCAATCCCGGACGGATCAGCGGCTATTTGCCTCCTGGTGGTCCCGGTGTGCGGATGGATTCGCACGTCTACACGGACTATGAAATTCCGCCATATTACGATTCGCTGATTGGCAAGCTGATCGTGTGGGGAGCCGATCGCACTTCGGCCATTCGCCGCATGAAACGCGCCCTGCGCGAATGCGCGATCACCGGATTGCCGACAACCATTAGCTTTCATCAAAAAATCCTGGAAACAGCGGAATTTGCTGAAGGCAAAATCTACACCAATTTTGTCGAACAGATGCAGCAACAGCTACTCAAATCCCGCTAATCGATCGAGGTTTGGCGAACACCCAACCCCCGATCACGGCGTGCTGGAACGAGCTTCTGAATTCCTTACTGAACCTGCGACATCATCGTGAGCAAGCCTTGCTGACCGAGCAGCAGTTCGCGCACCAGGCTGAAGATTCCGATCCAAACGATCGGGCTGATGTCCACGCCACCCAAGGGTGGAACTAGCTTTCGCATCGGGCGCAAAAACGGTTCAGTCGGCCAAGCGATCAGGTTGTACGGTAGCTTGTTGAGATCAATTTGCGGATACCAGGAGAGAACAATCCGCAGGATGAACAGCAAAATGAACAGTCCCAAAAACGGACCTAAAACCCAAGTGGCAATGCTAGCGGCCATAGCGTTTTAAATTGCTAAATTTTGTTACTTCTTTCCCTCATATTTTACTGTGGATGCGGCAGTTGCGTGAAAGCTCGCAAACCTAGATGGAAGGCAGGATCGATCGCCCTTCCAGCAATTAATTTTCAAATCCGATCGCTCACGTACTTCTCAAGCGATTAACAGATCGATAAGATTATTGATGAACGAACTTGCGCTTTGAGGAAAAGGAACACCATGACGCCATCTTTAGCAAATTTTCTATACAGCCTGCTTGCCGGAGCCGTGATTATTGTGATCCCCGCAACGGTGGCGTTGATTTTCATCAGCCAGCGTGACAAAATCCAGCGCGGCTAGATCTCGATCGCTGGGGGCGCAGCTTGTGCCTCCAGTTTTTACCCTGTTGAAACTGCCATTAATGAGGTGGCTGTCTTCCGCTGACTCGCTAAGATAGGAACTTCGGACATTCGTGCAGAGAATTGACTGAGATGATCAATATTGGAATTGGGTAGGGCGCTCTCGTAGGCATTGGTCTGCTTGTTCTCGCGATCGCGGTTGTAGCCCTTTATTTTCTGGTAATCTCTCGTTGACTCGCTAAGATAGGAACTACTTAAGACATTCTCGTGGAGAACGGGTAGAGATGGTCAATATTGGACTGAATCCAAGCAGTATAGTTGGCATTGCTCTGGCGATCGGGGGGGCTGGTCTCTACTTCTTGCGTAACTTTAAGCCAGCCTTAGCTAGAGATTACGACATCTTCTTTGCCGCAGTCGCGCTGCTGTGCGGCGGCATTTTGTTTTTTCAAGGCTGGCGGCAAGACCCGATTCTCCAATTTGGTCAGTTCATGTTGGCGGGCACTGCGGCCTTCTTCGCCTACGAGAGCATTCGGCTTCGCGGCATCGCCACCGAGCAGGCCAAGCGCACGACGCCTGTTGTGGATGATGAGCGACCGATCAGCCGCGTCTATCGCGCCGAACTAGACGACTACAACGCACTGGACGAACGTCCAGTCAGCAACAATCGTCGCCGCATTTCCGCCACTCGTGATGCTCGATCGAGCCGCGATGAATTTGATGATGTGCGACGCTCCGATCGCGCTCCCCGCCTCGCTCCAAGTGAAGACCGTCCACGCTCGTCCAAGCGGCGATCGAATAGTCGTCCGTCGAGCCGTTCTGCCGCTCGTGATTTTGAGCGATCGGTGTGGGATGACGACTTGTCTAGCCGCGAAGACGATCTGCCCGTGCGTCCGAGCCGCAACGATTTCGACAGCGATGCACCCCGTCCGCGTCGTCCGCGCCCGCAGTCTGATTCGCGCCGCGACGATCGCCCCTCCAGAAGCGACTACCGTGACGATGCATTCCGTGAACCAAAGCGCCCAACGGATGCCAAGCCACCCGCTTCTGACTATGTAGACTACCAGCCGATCGACGACTCCGATAGTTCTCCACGCTTCGAGTAGCAATCGATCGCCCTTGCTTTTGCGCCGACTGTAGCTTTTTCGCTGTAGGTCGGCGTTTTGCTATTCCAGCTCGCTCAAGCTTAAAAATTTTTGCCGCTCCCTTCTCGGAATCAAAAGGGCAAACTAGGATCAACTCAAGTACACCTCGAATTCGCTCTAAATTCAGAGTAGTGAGGACAACTGAAACAATGTTTTGCCAAATCAAGTCCTGGTGTTTTGCAGGGGGCGAGCCGCTACGTCTTGAATGCATATTAATTTGTATCGTCCAATCTCGCTTGCTCAACGGAATTGGCGATCGCTCTTCCGTATTTGTTTAGTAATCGCAATCGCAGTCGCACCTAATTTCTCAGCATGAACACTCAATTTCTGCGTCTCGTAGCCTCCGGCCTACTTAGTGCAGGTACAGCAGGCAGTCTTTTCGCACTCAACGCCCTTTCTCCCGTCAACCTGTTAACGCTGACCGGGCAGATTAGCCAGCAGGCGATCGCTCAAACCAGCGAGGAAGATGTGAACGTCCGGGTTTATCAGCAGGCAAGTCCGGCTGTAGTGTCGATCGACACTGGAGCAGGCACAGGCAGCGGCAGCATTATCTCGGCAGACGGTTTGGTTCTGACGGCGGCGCATGTCGTCGAGGGTGTGGAAGCCGTGACGGTTATTCTTTCGGATGGTCGTCGGGTGCAGGGCGATGTGATTGGCTATGGCGACGCGGGCGTTGATTTGGCAGCGGTGCGCTTGCGGAATCAGCGCAACTTACCGACGATTCCGCTGGCAACTCCGGGTTCTGTTCAAGTGGGTCAGCGGGCGTTTGCGATCGGCAATCCGTTTGGCCGCTTTCAAAATACTTTCACCAACGGCATCGTCAGCCGCATTGACGCCAATCGCGGTTTGATTCAAACGAACGCCGCCATTAACCCCGGCAACTCTGGTGGCCCACTGCTCAACAGTCAAGGCCAGCTTATCGGCGTCAACAACGCGATCTACACAACCGGACGCGACGGCGGCAACATCGGCATCGGCTTTGCGATCGCGCTGGACGAAGTGCAGCCGTTCCTGGTTGCTGTCCGCGAAGGTCGTGCTGCCCAAACGGTGCAAACGCCGCAGATTGACGCGAACGCGCAAAGCATTACGCTTAATGGTCAGCCCATCAGTGGAACCTTGAGCGATCGCAGCAGCATTCTTCCGGCTGACGATAGCTACTTCAACGCCTACAGCTTCGACGGTCAGGCAGGCCAGCAAGTGCTGATTGAAATGAGCAGCAGCGATTTTGATGCCTACCTGATTTTGATCGGGCCAGATGGCGAATCGATCGGGCAAGATGATGACGGTGGCGGCGGCACAAATTCACGTTTGATTGCCACACTGCCCGCCAGCGGTCGATACACCATTTTGGCGAACACCTACTCAGCAGGCGAAACGGGCGACTACAGCCTGCGGGCAGCGACAACCTCAGCCCGTCCAACCACGCAGACTCCACGACCTGGAACCGGAGGCGCATCCCGACCCACGCCGCAAGGTGTCATCCTGCGCGAACAAGGCGTATTGGGTGAAAATTCGCAGGTGCTTGAGCAGGACGGCAGCCTGTATGACCAATATCAGTTCCAAGGCCGCCAGGGGCAACAGGTGACGATTTCGATGGAAAGCAGCGAGTTTGACACCTATTTGCTGCTGGTTGATCCGAACGGGCAGCTTGTCGATCAAAACGACGATGGATCGCAAGGCTCAACCAATTCGCAGATTGTCGCGACGCTGCCTGCGGATGGAACCTACACGGTGATCGCCAACGCTTACGACAGCACTGGTCGAGGCCGCTACACAATTACGGTTCGCTAGAAACGATTTACTAAAAATCGATCGAACTAGACGGGGGCGTTGTTTCGATGACGCCCCTTTTTGCTGCGTCAGCTAGCGCAAGCCCAGCCAGGAAAAGAAGCTTTGGCGGGTCAACAGTTCAATCACAATCAGGGCAACAAAGCCAATCATGGCAAAGCGTCCGTTGATCGTTTCGGCGTAGGGCGTCCAGCCGAAGGCGGGTTCGGGCTGAATTTCTTCTGGAGGAGCGATCGCTCCAGTTTCGGCAGGATTGGCAGGAGAAGGCGTTGGAGTCATGAGCGTTAAATCGTTAAGAATTATGCTGTTCTAAATTTTGCACAGATTCGATCAGCGATCGCACCTCCGCCGCTCCTTCAGACGGCTCGAAGCTGAAGGGAAACTTGCCCCGCACCAGCATCCGCACTCCCAACGGCCCCAAGCTCGTCAGTCCCCGCAAATCGCGAAACGAGTTGCCGACAACCTTGAGGCCAAAGCGTCGCTCGTCAATCCAGCCGCCGGACTTGACTAGATCAATCAGTACTTTGCGGTGCCGGACGGATCGATTGGTCTGCTCCGTTTGGCGATCGAGAATTTCCTGCTTAATTTTGCCGATTTGATCCATCGGCGCAACATCCATCGGACAAACAGTATTGCAGTAGTAGCAGCGCGTACAGCCCCACACGCCTGCCGTTCCGGTTCCGTACTGGTCAAGGCGAATCTCCGTCTGATCATCGCGAGAATCAGCCACCATCCGATAAGCTTTGGCGAGGGCATGAGGTCCGACAAATGATTCATCAACGGTCCGGGCGTTGCACTCGGAGTAACATGCGCCACAGAGGATGCAGTTGCCCGATTGATTGAGGCGATCGCGCTCTGCGGGCGTTTGCAAAAATTCGCGCTCTGGAATCTGGCGAGACTGCGTGCTGACGTAAGGATCAACCGCCTTAAGATTGTTCCAAAAGCTCTGCATATTCACGACTAAATCTTTGATCACAGGCATATTGCCCATTGGGGCGATCGCGATCGTCGGAACTTCTGCAACGGGCTGATGCCTGTCCTGAGCGATTTGTTGAAGCCTGGCGACTTCGCTGCCGATGTTTTCTTTGCAGGCCAACGCCGATCGCCCGTTAACACGAATGGCACAGCTTCCGCAAATCGTGTTGCGGCAGTTTTTGCGAAAGGCCAGCGTGCCGTCTTGCTCCCACTTGATGCGATTGAGGCAGTCTAAAATCGTGTTTCCCGGCTCAACATCCAGGCTGTAGGACTGCACACGCGGAGCTTGATCGGCGGTTTGACGAACAACTTGAAACGTAACTTGCATAAATCGGCGATTGGCAAAAGGATCAGATCAAAACCGCGATCGAAATCGGCGGCACGCTCTATCTTCTAGTTTAGAGGGCGGCTACAAACTACTTCAGGAAACGCAAAGTTGGAATCGAACGCGGCGCGGTTCACCTTGCTGCAATCCAGCTTGAAGCAGTGGTTTATCGATCTTTTCGTTGATTTTCGAGCAATCGAGCAGCGCTGGTGCAACAAACTCGCTGAGGCGATCGTCTGCCAATCACCTTGATTTTTAGCGTGGTTGATTAATAGACCTGTCGTAAAAATTGAGGTCATCTTTGCAAGGCATTCTTGCAATTGACTGTGCAAAAACCCGCTGAAATAGCGGCGGTTCAGCTATTTTTCTAGCAGCGATCCCGGTTTGGGGCAAGCAAGCGATCGCCGCCCGCCCGAATTTTCGCTCGTCACGTTTCTTCTAAAGAATTGCCTGCAATAACCGTTGACGACTTGCCTAGATGCGCCTGTATAATTTTTGAACATCAAATATTTTTGAAGTTGCGATCGATTTGAAAAATTTCCTGTTTCATGTTCAAGCTTTAGAGATATATTTTATAGAGTGATAAACAAGGCCGAAATTGCATATTCAATCCGCAGCCTTTGCTGATTTCTGCAATTTCGTTCATCTAACCCGCAAACTGCCCAATTTGGGCTTGTTGCTCGCCTCAATTCATCGTTGTGTTGAACATCGAAAGGACAACTTGGAAGCAATGACTGAAACTGCCACCGCTCCACTGACGGGAAAAGCGCTTTTGCAAAAAGTAAAAGAGCTTTCTAATTTACCTCGACGCGAGAAAGCTAAGCGCTGCGGTTATTACACGACCGGAAAGAATAATCAGGTGCGCGTCAATTTGGCCGAGTTTTTTGAGGCGTTGCTGGCCGCAAAGGGCACACCAATCAGCGCTGAAGGGCCAAAAGATGGCCGGGGACGTGAACCAACCTACCGCGTCAGCGTACACAAGAACGGTCAAATTGTGATTGGAGCCACCTACACCGAAAAGATGGGTCTGAAGCCCGGTGACGAGTTTGAAATTAAGCTCGGCTACAAGCACATTCATCTGATTCAACTTGACAGCGATCGCAACGGTTCTGCTCCGGCGATCGATGATGAAGACGAAGAATAAGCCGCAGCAGACAATCGGCCATTTTACGAGCGCATTCCGTCAATGGCTGGTCTGCTGCAATGCACCTGTGATCGATCGCGTTTGCAGATTCGTTTGCCTGCAATCGATCGCCTAAATGATTGGCTTGAATTCCGCTTGCGTCCGTTGATTTTGCTGATAGCCAAGCGATGGATGTGGCGATCGCAAGCCGAGCAACAAATGGCTGAGTCGGCAAGCTCTAGTTGCCACTGTTGCTTTGGTTTCTGCTGCATGAAACGATGCCCGCCATCAACAATCTTCAACGTTAAAACCCGACCGATTCTAATTTCATGCAGTCCGCGATCGCGATTGTCCGCTTCTTTGTAATTTGGATTGGCCTGTGGCTGCCGATCGCGATTTTGATTGCCATTTCTTTAAAATGGCGTCCGCCTCAACCACTCACGCTGGAACAAAAGCTGCCGCTGCTCGCCTCGCTGTATGCGATCGCGCCGATCGTCCTGTGGGGCTTCGCAGGCTGGGAAAATCCCCCCTTCGCCATCTACGGGCTGCCTTGGCACAGTTCCGTTTTGATCGCGCTGGGTGTTGGACTCGCAGCAGGCGTGGGCGGAATTTTGCTGCTGGTGGCGATCGAAATCTTGTTCGGCTGGGTAAAGGTGACGATCGCTCCCGCTGCGGTGACGCCTACTGCCCTGCTAACGCCGCTGATTCTAGGGTTATGGGTTGGCGTGACTGAAGAATTAATTTTTCGCGGCCTGCTGCTGAATGTGCTGCAAGGTGAATTTTCGGGCTGGACGGCAGCCGCGATCGCCAGCGTCGTCTTCGCCCTTCTGCATCTGGTTTGGGAAGGAAGCGCCAACCTGCCGCAACTGCCCGGACTCTGGCTGATGGGCATGGTTCTCAGCCTCGCTCGCTGGACGGATGGCGGACAGATCGGCCTCGCGTGGGGACTTCATGCCGGATGGATTTGGGGAATTGCCAGCCTGGATGCGACCGGAGCGATCGCCCATCCGCAAGGCAAACTGGCATGGCTCACTGGACTCGACGGCAAACCGCTTGCAGGCGGGATGGGGCTGCTATTTCTGTTGGGAACAGGCTTCGTCTTGTGGCGGCTGTAGCGTCAGCAGCGTAACCGGATTAAGCGGCTGGAGGCGCGTCAGCCGAGCCACAGCGATTGATCGCGCAAGCTGAACTTGCAGCAAATGATGTCGCCACTGCTGCGTTTGGCTCCAAGCGATCGCGCTGTGCAAATGTTCCAGCGTCGCCAAGGCCAGCACGATCCGCCCGTTCGATCGCAAACGAAATTGGCAGGCCGATAGCACTTCAATCAAATTGCCGCCGCTGCCGCCGATGAAAATGCGATCGGGCGCAGGCAAATTTTCCAGAACGATCGGAGCCGTGCCGTGAACCGGAATCACGTTCGTAACGCGAAAGCGCGTGGCGTTCTCGGAGATCAAAGCAAAACCTGCCGCCGACTTTTCGATTGCATAAACCTGCGAAGTCGAAAACAATCGCGCCATCTCGATCGAAACGGAGCCTGTCCCAGCACCGATGTCCCACACGATTTGATCGGCCTGAAGCGCCAGTTCTCCCAAGGCTAAAATTCTGACTTCGCGCTTCGTGATCAGGCCGGGGCGATCGTCAAACGAAACAAAACTCGAATCTGGCAGACCGAAGGCGGGCAGGCTGGCAAGATCGATCGCGGTGGCAGACTGCCGCACCAAAATCACGACGTTGAGCGGCGCAAAGGTTTGATGAAGAATTTCTGGCGGCGAAAAGCTGCGAATCTGCTCGTCGCTGCCGCCCAACGCTTCGCACACCCAAATCTGATAGCAGCTTGGCAAATCGAGCGACAGGAGAAGGCGGGCGATCGCCTGCGGACTGTGTTCCGCATCGGTGAGGACGGCAATTTTGGCTGCACCCTGCTGAAGTGCCTGCGTGAGTTCATCCAGCGATCGCCCGTGAACGCTGACGATGCGGGCATCTTGCCAGGGGAGTTTGACGCGACTAAAAGCAAGCTGAATCGCGCTCAAATGCGGATGAAACGTCAGCAGCTTTGGAGAAAATTCGCTCAGCAGCAAGCGCCCGATGCCAAAAAACAAAGGATCGCCAGAAGCTAAAACGACGATCGGCTGATGGGTTGGCAGCAAGTGCCGCATTTGCTCGATCGCCTGCCGCAAATCGCCTAATTCAATTCGCTCAGCAGAATGATCTGCAAAGTAGGCCAAGTGGCGATCGCCTCCGACCAAAACCGCCGCCTGCTGCACGATTTGGCGAGCGGTTTCGCCCAGTCCGGCAGATCCATCCAGGCCAATGCCAATGACATGAATTGCCGTCATTTCGCTGAAAATTGCTTGCTGAAGAAGTTCACCCAATTATCATATGAATCGATCGCAACCGCAGGTAAGTAACGGTGGACAATCCAACCATTCTCGCGCTCGATTTTGACGGCGTTTTGTGCGACGGGCTGATTGAATACTTTCAAACGGCTTGGCGCGTCTATGTGCAGCTTTGGCATCCGATCGAGCAAACGCCACCCGCAGGATTAGCCGAACAGTTTTACCGCCTGCGACCCGTCGTCGAAACCGGATGGGAAATGCCCGTTGTGATTCGATCGCTGCTGCAAGGCGTTCCAGAAGCCGAAATTTTGCTGCACTGGAGCGAAATTGCCGTCGCGCAAATTGCTGCCGATTCTTTGAGTGCGGCAGATTTGGGTGCGGCAGTCGATCGCGTCCGTGACGAATGGATTCAAGCAGATTTGGCAGGCTGGCTGTCCGAGCATCGGTTTTATCCTGGCGTGATCGATCGCCTGCGCGAACTTTGCGACAGTCCAGTGCGTTCCTTGATCATCACGACAAAGGAAGGACGATTTGTTCAACAGCTTTTGCAGCAGCAAGGCATTTCCCTCAGTGCCGATCGAATTTTGGGAAAAGAAGTGAAGCAGCCCAAAACGCAATCGCTGAGGCAAATTCGCCAACCCAATGATGTGATTTGGTTTGTGGAAGATCGGCTGAAAACGCTGCAAACCATTACCACACAAGCGGATTTGGCGGATGTGCGCTTGTTTCTAGCCGACTGGGGCTACAATACGCCGGACGATCGCCAAACTGCGGCAGAAGACGATCGAATTGAACTGCTGTCGATTCAACAGTTTTGTCGAGATTTCAGCCAGTGGTGAATAAAAATGACGGAAATCCAACCAAGAGGGATGAACAATTACAAGTTGAACTCTATACTGAAACGAAATTGAAAAGACGGGGATCAATTGCCGTTTGCGCTGCGATCGTGATCCCCGCAAATTTCTTTAGAAATTCACGCAAAACAAGCACTTGTTTTTCGCAAAAACGACGGTAGTATGAGTACGCTCATTCGGAGTAATGCTGTTTTGCAAGCTGATTAATCTGCTGGTGGTGAAGGAGCGAAGTTTATGTCTGCTGTGCCAAATCCAATTCCAACGCCGCGCTTGCGGTCTCGTCAGCTTGCAACCGAGCGACGCCGATCGATGACGCCGCCTTCTCGCGCCAAACTGGTGACGATGGCTCCGGCTGTCCGACCAACGGATCGATCGACGGTGCGTTCTTTGCCGAACACGCGAGCGATTCCCAAGTGGCTGCGGATGCTTGTTCTGGCGCAGCGGGGATCGTCGATCGTCACCTTTACTCTGGTCGGCCTGACGCTGCTGGTGTATGGCTGGACAGTTTATGCACAAGAGCTTTGGGGACGGCAATATCGCCAGCTTGAAGCGCTTCAGCGGCAAGAGCGACAGCTTACCGCCACAAATGAAGCCCTAAAGCAAAATCTCGCTCAGCAAGCTGAACAGTCCGACAGCCAGCTCGCCCCGCCCAATCCAAGCAGCATTATTTTCCTGCCGCCTGCCTCACCGCGCCCAACGACGGCTCCGGCCACTGCTCCGGCCACGCCGCTCGCTCCGAACCGCCCTCTTGCTTATTAATTTGGATTTGGCATGGCGAGCTTTTTTCCCCGCATTGGCGCTGGCCGTCGTTCATCTGCCCGACGCGATCGATCGCCTGCTGGAGTCGATCGCAAGCGCCGCAATCGGTCTACGCCGCCTAGTCGCGCCGTCACGATTCGCGAATCACGGCGAACCAGCGCGGTTCCGTCTCGATCGTGGCCACGCTGGGCGCAACACAGCGCTCGCGCCGCGAAACGACTCAGCGAACTTTTGCAGGTGCAATCCCAGCCTCGCGCTCAAGTGACGCGCTTGCGGCTGACGATCGTGTGGGGAATTTTGCTGCTGGCTGGCTGCGTGCTGGCGGCGAATTTGTATCGGCTTCAGATCGTGGATGCGGCGAAACTGCAACAGCGAGCGCAAGCACAACAAATCACCGATGTGCGTCCGTTTGTGCCGCGCCGTCCGATCGTGGATGATCGCGGCAATGTGCTGGCGATCGATCGGCCTGCCTATACGCTCTACGCCCATCCGATCATGTTCCACACGGCGAGGCGCGCAGTCGCCGAACAGCTTGCGCCAATTCTCGATCAGTCAGTGGAATCGCTGACCGATAAAATGCTCGATGGCGATTCGGGGATCGAACTAAGCTATGCTCTGTCAGAAGATGTGGCCGATCGCGTCAAAGATTTGGGGCTAGACGGATTGGAACTGGTGCAGCATCCGCAGCGGCTTTATCCGCAAGAAGATTTGTTCGCCAATGTCGTCGGCTATGTGAATTTCGATCGCGAAGGCAAAGCCGGATTGGAAATGGGGCAGCAAAAGCAGCTAGAGCGTCCGATCGAAACAGTGCGTCTACGGCGATCGGGGAATGGAACGCTGATGCCAATTAGTACCGATACGAATGCGGACGCGCCCCACGATCTGATTCACCAAGACGATTTGCGCCTGCAACTCACGCTCGACGCTCGACTTCAACGAGCCGCCCGATTTGCGCTTCAGCAAAAAGTCACCGAGTTCAAGGCGAAGCGCGGCGCGGCAATGGCGATCGATGTGCAAACGGGTGCGCTCAAAGCGATGGTCAGCGTTCCGTCATTCGACCCGAACGAATACTACGAGTTTGACGTGGAGCGCTTTCGCAACTGGACGGTCAGCAATCCATATGAACCCGGATCGACCTTCAAGCCGATCAACGTCGCGATCGCTCTAGAATCGGGAGCCGTTCGACCTGATGAAAGCTTTAACGACGAAGGTCAAATTTTCGTCGATGGCTGGCCTGTGCAAAACAATGACTACGAGTCGGCAGGCGGTCGCGGCTCCCTCAGCCTCACGGAAATCATCAAATATTCCAGCAACGTCGGCATGGTGCATGTCATGCAGCGGATGCAGCGATCGAATTACTACGAGTGGCTAGAGCGAATCGGACTGGGTAAAACGGTCAAGATTGATTTGCCCGATGAAGTGCCGGGAATGCTCAAAACCCACGAACAGTTTGTCGGCGGCGCGATCGAACCAGCAACTGCTGCCTTTGGTCAGGGCTTTACGCTAACGCCAATTCAGCTTTTGCAGCTTCACGCCATGCTTGCCAACCAAGGCCGCATGGTGACGCCGCACGTAATTCAAGGGCTGTATGGCGCGACAGGCAAACCGATGTGGCAGCCCGATCGACCCGAACCGCGCCAGATTGTGTCGGCACAGGTGGCGCGATCGGTGATCGAGATGATGGAAGCGGTTGTGGAATCGGGAACCGGAAAAGTCGCACAGATCCCCGGATACCGAATTGCTGGCAAAACTGGAACCGCCCAAAAAGCGAGTGAAACAGGCGGATACTCGAACGCGAGAATTACCAGCTTTGTCAGTTCATTTCCGGCAGAAGCGCCGCGCTACACGGTTTTAGTCGTTCTCGATGAGCCAAATGGCAGCAATGCGTTTGGCTCCACCACGGCTGCACCCGTTGCCAAAAGCATCATGGAAGCGCTGATTGCGATCGAGCAGGTTCCCCCCAGTCAGCCTGTGCCAACAGCTTCACCCACGCCGTAATTCCAATTCCATCAACCTGTAGGAAATACTGAGTCATGTCGATCGCGACAGTCTCAGTATTTTCACTGTTTCTGCGGTCGAAAACGATTGCTTTATGAAAATTAGAAGAAGCAATTGATCAGAGTGCCGCGCTCCTAATGAATTTCCAATGAAGGCTATCGACAGGCATTCGGAGAACTCAGTAAAAAGAGGGGTAGCTTGCGTGCAATCACGCTGAAAAGCAACGACAAAGCCTAGCGAGAACCGACAAGCCCTTCGGACTTTACCAATGACTCCTACCCACTACAACGGCTACAACTCAAATACTCGTTCTGACGAACTACGCAACAGGGTGTCAATGCCGCATAAATCCGGACATCAGCTTGAGAATCGCCTGCAAACCAATCAGCGTTCTTTGAATTTCGATCGCACCCTTCGCAGTGGTTCATCGCGTCGCTTGAAGCGATCAACCAATTCTCCTGCACCAATGCTGCCTGGAGTGACGCTTTCTGCGTTTTCGGATTCGGGCGTACTCGGAGACAACAAAACGACTTTTTCAACTGTTAGCCTGGTCGGCCAAACCTCAGCCAATGCGATCGTGCGGCTCAAAGGCACAGGTCGATCAACGGTTGCAGACGACAAAGGCAGATTTCTCTTCAGCAATGTCGCGCTGGCTGCGGGAGGAAACGAGTTTAAAGTTGTGGCGATCGATGCTGAAAAGCAAAGAAGCGTCTCCACCACATCAATTCGCCGTGTCGCTGCCGATCGAGTCAGTGCCATTGTCGAATGGAACGCCAACGCGCTACGAGCCATTGTCACCGGAGCGACGCCGCCGCCCGCTGCCGCTCGCAGTTTGGCGATCGTTCACACGGCAATGTTTGATGCTGTCAACTCGATTGTCGATCGCTACAAAGCCTACCGAGTCAACCTGGATGCTCCTGCGGGTGCTTCGGCAGAAGCTGCTGCTGTGACTGCTGCTTACGAAACCTTGATCAAGCTGTTTCCCACCCAGAAAGCGACGTTTGATGCGGCCTATCAAAATTCGCTTGCCAAAATTCCAGATGGACAATCAGAAACCGATGGCATTGCGATCGGGCGATCGGTTGCCGCCACCATTCTTGAATCGCGCAAAATGGACGGAGCCACCACAGCCGTCTCCTACACGCCCAGCACAACACCAGGTCTTTGGAGACCGAGCGCACCGGAATTTAAACCTGCTGCCTTGCCGCAGTGGAAGAACGTTACGCCGTTCACCATGACGAGCGGTTCACAGTTTCGACCTGCCGCACCGCCGCCGCTCACCAGCAAGATATGCGCCGAAGAGCTAGAGCAGGTGAGAATTCTCGGTCGGCTCAACAGTCGTCGTCGCACTGCCGAGCAAACCGAAATTGCGCTGTATTGGGCAGATGGCGGCGGCACCTATACGCCACCCGGACACTGGAACCAAATCGTTGAGCAAATTGCCGCTGAGGGGAACGGCGCACTGATCAAAGATGCCCGCACGTTTGCGCTGCTCAATCTGGGACTGGCTGATGCGGGAATTGCGGCTTGGGATGCTAAATATACCTATAATTCTTGGCGTCCGATCGATGCCCTCCGTCTAGCCGACACCGACGGCAACCCGCGCACACAAGCGGCTCCGGGCTGGAACCCGCTGATTTCAACACCCAATCATCCCGACTACATATCGGGACACAGCACCTTCAGCGGCGCAGCATCACAAATTCTCACATCGCTGTTTGGCGATCGATACACCTTTACATCAGGGTCAATCGGTTTACCCGGTGTGACACGAACGTTCAACAGCTTTCGTCAGGCCGCGAACGAAGCTGGCATCAGTCGCATTTACGGTGGCATCCACACCGAATCTGCGAACCGAGCAGGCAAGGCAACGGGAAGAGCCTTAGCTGACTACATCGTTGCCAACTTTCTCACTCCCCTTTAATGCCGTGTAAAACTCATTGAATCTACCTGTATGAACTCCTTCAGTCCCCTGAGCAAATCCGCGATCGTCGAAGCGATTCAAGCCCTCGTCCCCCCCGGTTCGCCAGAGCCACAAGACCCTCAAACGATCGCCGCCCTGCAAGAACTAACCGTCAAGCTGGTTGAAGCCTATCAAGCTGATGGAATGCTGCAAGCCGATCCGTTTGAAGAAGTTTGGGAGCGCGGCATCTACCTCTACGAAGCGGAAGTGCGCGATCGACTGGCCGGAAAGACCGTTTTGGTGACAGGGGGCGAAGGCTGCGTCGGCCAAGCCTTGATTCAAAAATTGGTTCAACTGGGTGCAGGCAAAATCGTGTCAGTAGACAAGGCACGATGTTCAACTGGGGCAGAAACCGAAACCGCGATCGCAACGCAAATTCCGGTGATTTACTATGCCGTTGATATTCGCGACCTGACCGAATTGAACCAAGTTTTTCAAGCCGAAAAGCCAGAAATTGTTTTTCATCTCGCCGCTCAGCGCTTGCCCTGGCTGGCAGAACGGGAAATTCGCGAAACGGTGACAAGCAACATTTTTGGCTCGCAAAACATCATCGAGCTTTGCGAACGCCATCACGTGCAGCAGTGCATCTATTCCTCGACCGGAAAAGCCTCGCGCTACTTCACAACCGAAGTGTATGCCGCCTCCAAAAAAATGAGCGAGTGGCAGTTTGCCCAAGCCGCGCAGTCCGGCCAAACCGCTTACGGCATGGTGCGGTTTACTCACATGCTCGACAACAGTTCATTTTGCGAATATTTCGACAACAAACTTCAGCAAAACAAAATCGTTAAAGTCCACGCTCCCCATCGATACATCGTGGGTCAAAACGTGGGGGAAGCAATGCACCTGCTGCTCAACGCCCTTGTGCTGTCGCAGCCGGATCACCTGAAATTCTTTTTGTGTCGCAACTTGGGCTGGCCTGTGGAAACGCTCGAAGTTGCCCTGCACAAAATCTTGCACTCTGGCAAGAAAATTCCCCTTTATTTTCAAGGGTTGATAGCCGGATATGAAGAACCGTTCTTCCGAGGTCAAGTAGACTGGAGCAAGCCGACTCAGATTAACACGCTCATCAGCGTGATCGAAGACCAGTGGCGATCGATCGATTCCTCTGGCGATATGATCGTCTCGACCGTCGCTCCTTTCTCGCAGGCCGCGCTTGCCAAGCATTTGCTGCTGCTGCGATCGCTCAGCGACAATCCTCAAACTGTAGAAGCCGAAATCAAACAAAGCTTGGCTGATGCAACCAAGGAAATTGCGGCTTCCACCTTTGCCCAAACGCCGCCGGATGTACTGCTGAAAATTTGGAAATGGGGCTTTGATGTGAATCATTGGACAGCAGGCCAAGCGATCGATGCTTATCATCAAGACTTGATCGATTTGCTGCTCGGCGGTTTGTTCAAAGGGTTGAACAGACTGGACGATTTGTCTGCGTGCATGAATGCGATCGCGCCGTACCTCAAGCGTGAGGCCAAACGGACATCCACGATTGAGATGACCGCTTCGATCAGGTAGGCGGCAGAGGGCAGAAGGAATTCCAGCTCAAATCTTCTGCCTCGTCCTCTGCCCTCGATCGCGTCTTGCGATAGATGAATCCTTGAGAGGTCAGCGCTAGATCTGGTGAGGAATAGTTAAAACTCTCAAAATGATTCTTGAACACGATCGCGAAATTGTTCGCGTTAATGCCAGAAAAACTGATGTATTTGATGCATTCAATTTCAGATATTTTATTGGGGCAAATCCCTACTTAAATGCACCCGCTTATGTGTTTGATTTTGCGTTAACCAACAATGCCGAGCCGCTGCCGCTAGAAGATTACATTGAGGCAATTGGCGATCGCTATCTGCATCTACGCGAAGAAGAATACGACTCTTACGCTCATTTGTTTGCTCGCACGGTGGCCGAAGTCAGCCAGCTAGAAATGGATCTGCATCTGAACCGCTGGAGCCAAAAGCCAACAGAAGCTTATACGCGCATTGCTGTCCAGTCGCTTCATGCCCGCACCAGTCGCGCGATCGTTTACTGCGTTTGGGATTGGTTCGAGGCGATTTCTAAGCGGCAAGCGTTTTCGATCGATGACCAGATCGAAGTGCTACAAGACTCATTTCGGCGATCGGTCTATGGTGGCCCAACGGTCTACGCACTTTTGAAAACCGCTGATGATTTGAGCATTCCCACATTTTACCTGTGGGATGAAGGTCTGATGCAGTATGGCTACGGCAAGCATCAGGTGCGCGGCACCGCAACCACGTTTGATACTGACAGCCACCTCGATTCGGATTTTACCACGCGCAAAGACGACTGTAAAGCACTGCTCAGCACAATGGGCTTTCCGGTTCCCAAAGGCGAAATCGTTTTTCGCTTGGCCGAAGCGCTGACCGTTGCCAAGCGCATCGGCTATCCGGTCGCCATCAAGCCTGTGGTCGGACACAAAGGCAATGGCGTTACGGCTGATGTGCAAGATGCCGACGAGCTAGAGCAAGCGTTCGATCGAGCCGTCGCTGCGATCGAACCCAATCAGCCTGTTGAAGTGATTGTCGAAAAAAGCATTTCCGGCAAAGATTATCGGTTGCTGTGCGTGAATGGTCGCTTTGTCGCCGCGACCGAACGTCAGCCCGCTTCAGTTGTGGGGGATGGCGATTCAACGATTCAAGAATTGATCGATCGCGAAAATCGCAAGCCAGAACGTTCCGACACGCCGACTTCACCGATGGGCAAAATCAAATGCGATGAGGCAATGGAGCGCTATTTGCACGAGCAAAAATTGACGTTAGATAGCATTCCAGAACGCGATCGCCGCATTTTCTTACGCAAAGTTGCCAATCTTTCCGCAGGCGGATTAAGCATCGATGCTACGCACAATATTCACCTGGACAACGTGATTTTGGCACAGGATGTGGCGCAGCATTTCCGCTTAACTTGCCTGGGCATTGATGTGATCAGTCAAGACCTTTCTCAGTCTTGGAAAACCGGAAATTTCGGCATCATTGAAATCAATGCCGCGCCTGGTGTTTACATGCACCTCAAGCCTGCGATCGGTGCGAGTGTCGATGTTCCTTCACACATTCTCAAGACTTTTTTTGACTCTAGCCATGAAGCGCGAATCCCGATTATTACCTGCAATCGCGTTACGGCGCAGGAATTGCAGGAAATGATCGACTACATTCTGCTTCAGCATCCTGATTGGACGGTTGGGGCGGTTTGTCGTGAGGCAGTGTTGATTAATCGATCGCAAAAAGCGCAGCATCCCGACTACAACACAAACATTCAAAATATGCTGCGCCATCCCAAACTCGATTTGCTCATTGCCGAATATTGGGAAGATATTTTGGATGAGGAAGGCATGTTCTACTACGGCAGCAATTTGCTGTTTCTCGACAATCCAACTGAAATTGAAATGATGCTAGCTCGCGATGTGTTTGAGGACACTACGATCGCCATTCGTCAGCAAGACACCATCACCATTCAGCGTAAAGGCCTGATGGAGCAATATCAGCTTGGCGAAAATGAACCGTTCAGCCGGGTTTACCTAAAGGAAATTGCCACGATCCTTTAATCGATCGCGCAACCTCCCAAACTATCTTCCTCAACTTCGAGGGAGGTAGTTTTTTGCTGCAATTAAATCAAACCTGAAGCCAGTTCACGAGTAATTAAAATCTGAAATTTACCGGGAGGATTGCTGCTGTTCAATCGGCGAATATTGAGATGATAAGTTCCGCTTGCCAAATGAATATCGCGCTCCATCGACACGATCGGCAAATCGCTCGTGCTGCTAATTTGCAGCGCTTCACAAGTGTCTAGAATGGCTTCAAGCATTGGCAGTTCGATCGTGCCCGTTGCCCGCTCCACTAAAGCGGCAGCAGATGGCGTGAGGCGATCGCGAAATTCGATCGTTTTATCTTCGTTCATCGTTAAAATATCTGCCAGGAAAAATGTTTATTTACCATTGCAGCACATGAAGTTCCGTTTTGCTGGCTGGCACGGTTCAATTGCTCACTTCAGCTAAGGAATCAACTTGATTTTCTCAATAGCTTCCCCTGGTTAAAAACAAGTCCAATACCAGTAGACCCCTTGGCGATCGTTGCTGGGTCTATTCGTTTTATGTTTAATCATTTTGGGGGTCTTGCTTGTGACTTTGCAGACGCGGCACTTTGTGTACGTTTTCATAAGCAATGGCGCGACTTTCAAATTCGCGGCGTGACGGTATGAAGCATGAAACTTTCTCAGAATAAAGGTTTTACTATTTTTAAGTAGTGGAACACCATTCAAGGGGATGAGGGCAAAGGCAACGCAGATTACAAATAATCTTGACCAGCTACTTAGAATCAGCATTTTAAATTGAACTTCGGCAAAAGGATGCGTTATCAAGCGGCAAAGGTTTGGCTTAAGTCACAACGTGCCAAATTGCCGCTTGAGTTTGGTAGCCTAGAGGCAAACCTCGATCGCTTTTCCTATGTCAAATCTTCCTTCTGTCGGTGCCGTTTCGATCGCTGCACCTCGTCAGCACGACCTCAGCCAAGTCGATACGATCGAACTGGCGCAAGTTCTCGCGGAACGATTGGCAATTCGACCGAACGATTGGCATCGGCTCAAATCAAATCGTAAAGCACGCTGCGGTGAACAGGCAGCGATCGCCCTCGTCTATCTGCTCAAAGACCAGCCGGAAGAAGCACTGGCGCGACTTCAGCAGGCAACCGGATGGCTCGATCGATCGATTTCGGCTCCGCCCTGCCCGACGCACGGCACGAAGACGCCACCTGCCTAGCTGTCTTCAGCCACTTCAGATTTGCCTTTGCTTTGATAGGCCGACAGCAAGGCCGATCGCACATAAAAATTGGTTTGTCCGGCACTCGCAGCGGGCGACGATTCGATCGCCATGCTGGTCGCGCTTTGGGGCAGGAGGTTTGCCGTTGAATGACACATAACCGTCAGCAGGCAAGAACAGCAGGCCAGCAGCACCAAATCGAGATGCTTGCTGGAGACGAGTCGGGGGGCAGAATCGATCGGCTGCGTTGCCGCTGGCCGTTTTCTAGTCAACACAAGTGCAACTCCAAACTAAAACCCAATGCCAGCATACCCAATGCAACCACGAGTTTACAGTCGCAGGTTTCAGTTGTTGAGATGGCACAAGCTGCTTTTGTTACTTCTGCCTTGAGACTGAGGCGGGCTTCCTTCTCTTGGAGGGCGCTTTGAAATCGTCAATTCTGATACTTCTAGGATGCAAATTAATAAAATTCTTGGAGGCGCGAATGAAGGCAGACAACATGTCAGCGATGCCAGATGAAACCAAGCAAGCAACAGAGGCATTCAAAAAGCTGGGAACCGATGACAAGCTGGCGCTGTTTTACCTGATCTACAAGAAGATGGGCGATTCGGTTACGCCTGCGGCTCCGAGTGCGACTGATCCCGAACTGACACCGCTGCTGATGGGACAGTTTTTTGAACTGTCGGATGATGAACAGTTGGCGGGAATGCGAGCGATCGTCAACAAGGAAGATACCGAACTCTCTCGCGCTTATGGCGCTCTGAAAGAAAATAATCAGTTGATGGTTTGGTACGCTTGGGCGCAGGCGATGGGTGATACGGTCGTAGGAATGCCGGGTGACTATCAGGCAACCGACACCATTAACAATGCGCTCAAGCAAATTGAAGGGCTAGAGTTCCAAGAGCAAATCACGATGTTGCGCGAAGTTGCTCGCGACATGGGTTACAGCGAAGTGCAGCCGATTCCGACTCAGGCTGAAACAGGCAAAACTCCTAGCCTGTAGACTTTTGGCAAATTCATTCAACGGAAGGCCGATCGAGCGATCGGCTTTTTCACGTCTCTACGATCGCAACTCCACCTGAAATTTTTCTTCCAAGGCTTCACGCACCTTTTGCTGAACGGGTTCCACATCCGTGTCGGTCAAGGTGCGATCGCTCGCCCGATAGGTAAGGCGGAACGCCAAGCTGCGTTTGCCTTCAGGGACGTTTGCGCCACGATATTCATCAAATAGCTCGACGCGATCGAGCAGGTTGCCGCCCGCTTTTCGCATTACCCGTTCGAGTTCTGCGACCGAAACTTGCGTCGGCACGAAAAAGGCCAGATCGCGATCGGAAGCCGGATAGGGCGAATAGGGCTGGAACTGCGGCGTAATCAAATCATCGCGATCGAGCGCATCGAGCAGCACATCCAGGTCAAGCTCGAAAACATATATGGCATCTGGCAAACCGCGAGACTGTCGTAGTTGAGGATGAAGCTGGCCGAACGTGCCCAATCTTTCGCCGCGAATCCACAGGGAAGCGGTGCGTCCAGGATGAAGACGGGCATCTAGACGATCGGGCTGATATTCCACATCGAGTCCCAACCGCTCAAATGCGCTCTCAAGCATTCCCTTGGCTTCAAACCAAGTAAGGGGCTGTTCGCGGCCAGAGCGCACCCAGCGGCCTTGAGTGGAATCGCCACCGATGATTCCCGCGACGCGATCGGCTTCGCTGAGTCCTTCTTCTTCGCGCCAAAAGACGCGCCCAATTTCAAACGCATTCAGCGCTCCGTTGTTCTGCTCCAGGTTGTACTGGAACGCATCGATCAAGCCGGAAATCAATTCGGTGCGGAGGGCGGAATATTCGGTGAACAGCGGATTGGCAAGTACGACTTGATTTTCGCCTTCGGTTTTGACCAGCGAGTAGTGAATGGCCTCAGTCAGCCCAACGGCACGAAACGCCTGATGAATTTTGCGCGTCAGGGCTTGCTCGATCGACAAATAGCCATACTCAGTTTTGGCAGGCAGCGTATCGCAGAAATTGTTGTACCCGTACAGCCGCGCCACTTCTTCGATCAAATCAATTTCGCGCTCCAAATCTCGATAGCGATACGGCGGAACCGTAACGTTCCACACTTGCCCCGCTTCAACGGGCATCAGCCGACAGCCCAGCGTCGTCAAAATTCGCTCAACATCTTCGGCTTGCAGTTCGCCTGTTTCCTCGATCGCATCTGCTTCGGTACTCGGTATGGCGGGCAGATCCGCACCCAAGTCGATCGGTCCCAATACCTGATTGACGCGATCGAGCCGCAGTTCGATCGTCCGGGTGGACTGAGTGGGACGCGAATCGGCGATCGCCTGCGCTCCCACCGTGCCGCCAGCCAACGACAAAATTAAGTGAATGGCGCGGCGGCAAGCAATTCCCAGTTCCGCCTGATTCACGCCGCGCTCGTAGCGGGCTGACGCTTCTGTTCGCATTCCTTGCGATCGCGCTGAGCGCCGAATCGCAACCGTATCGAACCACGCTGCTTCTAGCAGCAAATTTTGGGTGTCGGGATGAACTTCGGTCATCTCGCCGCCCATCACACCTGCTAGGGAGACAGGGCGATCGTTCGCGGTAATCAGCAAGGTTTGATCGGTGAGCGATCGCGTTTGTCCGTCCAGCGTCGTCAAGGTTTCGCCCGGACTAGCGTGACGCACGCCGATCGCCAAATCGTCGCTTCCCCCAGCTTGGCGGAGTCGGTCGCGATCGAAAGCGTGGAGCGGCTGACCCCACTCCAGCAAGACATAATTTGTAATGTCAACCACGTTGTTGATCGGGCGTGTTCCTGCCGCCTGCAAGCGACGCTGGAGCCAAGCCGGAGACGGCGCAATTTTCACGCCTTCGATCGCCGTGCCGATGAAGACTGGGCAGGCTTGCTGAGCGGCCAGATTCACGCTTAAGCCTGTTGCGTGGGGATCGATCGCCAAGTCAGGCACTTCGGGTAGCTTCAAGGTTTGTCCGGTCAAGGCGGCGACTTCGCGAGCAACACCCACCATGCTGAGCGCGTCAGCTCGATTCGCGGTCGAAGTCAGATCCAGCACTACATCATCGAGACCTAGATAAGGCCGCGCATCCGCGCCCGGATGCAGGTCAGACTGCTCGAAGATGTAAATACCTTCAGATTCTTTTGCCAATCCCAATTCGGACAAGGAACAGATCATGCCTTCAGACGGCACATCGCGCAGCTTGCGGGGACGAATCTTGAGATCGATCTTCGGCAGATACGTGCCGATCGTCGCGACAGGTACAAAAATATCGGCTCGCACATTCGCTGCCCCACACACGATCGTCGAAGGCGCATCCGCTCCAATATCAACGGTGCAAACGCTGAGTTTGTCCGCGTTTGGATGCGGCTGGCGATCGACGACGCGACCGACAACAACGCCTTCTGCCCAGGTGCGGCGGTCTTCAATTTCTTCGACTTCAAACCCTGCCATCGTCAACGTTTCCGCTAACTCTTCGGGCGGTTGCGTCAGTTCGACGAGTTCTCGTAGCCAGTTCAAAGAAATCCGCATGGTCAAACGTTGGGGTGCGATCGTGCCCCCATATTTTATCGTTCTGTAACGCTACCAGTGCCAAAGGTGATATTTATCGAGCGACTTGACCGCAGGTATATGGGCTTTTATGGAAATTTCAAGCAAAATGAGGATAGCTTTAGCAACTCTTCAAGAGAATTCCCGCAGAAATCGCGCTTTATCTCGTCTTTCTTGGAAAGATAATGGAGGTAGGTCGGGTGCAGCCTATCGCACCTTTACCCGAAATCATGGGCGAATAACCCAGCGAGCGAGCAATGCCGAATGAGTTACTGCCTTAATCCTGTCTGCCCACACCCGGAAAACCTGACGCACACCGAGCTTTGTCAAGCCTGTGGGTCAAAGCTGCTGCTGCGCGATCGCTATCGCGTCATGCAAGCCCTCGGTCAAGGTGGATTTGGGGCGACTTTCCTGGCTAAAGACGAATCGCTGCCGGGCAGTCCCTACTGCGTGATTAAGCAGTTGCGACCTGCGGCCACCTCGCCCCACGTGATGCAGATGGCGCGGGAGCTGTTCAAGCGCGAAGCCAAAACGCTCGGCAAAATTGGCAACCACCCGCAAGTGCCGCGCCTGCTTGACTACTTCGAGGCGAATCAGGAATTTTATCTTGTCCAGGAATATATCAGCGGCTCAACGCTCCAGCAGGAAGTGAAGCGATCGGGGCCGTTTAGCGAAGCAGGCGTCAAGCAGTTCCTCAGCGAAGTGCTGCCGATGCTGCAATACATTCACAGTCAGCAGGTGATTCACCGCGACATCAAGCCCGCCAACTTGATTCGGCGATCGCAAGACAAAAAACTCGTTTTGATCGACTTTGGTGCAGTCAAAGATCAAGTCAATCCGCAGCGAGCCGGAGCGTCCGAGCAAACCGCACTCACCGCTTATGCGATCGGCACACCCGGATATGCGCCGCCTGAACAAATGGCAATGCGTCCCGTTTATGCCAGCGATATCTATGCCCTGGGCGTGTCCTGCATCTATTTACTGACCGGAAAATCGCCAAAAGATCTCGACTATGACCCGACAACGGGCGAACTGATGTGGGAAAAATACGTCCACATCAGCGAACACTTTGCGGGTGTGCTGCGGAAAATGCTGGAAGTTTCCGTTCGCCATCGCTACCAAAACGCCACGGAAGTCCTCAGAGCGCTGGATCTCGAGCCGTATCTCGACAGCTTGGCGCAAAGCATGGTGGTGAAGTCGAATCGATCGACCCGCACGTCCGATTCCACCAGCAGCAGCGGCCACTCAGTTGATTTTGGTGAACCCACATCGCCCTCGTCACCCTCGGCACGGATGGCGGCGGCGATTCGCGCTCGCAACGCCAAGAGCATGAATTCTTCCGAGTCCACCAGCATTCAAACCAGCACAACGGCGCGGCGATCGCTGCCCGTGCGCCCTCGCACCGCGCCCGCCAATGGTGCGACCACTGCCATGACCAGCGGCAACTCCGGCGGTTCAGCTAGCAAAGCCGTCACGCCCAAGCTCAGTGCCGATGAACTGCTGAGCGCCTATGCAAAAGGCAAGCGTGACTTTACTTGCCACGATTTGAGCTTGCTGAACTTGCCGCGTGCCGTGCTGTCGAACGCGAATTTTCACCAGTCACGGCTGCACAAAGTTAATTTTCAAAATGCCAATTTGTTTAGCGCGGATTTTGGCCGCGCCAGCCTCAATCAAGCCGTCCTCAAAAATGCCGACCTCGCCCGTGCCTACCTCAGCCATGCCGATTTAGCCGGAGCCGATTTGCGCGGCGCAGACCTGAGCTATGCCTATTTGAGCAACGCCAATTTGCGCGGCGCGAATTTATGCGGCGCAAATCTCACGGGTGCCAAGGTTTCCGACGAACAGCTATCAATGGCTCGCACCAACTGGGCAACTGTGCATCCCAGTGGACGACGTGGCATTTGGTAAGCTTAAATTCATGACACAGCCTTCTAACCGCCGTCCGATCGATCCCGACACCAATCAGCCCATTGCTGCCGAAAAATACGCTCGCCTCAAAGCGGAAGCCAAAGCACCCTACCGAGGCTTGCGCCAGTTTATCTATGTCGCGTTTGGCATGTCAGGCTTCATTGGTGGATTCATCTTCTTCTTTCAACTGCTAGCTGGCCGCGATGTCGAAACAACTCTGCCAAATTTCGCTCTTCAAGTCGGCGTGGTTGCCTTAATGATTTGGCTGTTTCGCCTGGAGCAGCGATCGAAGCGCAGCTCGAAGTAGCTGGGCGCAAGTGGCATAATTTGAATTTCTTCGGGAGAATGGAAGGTATAGACCTGGCGCTTCACAGGCAGTTGATGCGACTCGCTGCCACTTGGACGACCTCCACTTTTGACCCGCTATGAAGACTCAGCGCCGAATTCTGGAGCGAGCAAGACAGGGCGATCCAGCGGCGATCGCCACTTGGCTCACCTGCTGCCTACATCGTCGCGGGCTAAGCGCAACCGCCACGCCAGAAGGCGACTGCCTGCATTTGCTGCTTGAATCAGCTCAAATTCCCGATCAGCAAAGCGCGATCGCCACAATCTTGCACGAACTCGACCAGCTTGCCCCGACTTTCCAAGCGCTGCATGTCACAGGCAAACAAACGGGTCAAGCGCAGCCCGTTTGGGATTGCCGCTTGGATTTGCCCGCCGCTGTAATAACCCAGCCAGCTCGATCGCAAAGCGCTCCCGGAACGGTATCGCCGCACCGACAGCGCTTCGTGTATACGGGCATGACGGCGATCGCCGCTTTGATTGCCGTGAATGTGGTGCTAGGATTTCGATCGATTTTTCGCTTGGGCGGAGAGTCTCGCGCGTTTGCCAACCAGGTCATCCCTACGATCGTTGAAGAATGGAATGCAACCGCACTGATCGATCGCGCCAGTCCGACGCTGATTGAAGCGACGCCGCCAGAAGATTTGCAGCAGACTTTCTTGCAGCTTTCACAGCAGTTTGGAGCGTTTCAAAGTGCTGAACCTGCAAGCTGCAATTTGAGTCCAAAATTTACGCTGGAAGGAAAGGTCACAACCAGTCGTTGCGAAGCGGCGATCGACTTTGAAAACAGCACCGCGATCGTCGAACTTGATCTGGTGCAGCAAGACGCGAATTGGCAAATCGATCGCTTCTCAGTGCAGCCTGACAAATCGATTCCCTAGCTGATTTTCAACATATTTCTGGGCTTTAGGCGGTTGGCGCTAGCGGAAAAGCTTTACGCTGGGATAGCACGATCGCAGAGATGGGAACAATCGATCGCGGTTCAGCTTCTTTTTCTTTGGCGAAATTTTTTGCGTGAGTTGAGGAATGAGCAGTTGAACTTAGCGTTGATTGACTCACTGAAAAACAGCTTTCGGCTAGTTCAACTGCTTCAAGCTTCCATGCCTGCATTTCTTCTTGTTCCCAAGACCGCACGAAAGCTGGAACAGCGAGCGAGCAAGCTTTCCAGCGACCTTGAACTAGCGCTCCTAACTGCTGACAGTTGCCACCTCTTCGCCCTTCTAGCTGATAGTGGCGGCAGTGTCGGCAGGTAGAAATGTTGTCCGAGCCTTGCATAGGAGTTTTGATTGAAATTGTTTTTTCTTGATTTGTTCTCTTTTGTATCATCTAGGTTTTCTTCAAAAAACAAAGCTTAAGAAGCTGAACACAAGATCAGAGTAAAGCTGTAGCGATCCCAAATAAAAAATAACGTATAGACTTTCTTTAGATTTTGGTTACAACAAGACATATTTGAGCTGTTAAAACGCGATCGCCACTATCTTCACAAACAGCCTGAGATTATTGTCAAACTAGCTGGGGATCAACCCAAACCGCGATCGATTTCACAACTAAAATCCTGCTTCTATCCACAGGTAAATCTTTTTTAGAAAGTAAATTGATTTGCAAATTTTTTGAAACACTTTGTAAGTGCAAGCACAATCGAATTTGTTGAGCCTGAGCAATTAATGTTTGCAAGAATACAAATTTTTCAAACCTAGATCGCGATGGAAATTTAACTAGCACACCCTAGAACCCTCCAACGACGTTACGCTTGCTGGCGATCATCTTCCCAAACGCGATCGTCGCTGCCGAACAACAGTGCTACACTAAAGCGGTAATGTTGCAAAAGGTTGCGGCACGTTGAACCTCCTTTCTTTAACTAGAAATCCCTGGCAGCCCCAGTGGACTCTGGAAATGAAATTGCAGCGTCGGCGGCTGAGCGATCCGGCTCTGTCTTGGGTTGACGGATGCGAAGGACCCAGTATGAACTGATCGATCTGTAACTATAGGTTTGCTGGCGATCGCCTTCGGAACGCTGCGCGAACTGGATCGATCAGGCTTTGAAGATTTTTCTCACTCAATTTACTTGCTGAAACGAGCAAAGCTAGCTGGTCTTGAGCAGTCGATCGCGTGTGATCGACTCAAGAAAAGCGGCTTGTTCGATCGCACTGTCTTTTCGCCCTTTCTTGCATTTGAACTGGAGCCAATCATGTCACAACTGCTCAGCCGCAAAATTGCGCCTGTCCCCATGCCCGCCGACATCAACGTGGTGGACTTGATCGACAACTATTTCACGGCCTACAACTCTGCTCGTCTGCGCGAAACCTGCCATCTGCTCAGCCGCGAAGTCATGCAGGCAGGCGTCACGGTCGGCCTCAGTTTGTCCGGTGCAATGACGCCCGCAGGCTTTGGCGTGTCCGTCCTTGCTCCGCTGATGCGGCACGGCCTGATCGACTACATCATCAGCACGGGCGCAAATTTGTATCACGATTTGCACTACGGACTCGGACTCGACCTGTACGCCAGCCATCCGTTTGTGGATGACGTGAAGCTGCGGCAAGAAGGTCGCATCCGCATCTACGACATTGTGTTTGGCTACGATGTGCTGCTGGAAACCGACGCTTTCCTGCGCGAACTGCTGCGGGCGGCTCCGTTCCAAAAGCGCATGGGCACGGCAGAATTTCACTATCTGCTCGGCCAGTCGGTTCACCAAATTGAACAGCAGCTTGGCGTTCCGCATCCCTCGCTGCTAGCAACCGCCTACGAATGCGGCGTTCCGATCTACACGTCGTCTCCGGGCGATAGCTCGATCGGCATGAACGTCGCCGCGCTTTCCCTAGAAGGCTCACAGCTCATGATCGATCCCTCACTCGACGTGAACGAAACGGCGGCGATCGTCTATGCTGCTCGCAATTCCGGCATTCCGGGCGTTGAGGGCAAAAGCGCAGCCGTGATCATCGGCGGCGGCAGTCCGAAAAACTTCCTGCTGCAAACGCAGCCGCAGCTTCACGAAGTGCTCGGATTGGAAGAGCGCGGCCACGACTACTTTGTGCAAATCACTGACGCCCGACCGGACACAGGCGGACTTTCGGGCGCAACGCCAAACGAAGCCGTAAGCTGGGGCAAAGTCGATCCTGAAGAACTGCCCAACACGATCGTCTGCTACACCGACAGCACGATCGCCCTGCCGATTCTCGCGGCCTACGTGATCAGCCAAACACCTCCTCGTCCACTGAAGCGACTGTTCGATCGACGGAGTGAACTGCTAGAAAACCTGCGCCAAGATTATTTGGCAGCACAAGCTAAGCCGTCCGATGAGTTGGTTGAAGTGAGGGCGATCGCGACTCCTGCCCCGCAACCTGTCGCCACTTACCCTTGCGGTACACCGATTCGCCGGAAGTAGATCGATCGGGTTTTACTCAAAGCAGTAGAGGCATGAAAATATGTGTCTCTACTGCTTTTTCGATCGGGCTGAAATACACTGAAAAGCAAATCGAGGTAATCCACAGCACACAAGGAGCAAGACAATGACTAGCTGTTCTAGTGGCGGCGGCTGTTCGAGTGGTTGTTCGGGCGTTTCCGTTTCCACCCCTACATTCAGTGTCGGTTCATACGCTTCTTCTTGTGGCTCTGCACAATCTTCTCAATCTTCTGAAAACTCCTCTGGACAAATTGAGAATCCAAAAGTTGAGGTGTCTATTAGGAATATTGTTGTTCTTTTTCTGAGTTTAATGGGAGTTTTCTCCTGCCTGTTGCTGATTGCCGTGATAAACACTGTCCTGGAAAAATCCAATACTGCTCCGCAACCAACGCCTACGCCCGTAATTAGTCCATGAAGAATCCCCCGGCAGAGGCGATCGCCAATCCGCCAATCCGCCCCAACAGCCATCATCCAAACCCGTATAATGACAGCGCAGAGCAAAACGATCGCTGCCTCGGATGACTCAAGCTTTACTGACCGTCGAAAATTTGCGCGTCGCCTATCCCCGTACATCTCGCAGCGCGATCGATTCCTGGGCGATACCGGAACGGGAGCGCTTCGCGATCGATGATGTCTCCTTCCAGCTTTCTCCCGGTGAAAAGCTCGGACTCGTGGGCGAATCGGGCTGCGGCAAATCGACGCTAGGACGTGCGGTCATGCGTTTACTGCCGTCTGGAAGTCGGGTCGAGGGTCGCGCTTTGTTTGCGGGCGAATCGATTTTTGACTTTTCGATCGATCGCCTCCGCCAGTTTCGAGGAGAAGCCGTCGCGCTGGTTTTTCAAGACCCGATGACTCGGCTTGATCCGGTCATGACGATCGGAGAACACTGCCTCGAAACCTTGCTCGCCCATCAGCCGCAACTTTCTAAAACGGCTGCAAAAGATAGAGCGATCGCCACACTCGAAGCCGTCAAAATTCCCGCGACCCGCTGGGGACAGTATCCGCACGAATTTAGCGGCGGAATGCGGCAGCGAGTCGCGATCGCGCTTGCCTTGTTGCTTGACCCAAAGCTGATTGTGGCCGATGAACCGACAACCAGCCTCGATGTCACGGTTTCCGCGCAGATTTTGCAGGAATTGACTCGTCTATGTCGCGATCGCAACATGGCGCTGCTGCTGATTTCGCACGATCTGGCGATGGTCGGCGAATATTGCGATCGCATCGCCGTGATGAATGCCGGAAAGATCGTGGAAACTGGAGCGGTGCAAACGGTTTTGACGCAGCCAGAGCATGAGTATACGCGATCGCTGCTCGAATCTGCCCTGCACCTGCAAGCCGCCACGCCAGCCGCCTTGCCGACTGTGGATGTTGCGCCTTTGCTGCGTCTGCAAAACCTGAAGCAGCACTACACGCTAGAGCAAAACTTTGTGGCGCGGCTGCTGAACAAGGCAAGCGAGTCCAAAGAGCGCACGATCAAAGCCGTAGACGACATCTCGATCGATCTGTATCCCGGTGAAATTCTCGGTCTAGTCGGCGAATCAGGCTGCGGCAAAAGCACGCTTTCCCGGACGATTTTGCAGCTTGTCCGTCCAACATCAGGACGAGTCGAATTTTTGGGACAAGATTTAACCGCCTTGTCGCGATCGAGCCTCCGCGCCCAGCGTCGCCAGATGCAAATGGTCTTTCAAGATCCGCACGCCTGCCTGAATCCGCAAATGACGGTCGGACAAAGCATCACCGATCCGCTGCTGATTCACCGACTTGCCACACCCACTGAAGCAAAAGCGCAAGTTGAACAAATGCTCGATCGCGTCGGACTCACTCCTGTAGACGACTACTATCACCGCTATCCAAGCGATCTATCCGGCGGACAGCAGCAGCGCGTCGCGATCGCCCGTGCCCTAATCACTCGTCCCAAACTGCTGATCTGCGATGAACCTGTCAGTATGCTTGATGCCAGCGTGCAGGCACAGGTGCTTGAGTTGATGCTGGAACTGAAGCGCGAATTCGACTTGACCTATCTTTTCATCACGCATGACCTTTGGGTTGCCAGATTTTTGTGCGATCGCATTGCCGTCATGAACGCCGGAAAAATCGTCGAACTCAACACGACGCACGAAATTTTCACAAACCCACAGCATCCCTACACCCAAACGCTGCTGAAGGCTGCACCGCTGCTGGCGCGATCGGGTGTGGGGAGTTAGGAGTGTGGCTGTCATCCCTTGCTCAAGCGTGTCGTTGCCGCCCTCACCATCTTGCCCAATCCTCGCCAAACCAACAGTTCTCGCCGCTGCCCTAATCTCTCATCCTCAATTCCCCGAAACCTAACTTCGCTCCAGCCCGTCAAGATTTCGATAAGATTTCCGTGTAGGGGCGATCGTAAACATTTGTATCGTCTTTATTTTGTGCGATATTGCTTTAAGAGCGAATCGCCGCCTGCACCAATTTCAGCCGGATTGATAGGGATATCAAAGCATTCATGTTTGGTTTAATCGGTCATCTCACAAGCTTAGAACACGCCCAGTCTGTCGCCCGCGAATTAGGATACCCCGAATACGCCGACCAGGGACTTGATTTTTGGTGCAGTGCGCCGCCGCAAATTGTCGATACGATCAAGGTAACGAGCGTCACCGGACAGCAGATCGAAGGCCGCTACGTCGAATCTTGCTTTTTGCCGGAAATGCTGGCAACTCGCCGGATTAAAGCCGCTACGCGCAAAATCATTAACGCAATGGCGCACGCCCAAAAGCACGGCATCAACATCACGGCTTTGGGTGGCTTCTCGTCGATTATCTTTGAGAATTTCAACCTGGCCCAGATCGGGCAGGTGCGGAATGTGAAGCTGGAGTTCGATCGCTTCACGACCGGAAATACGCACACGGCCTACATCATTTGCCGTCAGGTCGAGCAGGCTTCTAAGCAGTTGGGGATTGATTTATCGAAAGCGACGATCGCCATTTGTGGCGCAACTGGAGACATTGGCAGCGCAGTTTGTCGCTGGCTCAATACCCGCACGGATGCCGCTGAACTGCTGCTGATTGCTCGCAATCAAGAGCGCCTGCACGAGCTACAGACTGAACTGGGACGCGGCAAAATTATGAGTTTGGAAGAAGCCCTACCGCAGGCGGATATCGTGGTTTGGGTCGCCAGTATGCCCAAGGGCGTCGAGATCGATACCGCAACGCTGAAGCATCCCTGCCTGATGATCGATGGCGGCTATCCGAAAAACCTCGGTACGAAAGTCAAGCATCCCGACGTGCATGTCCTCAATGGTGGCATTGTCGAACATTCGCTCGATATTGACTGGCGAATTATGAGCATTGTCAACATGGATGTGCCCGCACGCCAGCTATTCGCCTGCTTTGCCGAATCGATGCTGCTGGAGTTTGAAAAGCTCTACACCAATTTTTCCTGGGGACGCAACCAAATCACCCTGGAAAAAATGGATCTAATCGGTCAGGTGTCGGTGAAGCACGGTTTCCGTCCGCTCTTGCTGTCGGCCTAGCTGCTTCGTCGCTCCGCTGCGGCCTTGATCCGGTAGGGCGCGATCGTATAGCCTGAAACTTTTTGCGGTCTACCTGCTCTTACCAAACACCGACGAAACTGCTCGGTTTCAGCGGGAAATCGGTTGAGCCATTTATCTTTAACCAGATAGATCGTATCGGACGCAAATACCTGAGGAATGCAGCGACGGCAGCGCACTCCCGCTCGCACTGGCCGACTGCTACGCAGGTGGGGCGGCGCATCCGCAGGTGGGCAGGGCGTTTTACCTTTGGGATCGTGAGGCGTGCAGTTGAGATTGGCCGGATCGACGCTGCACAAAATGTACGATCGCCAGTAATCTCCGATAAATCCGGCATTTCCCAGCGCTTTGATTTCCTGAAGCTGCTGAATTTGGGCGATCGGTCTTTGGATGGTGTAAACAAAGAGCGGCAAGCTCAGACTCGATGCGATCGCCGTCATCAGCATCAAAATCGTTGCAGTGCGAGCAAGGTTTGTCGGTAAAGCTTCAATCAGCAGCAGCACAGCCAGCCACGCCATCACATAAATCACGGTGAAATAGCGCAAATTTAAGCCGTTGCGATACACCCAAAACGAAATCAGCAGCAGCGGCATTCCAATTGCAACCGTGCCAAGAAATAAATAAAACCAGCGAGAAGTCGATCGCAGAATTTTCTGACGGTGAGCGGCGATCGCCCAAGCCAAATAGCCTAACAGAATGACCGCTAAAATTGCGTGCCAGCTTAAAAACAAATTGTTAGTTTGAAAGGTGAGCGTATTCCAAAAGGAAGTGAGCAATCGCCGCAGCATCTCGATCGATTGTTCCGGTGTGGCAAACGAACTGTAGTTGCGGCGCGAACTCGCATTATTTTTGGCAAATTCAACAAAGGCAACTCCTAATCCAGCCGTTAGCAAAACGGTTACTGCATCTTTGATCACCGTTTTTTCGCGTAGCTTCCAAGCTTTGTAAAGCTGCGACAGTCCCCACAAACTCAATAAAAATAAAGGAACGATTGTAAAATCAGACACCCACAGGCTGAAGAACAAACAGGCGGTTGCTGTGGCGAGCCACAATCGTTTTTGTCCAATTTTTTTCGTTTGCGAAAGTCGATCGATCGCGACGCAAGCTGCACCAATTAGCGCGATCTGCGGACCATAAGGCTGGCCAATAAAATCGAGTTCCGTGAAGGGAACCAGCGGCAAAAACCATACTAAGGCGAGTGCCAAGCGTGAAACAGCATGACGCAACAAGCTTGCAAGGCAAAGGTAGCCAAAAATTAACAGTCCATACTGCACGATCGACACGACCACCACAACGGGCAAGGGCAGAATTTTGAGCAGAAAATGACTTAAAACCGGAACTAAACTGCCCAAGCGGTCTTGTCCCCAGTAATAAAAATCGTCCGGAAGCTTCAGGTGATAAGCCATCAGCACATGCACGGCATGATCGGAATTAAGCCCAGGCGTAAAGGCAGCGGCAAACGATCGAATTGAGAGCAGTACAATCGGCACGATCAGCGCGATCGCTAACCAATTCCACTTGCGATCGCGGCTTGCTAATGAACGGTCGATCGTCATGGTTGTTCCTTAGTCGTGCGGAGATTCAATTAATTTAGGCGTAACTTAGACGCAAAAGTTAGGGCTTAATGTTGCAACAGTGTGTTATTTTGCGGGGCGAAACTAACGCGAAAACAAATTGTATTTCAAGATGCAGTAGATCGCCCGAAAGCCGTCTTTCCAGCCAATTTTTTTGCCTTCTTTGTAGGTGCGTCCGTAATAGGAAATTCCAACTTCGTAGATGCGGCAGCCCATTCTCGCCACCTTTGCTGTCACTTCTGGCTCAAAGCCAAAGCGATTTTCGCGAATTCGCACCGACTGGATCACCTCGCGCCGAAACGCTTTGTAGCAGGTCTCCATATCGGTGAGGTTAATGTTAGTAAACATGTTCGAGAGCATAGTTAAAAAGCGGTTGCCAACCATGTGCCAATAGTAAACCACGCGATGGGGTTGGCCACCGACAAACCGCGACCCAAAGACAACGTCCGCTTTGTTATCCAAGATCGGCTGAATCATAATTGGAAACTCTTGCGGGTCATATTCCAAATCAGCATCTTGCACGATCACAATATCGCCCGTTGCGGCTGCAAATCCGGTTCGCAAGGCTGCACCTTTGCCCTGATTGTGATGATGGTATACGACGCGATCGACCTCAGACTCGATCGTCGATTGCAGCAGATCGCGGGTGCCATCGGTCGAGCAGTCGTCCACGATAATTACTTCGATCGCCTCGACCGGAGCAGCTTTCACGGCTTTGACCACTTGGGAAATTGTGCCGAACTCATTAAAACAGGGGATGACAACGGAAAGCTTCATAGGGCAGCAGACAGGGGGTTAAAGGGCAATCGCAAATATTGAGAAATTCAGTCACAGCCGCGAAAAGATCTGGCAGCAAACAGTGTATCGGCATGCGTCCGATCGGGTCAATCCGAACAGGGCGGGAGTGGGGCGGTTGCCAACGCTCCTGTTGCCGCATTGAGCCGAAACCCGATCGCAATCGGTTCAAGATAGCGGTTCGAGTTAGTTTCAGCGAACTTGAGCGTTCGGCTCGAAAATTGATTTCCTGGTGCGGGTGTCTTTTCCCTATCGATCGCGCCTGCTCACTTGACGCAGGGAAAATTCCCTTGTGCCGCTATGCTAAAGATTGAATGGTTGTGCGGTGATTCGATCGATTTCCATTCGTGCAAGTTTTAGGAGTTGTCTGGGCGACATGGCAGTGACAGAACGCAGACCGATTCTTTTGGAATTTGAAAAACCGCTCGTTGAGCTAGAAGCGCGGATCGGGCAGATTCGCGAACTGGCCGAAGAAAACGATGTCGATGTGTCTGACCAAATTCGCCAGCTTGAAACGCGAGCCGTTCAACTGCGGCAAGATATTTTCGGTAATCTCACGCCCGCGCAGCGCTTGCAGGTAGCTCGCCACCCCCGCCGCCCCAGCACGCTCGACTATATTCAAGCGATCGCCGACGACTGGATCGAACTGCACGGCGATCGGCGAACAGGACATGACGATCCGGCGATCGTCGGTGGCGTTGCCCGATTGGAAGATCGTCCGGTCGTAATTCTCGGTCACCAAAAAGGCCGCGACATGAAGGAAAACGTGACGCGCAATTTTGGGATGGCTTCGCCCAGCGGCTACCGAAAAGCCATGCGCCTGATGGATCACGCCAATCGGTTTGGTATGCCGATCATCACCTTCATCGACACGGCAGGCGCGTATGCCGGACTGGAAGCAGAACGCTTAGGGCAGGGCGAAGCGATCGCCTACAACCTGCGCGAAATGTTTCGGCTGGATGTACCGATTCTCTGCACGATCATTGGCGAAGGCGGGTCGGGCGGCGCGTTGGGCATCGGCGTGGGCGATCGCCTTTTGATGTTTGAGCACTCGGTTTACATGGTTGCCAGTCCAGAAGCATGTGCGGCAATTTTGTGGCGCGATGCAGCCAAGGCTCCACAGGCGGCAGAAGCCTTGCGGATTACGGCGCAAGATTTGAAGGAGTTGGGCATTCTTGACCAGATTTTGCCAGAACCGATCGGCGCGGCTCATGCCAATCCGCTTCAGGCGGCAGAAACGCTGAAAACGGCTTTGCTAGAGAACTTGGCGGAATTGACGCAGATGAGCAACGTGCAGCGACGTGATCTGCGCTACCAGAAATTTCGGGCGATCGGTCAGTTTGAAGCAGCGGGTCGATAGCTGAGAATGCGATCGCCCAAAGAAACCAATCTGCTGCCATCGATCGCCAGTGCTATAATACTGAAGTCAACAATTGTTTACAATTTTTCAGCCTTCGGATACATGACAAGCGCTGATTAGATTCATTAGCGCTCCACAAGCCGATTGCTGTTCACCTGTTTGTAAGCAATGTTGCTCGGCTAGCCGCTATGCCAACTTCTGTCTACGTCGGTGTTGCTGCTGGCTTTGTCGCTCATTCCGTAGGACGCACCGCAGCGGACTTTAACAGAATTCATGACTTCTTCCATACAAGGCCACGTCCTGATCACCGGAGCGGGCAGCGGTATCGGTCACGCAACAGCGATCGCGTTTGCACAAGCAGGCTTTCATCTGGTGCTGGTCGGGCGATCGATCGCCAAGCTCGAAGCGGTTGCGGCCAAAGCCCAATCGTTCGGCGTGACTGCACAGGCAGTTTCGATCGATCTGGCCGAAGTTGAAACCGTCAAAGCCAAGCTGCAAGCGATCGACGCGCCGATCGACGTGCTGATTAACAACGCTGGCATGGGCTACACCAATACGCTGCTCGATACTTCCCTTGAAGACTGGCAGCAGGTGATGACGCTCAATCTCACCAGCGTCTTTCAGTGCATTCAGGCTTTTTTGCCACAAATGCGCGATCGCAAGCGCGGCACGATCGTCAACATTGCCTCGATCGCGGCTGCCAATGCATTTCCAGGTTGGGGCGCATACAGCGTCAGCAAAGCCGCCCTCGTTGCTTTGTCAAAAACGCTGGCGGTGGAAGAACGCAGTCACGGCATTCGCGTCGTGTCGATTTCTCCAGGCTCGGTGAATACACCGATTTGGGATACCGACACCGTTCAGGCCGATTTCGATCGCGCTCAAATGCTGACGCCCGAAATGGTCGCCCAAACGATTTTGCATACGGTTCTTTTACCTGCCCAAGCTGTCATTGAAGATCTGACCATTGCGCCGAGTGCGGGGGCGCTGTAGTCGATCGTGTTTCAAGCTCCGTTTGACTTTTTGTTGATTTTTTTCCCAGAACTATGACTACTGCTTCTCCCAACGGCAACGCTCCCAAAGCTGCACTGACCGAAACTGATGGCCTGAATGTCGAGGTGCGTCCCGATCGCAACACGCTCAACGGTCAAGACCAGCCGAAATTGCAGCCGAACAAGACCGAAGCCACCGAGCAGATGACCGCTGCCGTGCGCGAGATTTTGCTGGGCGTCGGCGAAGATCCCGATCGCGAAGGTCTGCTGAAAACGCCGAAGCGCGTTGCCGAAGCGATGCAGTTCCTCACCAGCGGCTACGCCCAATCGCTAGAGCAACTGGTGAACGGCGCGATCTTCGACGAAGGCCATAACGAAATGGTTTTGGTGCGCGACATCAACGCCTTCAGCTTGTGCGAACACCACATGCTGCCGTTTATGGGGCGCGTTCATGTCGCCTACATTCCCAATCAAAAAGTCGTGGGTTTGAGCAAGCTCGCCCGCATCGTCGAGATGTATTCGCGCCGTTTGCAGGTGCAAGAACGCCTGACGCGCCAAATTGCCGAAGCCGTCAAGTCAATCTTGGAACCGCAAGGCGTCGCCGTTGTGATGGAAGCGACGCACATGTGTATGGTGATGCGCGGCGTCCAAAAACCCGGCTCGTGGACAGTGACCAGCGCTATGCTCGGCGTCTTTCAAGATGACCAGAAAACGCGAGAAGAATTTCTCAGTCTAATTCGCCATCAGCCTGCGTTCTTCTAGATGCGATCGGGCGATTGATCGCCCGATCGTCCCACGTCCTACTGCTTCAGCACGGTTGAACTGAATCGCTCGATCGCCAACTGCGCCAAAACTTCATCATCTGCCTGCTGCCGAGCAAACCGCCGCGCCACAGGCGGCACAAGAGCAAACGGATTGCTAAAGCCAGAGAACACGATGAGATTTTCGACGCCGGGAACTGCACCCACAATCGGCAGTCCATCGCCGCTAAAGGCAACCGTGCAGGTGCGCCATTCTCCCGGTACAGCTTTGAGGCTGGGCAGCACGGTTGCGATCGCTTCGCGCATTTCCAGTTCGCTTTGAGCGCGATCGATCGTCATCGTTAGATCGCTGAAGGTGCGGCTGATTTGACCGATTCGCAAGCTGCGATCGCGCATCTGCACCACGCCCGCATCGAGAATCGGCGCGGCAATTTCCTGATCGGGTTGATTCCACAGGGAATCTGTTTCAGCCGCTCCTGCGATCGCTTCCATTGCAAACCGCTTGAGTTCGGCAGGCATGACGATCGATCGCAGTTCCAGTTCGAGCGGCGGGGTTTCAATCAGTTCCGCGATCGTAAAGTAGACGCGCACCGGAGCGAATGACTGCACCAAATGCCGAGTTGCCGAGCCTGCTGCCACGACGACTTGAGCCGCTGAGTAGGTTGCATCTTGCGTTTGAACACCTGTTACGCAATTGCCCGATCGCACAAAGCCGAGCACCTGTTCGTATTCGATCGCGCCACCCAATCGCTGCATGGCCTGCTGATAGGCCGCCACGATCGCAGTTGGAGAAACATGACCGTGACGCGCGTGCAGCGCTCCGGCGATCGCGGTTCGATCGAGCAAGGGTTCGATTGCCACTGCCGTGTCGCGATCGATCAGGCAAGGTGGAATCTGACAGCGGGCATAGTTGGCGGCGATCGATTCCGGGTTGCGATCGGAATCGATCGTCAGCACCAAATCGACTTCGCGAAACTCAATGTCGCTGCCTAATTCTTCAGAAAGCTGCGAGTAACGTTCTTGGCTTTCGCGGCAGAGCGCTTGCAAAAGTGGCGTGGAGCCTGACCAGTAGGCAATGCCGCCATAGCTGTAGTGGGTCGCGTTCTTGGGCGCGGCGGATTGTTCAATCAGCAGAACGGACTGTCCGACCTGAGCTAGTTCGTAGGCGATCGCTGAGCCAGCCAGTCCGCCACCCACTACGATCGAGTCATAGGTTTTCATTGCGCTTCCTGCAAGACAACAGCATCGACTTCGATTTCGACCAGCATCTCCGGCAGGGCAAGGCGACTCACTTCAACCAGCGTGTTCGCCGGACGAATTTCGCGAAAAAATTCGCCGTGTGCTTTGGTGGCCTGCTGCCAGTCATCCATGTTGGTGATGTAAACTCGCGTCCGCACCACGTCGCGCAGGCTAGCATCAAGCGCTTGCAGTGCCGCCTCAATTTTCTTCAGCACATACGTTGTTTGGCCGTAGAGGTCGCCCAAATGCTGAATTTCTCCTTCAGCATTGCTGGCCGTTGTGCCTGCCACATAGACGAATTGACCAACGCGCACCGCTCGCGAGTATCCTGCGATCGATTCCCAAGGCGTTCCGGTCGAAAACTGCTGCCGTTCCATGTCTGATTCAGTCACAATCGAAGTCGATCGCTACTCTACACCGAAGTGCTTGCGGCGTTTGCACTGCACCGATACATTTAGTCGCGATCGAATTCTCGGTGATCAGGCAAGATTTTGTAGAAACAGAGTTTGCCGTCAAGATGGACTCTGGATGCAGTTGCAGGGCGACGGTGTGCGCTCAACAAACAAAGGGCACGGCGATGCCATGCCCCTACGGTGGTTATTGCCGGAAACAGAGCTAGCGGCGACCGCCGAGCCACTTGGCGGCAACTGCGCCCATGATTGCACCGACAACCGGATTGCTGAGGAACTTGACCAAAGCGGGCTGTTCGGCCATCACCTCTTGGAAAATATCCGGGTGGTTGTGGTAGGTGAAGGCGGCAAGCTTGGACACATCGTCCGCGCTCATCCGGTTCGGATTGTGTGTCGAAAGGCCAAGTTGCCGTTCAAGATCGCGCTCTTTCAGGCCGCGCTTTTCAAGCTGCTTGAAGAATTCCCGCGCGACATCATCGCGCTCGTTTGGCGCAATTTGGGCGATCGCCTTTTGCAGTTCCGGCTCCATTTGCTGAGTCGGAATCGTGTTGGGGTGCATGTTGCGACCGAACAGTTGGCGGCGTTGCGCGGGAGTCGATCGCTGGGCAAAATCGTCAAAGTTCTCGTATTCTTGCTCTGGATCAGCAGGCAGATCTTTTAGCGATTCGACATTGCCTTGCGCCAGTTCACGATTAATTTCGCGCTTGTATTGGTCACTTGAAGACATTTTTCAATTCTCCCAATTTCAATCAAATTTGGTCAAACTGACCTACTGATACTCGATTTGCTGCGAGGCATTATCGTAGTTTGCAGTCAGAATCAGCTTTTTGTCGGGCGCGTAAACGAGGACTTTCAGGTCGCGGTTGGGAAAGTTTTTGCGGAAGCCTTCCACCAGCGATCGCGTCAGCGAACGCACTTCATTGGGGCGGACATTATCCGTAATCACGACGCCCAACTTGTTGTCATCACGCACGTAAGCGTCTGAAACGACGCCCTGTGCAGTCTGAACAACCCACTGACCAAAATCTTGTCCGCGAGCGCTGTTGCCTCGGCTCAACTCAGAATATTGATTTGTATCGCTGTAGGTCGGAACGCTGGTGCGATCGGCAGTTGGCGCAGCGCTACAGGCCGTTGACACCACCAGCACCAACACCAGCACGATCGACATCAAAACCTTACGACTGCGCTCAGCTAAACTCATTGGCTTCTCCTATAAAACATCTGCTGAAGAGTCACAAAAATCTAACCATACCCGCAACTTCTGAAGGCGAATTCATCAGAAAGACTTCATTTTTGTTGCTTTAACAACAATCTTAGAAAAAGGTATTTGTTAGCCAGTCTATCTACGGGAATATTGACCGCTCTAGCGCCATAGAGAAAATCGATCGCGATATCATGCAAGTGCGATCGATCCTTATTTTGTTTAACTTTTATGAAATTCAAAACTGGCTGTCAGTTGCGCTACCAGGTCGAACAGCCCAGCACGCTAATTTTTGGGATTCAGGTCGAAAAAAGTTCACAGCAGCACATTTCACAAGAAACGCTATCGACCGATCCAGCCATCGAAACCGAGTCGCAAATCGTCAACGGCAACCGCCTGTTGCGCCTGCAAGCGCAGCCCGGAACGCTGAATTTGCGCTATGAAGCGATCGTCGAGCGCAATTTTGTTCCTGTCAATCCAGATGAGGCGATCGAAACGCTGGCCGCCGATTTGCCGCTGGATGTGTTGCCCTATTTGTTTCCCAGCCGCTACTGCCAGTCCGATCGCCTGATGCGCTTGGCAACGGCTCAGTTTGGCGATTTGAAACCGGGGTATGACCGGGTGAGAGCGATCGCCGACTGGATTTTCGAGAATGTCACGTACCTTTCCGGCAGTACGGACTCGCAAACGTCCGCCTTTGACACGGTGACGGAGCGGACGGGCGTTTGTCGCGATTTTGCCCACTTGGGAATCGCGTTCTGCCGCGCCCTGACGATTCCCGCTCGCTTCGTGGCGGGATATGCCTACCAGCTTCAGCCGCCGGATTTCCACGCTTGCTTCGAGGCGTATCTGGGCAATCAGTGGTACTGGTTTGACCCGACACGACTGGCTCGCGCTGAACATTTCGTTCGCATCGGCACAGGCCGCGACGCCGCCGATGTGTCGTTTGCAAATTTATTTGGCGTGCTGCGGATGGAAGAAATGCACGTCTTTTCAGAATTGCTGAGCGAGGAGGAAAGTGGAGCGATCGAAACGAGTGCCGCCTAATCAGTGGGCAGATGGCTCGAAAACACGTAGATCCGCTGCGTCTCCAGGCGATCGCGCAAGTCTGAAGGCTTAATGCTCGACTCAGTGAACGGCTGATCGAGGCGGAAAATTTGGCGATCGAGCTTCACCTGCAAATTCGTCAGTGGGTCGCCTCCCGTTGAAACGAGAAATTCCACCTGCTCAACCAGCGGCCAGCTTGCCAGGTTGTCGAGAATTTGAGCGATCGCCTGCGTGTAGGGATGTCCCGCTTCCTCGTACCAGTTGAGTTGACCGACAAGCGGCTGATCGAAACCGAGGTGAACCACCAGTGAAGATTGCTCAAATAAGGCAGTCGCCAGCGCTCTTGCTTCTTCCTGGACAAGGAGATCGTGAGCTTTGGCAAGATGGCGCAGTTTTTCCAGGCGTTCGTAGCGATCGGTCGGGGTTTGCGGTTCGTCACGCCAGTGAATTGCCACTGTGACGAGGTAGGTTTGCAGCAAGAGGTGGCCGAGCTTTTCGGCTTTAGTGGCGAGATAGTCAGCGTTGTAGGTGGTGGCTTCGATCAGCAGCGGGACGCGATCGACCATCTCCATGCCGTAGCCTTTCAGTCCGGCAATCTTGCGCGGATTGTTGGTGATCAGGCAAAACTGATGCACACCCAAATCATTGAGAATCTGTGCGCCCATGCCGTAGTTGCGCTGATCAGCCGGAAAGCCCAAGCGCAAATTCGCCTCGACCGTATCAAGTCCCATGTCTTGCAGCGAATAGGCTTTGAGCTTGTTGACTAAACCGATGCCGCGCCCTTCCTGCCGCAGATAGACCACAACGCCTTGTCCGGCATTCTCGATCATTTTCAGCGCGGCCTGAAGCTGCATTCGACAGTCGCAGCGCAGCGATCCGAGCGCGTCTCCGGTCAAACACTCGGAGTGCATCCGCACCATGACGGGACGATCTTTGAAGGTGGCAGGATCGCCTTTGACGATCGCCAAATGCTCGGAATTATCCAGCAAATTGCGGTAGGCATACACCTGAAAATGACCGAACTGCGTTGGCAAATCGGCAACAGCCTCGCGATGCACAAAGCGTTCGTGCTGAAGCCGATAGTTGATCAAGTCCGCAATGCTGATGATCTTGAGCTTGTGCGTTCTGGCGTATTCAATTAGCTCTGGCAGTCGCGCCATCGAGCCGTCAGGATTTTGAATCTCGCAAATCACACCAGAAGGATACAGCCCTGCCAGTCGCGCTAAATCCACGCCTGCTTCGGTGTGTCCTGCTCGCTTGAGAACGCCGCCTTCTTTGGCTCGCAAGGGGAAAATGTGTCCGGGACGACGCAGATCGCTCGGCTTCGTCATTGGATTAATCGCCACCTGAATCGTTTTGGCGCGATCGTCTGCCGAAATTCCTGTCGTTACGCCCAGATGCAGCGCAGCGTCAATACTGACGGTGAACGCCGTTTGCTCGTTTTCGTCCTCAAAGCTTTGGTGTGTCACCATCAGCGGCAGTTCAAGCTGATCGAGTCGATCGCCCGTCATCGCCAAACAAATCAAGCCTCGCGCTTCAACCGCCATAAAGTTAATCATGTCCGGCGTCGCGAACTGAGCGGCACAGATGACATCGCCTTCGTTCTCGCGATTTTCGTCATCAACCACAACCAGAGCGCGACCCGACTTGAGATCGGCCAAAGCCGACTCGATCGAATCAAACTGAAATTCAGCAAAAGCGGGATTCGGTGAGTGTAGCGGTTCCACAGAAACGTCCCTAAGCGTGAGGAGTTTTGTAAAGAATTCTAAATTTTTCCAATTGAGTCCATTGTAGCCTGTCGCGCTAGCTGCCAACGATTGAGTCGCACTGACCGATCGAAAGTTGGCTGAAACACATCGATTACGTTTGCTAATTACATCCCTAAGAAGTTTTTAGGTACTACAATGCACCATCGAGAGGCTTCATGCAAAAAGACTCCGTTCACCTTCAGCAGGCAGACATAATGGGCGATTCGAGACGCATTCCCGTAGGTATTGTTGGCGCGTCGGGCTATGGCGGTGTGCAGCTTGTGCGTCTGCTGCTGGAGCATCCGCAGGTGGAACTGGTGTATCTCGGTGGCGACAGTAGCGCGGGCAAATCGTTTGCAGACCTTTATCCGCAGTACGATCGCCCCAGTCTCAAGATTGAACCGATCGATCTCGATGTGATTGGCGATCGCTGCGAAGCGGTTTTTCTCGGCTTGCCGAACGGCTTGGCCTACACAATGGCTCCGACTTTGCTGGAAAAAGGCTGTAAGGTTCTCGATCTTTCTGCTGACTATCGCTTCATCGATCCGAGCGTTTACCAAACTTGGTACGGTGGCGATCGATCGGATTTTGCCCAAATGGAAATGGCCGTTTACGGATTGCCGGAACTGTATCGCGATCGAATTGCCGAAGCTCAGCTTGTGGGCTGTCCCGGTTGCCACGTGACGACTAGCCTGCTTGCCCTCGCTCCGCTGTTCAAGCAAGGACTGGTAATTCCCGAAACGGCAATTATCGATTCAAAAACCGGAACATCCGGCGGCGGACGACAAGCGAAAATCAATATGCTGCTGGCAGAAGCCGATTCGACCATGAGCGCTTACAACGTCGGACGGCATCGCCACACGCCGGAGATTGAGCAGATTTGCAGCGAACTTGCTGGGCATGAAGTGATGGTGCAGTTCACGCCGCATCTTGTGCCAATGGTGCGCGGCATTTTGGCGACCGTTTACGCAACGCTGCGCGATCCAGGGTTGGTGCGTGAAGATCTAATCACGATCTATCAGGCGTTCTACCGGAATGCACCCTGGGTAAAGATTTTACCGAGCGGCGTTTATCCACAAACGAAATGGGCAAGCGGCACAAATCTGTGCTACATCGGCATCGAAGTCGATCGCCGCACCGATCGCGTCATCGTTCTATCTGCCCTTGACAACCTGATGAAAGGTCAGTCAAGTCAAGCAATTCAGTGTTTCAACATCATGATGGGCTGGCCGGAAACAATGGGTCTGCCGCAGATGAGTTTCTATCCGTAGCGCTGGCTTTGTGTTGTGGCTTGCTGCGAAGAATTTTGACTTTTTCTACAATGGAAAGGTAGGATTTCGCTGAATTTTCGATGCTTCGCCCCGATCAACGCACCAAGCTAGACGACACAAACGACACGTTGTTTTACGATGCGCCGCGCTTCGTCACTCATGTTGATGAAGGCTTTATCGGGCAGCTTACGGATTTGTATCGCGATCGCCTCAAGCCCAACACGCGCATCTTCGACATGATGAGTAGCTGGGTGTCGCATCTGCCCGACGAAATCAAGTTTGAGTTTGTCGAAGGGCACGGGCTGAACGAAGAAGAACTTGCCCGCAATCCGCGCTTGGATCACTACTTTGTGCAAAACCTGAATCAGAATCAAACGCTGCCGCTTGCAGATTGTTCGTTTGATGCCGTCCTCAACACCGTTTCGGTTCAGTATTTGCAGCAGCCCGAAGCAATTTTTGCCGAAGTGCATCGCATCCTCAAGCCCGGAGGCATCGCAATTTTCAGCTTCTCCAACCGGATGTTCTACCAAAAAGCGATTCAGGCGTGGCGTGACGGCAGCGAACGCGATCGCGTCGAACTTGTGAAAGGCTATTTTCGATCGGTTCCCGGATTCGCCGAACCGGAAGTGATTGCGCGATCGCGTTCCGTTCCCGGTTTTCTGCAAATGTTGGGCGTCTCTGGCGATCCGTTCTACGCCGTCATTGGCACTCGGCAAGGCTAAGACCAGCTTATAAATCTGTGTAGAACTTCACAATTGTTCGTTTAGTTACATTTTGTGTAATACATTAGCGAGTATCTGCGAAATGTGAAATTTTGAAAGAAGCCTCTTCACGAAGAATTCATTTTCTGCTTTTTGGGTTTTTCAACTTGAGCTATGCCTCCGTTTGCGTGGGGCAGGGATGTGGATATGAATGCTGACTCTGCTGCTTGGAAGGATTTTGACGCATCGCTGGCCTGCACCGAGAAAGCAAATCAATTGTTCTGGTTCGATCGTGTGATCACACCCTCCATGCCTGAACTTTTGACCGCGCTGACTCAGCTTTCGAGCGAAATTGCCCAGTCGATTCGGCGATCGCTCGATTTTGAACTTATCCTCACCACGATTGCCAGCCGCATTCGCGAATTTCTCAACGTCGATCGCGTCTGCGTTTACCGCTTTGAATTCGACTGGAGCGGCACGATCGTCGCTGAATCGGTCAGCGACCCCAGCCATTCGATTCTCGGTCTGCAAATCAAAGATACTTTCTTCAACGCCCAAGGCCGCGAACAATATCAGCAAGGCCGAATGCAGGCGATCGCGGATGTCTCAGAAGCGAACTTGTCACCCTGCCACGCCGATTTACTAGAGCGGATGCACGTGAAGGCGAATCTGGTTGTGCCGATCGTGCAGCAAACCGACACGCAAGAACGGCTTTGGGGCTTGCTCGTCGCGCATCAGTGCTCCGCTCCGCACGAATGGCAATCGTTTGAGGTGCATCTGCTGTGGCAAATTGCCGCCCAAGTCAGTTTGGCAATTCAGCAAGCCGAACTTTATCAGCAGGTGACGCGCCTGAATGCCGAACTTGCCGCCCAAGTGCGCGATCGCACCCTTCAGCTTCAGCAGATGCAAGAGTTTGATGCGCTCCTCAAGCGCATTAGCGATCGTGTCCGCGACACTTTGGATGAAGACGAAATTCTCGCTACCGTCGTGCATGAACTCAGTCGGGCGCTTGGTGTCGTTTGCGAACCGCAGCTAGACGATCCGACGAATCGATCGCGCAGCGCTCCCGGAACGGGATCGACCACTTTGGAGCAAGACGGTCAGCCTGTGCAGCTTTGCCGCCAAGACCAGCGAGCCAGACAAAGCCTGTTGCTCTGCCCAATTTTCAACGATGAAGGCTTGCTCGGTCACTTGCAGTTGATGCGTCCGGCCAGCCAGCAGTTTAGCGCGATCGAAGTCCGCCTAGTCCAACAGGTCGCCAGCCAGTGCGCGATCGCCATCCGCCAAGCCCGACTCGACAAAGCCGCTCAGATGCGCCTGCACGATCTAGAGCAGTTGCACCAGCAAAAAGACGAATTTCTCACGACAGTTTCGCAGGCGCTGCGATCGCCCGTGTGCAACATCAAAATGGCCTTGCAGATGTTAGAGGCGACCTGGCAGCGTGAAGTGATGCCAAGTAGCGGTGAGGGCACACAGCGGCAGCAGCGCTATTTGCAGATTTTGAATCGGGAGTGCGATCGCGAAATTCAACTGCTCAACGATCTGCTGGATTTGCAGCGGTTGGAAGCTGATTTGCAGACAGTTTCACGCGGGGCGATCGAGCTTCCGCTCTGGCTGATGCAGGTGAGCAAGCTGTTTCAAGCGCGAACGCAGCAGCGACAGCAAACCATTCACCTCGACCTACAGCCGAATCTGCCCATTCTGATTACTGACCCGACTCATTTGGGGCGCATCATCAGCGAACTGCTCACCAACGCCTGCAAATACACGCCGCCTGGAGGGGACATCATCCTCGCCACCCAAGCCGATGCCAAAACGGTGCGAATTCGCGTCATCAACACAGGCAACGCCATCGCGCCCGAAGATCAAGCGCAAATCTTTGACAAGTTCTATCGCGCTCCCAAGTCCGATCGCTGGCAGCAAGGCGGCACAGGACTCGGCCTCGCCGTCGTCAAAAAGCTCACGCTCCTGCTGAATGGTGATGTGCAGGTCGAAAGCGCCAACGACTGCACCTGCTTCACCATTACGCTGCCTCGCTAGAGGCGATCGCCATGAAAAATCCGTCGAGGCTCGATCGCCTTGGCGGGTTTGTCAGGCGAGTTCGGTAGAATTCTGCTCGATCGCACTCATCCTGCACAGAGATAGCGTACTTTAAAGCATTCCGGATTAGCACTGGTGAGAGTGAGACAAGAAACTAAAGCAATTTCGTAAAAAATCGGGGCTGTATCCGATTCCTTTTTGGGCTTGCGTGCTTAAAATTACGATCGCCTGACGTTTAAACAGCACCAGTCTTTTCGCCGCCACAGCGTTGCGACAATCCAGCCATTTTGCTCTAGCGTGTCGGCGATCGGCTTCACCTGATCGAGCAAAATGCCGCTGAAAACTGCCCAAGTGGTTTCTTTCACCAGTGGATTCATTTGCGGAATCAGATCGATAATCACTTCCGCCAAAATATTGCAGACAATGCCATCCACAGGTTGAGGCATCATCTCAAGCAGCCGCGCCACGCTGCCCACTTCAACGGCAAGGCGATCGCTGGCGATGCCGTTCAGTTCGCGATTGCTGATTGTCGCATCGATCGCCAGCGGGTCAGTATCGACTGCGTAAGCTTGCTTGGCACCCAGCAACAGTGCGCCGATTGACAGAATTCCTGACCCGCAGCCTACATCTGCAATCACCGCTGCACTGGGTTCGCTCAATCGCATTTCTAAGGCTTCGAGGCAAAGCTCAGTCGTGGCGTGAGTTCCTGTGCCAAACGCCATGCCCGGATCGAGTTTGAGGACAATGCGATCGGTTTCGGGAAGCGGAATCCAGGCGGGATTGATTAAGAAGCGATCGCCAATTTCTTGCGGATGCCAATAGGTTTTCCAACTGCTTGACCAGTCTTCTTCATCTATTAGCTGCCACTGCACAGCGGGAATTGGCAGTTCTGCACAAAGTGCATCTTGCCGCAGCAGCAGTGAGAGGGCAGACAAATCGAGCAGTTGCGCTTGTGCCTGAGACAAATAGCCGCACACCAAGCAGCTTTGTCCCTTCACTTCGCTGGATGTGCCGCGACAGCCAAACGTTTCTAGCCGCCAAAAGACTGATTCTTCTAGCGCCAAATCGCAAAGAACTTGAATTTCCCACCAGCTACTTGCCACGACTGTTCATCGATCGCCTTCCCCACAATATCGCTGAATTTCGTTTCTTTGACCGGATTGATCAAGAAAGCGTCACTGCGTGATGTTGCGATTTAGAGTTGGCGAGTCTGAATCAATTCACCATACGCGATCGCAGTGTCTTTGATCGCCTGGTATTCTTGCTTGATTTTTCGGTATTGCTGATCGATCGCGAATCCGCTGTCTGGAATCAAATCAGGGTTGTATGCTGCAACTTCTCTGCCGATGAGCACTTCACGAATAAATCGCACATAAACCTGCTGAAGTTCTTCAGCTTTATTGAGCAGGTTTTCAATTTGAATCAGCGCTCTTTCATAAATATCTTGCTGGCCTGCATAAAAGTCAGAAGTAGTAACTAAATCGAGCAGTTCACTGATTTTTTGATGCTGCTTATTTAAGTTCAAAATTTCTGGCTCAACAAATTCTATGTGCTCTTTCATCAGCAAGCTGAGATCTTGAGCGATGCGAATACTGATGTCGTTTTGGGTGTCGGCTTGTCTGAGGCTGGGAACGTGAGCCGATCGCAAATCGTGCCAGGAAAAGATATATTGCACGTCGCCTGCGGACGTTAATCTTGGAAAAATAACTTGAATTCTACGATTTTGATTGCTGTCATAGAAAATGCCTAAATTGCCGAGGGGAAGATTGGAGTAGCGAGTTTTGGCTCCTTCAATTTCCACGACGCCACGCTTGCGAATTCGATCGAGCTTTTGCTTGGGATAGAAAACAACCCAATAAATTCCACCGATCAGCGCAAGTGTGAATAAAATACTCATCGTGGTTGCAGCCAGTTTTGCTGGGGATCAAATCGTGGTGGCTGAATCTTAAGTATCGCAAATCTAACCAGATTGACAATTGAGCGTGACCCAAGCCGATCGATTTCGTTCTGGCTTGCGCCAAATCGCTAAAATTGAACTGTGCCTTTTGCAAATCTTCAAAATGTCGATCGATTTTCAAGATTCATTTGATGTCGTGGTGGTGGGAGCAGGTCATGCCGGATGCGAAGCCGCGCTTGCTTCGGCTCGGTTGGGCTGCCGAACGCTGCTGCTGACCTTGAATCTCGACAAAATCGCGTGGCAACCGTGCAATCCCGCTGTTGGTGCGCCTGCCAAATCGCAACTGACGCATGAAGTGGATGCGCTGGGCGGCGAAATCGGCAAAATGGCCGATCGCACCTATCTGCAAAAGCGCGTCCTCAATATTTCTCGCGGTCCCGCAGTCTGGGCGTTGCGGGCACAAACCGACAAGCGCGAGTATGCCGCTGTGATGAAGCGGATTGTCGAAAATCAAGAAAATCTTGTCATCCGCGAAGGCATGGTGACGGATTTGGTTTTGGGCAAAAACGACGAGGTGATCGGCGTTCAAACCTATTTCGGCGTCGCGTTTGAGTGTCGCGCCGTCGTTCTCACAACGGGAACTTTCTTGGGCGGCGTGATTTGGGTGGGTGACAAGTCGATGTCGGCGGGACGAGCAGGCGAATTTGCCGCTGTCGGCCTGACGGAAACGCTCAACCGCATGGGCTTTGAAACTGGACGACTGAAGACTGGAACGCCTGCCCGCGTGGACAAGCGATCGATCGACTACTCGCAACTGGAACCGCAACCGGGCGATTCCGAAGTCCGCTGGTTCAGCTTTGACCCGGAAGTGTGGGTGGAGCGCGAGCAAATTCCTTGCTACCTGACGCGCACCACTGCCGAAACACATCGCCTGATTCGCGAAAATCTGCATCTTTCCCCGGTCTATGGCGGCTGGGTAGATGCCAAGGGGCCGCGCTACTGTCCGAGCATCGAAGATAAGATCGTCCGCTTTGCCGACAAGGAATCGCACCAGATTTTTATCGAGCCAGAAGGCCGCGACATTCCCGAACTTTATATCCAAGGGTTTTCGACCGGACTGCCCGAAGCGCTGCAAATTCATCTGCTGCGATCGCTCCCCGGACTGGAACACTGCACGATGCTCCGCCCTGCCTATGCGGTCGAATACGACTACCTGCCCGCCACGCAGTGCTATCCGACGCTGATGACCAAAAAGATTGACGGTCTGTTCTGCGCCGGACAAATCAACGGCACAACCGGATATGAAGAAGCGGCTGGACAAGGTTTGGTGGCGGGAATCAATGCTGCCCGATTGTGTCGATCGCAATCTCCGGTCATCTTCACTCGCGAACAAAGCTACCTCGGCACGCTAATCGACGATCTGTGTACGAAAGATCTACGTGAACCATACCGAATGCTAACTTCGCGATCGGAATATCGCCTCTTGCTGCGATCGGACAATGCCGACCAGCGCTTGACGCCATTGGGACGCGAGATCGGGTTAATTGACGATCGCCGCTGGGAAATCTTCACCCGCAAACAGGCCAACATTGCAGCCGAGAAAGAACGCCTGCACGAAGTTCGCGTCAAGGAACACGACCAACTCGGTCGCCAAATTGCCGCCGACACGCAGCAGGCGATCAAAGGCTCGATTACGCTGGCGGATTTGTTGCGCCGTCCAGGATTTCACTATGTGGATCTCGATCGATACGGATTGAGCAATCCTGATCTCGCCTTGGAAGAGCGCGAAGGCGCAGAAATCGACATCAAATATTCCGGCTATATTCAGCGTCAGCAAAACCAAATCGATCAAATTTCACGTCAGTCGAATCGATCGCTACCTGCCGACTTGGACTACAACCAAATCGACACGCTCTCGAAAGAATCTCGCGAAAAACTATCGCAGGTGCGCCCCTTGACGATCGGTCAGGCGGCTCGCATTGGCGGCGTCAATCCGGCTGATGTGAATGCGCTTTTGGTGTATCTTGAGATTCGCGCTCGCAGCTTGGCAACAGATGTGCGGGAAGTCGCCAAGCCGATCGCCTAATCATTTGCAAACTTCCTGCACCATCGACGGCAAAATCAGGTAGAATCGGGCGCAAGCTCAGCGCGTTCCGGCTGTCCGTCGCTTTCAGGTAAAGTTCTATGTCTCAAGAAGTCAGCACCAATCCTTCTGTTCTCAACGAAATCGACGAGTCAGCGTCTAGCCGCATCGCAGACCCGATCGATCTGCTTGGCGATGGCAGCTTCCCGATGGACTCATACGCCAACCGCTTGATGGATGAGCTATTTGGCGAAGTCGATCGCTTGTTTGAAGGCGGCAGCTTACCAGTTGAAGCGCCCGCACCCGAAGAAGTCGTGTCTTTGCAGCCGATCGCCATTCCGCACCTAGAAGTGCCGGATCTGCCGCCTGCCGCGCTTGCTCCAATTGAATCAGAAAGCCAAATTGCCACACCCGACGCAGAAGCGATCGCCACTTTGGAGCCTGCTGAGCAATCTGGCGTGAATCGCTGGCTTTTGGCGGCGGCTTTTGCCTCGGCGATCGCCGCTGGCGTGTCGTGGCTTGTCTTCTTCCGGTCTGCTGCCCCACCTGCTGAATTGAGTCAAACCGCTCAGCCGTCTCAGGCCGACCAGCAGTTTGCCAATTATGTGCAGCGATCGCTCGATCGCATTGCGGGTCGCGCTCAAACTGATGCACCTACAGTTGCGGCTGCTTCGAGTCCGGCACTTCCCAGCGTTGCCGTTCCCAGCAGTGTCCCCAATGCCGCACCCTCTGCGCCCGATCGCGTTTACATCCCGGTTTATCAGCCACCGCAGACGCTTTATCCGCCTGTTGGTGTTGCCCCCGTACCCGTTGTGCCGCCCGCTGCTCCCTCTGTAGCAGTTGCTCCTGCGGCTCCTGCGGTGCAACCCGCACCCGCTCCGGCTGCCCCTCGACCTGCAACGGCTGCCCCTCGACCTGCAACAGTTCCGGCTCCGGCGGCTTCAGTGGCGGCGGCTCCCGCTCCGCAGCAAACGCTGATGGGATTGATGCAGTTTGGCGATCGATCTGCCGCTTTGTTTGAGGTGAACGGTTCGCCGCAGCGCATCAGTGTGGGCGAAAATATTGGCACAAGCGGCTGGACACTCGTTTCCGTGTCAAACGATGCCGCTGTAATTCGGCGCAATGGCGAAGTGCGATCGATCTACGTGGGTCAGCAGTTTTAATCGCAACCAGCAAGGCAGTACAATAAAGCACAGTGAAGCCGCCTTGACAGTAGGCAGCTTGAGGCGTCATCAGGGATGGCATCAGCAGACGCCGAGCCAGATTTGAGGTGGCAATGGTGAACAACATCGAGCAACAGCGGATCGAAGCGATCGTGCAGCAAATCGGCGAAACCGTTTTGGCAACTACCGAAACGGTCGATCGCTTAGCCAGTCGTGTAGATGCGATCGCCCAGCAGGTGCAGCAGCAGGGCTACCAAATTTTCGCGCTCAGCGATGCCGTTCAAACGCTGGCGGAAAATCACGACAGCGCACTAGAGCAGTTGGGGCAGTTGACACAGGCGCTACAGGGCTTGGTGAACGCGATCGAAGACAGCAGCGAAGCACAGTGAATTCATTGCGAAGTCACCCGGATGGGTGAATTTTTCTACCAGGTTCGTAAGAGATATTTCTTGAATAGATATAAATAGAACAAGTCGGGAACCAAGGATACTATCCCATGCCGCTGATGCAGGACATTACGCAAGACTGGCAGGCACGACTTGCCGCCGATTGTCCAGGCCAATCTGCTACCCAAACGGGCATTCTTCGCTGGCTCATTGGTGAAGATCCCGATCGCTTCTCGGATCTCGATGCGACCGGACTGGCGATCGCGCAACAGGCAATGGACTATCGCTATCGAATTTTGCAGGAGCGCTATTTGCGTGCTGCGCCCGAACAAGCCTATCAAAAGCTGCTTCAGCGCTTGGGCAGCTTATTCCTGATTCGCAACAAAATTCGCACAGGCGTGGCGCTCTCTCGCGATCGGCATCGATCGGTGAAAGAAGTGCTGCAAGAAGTGATTCAAGAACTGATTCAAAGCGACAACTACATTCGTCAGCAGATGCAGTGGATCGCCCAGTGCAGCCCGAATCCGCGTCTCCGTAATGCTTTGATGCTCGCCAGCATCGAAGAATACTGCCTGCGTCCGATTCGCAATCAGCCGCTTTTGGTGTATCGATTCGTGAACTATTTGAAGCGATCGCAGCGCGGCGGCATGACGCAGGTTCCCGGTGGCGAATCGGTGCGCTTAGTGTCGGAAGAAATTGCGCCCGACGATGCCGACAATGCCTTTAGCCTGCTTGATCCCCAGGCGATCGCCCAGTATCAAGAAGAACAAGCGCTGCAAGAACAGCAAACGCTGCGAACAACGGTCAAGAACGAATTTTCCGCCTATCTCGAATCAGAAGTCGAACCGGATGCGGCTCGCTGGCTGGAGTTGCATTTGCAGGGTCAGTCGCAAGAAGCGATCGCCAAGCTGCTCGACCGCCCGATCGGAGAAGTCTATCGGCTGCGCGAAAAAATTAGCTATCACGCCATGCGCGTGTTTGGGCTGAAGCATCAGCCGGACATGGTGATGTCTTGGCTGGGCACATCGCTTGAGCAAAATTTAGGCTTGACGCCGACCGAAGCCGATCGCTTTCGCCACACGCTGACGCCCGACGATCGCACGCTGTTTGACCACCTCATTGAAGGCCGAAAAGCGGGAAAAAGCATGGAGGCGATCGCCAAAGAACTCAATCTCAAAACCAACAGCCTCACCAGCAAATTCATCAAGCTTTATCTCGCCGTGCAAGAATTCCGTAATGCTGCTTAGTCTTTACTGAAGTTTTGCAAAATCATTATGCGGTATTGCCAATTGAGGCGGCTAAAATAGCAACAACATTCCCTTCTCGCCTGCTATGGTGTCCCCATTCAGCGATCGCGCCGAATCAAGTTCCTCCGGCCATCGTCACTTGTTGTCCTACTTTCCTGCTGATTGGGCAGATCGGCTGAACGCTGAGCAGATGTTCATCTTAATTGATGGCGTCTTGCCCTTTGAAGCCTGTTTATATCATCAAATTTTGCCGCTGTTTTTGGAAGGCAGCCGCCTCAACTTGGGCATGGTCAGCCCGGATGATACCGCTGCGCTTGACTATGCGCGGCGTATCGTTTCTTACATGAACTACTCGTTGGTTTCGCGGCCTTTATCGTCTGAAGCGCTGCAAGCCGTTTTGTCGGCTTATTTGCAGCAGGGTGGCAGCCGCCAGTCACTGCCAAAATTCAAAACCCCAAAACCGACACGCGGAGCGGCTCGCAAGCGTCACAGTCCATCGATCGATCGCCAATTGCAGCAAACCTTAGTTGTAGACAGTCCGGAAGAGCTGACGCTGCACAGCATGACGCCGCAGGGCATCGCCACGCCACCGCCGGAAATTCCGTTTCAGCCTGCACCAGTGCGCCGCGAAGAATCGATACCACAGGCCTTCGATAGCGAGCAGTCCTCCTTCCCATCGATCGAACCCGACGAGCCAACAGCCCCACCAACGATTCCACCCTCGGTAATCTCACCGTTGCCGCTGCTCGAAGTCGAAGCAAACTATCTCTCTAGTCCGATCGAACAGCTTGCGATGCTGCCGCCTGCCACGCTGCTCAGGGAACTGATGGCGCGAGTGCTGCTAGGCGGCATTGGCCGATTGTATTTTGAGCGCCAGCCGCAGTACGGGCGGGTCTTGTGGAGTCAAAACGGCGTGCTGCAATCCGTCCTCGATCGCTTGGATGCCGACCAGTTTCAAGGCATCATCAGCGAACTTAAGCAGATGTGTCACCTGTCGCTGATTGCCGTCAAGCATCCGAAGCAGGTTGAGATCGAGCGGATGCATCAAAATACGCGCTTGCTCCTGCGGTTTCGATTCATGCCCTCGGTCAATGGTGAAGAAGAAGCCACGCTGCAAGTCTTGCGCGGCGCAGCCTTGCGGTTCTATCAGCAGCAGCAGCTATCGAGCTTGGAGCGTGATGCCCTCACGATCGCCAAACAGCTTCAGCTTAAAGTGAACGAAATTCGCGATCGCGCTCGGCTAGAGCCAGGAACTGCTCGCAGCAAGTTTGACTCGCTTCCTGCTCTGAACCAAATGCTGCGCCACATGGAGGAGCAGATCGAGCACTTGCAGTCCGAGTCGCCTTCACCTTAAGTCCCTCTTCTACTCAGAAGAGGGACTGACTCGTGGCTATTAGGTAAGGGCGGGAACAGCTTCCCACCGATCGACCGCTTTGCCGATCACCGACAATTCCTGCATCAGGCGATCGAAGCGATCGGGCGTGAGGGACTGCGGGCCATCCGAAAGCGCTTTGGCTGGATTCGGGTGAACTTCGATCATCAGCGAGTCGGTTCCCGCTGCGATCGCCGCCATTGCCATCGAAGGCACATACTCAGCTTTACCCGTGCCGTGACTGGGATCGATCATGATCGGCAGGTGGGTGAGCGATCGCAACACGGGGATCACCGAAAGATCAAGGGTGTTGCGGGCGTATTGGCGATCGAACGTGCGGATGCCACGCTCACAAAGGATGACGTTGGGGTTTCCAGCAGCGAGGATGTATTCCGCTGCCATCAGCCACTCTTCGATCGTCGCTGACATGCCGCGCTTGAGCAGCACGGGTTTATCTTGCGCTCCCACTTTCTTAAGCAGCGAGAAGTTCTGCATGTTGCGAGCGCCAACCTGCACTACATCCGCCGCTTCCGCCACGATTTCGAGATCAGCAGTGTCCATCACTTCAGTGATGATCCCCAGTCCGGTCGCTCGGCGGGCAGCATCCAGCAGTCCGAGGGCGCTCTCGCCGTGACCTTGAAAGGCATAAGGCGAGGTGCGAGGCTTGAACGCACCGCCCCGCAAGAACTTTGCGCCTGCGGCTTTGACGCGCTTGGCGGTTTCAATGATCATCGCTTCATTTTCGACCGAGCAGGGGCCAGCGACCGTGACGATCGGGCAGCCTTCGCCAAACAAAACGGTTCCAGCAGGTGTGGAGACAGCAATTTCGCTGGCTTCCCCATGTCGATATTCGCGGCTGACGCGCTTGTAGGGCTTTTCAACCCGTAGCACTTGCTCGATCCAAGGACTCATTTCTTGAAGCTGGAGGGCATCGAGATCAACCGTATCGCCCACCAAGCCGATCACGGTTTTGGTTTTGCCGACGATCTTTTCGGGGCTGAGTCCCCACTCTTCAAATTCTGCGCTCAATCGCGAAACTTCGGCTTCAGGCGAGCCGATTTTCATTACCACGATCATGTCAAGGGTTCCTGTTGTTAAATTTCGGCTGCTGTCGTATGGAAACAGCCCCAATCATTCTACGTCCGTCTTCTGGTCTACGAAGATTTTTTGTTCGAGCGCCATGCTGCGGTTAGATGACTCCAGTTGAGCGTGAATTCTGACCAGCCCCACAAGCTTCCTGCCACTTCTTCGTCCCAAGAAGCCGAGATCACGCCATAGCTCAAGCCCAACACGCCCAGCCCAAAAAAGCCCATGCTCACCAGCACAACAGCAGAAGTGGGCAGCGGAAAGATGTTTTTGGTGACCAGAAAATAGCTGACGAAGAACGTTGCCATGCCGAGCGCTGAGGGAATGCCGCAGAAAAACGCCATTCGCCGCGCCATCCGCTGACTCACCACTTGGGGAATCTGCATCGATTCCGGCTTCGCATCCGCACTTGCTTCAGCCTTTATCGATCGATCTGGCGCAGACTGAAGGGGCGCAGGGGGACGCTTCGGCTGCTTCTTGCGACTGCCAGTTGGCTCGAACGGCAATCGTTCTGATTTTTCTTCTGGAGATTCAGCCATATGAAGTTTAGCCGCGAATTCCCAAGCGAGTAATCAAAGCGCGATAGCGGGCTTGGTCTTGCTTGAGGATGTAGGCAAGGAGGCGCTTGCGCTGGCCGATCATCTTGAGCAGGCCGCGTCGTGAAGCGTGGTCTTTCTTATTTTCGCGCAGGTGGGTTGAAAGCTTATTGATCCGCTCAGTCAGAATTGCGACCTGCACATCTGCCGACCCCGTGTCGGTTCCGTGCTTTTGAAAGTCGTTGATGATTTCTTGCTTGCGCTCTTGCAGCAGTGCCATGATGAAGTCGATAAATTGAAGTTAGTGCAGTCAACTATCTTATCACAGCCGCTCGATCGCGTCCGGTCTGCCATCGACAGAATCGATCGATTTTCGCTGGGCGATCGACTCAAAATCTACGCTAAGCTAATCGGAATATTCAAAAGAACTTTAAAATCAGTTTTTCGCTTCTCCAAAGTCACTTTCGTCATCTACTCGCATCAGGTTTTCAGCGGTGATCCAGACAGAACACGCCCCCGATTCCGTGACGGAGCAAATCAATCGCCAAATGATCGTGATTCTCGACTTTGGCTCGCAATACTCTGAACTGATCGCTCGCCGCATTCGCGAAACGCAAGTTTATTCCGAAGTGCTGTCGTATCGCACCACGCCCGACCAGCTACGCGACCTCAACCCCAAAGGCATTATTCTTTCGGGTGGCCCCAGTTCCGTGTATGACGCAGGTGCGCCCCACTGCGATCCCCAAATTTGGAATCTTGGCATTCCCGTTTTGGGCGTGTGCTACGGAATGCAGCTCATGGTTCAGCAGTTAGGCGGCGGCGTGGAGCGAGCCGATCGCGGCGAGTATGGCAAAGCCGCGCTGCACATCGACGATCCCACCGATTTGCTGACGAACGTTGAAGACGGCACAACCATGTGGATGAGTCACGGCGACTCGGTGACAAGTTTGCCTGAAGGCTTTGAACTGCTCGCCCACACAGACAACACGCCCTGCGCGGCGATCGCCCATCACGACAAAAAACTCTACGGCGTGCAGTTCCACCCGGAAGTTGTACATTCGATCGGCGGATTGGCCTTGATTCGCAATTTCGTCTACCACGTTTGCGACTGCGAACCGACCTGGACAACAGCCGCGTTTGTCGAAGAATCAATTCGCGAAATTCGGGCACGAGTGGGCGATAAGCGCGTGCTGCTAGCGCTCTCAGGCGGTGTAGACTCCTCGACGTTGGCGTTTTTGCTGCACAAGGCGATCGGCGATCAGCTTACTTGCGTCTTCATCGATCAAGGCTTTATGCGGAAGCTGGAGCCAGAGCGACTGGTGAAATTGTTTCATGAGCAGTTTCACATTCCGGTTGTGCATGTGAAGGCTCGCGATCGCTTTCTTGCCCAAATTGCCGGAATCACCGATCCCGAAGAAAAACGCAAGCGGATCGGCCACGAATTTATCCGCGTCTTTGAAGAAGAATCGAAGCGGCTAGGCCCCTTTGACTACCTCGCACAGGGAACGCTTTACCCGGACGTGATCGAATCGGCGGATACGAATGTCGATCCGGCGACGGGCGAACGAGTTGCCGTCAAAATTAAGAGCCATCACAATGTCGGTGGACTGCCGAAAGATCTGCGCTTCAAGCTGATCGAGCCGTTGCGGAAATTGTTTAAGGACGAAGTGCGAAAGGTGGGGCGATCGATCGGGCTGCCCGAAGAAATCGTCAACCGTCATCCGTTCCCTGGTCCCGGACTGGCCATTCGCATTCTGGGTGAAGTCACTGAAGAACGATTGGAAATTCTGCGCGATGCCGACTTAATCGTGCGGCAAGAAGTCAACCGTCAAGGTGTGTATCACGACTACTGGCAGGCGTTCGCCGTGCTGCTGCCAATTCGCAGCGTGGGCGTGATGGGCGATCAGCGCACGTATGCCTATCCGATCGTGCTGCGTTTTGTGTCGAGCGAAGACGGCATGACGGCAGACTGGTCGCGAGTTCCCTACGATTTGCTGGAAACTATTTCCAACCGCATCGTGAATGAAGTGCGCGGCGTCAATCGCGTCGTGTATGACATTACCTCGAAGCCGCCCGGAACGATCGAGTGGGAATAAACCCCAAATCTAGCGCCAATCTCTTCCTAGACCTAAAAAATCTTCTAGGTTTAGGTTTGCAGTTCTTCATCGCTTTTTGTGGAAAACCCCTTAAAAGCTGTGGAAAACTGCTTTTGGCTGTGGAAAACTTGACTCGGCATCCGCTAAAGGTTGTGGATAATTCAGGAGAATTGGCGATCGACCTCTACATCTAGCAGGTTAAGAAAATTAATGAGTCGTCAAGCGCGAGCGCTTCACATTAGGGGATCAGCGATCGATCGAACCAGGCTATTTCGATCAAAATCATTCTTCACTGGCGAAATTATTAGCGAAAGCGCTTCTTCTACAAAACAAAATCATTCGTTCATCTGTATTAAAGAGCGATTGTACTGCTAAGTTAAAAGAAGTGGTTCGATCGCGCCTGCATGATTCCGCTGCATTTGACGCTGAAGAATTTTCTGAGCTATCGAGAAGCCAGCCTGGATTTTCGCGGGCTGCATATTGCCTGCATTTGTGGCGCGAACGGAGCCGGAAAATCTTCTTTGCTCGAAGCGATCGCCTGGTCAGTTTGGGGTCAAAGTCGAGCAACCGAAGATGATGTAATTCATCAAGGCGAAGAAGAAGCCCGCGTTATTTTTGTGTTTCGCGCTCAGCAGCAAACCTATCGCATTATTCGCAGCCGCTATCGATCGCAACCCAGCGTTCTCGAATTTCAAATGCAGGTGGCAGATGGATTCCGCAGCCTGACGGAACGCAGCGTCCGCGCTACCCAGCACCGCATCTTGCAGCACTTACGCCTCGACTATGAAACCTTTGTAAACTCTGCGTATTTACGGCAGGGGCGAGCCGACGAATTCATGTTGAAGCGACCGAGCGAACGCAAGCAAATTCTCGCAGATCTACTGAAGCTCGATCAGTATGAACTGCTGGCCGAACAAGCGAAAGAGCAAGTCCGAGAACTGAAAGCGGAACTGAGTACGATCGATCGCAGCCTCATCCGGCTGGGCGAAGCCCTCGCCCAAGAAGCGATTCTCGTGGCCGAACAAGCGCAGATTGAGCAGGCGATCGCTCAAATGCAGCAGCAGCACCAAGCTGACAGCCATGCTTTACAGGAGCTTTGGGCCGTTCAGCAGCAGCGGCAAACCTGGCAGCAGCAGCGAACGATGCTTCAGCAGCAGCAACAGCACTTGATGCAGGATGCCCAACGCTTGCAGCAGGAACTTGCTGCCGCGCAGCATCAGCAGCAAACCTTGATGGCAATTTTGGCCGAGGAGCGATCGATCGCGCAAGGCTACGCCTACTTTCAACATTTGCAAGCACAAGAAGAAACGCAAACCGCGCGATCGCGCCTTCATCAAACGGCACAAGCGCAACGTCAGCAATTGCAGCAGCAGCAATCCGATCGACTCCGCGACCTGCAAGCCCAAAAGCAGCAGGCACAAATTCAGCTTGAAAATTTGGCAGAGCAGAACGCCGAAATTCAACATATTCTCAGCAAATCCAACGATATTGCCAATGCGATCGAACATCTCAAACAGGCGCGATCGCAACTGGTGCGCTTCGATCAGCTTCAGCTTCAAGCCTCGCCTTTGATGCAGCGTCGCCAGCAGATTCATACGGAACTCGATCGCGCTCAAACTCGGCTCAGTACGCGAATTGAGGAACTGCAATCGATCGCCAATCAGCTTCAGCAGCAGCAATCCCGCCAGCCGCAAATTCAGCAGGCCGTCCGCGAAGTAGCGGGACAGGTGGAATATTTGGAACAGCGCAAAAACTATCAGCAGCGCGTCCGCGAAAAAGGCGTGGAGCGACGAAATTTTCTCGATCGTCTCCAGGATCAGCAGCGCGAATATGAGCGGCAGTTGGCCGAGTTGGATCATAAAATTCGGATGCTTCAGCGCGAGGAAGATAATAGCAATCAGGCGGCGATCGACACTTCAGAAACAGCAATTGGCGAGGAAATCACGAGCAAAGGTTTGGCCGTCAAGGAAGCAACTAATGGCCGATACAAAACTTCTGAGATGAATTCTAAGACGGAGTATCCGCCTTGTCCGCTGTGCGATCGCCCTTTGGATGAACATCACTGGCAAGTTGTTCTCGATCGCCATCGCGCTGAACAGCAAGAAATTCAGCGGCAAATTTGGGTGATTCGCGAACAGTTGTCCTTGAGCGATCGCGAGATTGAACTATTAAGAAAAGAGTATGCTGCGCTAGAGCAAGAATTAGGCAGCTACAGCATCGCACTAGAACGAAAAGGCCAGCTTCAAGAGCAGCTTCAAGGAACAGCAACGGTTCAAGAACGGCTGACGCAAATTCAGTTGGAGCAGGCGGAAATTCAGCGATCGATCCAATCAAAAACATTCGCCAGCAGCTTGCATGAAGAGTTGGCACTGCTCGATCGCAGCCTGACGCAGTTGGGCTACGATGATAAAGATCACGCTTTGGCGCGAGGAGAAGTCGATCGCTGGCGTTGGGCAGAAATCAAGCAGGCAGAGCTGAGGCAGGCGCAAAAAAGACAGGCACAATTGCAGCAGCAACAGCCGCAGATTGAAGCGCAAATTGCAGAAATTGAGCGGCAAATTCGAGATTTGGCGCGATCGCTTCTTCAGCAGCAAATTAATCAGCTAGACGCTGAAATTGCGCGAATTGATTATGATTTCGATCGCCACACTGCACTGAGACAAGTTCTCAAGCAGGCGCAAAATTGGCAGCTTCGCTATCAGGAATTAGGGCAAGCGCAGCAGCAATATCCGCAGGTGCAGCAGCAGGTTCAAGAACTGCATCATTTGCTGGAAACGCGATCGAATTCTTACAAATCGGTTCACGCTCAAATTACCGCCCTCGATCAGCAATTGACCCAGACACCCGATCGCGCTGGAGAAATTCAAGACATCGAAAAAGCGATGCAGGAACGGCGGGCACGGCTCGATCGCCAACTCGCGCAGCAAGGTCGATTGGAGCAGCAGTTGCAGCAGATCGCGGATTTCAAAATTCAGCATTCCGAGTTGAGCCAGCAGCTTCAAACGAGCAAACGCCAGCAGCGCATTTATCAAGAATTAGCGCAGGCATTTGGCAAAAACGGTATTCAAGCATTGATGATTGAAAATTTGCTACCGCAGCTTGAAATCGAGGCGAATCAAATTTTAGGACGGTTAAGTGCTCATCAGCTTCACATTCAGTTTGTGACGCAGAAATCGCGCAAAGGTAAATCTGCTCCTACTGCTAAACTGATCGATACACTTGATATTTTAATCGCGGATTTGCACGGAACTCGCCCGTATGAAACCTATTCTGGTGGCGAAGCGTTTCGGGTGAATTTTGCGATTCGGTTAGCGTTAGCAAGACTGTTGGCACAGCGATCGGGCACAGCCTTACAACTGCTAATTATTGATGAAGGCTTCGGGACTCAAGATGAAGCAGGATGCGATCGACTCATCGGGGCAATTCAAGCGATCGCTCCTGACTTCGCCTGCATTCTCACTGTCACGCATATGCCCCACTTCAAAGAAGCCTTTCAGACGCGAATTGAAATTAGCAAAACCTCAGAAGGATCGCGAATCAATTTATCGGCTTAGATGCGGCAATATTTGGTGAGGATGCTCATGGCTTGATCAGAGGTTGACGACTTCGCGTCTGCGTCCAGGCCAGCATGACTGGAAAAATACTGCCAGATCGCCGGATTCTGTGATTTCTCAACGTAAATAGGGTTGGCATTGTCGGCACACCACCTAAAGACAACGCCGCTCAAGCTGAAATTTTTGCCTGCAATTCGATCGCAACACGAAATCTGCTGTCGATCGAGATGCATCCAATTCAACTTGAGGCTCGTACCGTCATTTTGATACGTTTTGCGAGATGTAGTCATGACCCTGAAACGGATTTCTAACCTGCTTCTGAGTGCGGTTACTTGCTTGCTGATTGGATTGCTCTCAACGCCTTCATGGAGCACTCCGGCGAAACTCGTGCCTCAAAGTAAATCTGTGTCCGCTGCCAAGCCGTCCCAAATGGCGCAACCGTTCCTGCATTCTCAATCGATCGATCAGCAGTTAATGGCCGAATTGCGCGAAGCTGAAACGGTGATTGCTCAAGGTGTTCCTGCTAGTTCAATCCGACGCTATGTGGCGGTTTTGACAAAAGATAATGTTGTTGTGCCTGCAACGCCATCGACGGGTGCTTTTAGTGCAGCCGGAGCCGTGTTGGTGGGCGATCGCTTGATTGTGCGGGGAGATTTTAGCAATTTGACAAGTGCGCTGCGCGACTTTGCCACCGATCCGGTTGATCCACCGAATCCAAACATCACCTCTGGCATTCATATTCACCAAGGCGATCCGACCATAAACGGCCCATTTCAGTACGCGCTAGAAGTCAGTCCAAATGTCAATCAAACCAGTGGTCGCTTTCGGGGAGAATTCACGCTCACCAGTGAACAGTTGCAGGCACTTTCTAACGGCAATTTGTATGTTGATATTCACACTCAGCGAAATCGGGCGGGTGAAATGCGCGGCAGTTTCCAGCCCTACTAAGCGGAACTAAAGTATGGCGGATGTTAGGTCTAAAAATCAGCAGAAAAATGATGCGAAATTTCTAGCTTGATTCTGTTCAACGCCGAACTACTGCACTGGTTTTCTCTTCAATTGCCCCTGCAAACTCTCCACTTGCAGGGGCATTTTTGAAACGAGGGACGATCGCATTGTCCCTTTAGGGCTGCTTGCAGTTTCTAGCAGCAACCTTGATCGCGTGTCGATCGAAATCACGGGCACAGGAAATCGCGGGCACAAAGAGTTAAACCGAAGTTACATCTGAAAATCGGGATGACAGGATTTGAACCTGCGACATCCTGCTCCCAAAGCAGGCGCGCTACCAAGCTGCGCTACATCCCGGTGCGGTCACGATCGATTTTGTCATCATTCGCGCACGCCACCTCTGATTGTAGCCGATGATGCTCCATTGCGGTGAAATTGGCGACAGCAAAGTTTTCTTGAGAAGGGGCATGAGTTCAAGTCCAGCGTCACCTATCGCTCTTTTGACGCAGCGTTGTCTTCATACGCAGCGGCAATCAGCCCGATCGCCACGATCGCCGCCGTCACCGCTCGCAAAATCCGCTTGCCCAGTGACACAGGCAAAAATCCCGCTGCGATCGCCAATTCGACTTCAGCTTCACTCCAGCCGCCTTCTGAACCGATCGCGATCGTCACCGATTGGCTGGGCGGCAGGCGGTGGCGGAGGGCAGGCGCATCGAATCGCGTTACGCCAATCAACCGCTGGCCGGAGTCAAACTGTTGAATGGCGTTGCGAAAGGCGATCGGTTCAAGGATCGTTGGAATCATCTGGCGCTCTGATTGTTCTGCGGCTTCTTGGGCGATGCGTCGCCAGCGATCGAGCTTTTGTACGCTCGGCTGAAGCAGAGTGCGATCGCTGGTCATCGGCACGATCGTTGTCACGCCTAGTTCGGTCGCCTGTCGCACAATGTCGTCCATGCCGTTTTTGGGCATCGCGATCAGCAGCGTCAAACTAATGGGCAGTTCGGTGTGAACGGCGATCGCTTCGAGGATTCGCGCAGTCTGCTCCGGTTCGATCGCGCTCAGCCACCAGTGTCCGCGTCCGTCGATGGCAATGAAGCGATCGCCCGTCCGCAGGCGCAGCACGCGCTGAAGGTAGTGCTGCTGCTCGGCTGTGAGGGTAATGCGATCGGCTTGAATTTGCGAGGGAGCGATCGCCAAGCGCTGAAACTGCGTCATGGTTCGTCAGAGGGAAGATCTTTGCTGACCAAATCGCCCAAATAAAGCTGTATAAACTGCTCGGCAGCAGCAGGATTCAGGCGATCGAGCGCTTGCACAATGCCCGCGATCGTCTCGCCACTCGGATCGACTTGGGCATGAAACCAGCGATTGACCACCGCACGATCGACCTGCAATTCAACTGCCAACCGATTTTGACTAATTCGATGAGCTTCCAGAGTACGCTTCAAAGCTTCGCCTGCCCGTCCCATGCGCCTTCTACAGAGCGTACTGACATCGTTCATCGTGTCAGAGGACTAACAATTCGTAAATGTTGATTCAGCAGTCAACTTTTGAGCTAATGTTGATTTAGCAGTCAACAGTGCAAAATTGTCATGAGCGAAAATTTCAATCCCGAACAACTAAACCCCGAACAAAACGCGATCGAAATCGTCCTGGATACTCCAGATAAATCTGGCGGCGATTTCGATCGCGTCCGACTCTTGGCGATCGGTGCGCCGGAAGTTGTCACCGCTTTGATTCACACGCTGCACAAGCGCGGATTTGCCGCTGTGGGCGACTGGAGCAAACTTTTACCGGGGCGGCATCCGGGCGAAGTGATGAGCGTTTTCACCTGGTCAATTCGACTGCTCAATTCCAGTGAGAATGAGCGCAAGGTAAGATGAAAGGCTGATAGCTGTAATTTTTTGGTGAATCGATCGCCATTCAACTCATATGAACTCAAAAACCGATCGCATTTTGAATTTGAGTTTACGGAATGGCGCAATTATAGCGATCGGGCTGATGTGTATTGGCCTGTTTTGTTATGGTGCGATCGCCAATGCAACGCAGGTAAATTTGGATGTGAACCGAGTCGATCAGCAGGCTTATTTAGCTTACGCTCGCAATCTTTTTTCAACGAACTATCACTTTGTCGGCGGACGAAATCGAATGCCGATCTATCCGTTTTTGCTGTCTTGGATTTATGATTTTCGCTGGAGCGAAACTGAGTTTTTTACTCGTGCCAAATATTTCAACATTGCGCTTTCGGCTGCGCTGCTGCCCGGAATTTTTCTGCTGTTGCGACAGAGACTAATGCTGCTGCCTGCGATCGTAATCTGGCTGATTACAACCTTCACCGTTTTCATGTTTCGAGCCGGATATGTGCAGGTGGAACTGTTATTTTACGTCCTAAATTTTTGCTGCTTTCTGCTGATGTGGCAGCTACTCAAACGCCCGACTTGGTGGCTCAGCAGCTTCACAGGAATTGTGTTTGGAGTTACTCATCTTACCAAAGCTTCAATTCTGCCAGGAATGCTAATTTTCTTCGGTTGTTTGGCACTCAGAGGAATTTTCGGAGATCGATCGCCCAGTCAAACCCGGAAGCGATCGATCGCGCATCATTTTCTATGTATTGCGCTCTCAACTGCATTTTTCCTCTTCACCGTTTCGCCTTACATTACAACCAGCTATCGATTTTTTGGCAAGCATTTCTACAACGTAAATTCGACGTTTTATATCTGGTATGACACCTGGGAACAGGCCGAACAAGGAACGCGAATTCATGATGACCATGAAGGCTGGCCGCAGATGCCCGCTGACCAAATTCCCAGCCTGGAAAAGTATTTGCGGGAACGAACTCCGCTGCAAATGCTCGATCGCCTCGGAAGCGGGATCAAGGAACAGTATGCAGTTGTCAGCAGCGGATATGGCTATTGGAAATATGTGGTGATTTATATGGCAGCAACCCTGATTTTAATGGGCACAAACTTTCGCACTGTTGCCCGATCGATCAAACAATCCTGGTGGCTGGCTTTGTTTGTTGGGGCTTACTTTTTGGGCTATTTGCTGCTGTATGCTTGGTATGCGCCGATTGCTAGCGGCAATCGATTTGTTCTGGCGCAATTTTTGCCGCTGATAATAACGCTCGCGATCGCTCAGCAGCAGATGTCAAAACACCGCCCAACGATCGCGATTCAAAAGTTCAAAGTTAACTGGTTCTACGGCTTTAACTTTTTAATTTTAGGAATTATTTTGTTTGAGCTTTACCCGATTTTGAGCGATCGCATTCACACTACTTTTGCGGCTTTGTGACATGAAGCGTTTATTAGCTTGGCTGTTGATTCCCGTTGTGGCTGTAGTTGCCGCATTTGCGATCGCGACGCGCTGGCCTGCCGCTGCAAATCATCCGGTGCAGCAGCAGGTTTTATCTGACTATTTCAATCAGGTTTCATCGCTGGTATTGCAGTCGAATTCGCCTGCTGCCAATACCGTCGCTCGATCGCTGACGCTCACTGCTTTACCTCAGTTGAATGGCGATCGACGTGGGCTGGTGTTGAAGTTTTTAGCAGATGCAAAATTGCTGAATTCAACTGCCGCAACGTCAATGGAAAATGCAGATTTCAGCGGGGCAAAACTCGATCGCGCCAAGCTTGCCAACTTGCAGCTTGCAGGCGTGAATCTGCAAACGGCGCAACTGGTGCAGGCCGATTTACAGGCCGCAAATTTACAGTCTGCCCTGCTGCAAACGGCCACATTCAGAGAAGCCAATTTGCAAAATGCGAAGCTACAAGAAGCGAATTTGATGCGATCGAATTTGCAGGCTGCCAATCTAGAAGGGGCTGATTTGACCGGGGCGAGTTTGCGCGGAGCAAATCTGCGCGGGGCAAATCTCAGCCGTGCAATTTTGAATGGTGCAGATCTGGAAGGTGCATCGCTGGAAGGCGCAAATCTAACGCAGGCAAAATTAGAAAAGGCGGAACTGGAGCAAGCGCGAATGACGCGATCGACCCTCGATCAAGCAGTTTTGAGAGGGGCATTTTTGCGGGGTGCTTTTCTCGAAGGCGCATCAATGGAAGAAGCGAATTTTCAAGCAGCCGACCTACGCGCCACAATCTTAAAAGAAGCCGATTTACGCCGAAGCAATTTGCAGCGATCGAACTTGACGCGAGCCAATTTGCAAGCGGCTGAACTGGACGATGCCCGATTGCAAGGGGCGAACTTAACACAGGCGAACCTCCGCCGCGCCAGTCTAGACGATGCTCGCCTCGTCAATGTGATTTGGTGCGATACAAAAATGCCGGATGGTCGAATCAATCGCGACAGTTGCGAATAGATTACGACCCGATCGATGCGACCGGAGTGGACTGCTGATAAAGCACCTGCTGCGATCGCACGGTAAACGTTTGATCGACCCAGACCAATGCTGCCTCTGTCACCACGCCATCCGTGAGCGTCACGATCGAGAAATTGCGGATGCGATCGCCTGCGGGCGTGGTTTGGATGCGCGGTACGCTGGCGGCATTCAGGTAGACGGTTTCCTGCTGCACATCAAGCATTTTGCGGAGTTCCGTTTTGGTGTGGCGCAGGCTGTGATGCATGTGGCCGAACGTGACCAGCGGAATCGTTTTGCCCAAGCTGCGCGACTGTTCGATCGCAGCCGCAAAATCCGGATCGCCATAATCGCCGCCGATCGGTTTCCAGTCGCGTCCGCACGGATCTTCGGGACGATCGCCCAGTCCGGTCGGGCCACAGTGCCCAATGAAAATCAAGGTGTCGTGAGCGGTTTTTCGCACGGCGTTCATGATCCGATCGATCGATTCCTCAAAGCTGTGAACGCCAAATCGCTCTTGATAAAAGCGCTCATTTTTCCAGGTGGAACCACCCCAGCTAAACGGCCTCGCCCCGACCACGCTGAGCTTAAACTGCGGCAAATCCAGCTTTCCATAACCGACATGCGCGAGGCCAAGCAAATCAATTTGCTGCTGCACCCAGTCTTCTTTGCTGCGATCGTAAGGACATTTGCTGCGTCCCCAATCCGTTGCAGTGTACCAAGCATCGTGATTACCAAAAATCGCGGCTTTCGGAATCGAGAGGCTGGCGATCGATCGCACCACTTCCACCGATTCGTTGCCAAAATCCCCGACAAACAAAGCGAGATCTATGCCAAGCTGCTTGAGGGCAACGTGATCCTCTTCATCCCAAGCGTCGTGAATATCGCCAAGAACCGCAATTTTGTAAGACCGCTGCGGATGCAAAAGATTCAAACTGCTCATGCCCAATTGTGCTGCAACTCTTTCTTCATCCTAAACAAAGATGAAGTTTGTGAAATCGTTCTGGGGATTGGGTGTCGGCTGTCGGCTGCAAACTCGTGTTTGAGCGACAGCGCGATCGCGAAGCGCTCCCGGAACGGTATCGATTTCCAAATTTGAGTTCTGCAAGTACAGCCATTCTCAGAGAAATCCAGTTCCCATTCATTCCCTTGCCAATTCCCAACACTCAATTCTTTTTCCCTAGATGGACGTAAAATAATGGGGTGTCCGTCATTCTCTTCGTTCCCGACACTTTGGATGCGCTTTTCTCTACTGCTGCTAAGTGGCATCGGCTTAACGGCTTCGCTGCTGTGGTTAAGCTGGACGATGTACGATCGCTACATTTCTGATACGCCTTCGAGTCAAGTGCTGGCGGTGTCGTTTCAGGGCGACCCTTACGTTAAGGCGATGGAACTGGCGGCGGAAGCAAATTTTGCAGGGAAACGGGCGCGATCGTCAACCGATTGGTTTGAGATTGCCAATTTGTGGCAGCAGGCCGCCGATTTAATGGCAGTTGTGCCCGATTCAGACAACCGCCACAAAGCTGCCCAAGACCGTGCCGCGCAATATCGTCGCAACAGTGCCTATGCGCGTCGCAAAGCCGAAGCGAATTTGTAAACAAGCTTGCTTGTAAATCATGCCGTGCGGATGAAAAGAGCGCGAGCTATTCCAGCACGTCTAGCCCTTGACGGGCATATTGAACGCGCAGCTTGAGGCCGAGCGTGATCTGCTTAAAGATCCAGTAAAGTACTGTCAAAATCACGAATGTCACAAACATAACAAAGGCGGGTTGTCGATCGGTGAGGTCGTCGATCGTGGTTGCTATCACATTGCCCGGAGCGGTGACGAGATCCCAACTGTTAAAGCGGCGAAAGCGTCCGATAAATACGCCGATCGCGCAAATCGCGTGCGTTCCCAGTTCTGACCATAAGATCCACGTCTTCGCGCCAACTCGCTTGAGGTAGGAGCTTTGGTTGATCAGTGAAACGACGTAAGCTTCAAAGCCCAGCACGATCGCCGAAAGATGCAGCGGCATGAAGACCAGCGCAATCACCCAGGGAGAGTAGCCAGCACGAGTTCCGCGAATCAGGTGAATAATGTCAGTGAGCAAGTAGGGGGCGTTGGGCAAAAAGGCAATAAAGACGACAAAGCCCGTCCACCACAGCAGATCGCGCACGGTTGAGGGGCGGCGAAACAGCCAATAGCTCAACGCGAGTGGAATGAAGGCAAGAAACAAGTTCCAAGCAATCCAACCGCTGTAGGCTGTGGAAAAAGCTCGAAGCGTTTGGTTGAGCAATTCGTGCATGAATGAAGGGAGCTAAGGTAGACGAAACATCCTCTTTTTAGCTCAAGCGATCGCCTCACGTCACGCTTCGTCATTTCCTTCACAAGGCTTTTACAAAAGCTTGGACTGAAGATCAACTATCCACCTGCAATTTGCGCTTGCCAGATCTGTTCAAGCTGAGTGGTGTATTTGGCATTCACGATCGGCACGGTGCGATCGGCAAATTCGCTTAAAGGCAGTAGCTTTCTCGATCGTTGCGAAGGTGGCTCAATTGCCTGCCTTCTACTCTAAAGATTTCAGCAGCTTCGTGACGCGATCTTTCACTTCATCTCGCACTCGTCGAAATGTATCGATCGGTTGTCCTTCGGGATCATCGAGTTGCCAATCTTGAAAAATTTCTCTCAGTACCCAATTTTGTGGAAGATTCACGCCGCAACCGCAAAGAGAAATGACGATATCGTAATCTTCAGGCTCAAAATTCTTCAATGATTTTGAGGCTTGATTTCTAACATCAATTCCAACTTCTGACATCACTTCAACAACCAGCGGATCAATCTGACTCGCTTCTAATCCTGAACTGCTCACTAGGATTTTGTCTTTGCCCAAAACGTTCGCAAATCCTTCTGCCATTTGAGAACGGCGGGAGTTTTTCTTGCAGACAAACATGACTCGCTTCATCATTTTTGCTCTAAATTGGTTCAGTCTTTTAAGTCCGAAAATTCGTTCGAGAGAAATCGATAAACCCAAACAGCTAACTGCGCTCCTACAATCGGTGCACCCCAGTAGAGCCAGTGACTCTGCCACGTCCAACTCACTAAAGCCGGAGCAAAAGACCTTGCCGGATTCATACTTGCTCCCGTAATCGATCCCATGCAGGCAGCTTCCAGGCCGACCGTTAATCCAATCGCAATTCCAGCAAATCCGATTGGGGCACGGCGATCGAGTCCAGAGCCTAAAATTACGAGCATCAAGATAAAAGTGAGAACAGTTTCTAGAATGAAAGACTGCTGCCAATTGCCATTCAAAGGCAGCGTTGCCCCTAAATCTGCGACATTGCCAAACACTGAAACTAATAGCAACGAACCTACAACCGCACCGATGACTTGAGCCAAAATGTAAGGCAATACTTGATGCGATCGGAAAAATCCACTACTCCAAAATGCCAGCGTTACAGCCGGGTTAAAATGTGCGCCGCTGATATGACCAAAGCTGTAAATCAGTGCAGTGACGATCGCACCAAATACAAAACTAATACCTAAATGAGTGATTGTACCCTGGCTAAGATGGTTGACGATGATGGCTCCTGTGCCTGCAAAAACAAGCGCAAAAGTACCGATGAATTCTGCAACAAGTTCTCGCGAATAACCTGTGATTGGTTGGCGCTTTTGCCACTTCATCATGAATGCCTCAAGCTAAGAGCAGCAGGCTTGAGCGTTGTTTCGACTCTTGCCAAAAGTGTCAGAGTCTTGCAGAACCGTGTAAATTTCCCAATCTGCACCATCGGGATCTTTAAGCCAAATTTTGTCCTGCACGGCGTAGCAGCAAGCCACAGAATGTTCGGGATCAACAGACAGCCCTGTCTGCTGAATGCGCTCGTTCGCGGCTGAAACTTGCTCGGACGACTCCACCTCAATACCTAGGTGATTAAGCTGACCTGCCGCCGCAGGATTTTCGATGAGTACCAGTTTTAAGGGGGGGTGGGCGATCGCAAAGTTGGCGTAACCCGGACGACGTTTTGCGGGCTGAGCATCAAATAGTTTGCTGTAGAAATCCACTGCCACATCGATACCACTGACGTTCAAAGCAATCTGGATGCGAGTCATTATTTAACTCCTAAAGCATTCATTTCAATCAATATTTACCTACATCAATATTTTGCAGGCTATATCGATATGTGTCAATATTGAAGGCATGAAGACTTCTAAGTTTGTGATCCCCTGTTGCCCTCCTTTGCTCGAAGGCAAACTCACACCGAGTGAAGCTACCCAACTCGCAGCAATTTTTCGGGTATTGGGTGAGCCTGCACGACTGCAACTGCTGAGCTTAATTGCAGCCCAACCGAATCAAGAAGTGTGTGCCTGTGAGCTAGTTGCACCATTGGGACTGTCGCAGCCCACTGTGAGCCACCACCTCAAAGTGATGTACGAAGCGGGCTTATTGCAAAAAGAGCGACGTGGAACCTGGATCTACTATCGAATTGTGCAGGAGCGGCTTTCAGCGTTGCGAGATGTTTTATCTTGAGCGATCTAAGGCAGAGATTTCAGAATTGCACTGAATTCCTATCAAGGTTGCCAGCGGTGAAACGATGATCGGCATCAAGATCAGCAGCTTCAAAACTTCTTTGCCTGGAAACTGCATCAGCCCGATCGCACGTCCGGCAGGCAGTCCGATCAGCAGGGAGAGAACGGTGGTGACGGTGGCGATCGCGAAGCTCTGCACAAACCCTTGACCGACTCTTGACGTTGCTGCAAACAGTTCTGCCCAGTTTTGCAGCGTCCACTGCGGCAGCAGTTGCGGAAAATACCAGCCCTGCGCGAACGACCAGATCAGCAGCGGCAAAAAGGGGAGAAAGAGGACAACGACGAGGAGGGCGAGGAGAGTTTGACGCAGCATTTGCGGAAATTAGGTGCGGGCAGATTGGCGGTTAAACCAGAGGTAGCAGGCAGCGATCGCCATCGACAGCAAAGATAAGACGAGACCGAGGGCGATCGCTTCGGTGCGCTGATTGAGATCGATGTCGGTAAAGGCACGGTAAACGAGGATGGGCAGCGATCGCGGATTGGGTGAACCGAGCAGAAACGGCACTTCAAACGAGCCGAAAATGAAGCCAAATACGATCAAGCTGGCCGAAACGATTCCCGGTTTCATCAAAGGCAGGATGACCTGCCAAAAGGTTTGCCAGCGATTTGCGCCCAAAACTCGCGCCTGAACATCGTAATCGCTGCCGATGCCGCGCAAAACTGCCAGCAAAATTAAAGTGATAAACGGAATTTCTTTCCACAGAAAATGCAGAATGACGCCGAATTGAGCCGAATCGTTTACCAATAAAGGAAAGTCTTGGTCAGAGCGGATGAGGCCGATCGCAAACAAAATCCGCGACAGCAAGCCCGAAGGCGACAGCAACAGCAGAATTCCCGCGACGCCCACCAGATGCGGAATCGGCAAGGTAATCTGACAGGCGAAACTCAGCCAGCGTCCGGTCGATCGCAGCAGCAACGCCAGCCCGATACTGCAAACTGTGGCGATCGTCGTCGAAGTTAGAGCGATGTAGAGGCTGAGGCCAAGTGAAGTGTAGAAGGCGCGATCGCTGAAGATATTTTGATAGGCCGCAAAGCTGAGCGAGGGCGATCCCACCAGGGAAAACAGCCCTAAACTTTGCAGCAGTGCCAAAATTAAGCCGCCGCCAAACAAGCCGACGACGATTGCGATGGTCGGAAACAGCAGTAAGTAGGCTTTCCAAGTGTCGTTTTGGAAGGCGATCGAGTGCTTCATTCTAGATATTTTGCGGCTTCATAAAGTCAACTTCTCAAATCAGTATGAGGCGAAATTAGATGGATAAGCGTTCATTTTATGCAGGCAAAACGGTAGTGAAAGTTGAATGGTGGCTTTCCAACTGTTCACCTTATCCTGACCTTTATTGGGCAAGACTGCGCGTGTTCTCGGACGGCAGTGCTGATGCAGCTTGGGCTGAATCGCAAGTTTATGGATTCGATCGCGAAGAATATGCTGGCTACTTCTTAAGTGAAGATGAATATATGCGGTTTGATTCAATGGATGAAGAAGATGAAGCAGACATTGGCGTAAAGAAATCCGAGATTTCTCCTCCCGCTTGGCAGAGCGATGAAAGTGCAGCGTTTGAATATTTGGGCACGTACTAGGGAAGCGGCAGTTCGGCAAGATGCTGGTTGCAGACCTGACAGGGCAAAATGCCACGTCGATCGGCTTCGGCTTCCACCACTTCAATTTGCCAGCGAACCAGCGCATCGTATTTTTGCAGAATTGTTTGTGGATCGCTGCCCAGCTTGCCGAGTTCAAAGTGCGGTGCGGCGATCTCAACAGCAAACGGACAGCCATGCACCCAGCCATCGCTGCGAACGACCGGATGACAGTGGGGACAGTGGCGATCGAAACTTTCTGCCGTCAAGCTGGGATCGGTCGCTTCCGGCGCACCGACATCGACAATTTCGGTATGGCCGGAAAAGATTCGTCCCGGTTCAAAGGCGAGGAGGATTTCCAGCGATCGCTTCGGGATCGGCGTCGCTCCGCGTCCGTGCAAAATTGAGTAGTTCAAGACCGCATCCATTTCGGGAACGGCAGTAAGAATCTGCGTGAGTTCGGTGGCGCGAATGCCGTTGGAGTAGATGCGGAAGGTGCCGGGGAAACCTTGCGATCGCAAATACTGCACCGCATTCAGGACATTTTCGGGATGCAGGGTCGGTTCGCCGCCATAAAATTTAATCTTTCCAGTCGGAGAAACGATCGACAGCGCCAAATCCAGCATTTCTTTACAATATGGGCGATGCCAGCCTTGCGGACTGCCGGACACGCAGCAAAAGGCGCAGGCGCGGTTGCACATCGAGCCGTCATAAAGATGCACCTGCGGCAGCAGTCCGTCGGGTGCGAAGCCGTGCCACTTGCCTTGAGAAAAGCGGGGCGGCAAAAATGGATAGGTTGCGTCGTTCCGCACCGGGGCTACATCAGTTCGCACAAGAATTTTCCTCACCAGATGTTTTCGTGTTTCATCCAGTCTAGAAATTCTGGATCGAGTTGTTGCGCCAATCCGCTGGTTTTTAGCACTTTGAGGAATTCGGGTTCCTGGTCATCCGCTGTGACTGGCTGAGCTTGAGCAAGCTGAACAAGATAGGCGGCTGTCCAGGTAATCGAGTGGAAAACGACGATCGATCGCATCCCCCGAAACAACCTTTCAAACTCAATCAGCCCAATTCGCCGCTCCGCGCAATATTCTACCAACACGCCATTTTCTTCCTCGCGACTCAGCAGCCTGCCGCGCAATCGTCCCGTTGTAATTGGTGAAAGAAAATGCGCGAGATCGGCGGCAGGCGTGGTGACGCGACACCAATCCCAATCCATGATTCGCGCTTCTTCTGCCTGAATGCGCCAGTTGCTCCAAGTGCCGTCACCGTGAATCAAGCGCATCTGGTCAAACTCGATCGATCTGGCGCGAATGCGATCGAGTGCGGCATCAAAAGCGGCGATCGTCACCGAGTTGGCGTCTGACCAGTGGCGATAGCGATCCACCCAAACCTGCGCTTCCTTGAGATATTGCGTCATTGGGTCGGGGACGCGAGGCACGATCGCGGGTGGTTCTTCGGTCTGATTGTGAAGGCGGGCATACAGGCGGGCAGCGGCTTTGAGATGGGCGGAGCGATAGTCCAGTGGGTCGCCATCCAGATAGCCGATCGCCAGCAAAGGATAGCCCATGCCGCTGTGCAAATCGATCCAGGCTAAATCTGCCGTGACGTTTTGCCCGCTCAAGAATTGCAGAACAGCGGCTTCACACTCCACCTGCGGCTTCACACTCGATCGATTTGCAGCGCACAAAGCGATGCGGAGGACGCGATCGACCTGTCCCGGTACGCTCAATTGATACGCCGCATTCACCGCGCCTCTTGCCAGAAATCGCACTTCAAAATCCGACTCGATTCCCAAAGTTCGAGCCGCTTCCGCATTTTCCAGCAGGTAGGTTCGCACCTGATCGTCGGTGGGCAGATCGATCGGATATTGGGGTTCACTCATCGATCGAAAATTTGCTGATCGATCGCAATTCCGCGACTGTCCAACGTTTGCAAAAACTGCTCGGTCGAAAGCGCCTGCTCAACCGGGTAAACTCCGGGTTTTTGCAGTTCTCCAGCCAGCAATAGCTCCGCGATGCTTCCGGTTCCCGCTCCGGCTGAAACCGCTGTGTTGTTGTGAACCAGGGTGGAAACGATTTTACGGGACTGGTTGTCTTTTTGGCCTGTGACCTGCGATCGAATGCCGACGCCGATGCCGCTGAAGCGATCGGTCACTCCGGTCATCCGAAAGCTGACGTTCGCCAGAAATTCCGTGCCGATCGGACTTTTGATCCAGGATTTCGGAAAGATGTGGGCAGCGATCCAGGTGAGATGGTTGTAAAAATCCGGGACAGAGCCGAACTTGGTGACAACGGATTGTGTTTGATAGGTGTCGGCCAAGGTGAGCGTTTCGGGCATCTCGAACCAGTAGACGTGAACCTGACCGTAGGGGGCGGGCAGTTCGATCGATTCGCGATCGCTGTACGGCTTGACGGCTTGCCACTGACCGTTGAGCCACGCTTTGAACGGCGCAATCAGGCCGAGGAACGTGGTTCGCATCACGGTTAATCCGGCTCCGCCCGACCCGCTGACGACATAGCTGAGGTGAATTTCGTCCACGCTGTCCAGCAGTTCCACATCGCGACGCACCATGCTGTTTGAGATGCCGGGGAAGATGCCGGAGTTGACGATCGCCGTGATCCCCGCTGCTTTTGCCGCCTCGGATCGATCGAGCATTCGGCACGTGAAGGCTACGCTGTCGCTGACATCCAGATAGTTGATGCCCTGCTCGATGCATAGATCGAGGACGCTGGTATCGCGATGGTGAAAGGGGCCAGCGCAGTGAATCACCAAGTTGGGGCTGACAGTGGTGGAGTCGGCAGCGTAGGCGCGGATGGTCGATCGCACTGCTTCTCGATCGGACAGGTCAAGCTGCTGATACTGAACGGTTTCAGGCAAACCTGCTTTTGCCGCCTCGCTTTTTCCCGTAATCGTGATTTGTGCCTGCGTGTGAGCCAGCAAGTCGCGCATCACGCTGCTGCCGATGCGTCCGCGTCCGCCTAAGATCAAAACACGATTGGTCATGAGTGCGATCGATCCTTTGATGAAGCCCCAAATACCGATCTTGCCAAATCTTTGACGGATTGACCCGCTTTGGCGATCGTGCGGTTAAGGGGTTGATGGGCACTGAGGAAGACACGAGCGCAGTTGCGTCCCGGCATTCCGGAAATTGAGCCGCCCGGATGCGTTCCGGCTCCGGTCAGGTAAAGATTTTCGATCGGCGTTTTGTAGTTCGCCAGTTCTGGCAGAGGCCGGAAAAACACCATCTGATCGAGCGTCATATCGATGTGATAGTAATTGCCGTTGTAGGCTCCCAGCCGTTCACCCAGTTCTGCCGGACTTTCGACGCCGCGAGCGATCGTTGCAGATTTCACATTCGGCGCATATTCGGCAATTTTGTCGATGACGCGATCGGCCACTTGATTTTTCAGTTCGTCCGTCCATCCAGTTCCGTTCAGTCCGGTTCCTTCCCGTCCGCGAATGTTGTACGGCGCAAAAAACTCGATCCAAGCGGTGTGGCAGCCGGGGGGAGCCATTGAGGGATCGCGCATCGTCGGCACAACCAGATACATCGACGGGTCATCATCAGGAATTTCCCCGATCGCAGGTTTGTGATGCGCCTGTTCGACCTGATGCACTGAATCGGCAATTAAAACTGACCCAATTAAATACTCGTCGCGATGCTCGTGATTGACAAACTTCAGCGGTTCACTTAACGCCAAATCGATTTTGAGAATCGTTTCATTGTTGTTGACAATGCGGCGATCGAGTCGTTCACGCAAATCCGCATCCACAGCAGCAATTTCATCCGCCTCCAGCATTTGCAGAAATAAACGACGCGCATCGATGTTAGAAATTACGCCTTCAGTCGCTCGATATTCTGTGCCGCCGCGCACTCGAACGCCAACTGCTTTTCCGTCATCAACCAAAATTTTCTCGACCGATTGATCGGTGAGAATCACGCCGCCGAGCGATCGCACCAACTTCACCAGAGCATCCACCAAAGCGCCCGTGCCGCCTTTCGGTCTTGCCATGCCCGGATCGTGCCGCATTGCCATCATGATCGCGCCGATACCAAGCTGCTTTTGCGAAGGCGGCGCACCGAGTTCCGAGGCGAGGCGAGCGAGTGGCGCTTTGAGAAATTCTTCATCAAACCACTCGTTCATAATATCTTCCGCACTGGTCAACATGTTGCGGACAAAATCGAGCGTTTTCGACGGTGAACCAATGACGGAAAATAAATCTTTAATCTTGGCAATATCGTAGTTTCCGGCAATATCAATAATCGATTTTGGCGGCGCATTAAACATCGGAATCATCGCGCCGATCGCTCGTTGCCAATATTCGGTAAACTCGCGATATTTCTGAGCATCGCGTGGACTGAATCGCTCAATTTCCGCAACGGTTTTGTCGAGCGATCGATGTCCATAAAAATACTTACCGTCCGGATGCGGACAGAAAACCACCTGATCGCAAAACAAATATTCCAGCCCGTATTTTTCCAATTCAAGCTCTTGCACAACCGGACCAAGATGAATAAATTCGTGATCGATCGCGCAGCGGTTGAACTTGAATCCCGGAGCTTCCTGCGGCATTGTTTCCTCGGTTGTCGCGGCTCCACCGGGAATTTCTCGCTTTTCCAGCAGCAGCACCCGGTAGCCTGCTTTCAGCAAATAAGCCGCACAAACCAAGCCGTTATGACCCGCACCAATGATCACTACATCGTATGCTTCTGACATCACAAGAGCTTCCCTGCAAAAGGCTGTAAAGAAAATAACATTTCGCGCGATCGATTCCATCTTACGGAGCGGCAAAACGCTGAAGGATCTATCGAATGTCGGAGATCGTCCGTTGGAGTTGCGATCGAATTCGCCGCATTTTTGGGAAAACTATAATTCACCCCTATTTTTACTGCATATGCGTTCTGCCAAGCTCCACCTGTGGTTTGCCTTGTTTGCCTACGGTTTTGCGCTGCCCGCTTTGGCTCAAACTCCTGCGATCGACACGCTCCAAACTCAGCTACAAGCGGCCATTTGCCTGAACGATTGGCCGCAGGCGATCGACCTGACCAATCAGCTCATTGGTTCAGACGATCTATCGCCCGAAGACCGCGAAAGCCTTGTGAACTATCGATCGCAACTGCAAAATTGGCGAGCCACCGGAGCGAGATTTGCCAACTTGCCCAACTGCAATGCGGCCAATCCTGCCGTCGCGATTGCGCCTCAATCTACAACGACAATCGAGAATTCCGTTGCGATCGCGCCTCAACCGCTCTCGCTGGTTGCGCTCTCGCCTGCTGTCAACTTAGATTTCGTCACCGGAGCGGCGACGCACTCCGGCGCAGTCAGCAGCGGCCAGCAGGTTTACAGTTTCACGGCTAGCGCAGGCGATCGCCTCAGCATCGATGTCAACGTGACGCGCATCATGCCCGGAACGCCGTTTATGGACGATGATTCACAGCTTTTTTTATTTGATGCAGCCGGACGATTAATTGCTCAAAATGACGATCAGGAGCGATCGTTTCAATCGCGCCTTGCCAATTTTACGATTCCCGCAGACGGTACTTATTTTGTGGTGGTGACGACTTTCAACAACGATCCCATTCTCAATGCCAACGGCATCATTCTTCGCTGGGAAGGTGACGGAGGCAGCAACATTGAATACCTGCTTACTATCAGTAAACAGGCGAATTAATTTAGATCGAATTCAGCATAAACAAAGTTGGCAGCGGTGATCAGCGACGATCGCGTATTGAGCAGAACAACGATTTGATCTTGACGATCGCCCTGCTTCAACAAATCGAAAAATCTAAAATAGAAGAGTAGCTTTTGTGGCGATCGAATGTCTGAACAGTTCCCCGTTGCCGATCAGCTAATGGCCGATTTGCGACGAGAAAGCCAACTGATGAAGTTAATCACTCGTGGCTGTATTGAATTGCGGTGGGCAGTTTCCGCAGACGAACAAGACATGGCGAGAGCGATCGTTTACAACGCTTTTGAAACTTATGCGATCGAGCGCGGCATGTCGCTTCCGCAGGCCGAACAGTTTTGCGAACAACATTTAGAAGCGCTGATTCGCTCGGTTTGGGATGCAATCGATCGTTAGATCAGCGGTAGTTGCCGATCTCAATTCTTTTTAGATAGTTTGGCGGCACTCGATCGACCAGCCAAACATGATTTTCAGAGCAGTAAAATTCATATCCTTTAGTGTGCATTGCGGCAGCATCGATCGCCAGCACAGCCGGACGCCCATGCCTGCGCCCCACTCGAATCGCCATTTGAATATCCTGCGACAAATGGACGTGATGCCGCCGCATTTTGTGCAGGCCGGACTGAAGGATAGAGTCGATCGACTGTTCGCCCGTTCCGTGATACAGCAGATCCGGCGGCACTTGTGGCTCAAGCTGCAAATCCACTTCGACGCTATGGCCTTGATTGGCGCGAATGCGCGTTCCGGTGGAATCGATCGCAAAGCGCTGTTTGTCATTTTCCGCAACGACAGTTTCCAGTTCGGCACGAGAAATCGGAAAGTTGTCAGCGGCACAGGCGGCCAGCAGCGTCTCGATTTCAACCCAGCCGCCAGGCGCAAGCGTCAAGCCTAAGCGATCGGGCTGATGGCGCAGATGCTTACTGAGATATTTGCTGATTTTGACGATGCGAAATTGTTCTGGAAGCGCTGGGCGATCGGGCTGCATTTGGATGATTAAAAAATGTTAAGTTGATTGAGTCGATCGAATTTAATCGAATATGGGTCGCTTATTTGCTTTGCTGCTGGCTTTTTGCCTGCTGTTGCCTGTTGGTCTGTTGCTGCCGCTGCCTGCGTGGGCTGCGAGTTCGGCGGCAATCCGCGCCTATGACGATGCCGACGCTGCTACCAAAGATTTTGCTGGACAAGATTTGGTTCGTGCCGAGTTTAGCAACGCCAAGCTGGAGAACGCCAACTTCAGTGAGGCCGATTTGCGCGGAGCCGTCTTCAACGGTTCGATTCTAACCGGAGCGAATTTCAGCGGCGCAGACTTCAGCGACGGCATCGGCTACATTACGGACTTCGCCAATGTTGACTTCACCAACGCCGTGCTCACTTCCGCAATGCTGCTGAAGTCGAATTTTGCAGGCGCGATCGTGACAGGAGCCGATTTCACCGATGCGGTGCTCGATCGCGACCAAGCCCTTGCCCTTTGTAAAACCGCCAGCGGCAGCAATCCCACGACGGGCGAAGACACGCGGGAATCGCTCGGCTGTCCCTAATGGAAGTTGTCCGTAGCGGAAGCTGTCTGTGGCGTAAGATGCAGATGGAATGGAGGAAAATTTGATGAGCAAAATCGATCGCGACCAAGTCCACAAAGTTGCCCATCTCGCTCGGCTTGACTTGACGCCAGACGAAGAAGCGCAATTTACGACGCAGCTTAGCGACATTCTTGAATATTTTGAGCAGCTCAGCGAACTCGATACGAGCGATGTAGAGCCGACGACGCGGGCGATCGATGTGAGCAACGTGACGCGCCCCGACCAGCATCAGCCCTATGGAGATCGCGAGCAGATTCTCGACAGTGCGCCCGATCGCGAAGGTGAATTCTTTAAAGTGCCGAAAATTATGGGCGGCGGTGAGTGATCCCAGCGGTTGCCAGTCTTAATAATTCTTTCCAAATTGCGCTAAATCACGATGTAGACGGCGATCGCTCGCAATTAGTCAGCCAGCGCGATCGCCGCAGCAGACTGGGCAAAAAAGCTTGGTAGTCGTGTTTACAGCAAGCAGGGATCAGGCAGTGTTACGGTTTGGTCATTACCCTAGGTTCGGTGCAAAGCGCCTCATTCGCTATGGCTCAGATTTTTGATCCCCTTCCTTCTGATTCGTCCGATCGCATTTTGTGCTGCTATGTCAACGCCACCAGCAAAATTCAAATTGCTCGCATTACCAACATTGCAAACTGGTATTTTGAGCGTGTCGTGTTTCCGGGTCAGCGCTTGATCTTTGAAGCGGTTCCCGAAGCTCAGCTTGAGATTCACAGCGGCATGATGGCAAGCGCGATCTTGTCTGATCGAATTCCGTGCGATCGCCTGTGCGTCGAGGAAAATGATTCCGAGCCGGAAGTGGTTGAACCTGTGGAAACTACAAGAGCCGTACAAGATTCATTGCCCGTTTAGCGAATCTGTCTAGCATTAGACAAGCTAACCAAGGTTGCTGTCAATGCCTCGGTCAAAGTTTATTGATACCGCTCTGTCAAACGGCAGGGCGATCGAAGTATTTTTCCTGGGCGCTTTGGTCGTCACGACCCAATTGTGCGGACGGCATAATGTAAGGAAGTGACGTGATCGTGGGGTGACGTGGATCTTCCTTCTTTTATCTGGCTGTGGCGAATCGCGGCGTGGGCGATGGGCTTGGCAATTTTAGCTTATTTGCTGCTGGCCGTGAGCGGCGTTTGGCTCTCTGTCAGTCGTCTGCAATGGCCGTCTGGTGCGAATCGGCTGTCTCAGGCAAACTGGGTCGTGCGTCCAAGCTGGCTGCGCTGGACGCACATCGGCTTGGGCAGCAGCTTAGTCGTGCTCGTGCTGCTGCTGCTGGCGATCGGCATTGTCGGGACGATCGGGCACTACGGCAGCTTAGGCCATTCGCCGCACCTTGCCGCTGGCATTGACGCCACGCTGTTAACCGCTGCTTCAGCTTGGAGCGCTTTCTGCATCAGTCCGCTGCGACCTTGGGCGCGACCGCTGCACTGGCTAACCGGATTGCTGCTGCTGGTTGGCTTTGTGCGCGTTTCGCTGACGGGCTGGGACGTGGTGCAGAAGTATTTGCCTTGAGGTGAACACATTCAGGCTTCTTGAGGAATCGATTGGCTCACCAAGCTCAAAATTGCCTTTGCCAGCGCTCCGGGATCGACAGGTTTGGCGAGATGAGTTTGAAAGCCAGCTTGAAGCGCTTGCCGCTGGTTGTATTCGCCAACATAGGCCGTTAGTGCGATCGCCGGAATTATCTTTTTGTGCGGTTCCTGCATCGATCGAAATTGACTGATGAAGCTGTAGCCATCAACATCTGGCATTCCAATATCACTGACCAAAATATCAGGCGATCGCTGCACAAATGTGTTCAATGCTTCTTTTGCAGAAGCAACTGCCGTAACCGTTGCGCCATATTGTTCCAGAATAATTTTGATCAATTCTCGCGTATCTGCTTCATCTTCCACCACCAAAACATGCACGCTGCTCAAATCTGAGTGGCCGCAAGCAGGTGGATCGATCGCATTTCTAACAGACACAATTTTGGGCAGCGGCAATCGCACAGTAAAGGTTGCGCCTTGTCCTTCACCTGCACTTTCGGCTGCAACAGTGCCGCCGTGCAGTTCGACGATTTGCCGGACGATCGCTAAGCCCAATCCTAGCCCGCCAAATCGACGAGTAATTGAGCTATCGGCCTGCCGAAAATATTCAAAAACATAGGGTAAAAAGTCTGAGCTAATGCCCTTGCCGCTATCTTTAACCATGATTTGAGCGGTTGTTTCATCGTACTGCAACTTAACGTGAACCTGTCCTTCTCTTGGCGTAAATTTCACGGCATTGGAAAGTAAATTCCAGACGACTTGCTGCAAGCGATTGGGATCACCAAGGACAAGTTTGCTGGATGGCTCTAGCTCAGTTTGAATTTGAATTGATTTTGCTTCTGCGGCCAACAGCATCGTTTCTTCTGCGGCAGAAATGACGGTTGCTAAGTCAACAGGCTTGACGTTCAACGTTAATTTGCCTTGCAAAACTCGTGAAATATCAAGCAAATCTTCAATTAATTGCGTTTGCAGTTTGGCATTGCGCTCGATCGTTTCAAGTCCGATCGCTTGCTTTTGAGCATCTAAAGTTCCGCTTCGCAGCAGCCGCACCCAGCCGAGGATCGGACTAAGCGGCGTTCTGAGTTCATGTGAAAGAACGGCTAAAAATTCGTCTTTAATTCGATTCGCGGCTTCGGCTTCGGCACGAGCGGTTTGCTCTCGTTTAAGCAGTTGTTCGCGTTCTGCTTCGGCACGATTGCGTTCTGCTTCGGCTCGCTGCCGCTCATCAATTTCTTGTTGAAGCTGTTGATTGAGTTGAACTAGCTCAGCCGTGCGAGTTTGAACGCGATGTTCCAATTCGTCTTGAAGCTGTCTGAGTTCTATTTCAATTCGCAACCGTTCGTCAATTTCACTTTGAAGTGCGGCGTTTGCTTCTTGAAGCTGCGTTGGACTGGGCAAGGCCAGCGCTTGAGGAACCAGGGGAATTAGCTCGATCGCAGTAAAGATCGAAATAATTGCAGTTCCCGCTTTGAGCAGGCCGGAGAGCCAGTAGGTCGGATGTCAAAGTGTCCAAATCGCAACAATGTGAGTCGTTCCACAGAAAATAATAAACGCTGCAAATAATAGAAATATGCCGTAAAAAGGCAGATCTTTCCGCTTACGAACAAAATAAAATAAGGTGAGTGGAATTGAATAATATGCCAAGGAAATGATGGCGTCAGAAATGAGATGGGTAGAGATGTAGAAGTAATGATTCAGGGTTGTAAACTCGCATTGTAGTGGTGGATGAAGTACCAAATTGCTCCAATATGGTTAGCAAGCTTCTTTGAGAACGAGAGTGTCTT